>CAZPMN010000004.1:0-124282 GCA_964587835.1 uncultured bacterium
CGAGTGACCAAGAGGCTCTGTCACTTAAGTGACCAAGAGGCTCTGTCATGTGGCCAGTAAACGGTGAGCAGTGGCCGGTGCCTGGCCGTTTCACCGCTTACTGCTTACTGCTTACCGCTTACTGATTACTAAGGATTACACTGGAGACAGGGCCGGTAACCCTTCCGGAGCGCGGCCGCCCGGTTCTTCAGACGGACCAGGTTTTCTTCCCGGATTCCGTCGGCCAGGGGACACCAGCCGTAATGGAAGACATTACTCTTCCGACTGGCCACGTAAGAAACTTTCCGCCCTTCCGGCGGCCGGACGTTATCTTCCAGTTTCTCGCTGACCGGTTCATTGTAGGGATCGATCGAGTTGGCGGCTTTCAGGAGTTCCAGGCCGGACATCGCCTGCCCGCCTCTGCAGTAAAGTTCGCCCAGAAGGGCCAGGGCTTCGACGTCGTCGGGGCGGTAATAGAGCCCGGTCCGCAGCCGCCCGATGGCCCGGTCAGTCTCTCCCCGGGCCAGGTGGCCCCGGGCCAGGCCGAGGTGGAATCTCCCATCGTAGGGGTTGTTTTCCGCAGCCTGCGCATAGCTTGCCAGCATCAGGTCAGTTATACCCTTCTCCTCGTAAATCTTCCCCATCAGGTAATGGCCGTCGGCCAGGGCCGGGTAGCGCCGGACGGCGGCGGCGGCGTATCTGAGGGCCAGGCCCGGGTTATTTCTCCGCAAGGCTTCCTCCGCCTGGGCCAGGTTCTTATAGGCCACCCGGAACTGCGGTTTGAGGGTGGGCCGGGGGAGTTCGAGGGTGGGGTCGAGCTGGCGGAGCCGCTGGGCCTCGGGGGAATAGTCGTGTTCCGTCTTGAGGAAAGATTCCCGGTCCAGCCAGAGGGTGTCGAGGAAGGCGGGGACGAAGACCCGGTAACCGTAATCCCGTTCTACCAGGTAGGCCAGGTTGACCGTCGACTCCGCCTCGCCGTGTTGGACCACCACCCCTTTCAGTCCCTCCATCCGGCCGATGTTCTCCAGAAGCATCGTCAGATCGCCGTGGGAGGAGAACTGGCCGAATTTCTTTACCTGGGCCAGGACCGGGATCACCTTGCCCTTGATCACCACCTCCGTCAGGTCCAGCGCCGCCCGGCCGACCGATTCATAGCTCTGCCAGCCGGGGATGAAAAAGTTCGAACGGCGGTCGCCCAGGTATTGTTCGGCCAGCTCCAGGGAACCGGCGAAGTCCATCATCCCCGAGGAGACCAAAAAGACGGCCGGGGTGGGAAACTCTCCGAACTTGGCCCGGTAGGCGTTCAAGGAACCGTAGAAGAACCGTTTGTTGATGAAAGGGTTGCGCCACCTCTGCCGACGCTGGGCATGCTTGGAGAAATACTCCTCCGGCTCACTCTGGAGATACTTGTTGTACACTTCGTTGAGAGCTCTGGCGGTGGGCGAGGTGACGATAATCGGGCAGTTTTTCGGGATCCGGCCCAGGTAGCACTCCTCGGCCAGGACGGTGATGATCTTCTGGGTTTTGCTCAGGACAAAGGAGGGGATGATCACCCGCTCCCCCCGCTGGACGGCGGCGACGACGGCGTTGATGAAGTCGGCGAAGAAAGGTTGGCGGAACTCCTTCCGGACCGATCCATAGGTGGCCTCGGTGATCAGGTAATCGGCGCGGGTTACCTGGTCCGGCGGACGGATCAGGGGGGAGATCCGGTTGCCGTAATCCCCGGCGAAGAGGATGGTAATTGCCTCGTCGCCCCGGCCCAGGATCAGTTCGACCTGGGAACTGCCTAAAATGTGTCCGGCGTTATGGAGCCGGAAACCGATCTCATCTGTGAGTTTCACCAGTTCGCCGGGCTGGACGGCCTGGAACCACTCCGCGATCTCCTCGCTCAAGGCCGCCTTCTCCCGGACGACCATATCCGCGCAGGACCGGCAGGAATGATAGTTGAGGTTGCCGCCCCAGGTCTGGGGGTCGGTGACGTCGAGGAATTCGTCCTCGGCCAGGTTTTGGACATTGCCGCAGTCCCGGCTATGAACGGTCCGGTTGCGGAAATCAACCCGGTACCGGCGGGCGGACATCCCCACCCCCATCTGGAGCATAATGTCGCTGATATCTCTGGTCGGCGGCGTGGCGTATATCTTCCCCCGGTATCCGCGACGGTAGAGGAGGGGGAGCCGGGCGTTGTGGTCGCCATGGGCGTGGGTCAGGATGACGTATTCGATCTCGGAAGGATCGAACTCGAAGCGGAGATCGAGCGGGGCCAGGTTGGGCATATAAAAAATCCCGGCGTCGATCAGGATCTTTCTCCCCCGGTATTCGAGGAGGATGCAGGATCCGCCTACGATCCGGGTCGCGCCGTAAAAGGTCAGTTTGACCGCCCCCCCGGCTCCGATCACCCGCTCGGCCTCGGGCCGGGCGGGGAAGTCGTTGTACTGATGTTCGGGAAAGGCCCCGCGGTGGAGGTCCATCCGGTCGACGGTCGATGGCGTATCTCCGTCCCGGCCGCAGCCGAGGTGGGTCGATCCCAGGGCCGGGAATAATAGGAGGGGGAAGAGGAAGCGATTGAACTTTAGCCGCATTCTTCGCATAATCGCCAGGCTGCTCCCTGATTTGTTCCCGGCGTTGGGGGACTTGGCAGATCATATCACATCCCTCCGCCGTCGGAGCTCAAGAATTGTTACCAGAAAGGAATCCGCGATGAAGGAAGAAGCTTTGCCCGTCCGCCGTCTGCTGGAACTGATCGACCGCTTGCGGGGGGAGGATGGCTGCCCCTGGGATCGGGCCCAGACCCTGGAGACTCTCCAGCCCTACCTGCTCGATGAAACCTGCGAAGTCCTGGCGGCGATCAATTCGCTCGACGGGGAGAACCTGGCCGAGGAACTCGGGGATCTCCTCTTTCACGTCCTGATGGTCTGCCGGGCGGCGGCGGCGGAGAAGTCGATCACCCTGACCGAGATCGCCGCCGGCGTCGAGGCGGAGATTGCTTCCGGGGACCGGCAGCGCCGGGAGGAGGAGATGGGAGACCTCCTCTTCTCGGTGGTCAACCTGACCCGTCAGCTCGGTCTCGACGCCGAGACGACCCTCCAGAGGATGATCAACCGCTGGGTCCGCCGCTTCCAAAGGATGGAGAAGCGGGCGAGAGGGGAGGGGAGAGAACTAAAGGAACTGACTCTCAAAGAGATGGACCGCCTCTGGGAAGAGGTAAAGGACGAGGAGCGCAGAGAGCAAAGCGCATAGCGCCCGGTTTCCACTGCCCACTGTCCACTCCCTACTGCCTACTCTCGATCTTCGCCCAGGTATCCCTCAGCGGCACGGTCCGGTTGAAGACCGGACGTTCGGGACGGGATTCCGGGTCGGGGGTGAAATAGCCGACCCGGAGAAATTGGAGCCGGTCCCCGGGTTGCGCCTCTGCCAGCGCCGGCTCCACCGGGCAGCCGGAAAGAATCTCCAGGGAGCCGGGGTTAAGGCTGTTCTCCATCTCGCACCCCCCGCTCCCCGGGGCGGGGTCGCTAAAGAGGGTGTCGTAGAGGCGGACCTCGGCGGCGACTGAGTGCCGGGCGGAGACCCAGTGGAGGGTCCCCTTGACCTTGCGGCCGTCGCCGGCGGAACCGCTCTTGGTGGCCGGGTCATAGCTGCAGCGCAGCTCGACCACCTCTCCCGAATCCGGGTCGGTGATCGCCTCCCGGCACTTGATGAAGTAAGCGTGCTTGAGCCTGACCTCCCGCCCCGGGGCTAAACGGAAGAACTTCTTCGGCGGATCCAGCCGGAAGTCATCCTGCTCGATGTAGATGATCCGGGAGAAGGGAACCGGCCTGGTCCCCGCCGCCGGGTCTTCGGGGTTGTTCACCGCCTCCAGATACTCTTCCTCTCCCTCCGGGTAGTTCTCGATCACCACTCGCAGCGGTTTCAGGACCGCCATCATCCGCCGGGATCGCCGGTTGAGGTCGTCGCGCAGGCAGTGCTCGAGCAGCGCCAGGTCGACCACGCTGTCGCGCTTGGCTACCCCGATCGTCTCGCAGAAGCCGCGGATCGTCTCCGGGGTGTAGCCTCGCCGCCGCAGTCCGGCCAGGGTCGGCATCCGGGGGTCGTCCCATCCGACCACAATCCCTTTCTCCACCAGGTCCAGGAGCTTGCGCTTGGAGAGGACGGTGTGGCTGAGGTTGAGCCGGGCGAACTCGATCTGCCGGGGAGGATCCGGGATGGCCAGCTGTTCGAGAAACCAGTTGTAGAGCGGACGGTTGTTCTCGAACTCCAGGGTGCAGATCGAGTGGGTGATCCCCTCGATGGCGTCGGAAAGGCAGTGGGCGAAGTCGTACATCGGGTAGATGCACCACCGGTCGCCGGTCCGGTGGTGGCTCTGCCGCCGGATCCGGTAGATGGTCGGGTCCCGGAGGTTGAGGTTGGGGGAGGCCATATCGATCTTCGCCCGCAGAACCTGAGTCCCGTCGGCGAACTCCCCCTCCCGCATCCGCCGGAAGAGGTCGAGGTTTTCCTCGACCGCCCGTTCCCGATAGGGGCTCTCCCGCCCCGGTTCGGTCAGGGTTCCCCGGTGGTCCCGGATCTCCTCACGGCTCAGGCTGCAGACATAGGCCCGCCCTTTCTGAATCAGCTTCACAGCATAATCGTAAAGCTGCTCGAAATAGTCCGAAGCATAGTAGATATGCTCTCCGGGGTCGAAGCCGAGCCAGCGGACGTCCTCGAGGATCGAGCGGACGTACTCCTCCTCCTCCTTGGCCGGGTTGGTGTCGTCGAACCTCAGGTGGCAGACCCCGCCCGGATTCTCCCGGGCGATCCCGAAGTTGAGGCAGATCGACTTGGCGTGGCCGATGTGAAGATATCCGTTCGGCTCCGGGGGGAAGCGGGTCACCACTCGCCCGCCATTCTTTCCCGTGGCCCGGTCCCGGGCCACGATCTCCCGGATGAAATCGGAGGGTGCGGCGGTTTTGTCGGAAATCTGTTCCATATTTAATTGCCATCCTTTTTAGCTGGCGGCGGCCGGCCCGTAACCGGAGCTATTCCGGTCGGGAAGCTAATATATCCGGAGGATTAATTCCACTCCTAATTTCTGTTGCTTCCACCGCCCCCCAGCCCCCGGCGATAATGTGATTGCCGGCCGGATCGGTTAGTGCTACTTTTAACGCGGGACGTCAAACCGGCAAGGAGGAGATTATGAAGAAAGCATTAGCGGCGGTTTTTATCGGGTTACTGCTCGGGGTCTTGAGTCTTCCGGCACTGGCCCAGCGGGAGGTGGAACCGAACGACCTGAAGGTCAGCCCGGTCCGGTTCCGCAATGCCTCGATCGTGGTTCGGGACTCCTATTTTGACCGGCGCTCCGGTATCCCGCCGGCCCTGACGGCGTCCGGTTATACCCTCGACAAATATATCGCTTTCGGGTTGCGGGAAGCCGGGATGTGGTGTTTCCTTCGGCGGACCTCGGAGAACGAGAAGCTGGTCAGCGGTCTCCACAACGGTCAGACGATCACGGTCCGGGGTACGGTCCGTCAGGCCAAGGCCAAGGTCGAGCGGGGCAGGTTCGCCAATACCCACAAGCTCGATATCTACCTGCTGGAAGCAAGCCGGGTGGAGACGGGCGGGGAATAGGACTGACCGGCACGCTTGAAGGTTCTGGTCACCAACCGGAAGGCCCGGCGGGATTACCATATCCTCGACACCATCGAGGCCGGGATAGCGCTCAAGGGGGCGGAGGTCAAGTCCTTGCGGGCGGGGGGCGGATCTTTAGCCGGCAGCTATGCCTCCATCCAGGGAAATGAGGTCTGGCTCCAGGGCCTCAACATCAACCCCTTCGATCCGGGTTCCCCGTTCAGCCCCGATCCCCGCCGCCCCCGGAAGCTCCTTCTCCACCGCCGGGAAATCAAACGCCTGGCGACGTCGGTCGCTATCAAAGGTCTGACCCTGGTACCCCTCCGGGTCTACCTCAAGGGAGGGTTGGTCAAGGTGGAACTCGGGACCGGCAGGGGGAAGAAGACCTACGACAAGCGGGAGACGATCCGCCGGCGCGAGACCGATCGCGACCTGGCCCGGGTCCGCAAATTCCGGAAGAGATGAATTATTTTTGACGGGATAACAGGATCTGCAGGTTTGTTGAGAAAAGATATTCCGGAGGTCTGTCGAATTGGTTTCAACCTTTAGGTTTCCCGAGTCAATTCCCGAAGACTTTTTCACCGGGCCTCGATTTGGACCGGGATATTCAACTATCCCGTCAATCCTGTTATCCTGTCTAAAATCTTCCCGTTATCCCTTCTATACCCCCAGGCGTTCGAGATAGGGGAGGAGGTAGCGGAATAGGAAGAGGCCGCCCACCAGGTAGGTGATCCAACTGACCTCCCTGCTCCGTCCGGAGAAGAGCTTGATCAGGGGGTAAGCGATAAAACTCCAGGCGATCCCGTCGGCGATACTGTAGGATAGAGGGATCCCGATGATGACCAGGAAGGCCGGGAAAGACTCCGTGAAGTCGGCCCAGTCGATCTTGATTACGTTCCGAATCATCATCGCCCCCACCACCACCAGGGCGGGGGCGGTGATCGGCGGGTAATCAGCCACCATCGCCACCAGGGGGCTGAAGAAAAGGGCGAAGATGAAACCCGCCGCCGCCACCACGGCGGTGAATCCGGTTCTCCCCCCGTGGGCGACCCCGGCCGAGCTTTCGATGAACGAGGTGACCGTACTGGTCCCCGCCGCCGCCCCGACCACCGTGCCCACGGCGTCGGAGAGCAGTGCCCGGCCCGCCCGGGGGAGCCGGTTCTCCCGGATCAACCCGGCCTGTTCGGCGACCCCGATCAGGGTCCCCATCGTGTCGAAGATGTCCATGAAGAGGAAGATGATGATGTAGGGCCAGAGTCGGAAGACCAGGGCGTGGAAGATGTCCATCTTCAGCAGGGTGGGGGAGAGGGAGGGGGGGGCGGAGATGAAACCGGAATACCTGACCTTGCCCAGCGCCAGGGCCAGGAGCAGGGCGGCACCGATCCCGATCAGGATGGCTCCCTTGACCTTCCGGGCGGAGAGCGAGGCCATCACCAGAAGCCCGATTCCGAAGACCAGGATATCGGCGGTGAGGAGATCATCGGATAATTTTACCAGCGTTCCGGAACTGGCGACCACCAGGCGGGCGTTCTGGAGACCGATGAAGGCGATGAAGATCCCGATCCCGACCGCGATCCCGTTCTTCAGACTGGGGCTGACCGAGTCGATCAGGGCCCGCCGGACCTGGAGCAAGGAGAGGAGGAGGAAGATAACCCCGGCGATAAAGACCACTCCCAGGGATACCTGCCAGGGAGTGGTATCCGTCCATCCCCGGGCCGCGATCACGGCTCCCGCCGCCGGGAGGACGGAGAAGACAAAGAAGAAATTTTCTCCCATCCCCGGGGCTTGGGCGATCGGGTAATTGGCCCATAGCCCCATAATCAGGGTGGCCACCGCCCCGGCCAGGCAGGTGGCCACCATCACCGCCCCGAAGTCCATCCCGGTTTCGATTCCGAACATCCTTCCGGAAAGAATCGCCGGCTGGACAAAGACGATGTAGGCCAGGGTGAGGAAGGTGGTGACCCCGGCCCCGACTTCGGTCTGCAGGTTGGTATTGTTCCGGCGGAATCCGAAGAATCCCGCCAGGCCCGAGTTTCTTGTTCGGACTTGACTGGCCATCAGCAATCGAGGCAGACTCCGCGGTCCGCCGGTTTGATTTCTTCGGTCCGGCGGAACAGTTGGCGCCGACGGACCGACGCGCCATCAGGGAAAGATAGTAACCCGCCCGCTGCCCGGTCAAGCCGAAAAGATCCGGAAGGGACGGGAAATAACTTGCTTGAACTTCCGCCGGAGCGGTGCTATATACTCGATTTGATGAGCGCGCCGGACGACAAGAAAGCCCTGCGGGCCCGGATTATCCTGGTTGCCTGTGGGATCATCTGGCGGGGCTGCGAACTTTTGATCGCCCGCCGGAAGGCCGACTCCCGGCTGGAACCTCTGAAGTGGGAGTTCCCCGGAGGCAAGATCGAGTTTTCGGAGGATCCGCCCCGGGCCCTGAAGCGGGAGATCCGGGAGGAACTCGACTTCGAGATCGAAGTCGGGGAGATCTTTTGTGTCAGTTCCCACAATTACCGGAAGGGTTCGGACGATGTCGATCACGTCCTGATGCTGGCTTACTCCTGCTCCCACCTGAAGGGAGAGCCGGCGGTTCGGGACGTCTCGGATTTCCGCTGGGTTCAGGTGGAAGAACTCGATCGTTACGAATTCGCCGCCGCCGATTACCCGATTATCGAACGGATCCGCAGTCTCTACTCCCGCCCGGTTAGCTCCGTCCGGTCCGATTCCCCGGCCGGCACGGCCGTCCTCTCGGACCGGGACTGTCCCGTATCCGCGCTCAAGGAAGAGGTCAACCGGTTCGTCTCGGAGCGGGACTGGGAGCAGTTCCATTCCCCCAAGAACCTGAGTATGTCGATCGCCATTGAGGCCGCCGAACTGATGGAGCACTTTCAGTGGTCCACGGTCTCCGAAGCGAGGTTGCTGACCCGGGATCCGGAGAAGTACGAGGAAGTAATCCAGGAAGTGGCGGATATCGCCATCTACATCCTCAGCCTCTGCCGTTGCCTGAACATTGATCTCAGCCGGGCGATCGCGGAGAAACTCAAGCTCAACCGCCGGAAGTACCCCCTGGAGGAATTCTGGGGCCGGCATAGCGGGGGGGGTTGAATTTATGGCCGGGCGGGTTGAGGTTTCCCGAGTTATGAAAAGGCTGCATCTTCTGATTTCCGGGAGAGTCCAGGGGGTCTGTTTCCGGGCCGCCGCCCGCCGACAGGCCCAAAACCTTGAATTGACCGGATGGGCCAGGAACCTCCCTGACGGTCGGGTGGAGATTGTGGCCGAGGGGGAGGAGGAGGCGCTGCGAAGTTTTCTCCGCTGGGCCGGACGCGGTCCGGCCTCCGCCCGTGTGGATGACCTCTCGGTTTGTTGGGAAGATTACGGAAAAGAGTTTTCCGCTTTCGAGATCGGATGGTAGAATAGTCTATTGCGATAGGGGAACCGCGGAAATGGCTAAAGCAAGCTTAAAATTTGAACCCGAGGTCAAATCCCTCTCCGCCCGGCTGGTCAAACCGGAGAAGCGGCGACTCTGGAAGGAGATCATTGCCTATCCGCGGTACCAGACTAACCTCTTTCGGTTGGGTCGCTGGCTGACCCGGGACGGGCAGTTCGAGGAGGCGGCGCTTTTCTACCGTTATGCGGTCAGGAAACATCCCCACTCCTACCGCTTCCTCCTCAAGCTGGCAATGGCTTACGAGAATTCCGGCAACGAGATTGCGGCGATCCGAATCTACCAGCGGCTGATCCGCCGGTTTCCCGACCGGTTCCAGCCTTACCTCCGGCTGGATAAAATCTACCGGCGTTCTCTCCATTTTGACCGGGCGATCGCGCTCTACCGGGATATCCCCTCGCACAACCCAATCCGGGAGAGAGCCGCCCAGCGGCTCTATCACATCTGTGCCGTGGAGGGCGACCTTGACCGGGCGGTCTCCGTTCTCCAGGAGGCAATCAAAGACTTCGGCGAGTCCTACGAGCGCTGCCTGGAACTGGGGAAGCTCGCCCTCCGGCGGGGCGATTTTCTCGGCGCGGTGCAGAGCTTCGAGAGCGCGGTCGCCTTCCGCCCCAACTCGGTCGCCACCCGGACTTGGCTGGGGATTGCCCTCAAGGAATTGGGCAATCTCCGTTTGGCCGAATACGAATTCAACGAAGTGCTGAAGATCAAGCCCGACTCCTTTCAGGGTTTGATCCACCTGGCGGAACTGAAGATCCAGTCCCGGGATCTGGAGGAAGCTCTCGGTTATCTGGAAGCGATCGAGCGAAAGTCTCCCGACAACGCCCGGGTCGCCGTCTGCCGCGGCTGGATCGCTTTTAAACGGGGTGAGCTGGATAAAGCCATCGAATACTGTCAAACCGGGCTGGCCAAGACGACTTTTTACTTTGTCTGGGAACAGATTCTGGCCCACCGGATCATCTCCCGCTCGCTGGTGGAGAAGGGCGATGAAGAGGGGGCGGAGCTTCACCGCCGCCAGGCTGACGCCTTGCTCGGCAAGGATACCTATGAATCAATGATCAAGCTGGCAGAGAGTCTGCTCAAGAGCAAGAAACTGGAGGAAGCCTCCCGGGTCTTTCATCGGGTTCTGGAACTCTTCCCTCACAACACCCGCGCCCAGATCGGACTGGGGGAGATCCATCTCAAGAACCGGGATCCGGAAGGGGCCATCTCCATCTGCCGCCTGGCCCTGGAAAGGATCCGGCCGATTTATGTCCGGGAGAGAATCCGGGCCCACACCGTGATCGCCCTCGCCTACAAGACCCTGAATAAGCCGGCCCAGCACCGGAAAGAGTGCAAATCAATCCACGCCCTGCTCCGGCAGATCTACCTCAAGTCTTCGGAGAAGGCTCGCATCCGGAAGGATGCCGAGCTGAAAGAATAACCATCCGCGGCGAGCCGGAAAAATTCCCCTGAGGAACTTCAGTTCAAAATGGACCAACTGATGAGAATGACTGCCCTGTTGAGTGGAATCCTCCTCTTTCTGATTCCCGGCCCCCGGCTCTACTCCCAGACCGAGGACTCCTGGGACCAGGGTTATAGCCTGATGCTGGAAGCTTACCGGCTGCGGGCCGCCGGCCAGGAAGAACCGGCCCGGGAGAAGATGGCTCGGGCCCTGGCTCTCTTCCGCCGGACCGCCGCCGAACGGACGTCCCTGGAGGTCCGGCCTGAAGTCGATTACGAGATCGAGGAGAGCCCGCTCGGCGTCAACCTGATCGAGAACCGGGCCCTCTTCAAGATCGAGTTCAACTCCGGGTCGCCTCCCCCCGAAAAGGGCCCTCCGGATGGCGAAGCGGTCCTCCGGCTGCAGCAGATGATCGTCCAGAGCCTGGCCCAGGTGATCCAGGACAACGCCGAGCTCAAGGCTTCCCTCTCCCGGATGGAAAAGAACTCCGAAGAGAACTCGCAACTCGGCGACCGGGTCTCCGATATCAGCGCTGACACGGAAAATATTCCCGATATCGCCCAGGACGTGGAAGATATCCGGGACCGGACAGATGATATCTACGATCAGGTCGACAGTCTGGCCAGCGATAACGAGACCCTCCAGGCGGTGGACGACCTGGCGACCGAGCTCTCCGATATCAACAGCGCACTTGATTTGCTTCGGGACATCCTCGACATCGTCCAGGATATCAAGGACGATACCGGAGATATCGGGAATCTGGAATCCGGGATCTCCGATGTCCAGTCTTCGGTGGAGAGCTCGGGGGAATAATCCGCCGGCCGCTTACTCCGGGCGGGCGGTATCCAGGGCGAGCAACCGGCTCTTGATCCTCCAGTCTCTCGGGTAGCGGCGGGCGGCCTCGGTCAGAACCTCGCGGGCTTGGTCCAGCTCTCCCCGGGCGATATGAATCTTGGCCAGGACAACGTATCCCCGGGGTTGATCGGGCCTTTTGGCCAGCGCCGCCCGAGCGGTAGCCAGGGCCATCTCGAATTCCCCCCGCGATTGGTAGAGTTCCGCCAGATTCCTCAAGGGGGCGGCGTACCCGGGATTGGCCCCCGCTGCCTGTCGGTAGAGCTGTTCTGCTTCCGAGAACTGCCCCCGCCGCTCCAGGATGATCGCCAGTTCGTTGGCGGCGGGAGCTTGATCGGGATTCTCCTCGAGAATTCCGCGCAGCAGCACCACCGCTTCCTCCTCCCGCCGCAGTTTCCGGTAGGTCTGGGCCAGGTAAAGGGCCGCCGGATGGTGCGAGGGCTGAATGGCCAGCGCGTCCTGGAAATGTCCGACCGCTTCCTCC
This sequence comes from uncultured bacterium, assembly GCA_964587835.1. Classification (GTDB taxonomy): domain Bacteria; phylum Auribacterota; class Erginobacteria; order Erginobacterales; family Erginobacteraceae; genus Erginobacter. The sequence continues at coordinate 11,803 of CAZPMN010000004.1, forward strand.
CAGGACCTTTCCCTCCCCCGAAGGATGCCGAGATTGGTGTGGGATTCGGGAAGGCGGGGGGCAAGCCGACGGGCCTTTTCCCAGGCCTGTTGAGCTCCTGCGGCGTCACCGGACCGGGAAAGCGCGTTCCCCAGATTATTGAAGGCGATCGCCGCCCGGGGCGAAAGCGAGGTAACGCGGTTCCAGAGCCGCAATTCGTTATTCCAGTCGCGTAGGTAATCGCCGGTCAGAACCAAGAGGGGCAGGCAGAGCAACCAGCCGGTCAGCCAGACCGCCGTCTCCCCCCGGCCGCTCTTGGTCCCGATTCTTCCGATTAGGATTGCCGTGATTAAAAGGAAGAAGAAGGAGGGAAGATAGAGCCTTTGCTCGGCCACGATCCGCCCCGGGGAATGCAGCCGGTAGATGGACGGGAGGAGGCTGATGGTCAGGCACAAGCCCAGAGAAAAGAGTAAGGGGCTTTTTCTTGCCGCCACCAGCGCCCCGGCCAAGAGAATGACCGCCGCCAGAGAGAAGAACCACGCCGGCTCGGACCAGCTCTCCGGCCGGGGAAAGTGATAGAGTACCCGGAGCGGAAAGGGAAAGGTCAACAGCCTTAAGCTGATAACCAAAAGTCGGGAGGCCCCCGCCGCCAGGTGGGGGAGGGGTTGGGGGGCGGAGAAGGACGAACCGGAAGAGAGGATCAGCTTGCCGATTCCCCCCACCGCGGCCAGGAGCCAGAAGGGCAGGGTTGGAATCAGAACGGACCGGAAACTTTGCTCTTTTCGGCGCCCGTCTGCGGAGAGGATCAGCAGCAGGGGGGGGAAGACCAGGGCGTTCTCCTTGTAGAGAAGGGCGGCGGCGAAGAGGAAGAAGGCCGCGACCCGTCCGGCGGTTTTCCGGCGCAGAAAACAGAGAAGCGCGGCGAAGAGCAGGACGGTGGCCATCTGTTCCGCCAGATTCCGGGCGCCGATGATCGTTTCCACGTGGATCGGGTGGAAGGCAAAGAGGGCCGCCGCCAGCAGGGAGACTTCCGGACCAACCCCCAGGCGCCGGCCGAGGAGAAATACCAGTACGACGGTCAGGAGGTGGAGGGCAAAGTTGAAACCCCGAAAATAAAAAGGTTCCGGGCCGCCGAACCGGGCGAGCCCGGCCAAGGTTAACATCTGGAGCGGCCGGTAGTCATTGCGGGATACGGGGACGAGATTCGCCCAGTAGCGGGGTGTGAAGTAGGTTCCGGCCGGGGTGGAGGAATGGATGAACGGGTTGTCCCTGACCACCGCCGTGTCGTCCCAGACGAAGGGATAGTGGAGCGAGGAGAAAAAAAGTGCTCCGGCCAGGATGAGGATCAGCGTCAATCCGATCGCGTAGCGCCAGGAGAAGCTCATCACGGTGGTAGCGGTTAAATTCTGGTAGGGAGGAAATAATTACATTTTTTATTGACCATCCCCGGTTCTCTCGTCTACTATAGCTTATCCCGTTAAACTCTGTCAAATATCCATTAAGGAGGCCTCTTATGACCAGAGCCAGGGTCTGCGCCGCCGCTGCCTTGTTTTCGTTGGGTGTGCTGGTGATTTCTTCCGCTGCTTTTCCCCAGACCATCCCCATTAATTGGGAAGGCAGGTACCTCAATCTCAAGGACAACCTGCGGGCCCTGGCCATCGATCCGCTCGATCCCAAGGTGGTCTTGATCGGAAGCGATCTGGCGGTGATTGCTACCAGGGACGGTGGAGAGAACTGGGCCGTCGGGGAGAGTTTCCGGACCTCATCTTACTCGGTTACCGGATCGGTCAGCGACGAAGTGCTCGAAACCCTGTATATGTTTGAGGAGACTGAAGAGTCACCGGCTCCCCCGCCTGCCCCGGAGGATTCCGGGCCGGGAACCGGAGAGGCACCCCCGGTCGAAGATATAGAAGAGCTCGAATCCGAGATAAGGAAACACGACCAGGCCGCCGCCGCGGCGGAGGCGGGCGCGGGAAGCCTGGAATCCGAACTTGCCACCGCTCGGGAAACCCTGGCGGCGGCCGAGCAACGCCAGGCGGCGGCCGAGGCCGCCGCCGCCCTCTGGGAGCCCGACCCCCTGACCGAGGGCGGTGTCCAGTCCAGCAACGACGAGAACGAGCTGGCGGAATGGCTTGAGGAGAGAAGCCTGCCGGTTCCGGAATCCTTCTCCGCCCGGCAGAATGACCTGATCACCTACCTCTCGGCCCATGCCGACAAGGGGAGCGAACTGCAGGGGGAGATGACCGCCGCCACCGCCGCCCGGGCCGAAGCGGCCGGGCGGGTCGCAGATCTGGAAAGTCAGCTGGCCGCCGCCGCCCGGACTCAGGAACTGGCCGGTGAAGAGGCGGAGGAGGCGGAAGAGTCGGTGGAGATGCTGGTTGATGAGAGTCTTGACCAGCCTGAAGCGGCCGAGGAACAATCTCCGGTCGAGGAGGAGGAAGAGGAAGTGGTGGAGATCGAGGTGACCGGGGTCAACTACCTGGCCTTCGACCCGGCGGCCTCGGAAAAGGTCTATCTGGCCGCCTTTGACGGGGTCTACCGGAGCGAAGATACCGGCTCCTCCTGGAAGAAGATTTATACCGGTCCCAACCCCCCGCAGTCGGCGGCCCTCTGCCTGGCGATCGATCCCTCCAACCCGGACGCGATCTTTGCCGGCACCTTCTCCGGCCTGGCCCGTACCCTGGACGGGGGCCAGACTTGGGACCGTCCGCCCGGCCGGATCGCCAATATGGTGATCACCCGGATCGCCGTGCATCCCTTTGACTCCCGGATCGTGCTGGCGGGAACCGCCGGCTATGGAATATTCAAGAGCACCGACGGCGGGAGCGAGTGGAACCAGGTGCTCAATCGGGCCGGGGCTGGGGCCAACCGGGTGCTCTCAATCAGGTTCGCCTCCTCCCAGCCGGAGGTGATCTACGCCGGCACGGCCAGTGGGATCTACAAGAGCCTGGACGGCGGAGAGAGCTGGGATCCGGCCACCGGGATGGGACTCTCGCCCACCGTGCTGGTCCGTGACCTGGTTGTCTCCCCGATCAACCCCGACCAGGCGATTGTCGCCGGCGACCAGGGTGTCTTCGGGACCGTCGACGGCGGACAGCTCTGGAGGAAGATCGCCTTCGGGACCGATTTCAACGGGAGCCGCTTTCTCGCCTTCGACCCCCTCGATCCGGCCACGGTCTGGCTGCTCACCTCCAGCCGGGCTTTTCGGAGCGCTGCTCCCGATCTGCTCGATCTCTCCGATGGGGCGGAGCAGTCGTTGGCCGCCTGCGGCGAGATCACGCTGAACGGAGAGGAACGCCACCGGATCTCCATCGAGAAGATCGACGAGGAGACGGGCGAGGTCACGGTCAGTATTCAGTCGGAACCGCGGATCCTTACCCTCAAGGTCGGGGAGACCGCCGCGGTCGATCTGACCGGAGACGGGAACGAGGACCTCAACCTGACTCTGGAAAGCTTGGAAGGGGGTGTGCCTCGCTTTCGACTCTGCCGGATCGCTCCCGAGCTGAGTGGTGAGGAGGCCGAGACGGCCGAGCTCATCCCCCCCGATCAGGTAACCTGCCTGGAGGACCTCGAGCCTTACTTCCGGATGGAGCCTACCTGGGTCGAGGTCCAGCAGGCCGCCGCCCGCTGGGCGGAAGTCCACCCGGAGAAGATCGCTGCCTGGCGGGCCGGGGCTTCTTGGAGAGCCCTCTTCCCAGAGGTCCAGCTGGACTACGACAACCGGGACCGGAGACGGGAGGATTACGAACAGGAGGAGGAGTACAGCTACTCCCGGGATATTGAAGAGAGCTGGGAGGAGGCGGAGAGCTTCTCCTACGAAGAGCGGATCCAGTATCAAACCGCCTACACCGCGGGGACTTATGAAATCTTCCGCCGCGACAACGAGATCAATGACCATCAGCAATCCTGGGAAGAGTCCTATTCGACCGGTTACGGGGAGGGAGAGGAATACCAGGATACCGTCACCATCCGAGATAATGACGAGAAGTCCTGGGGAATCCAGCTCGAGTGGGAATTGGGCGACTTCCTCTTCAACATCGATCAGGTCCGGATCAGCAGCGAGGTCCGCCGCTTGGTGGAACTGCGCCAGGACGTGGTTGAGCAGGTCAGCCTCTACTACTTCGACCGGAGGACCGCCCGGATCGATATGATCCTCAACCCGCCCGCCGACCCCTTCTCCCGGGTCGAAATGCTTTTGCGGATCCAGCAGCTGGATGCCAGTCTCGACGCAATGACCGGGGGTTACTTCTCCCAGACAATCAAGGAGCGGGAACAGAACTGCCGACGTTGATCGGAAAATATTTTCTGCGAAATAGAGAGTCAGTGTCTGATGAGAGGGGTCCTGGGCAGGGGATAATTCGCTTAATCAATATGGCAAATTCGCGTAATTCGCAGTCAAAGGAGGCCGATATGTCCTTGAGGAATGTCATCCGCCCCTCGGTGGTGGTGCTCTTCACTATCCTGGTCCTGGTCAACCTCGGCGCCAGGAAAAAGAAATCCCCCGCGCCGGTGACCCTCTCCTGGAGCGGAGGGGGTTATTCCTCCACCCTGCCGGTGATTGAGAATATGGCCGATATGGAAGCTCTCTTCGCCCACGAGCCGACCTACCGGGAGATCCAGCAAGCGGCGATGCGGTTCGCCGAGGTCCACCCGGAGAAGATCGCCGCCTGGCGACAGGGGGCGTCCCTGAGGGCATTCCTCCCCGACATCCGCTACGACTACGACTGGGAAGACAGTACCGAGAAATACCTCCGGGAGCGGTGGGAGACCAGTTATTCCCGTGATTACGGCTACGAGTACGGGGAGGCCTATACCACGGAGGACAACTATAACTACCAGTATGAGCAGCACGATACCATCCCCCCAACCGATACCGCCTGGACGCTCCGCGAGCAGTGGACCACCGCCGACAACAGCGGCTGGTCGAGCGAGGTGAGTTACGACCGGTCCACCGGGGATGAATACCTGAAGGAGGTCCGGGATCGTTCCGAACGGGATACCCGCTGGCGACTCCGGCTGGAGTGGGATCTGCGGGATTTTATCTATAATGAAGACCAGCGCCGAATCAGCGCGGAAGCCCGCCGGCTGGTCGAACTCCGCCAGGACGTCCTCCAGGAGATTAACACCTATTTCTTCGACCGCCGCCGGGCCCAGATCGAGATGCTCTACTCTCCCCCGTCGGACGTCCGCGCCCGGATCGACCTCCAGCTCCAGATCGCCCGGGTGACCGCCAGTATCGACGCCCTGACCGGCGGCTACCTCTCCGCGGCCCTGGAGAAGGCCGAGGAAAAGAAGTAACGGGCCCGGCCAAACGGATCCGTCTCCAACCGCGATGGGGTTATTCTCCTCGAATGTCGTCCTCCTCACCATCCTTCTCCGGCTTTTGACCGACACCTCTCTGGCCGGCTTGGAGCGGGATCAATTCATCCAGGAAGGCCGGTACTGGCGCCAGCGCGCCCAGTCGGCCCCCCGCGCTTCCTACCGGAAGATCCACTTTTACGAGAAATCCCTGGCTGCCGACCCGGCGGTCGGTGCCACCCACCTGGAGTTGGCTGAAGTCTATTACGAACTGGCCATTTCTTACGGGCATCGGGACCTCTTCGAGCGAGCCCTGGAGTCGCTCACCGCCGCCCTCGAGGTTGACCCGGGATTGGCCGCCGCTCACTACCGTCGGGGGACCATCCATTTTCTCCTCGGCGACTTCACGGCCAGCCGCCGGGAACTGGAGGCGGCCCGCCGCCTCGATCCCTCCTACCGGTCGGCCGAGAGCGGACTGCGGAGGCTGGGAGAGGTTCAATAGTCGGGCTGTCCCGGTCCCGGAGAGCGGGTGAGAATTATGCGGAAATCCCTGCAATGCTGTCAAAAGTTCTTCTCCCCCCCGGTGATTTCGGGCATTGTTTTCCTGGCGATTCTCCCTTCTCTCCGGGCCGGTCCCCCGGTCGATATCAATACCGCCGGGGTCGAGGAACTCCAGACTCTTCCCGGGATCGGCCCCGCGCTGGCGAAGAGGATCATCATCGACCGCGAAGCTAACGGCCCCTTCCAAGAGCCTGAAAAAATAACCCGGGTCTTCGGGATCGGGGACGCCCGCTACCGGGAGATTCAGGACCTGATCACAGCCGGCCGGGTCGCGGTGCCGGTCAACCGGGCGCCCCCGCCCGACCGGGTCAACCTCAACACCGCCACCCAGGAGCAGCTGGAGACCTTGCCCGGGATCGGCCCCGTCCTTGCCCGCCGGATTATCGACTACCGGGAAAAAGAAGGCGGTTTCAAGCGGACGGAAGACCTGACGGCGGTCCGCGGGATCGGGCCCAAGACCTTTGCGAGCCTGAAAAACCTGGTTACCGTTTACGGCCAGGCCCTGGAACAAGTTGTCGCTCCCGGCGGCCCCGGGCCCCGGATCTCCGTTTCCCAGGATCTGAAGTGCTGGCGCTGCGGCCATACCTTCCAGGTGGAGGGATCCGTCAGGTCCGGGACCTGCCCCTCCTGCGGCGCCCCCTGGCGGGCCCGCTAATAAACAAAGTAGGGGCGAGGCATGCCTCGCCCCTACCGCGACGATGATAATGATTTCTCGTGAGCGAGGTTGAGAAATACCGTTGCCTGGTAACCGCGCCGGACCTGGTTTCGGCCCGGGTCCGGCTCCGAGAGAGCAATTTGTTGGTCCAGGCGGACCGCGATCTTGCCCGGGAGGCCCGTTCGGTCCTCGGGCGGCGTCGGGGCGAGATTGAGGAGTATCTGTACCGGAATCCGGAGTGGGGCAGGAGTATGGTACCTATCCCGGAGCGGGGCGATGCTCCGGAAATAGTCAGGGCGATGTCCCGGGCCTCCGCGGCCTGCGGGGTCGGGCCGATGGCGACCGTGGCCGGCGCCCTGGCCTGGTTCGTGGGGCGGGAACTCTCCGCCCGTTCCGGCGAGGTAATCGTCGAGAACGGGGGCGATATCTACCTGGACCGTCGCCGAGAGAGGACGATCCTGGTCTGGCCCGGGTCCGGGGAAATTTTTCCGGTCCGGGTCGGAATTAAAGTCCCCGTTTCTTCCTTACCGGCCGGGGTGGCGGCCTCTTCGGGCTCCTTCGGCCGGTCCTTAAGCTGGGGGAAGGTGGCGGTGGCGGTGGTGGTGGCGGTTGATTCACTGATTGCTGACGGAGCGGCTACTGCACTGGGAAATCGGGTCCCTGACGCCGCCGAGGCGACAATGGAAACCGCCCTGGAGTCGGTGATGGCCATCCCCGGCGTGACCGGGGGCCTGGTCCTCTGCCGGGGGATTCTGGCCGCTCGGGGGGATATCGAACTGGTCGACCTGGCCGCGGGGTCAGGGAAACAAGATACTTTGCGGGATGAGGGGAACTGAAGGCAGAAATTAGTAAAAAAAATCTGGTGACAATCCCTCTCTCCGTGGTATGCTTTAATTACGGGGGATTAGGCTATTTTCTTCTCGGGATTATGCCGATCCAGGTAAAGGGAAATGGTCTGAATCAGATTTAATCGCCCCGGCATAATTTTAATTTCCAGATACTCAGAAAAAGGAGCAGGGCCATGTCAGGATCTGCCAGGCACCTCCGGTCAACCAGCCGTGCCCTCTGGGCTGTCACCTCGCTTTGCTTGACTCTCATTCTCCTTCATCCCGGGGGAGCGCGGGGTCAAGCATTAATCAACGAAGGTTTCGACGCCTGGCCGACCAAGCCCGCCGGCTGGACTTTCAACGGCATCGCCGACGGCGATATATATACCACGGCGACGAATTATGGCCTGGCCTCTCCATCGCTCAAGCTGGATGCGAGCGGTGATTATATCACCACCGCCTCCTTCGCCGATCCCCAGGAGCTCTCCTTCTGGATCAAGGGGCAGGGGACCGCCGGATCGAGCAGTCTCCTGGTCGATGAATACTATTTCCCTAATTGGAACCGGATGACCGAGATCGTCCCCCTGCCCCTGACGGGTACGGATATCTCCGGCCTCCTCTTCAACCCTTCCGCCACCCTGGTCCGGTTCAGTTACAATCAGGATACCGGCGACCTGGCCTTTGACGATGTCCTGGTAACCGGCCTGGCCCCGACCCCCACGGCCTCCCCCACCCCCACCCTGACCCCGGATATCTACACCTCGCCTACCGCGAGCCCGACTCCACCGGTTATTTGCGAGGGCTTTGACGATTTCAAGGAACCGAACTGGGTGGTTCCGGCCGGCTGGACCTTCGTTGACATCACCGACAACTGGACGCAATCAGGGTATTATGGTGTGGCCTCTCCTTCGGTCAAGCTGGACAGCTCGGAACAGATCCTCTATACCGATACGATTTACCGTCCTTCCGAATTTACCTTCTGGTTGAAGGGTCAGGGCTCGGCCGGCAGCTGCACACTCTTTATTGACGAATATTATTTCGGCTCGCCCGACGGCTGGTCGGAAGTCACGGCGATCAGTCTCTTCAATACCTGGTCGGCGGGGACCGTTCTTGGGCCCTATCCGCTGGATTATCTGACCACCGAATTGTGGTTTTCCTTCCTTAGGGATGACGGCACCGACTGGACCCTGGCCCTGGACGATGTCTGTATCTACCAGGCCGAGGCCTCTCCCACGGTCACTCCGCCACCGCCGCCGTCCCCTTCGCCCACCCGGACCCCGCTACCCCCCACGCCCACCCCGATCTCCCGGCCCGGGCCGATCACCGGGCGGGTTTATGATCGGGTGACCGGAGTCGGGATTGCCAACGTCTATGTGGTGGCCCTGCCGGTGGACGCTCCCCGCCCGGACGGGGACCTGACCGACTCCCGCGGATACTACCGGATTGACGGTCCCCCCGGGGGGACGCTGGACGCCGGGATTTATAAGGTTTTCTGCTCCGCGGTCGAGGGTTTCGGGATCCGCCGCTACCGGGACCAGTTTTACAACCAGAAAGACAGCGTGGAGGTGGCGGACCTGGTTGCTTCCAACAGCGCCGGCATCAACTTTCCGCTATATCGGGTTGGAGTCTATCCGACTCCGACCCTGCCCCCTTCCCCTCCGCCCACCCCGACTCCCATCCTGCGCATCTATACGGTCCGGGTTCTCAGCGGAGACTACGACGGAGACGGGTCGGCGGAGATCGCCGTCTTCCGACCTGCTTCGGGGTTCTGGGCGGTGCGGGGTTTAACCCGGGCCTATTACGGCCGTTCGGGCGATATCCCGGTCAGCGGGGATTATACCGGCGACGGTCTGTCGGAGATCGCCGTCTTCCGGCCTTCCTCCGGCCTCTGGGCGGTGAGGACGATCACCCGGTGTTATTACGGCCGTTCAGGAGATATCCCGGTCCCCGGAGATTACGACGGGGACGGGACGGCGGATGTCGCCGTCTTCCGCTCCTCCTCGGGGCTCTGGGCGATTCGAGGATTGACCCGAGCTTACTTCGGCCGGGACGGGGACCATCCCATCCCCGGCGATTACAGCGGGGACGGGCAGTCCGATCTGGCCGTCTTCCGCGGTTCCTACTACGGCCTCTGGGCGGTTCGAGGATTGACCCGAGCTTATTTCGGCCGGGGCGGGGATCATCCCATCCCCGGCGATTACAGCGGGAACGGGCAGGCCGATCTGGCCGTCTTCCGCGGCACCTACGGGCTCTGGGCGGTCCGGGGATTGACCCAGATATATCACGGTCAGGAAGGCGATATCCCGGTCCCGGCCGGCTACCGCGGGGCGGTTTCCGCGGAAATCGCCGTCTTTCAGGAAAAGACCGGCCTCTGGAAGATCCGGGGCGTGACCCGGGTTTATTTCGGTCGTCCCGGGGCCGACCTCCCGGCGACCAGGTGAGTTCCCGGCGCGCCCCAGCTATATTTGGCGGGGGTTCGGTATTGCCGTTCAGGAAGTCGGCTATGGAGCAGTCGCGGCCTCGCAAGGAACGACCAGAGGAGAGCTAATTATGAATCGATCTCGGATTAAGAAGAAGGCGATTAGGTCTCTGGCCGCCCTGGCGGTCGCCTCTATCTTGACTTTTTCCCCGGGTCTGGCTGCTGCTCAGGCTGATATCCTCCCCTTCCAACCGGGCGACACCCTGGAGGAGATCCGCTACAAGATAGATTACAACGGTTACAGCTTCACCGTGGAAGAGAACCGGATCTTTGGCTTGCCCGCCGAGGAGAAGGCTGCCCTCTTCAGCCGCCACCTTCCCCTCCATCCCCGTCGCTACAGTGTCAACGACGAGATCGGGCCTCTGGCTCGGCATCTGGAAAAACAAGCGCTTCCCGATAGTTTCGACTGGCGGGATTACAACGGTACCGGTCGGGACTATATCGGGCCGGTCCGGGACCAGGGCAACTGCGGATCCTGTTACGCCTTCGGCGCGGCGGCCGCCGCCGAGGGTACCTATAACTACGCCAAGGGAAGATTCGGCGACAACCGGGCGGAATTCTCCGAGGCCTTCATCGCTTTCTGCCTGGACGACCATTACGAAGGATTCGCCGGCTGCGGCGGGGCCGATTACGACTACGATGAGCTGCAGGCCCTGGTCGATTACGGGATCTGCAGCGCCGCCGAATATCCCTATATGGATTATCAACAGCTCTGCCCTTTCGGCACCTACCCGGAGCTGACCAAGTTCAACTCCTGGCACCGGATCCCCTGCGGCGACATCGAAGCGATCAAGACTGCGATTATGACCTACGGGGTGGTCGATGCCGCAGTGTATGTCGGGGAGGCCTTCCAGGCTTACGCCAGCGGGGTTTACGAGGATGAGAATACCGACTGCTACTCCTCCCCCTGTTACTACACCCCGACCAACCACGCAATATCCCTGGTCGGCTGGGACGACAACCCCCCGGAGGGGGGAGGGGGGTGTTGGATTCTGCGCAACTCCTGGGGAGAGGATTGGGGCGAGGACGGATATATGCGGTTGCGCTATGACGCCGCCCGGGTCTCCTGCGAGTGCTCCTATCTGATCTACGAGGAACCCCGGGGCGGCCCGCTTAGAATCGCCACCTTCAATGTCAGCGTCTGGGGATCGATCCCTGGGGTGGAGACGAAGAGAACCTTCCAGGGCCTGTTACCGGACATCGCCCTCTTACAGGAGTGGGGGATGGCCGACGGGGCCCACCTGGGTTACGTCGAGGAAGCCTTTGGACCGGATTTTTACTACTATCTTGGCTGGGCTCCCGGGGCCGCGATCAACCGGGAGCAGAATAACGGGGTGGTCAGCCGGTGGTTCATTCAGACCTGCGGGGACTGGCGGGATCCGACCGGGCCGTCCAACCGGGCCGCCTTCGCCTGGGCTGAGATCGACCTTCCCGGGCAGAACGATCTGCTGGCCGTCTCCGTACACCTGAAGGCGGGAGACTCCCTGGACGAGCGGGCCGAACGGGAAGCACAGGCCAACGCGATCAAGGACTATGTGGAAGATTACCAGACCGCCACGGGCTTTGACGGTTATGTCGTGGTCGCGGGGGACCTGAATTTTATGAGCATCGTCCAGGACGCGGCCGCCCTTTCCGTTTTTGAGAGTTTCCTCGAGGCAACCGATCATCGCCCGGCCGATCACACAGGCAACCAAAATACCAACTCCAACCGGGAAAGGCCTTACGACTGGCTGATGCCCAACGCATTGCTCAACAGCAGACATGCCGATCTGACCATCGGCAGCGGCGATTATATCTACCCGGAAGGGCTCGTCTTCGATAGCGACGTCTTCTGGTTCGAGGGGGGGGCTCCTTACCCGGCTCCGGCCTACGGCACCGAACTCTGGAACCTGCCCCCGGTCCGTTACGGAGACAGCCACAGCGGGGTGACCGACCATATGGCGGTGATGAAGGCGTTCGAGGCCCTGCCCGAACCCACTCCAACCCCGCTGGCTACCCGGACCCCACAGCTGGCGCCCACCCCCGTGGCGGTGCTGGGGCCGATCCGCGGTCGGGTCTATGACCGGGTGACGGGGGCGGGGATTTCCGGGGTTCATGTGCTGGCGTTGGGAAGCGGGGGGAGCGCGGGCGGATTATCCGGATCCAACGGCTGGTACCAGACCCGGGACCTGAGCGCCGGAACCTACGTCGTCTACGCCGACACCTTCGGCCAGCCCGATTACCGCCCGCAGTATTACGACCAGAAAGATGAAGAGGGTCAGGCCACCCTGGTCGTTTCCAATTCCTCAGGAATCAATTTTCCGCTCTACCGTCGTTGGGCTTATCCCACCCCACCGCCGCCTCCCACCCCCCCCCGAGGTCCCTCGCCGACACCGCCTCCGCCGCCGACCCCGGACTGGCTTCCCTCCTGGATTGACAGTGCCGATTATGATGGCGATGGGGTCAGCGAGATCGGGATCTTCCGCCCCTCCAGCGGGCTCTGGGCGATCCGGGGCCTGACCCGGGTTTATTTCGGGAGGTCCGGTGACCTGCCCGTTCCGGGAGATTATACCGGGGATGGGACCTCCGACATCGCCGTCTTCCGGCCCTCCTCCGGCCTCTGGGCGATCCGGGGTTCGACCCGCGCGTATTTTGGCCGCCGCGGCGATCTGCCGGTCCCGGGGGACTACGGCTCCGCCGGCCGGGCCGGTATCGCCGTCTTCCGGCCCTCGTCAGGGCTCTGGGCGATCCGGAGTTTGACCCGGATTTATTTCGGCCGTTCCGGCGATCTCCCGGTGCCCTATAATGAAAGCGGGGAGAAGAAGATAGCGGTCTTCCGGCCCCCATCCGGCCTCTGGGCGGTCCGGGGATCAACCCGGGTTTACTTCGGTCGTTCCGGTGATATCCCGGTTCCCGGCCTGGCCACCAACCCCTCCGGTACGGTGCAGCTGGGATTTTTCCGGGAGGCATCGGGCCTCTGGGCGGTTCGGGAAACAACCAGGGTTTATTACGGACGATCCGGCGACCGGCCGCTAGTGGTCAACCCTGTCGGACCGGTCCAGCTGGGAGTCTTCCGGGATGGGTCGGGGCTGTGGGCGATCCGGGGGACGACTCGGGCTTACTTCGGCCGGTCCGGCGATCTGCCGGTCTCCGGGCTGTCCATCAACCCCTCAGCCGCCAGCAGTCTTTAATCCGGTCGAGGAAAAATTTTGGCCATTTCCGGCTTCATCACGCCCGGTATTCGGGGATAAACCTTGGGGAGAAACCCCGGCCGCCGATCGGCCGGGGTTTCTTTTTCTGGTTTTCTTCGGTGATGATCACCATCGCACATCGAGGGTTTTCCGCGGCCGCACCTGAAAATACGCTGGCGGCCTTCAGCAGGGCGATCCAGGCGGGATCGGATCTGGTCGAGATGGATCTTCGGCTCAGCCGGGACGCTCAGGTGATAGTTTTTCACGATCGCGAGCTTGACCGGACCACCGATGGCGAAGGGCCGGCGGGGGAGAGGACCCTGGCCCAATTGAAGGAACTGGACGCCGGTTCCTGGTTCTCGCCGGAATTTGCCGGCGAGAAGATCCCTACCCTGGATGAGGTGCTGGAACTCTTCGCGCCGACCCGGACTGGGCTTTACCTGGAGCTGAAGATCGACCGGGGAGAAGAAAACGTTCGGGAGGAGCTGGTACCCCGGGTTCTGAATGTCCTGGCCGGCAGAGCGGTTCCGGAGCGGCTGTTTCTGGCTTCCTTTGATCATCCCGCTCTCCGCCTGGTTCGTTCCCTGGGCCCGGGACTCCCGACCGGCTTGATCTTCGGGGAGAAAGAGATCTGGGATCTTCTTCCCACGGGGGAACTGACCGGGCTGGATGTGCTCTCCGCCCGCTGGAATATTGTTACCGCCGCCCGGGTTGAAAAGGCCCGGAGGGCGGGGAAGGAGGTCTGGGCCTGGACCGTCAACCGGCGGGCGGAACTGGATTCAGTCCGGGCCGCCGGGGTAGATGGGGTGGCCGGCAACGACCCGGACTGGCTCCGGAGGAATATTATCCTGCCAGATGAAAATTCACCACCGAGGAAAGGCAAATGAGAAAGATATTATTCCTGCTGCTGATCGGGGGGTTGATCTTCACGTCCTCCGCCGCTTCCCAGACCCGCTGGATGCGGCTCCATCCCGACGTTTCCTGGCGGTACCTGGAGCGCTGGGAGAAGGAGCACCAGTGGCTGACGCCGGCCCGGGCCGGCCGGCTCCACTTCCAAAAGCACGAAGTGGGGAGGGCGCGCCAATTGCTGGAGGAGGCGGTGAAAGAGGGAGCCGGGGACGGGCGACTGCTCTATGAACTTGGTTACAGCTGCCGTCTCCAGGGTGATGATGAGGCTGCCCTCGGCTATCTTCGGCAGGCTGCCCAAGCGCTGGCCCGGGATAATCCCGGCCACCTCTATCATTTCAACGCCCTCTATCTCTCCGGGATAATCCTCGAAGAGAGCGGGGATGAGGAAGAGGCCCTGGCCCTTTATTCCTCCGCGCTCGAACTCCGGCCGGAGATATCCGCTCTCCGTCACCGCCGGGCCTATCTCCTGGCCCGAAAGGGGGAATCGTCCGCTGCCCGGAAGGAGATCGGGCGGCTCCTGGAACAGGAGCCGGAATCGGGAACCGCCCTCTACCTGGCCGGTCTTCTGGCCCTGGAAGACGAAGACTACTCGACCGCCGAGACGTATCTGGAGAGGGCCCTTCAGGCCGGGTTTGATCCAGCCCCGACCCACTACGCCCTGGGGCGGCTGGCTGCTCTCCGGGATGATCCTGCCCGGGCCTTCCGGCAATACGAGAGCGCGCTGGCGGCCGATCCGCACCATCGGGATGCGCTGATAGCAGTGGCCAATCTCTCTTACCGGGAAGACGACCTGGAACGGGCGAGGGAGTATTTTGGGCTTCTCTCCGAACTGGAGCCGGACCGGGCCCGCTGGCACTACAATCTGGGCGTGATCTACCGGGATCTCGGGTTGAGCGATCTCTCCCGGCGTTCCTTGGACGAGGCCCGGCGCCTCGATCCGGATATTCTCTCCTCATCCCGGAGGGCGGGGGAGGATTCCGAACTGCTGGCCCGGGCGGGGGAGAGGCTGGAAGCGGGGGAGTACCGGGAGGCGGCCCAACTTTACCGACAGTCCCTGGCCGAGGACCCATTCTTTATCCCCGCCCATTTCAACCTGGCGGTCGCCTACCGCCGGACCCGGCAGGGGAGGAGATCCCTCCGGCAGTACGAGCGGCTGCTGAGGATCGAACCCGATTACAGCCCGGCTCGTCTCAATGCCGGGATTATCGCGGTGGAACTGAAGGATCGTCCGTCTGGCGCCCTCCACCTCAGGAGATACCTAAACCTGGAACCGGATTCTCCCCAGGCCGATCTCGCCCGGCGCTATCTCCGCGATATGCGCGGCTGGTAATAATTCTTCCCGCTTTGTCGTAATCCCGGGGTGGGGGTGGGTATATTCCGCATTTTAAATTCTCCCGGCCCTGACGGGCCGGGAGAATTTAAAATCATTCGTACTCGGCGGCGGCCCGGGCCTCCTCCTCGGAATCAACGTACTCCATTGTCCGGATCGAGGAGTCGCCCATGATCTCCGATTTCAGGGGACAGGTCTCGAGGATATCACAGTTGCGGCAGTACTTGTTCTTCTTCGGCGGGAAGTGAGGGCTCTCCTCTCCGGCCGGGGGAGGGGATTCCTGGTAGAGCCGGACCTTTTCCTTGATCTCGGCCGCCACCGAGTCGATCGCCGCCACCACCTCCGGGATGTCTTCCTCTCTCCGGGTGGTGACCATCCGCTCATCGAAGTTGGTCATCAGCAGGGAGAGCTGCTTGATCTTCAAGCCGAAAAGCGTCTGACAGGCCCAGAAGTAGATGGTCAGCTGATCGTCCTCATCGACCGCCTCCTGGCTCCTTCTGGTCGGCTCGGTCTTGTAATCCAGGATCTCGTAGGTGCCGTCGTCCAGTTCGTCGATCCGGTCGATGAATCCGGTCATCACCGCGTTTTTTCCCAGAGGGACCTCGAAATAAGCTTCAATCGCCCAGGCCGGCTTGAATTTTCCGTCGGCGCAGTAGTGTCGATGGTAGCGGGTGATCTGGTCCACCCCCTGTTGGTAATATTTTTCCTTCTCCGCCTCGTCCCGGTACCCTTCCAGGTGGTTGTTAAAAGCCTCATCCCAGAGGGTGAGCAGGTGCTTGAGCGACCCCTTCCGATCCCCCTGGGGATCGTAATAGTTCTCAAAAGCCTCGTGGATCGCGGTGCCGAAGGAGAAGAAGGGTTTGGCTACCCGGCTGAAGCGGCCGTCGAGGTAGGAGCTTTTCCAGGCCCGGGGACAGCGCTTGTAGAGACTGAGTTTGGAATAACTGAGCCGGAGTCGTTCCCGGAAGACTTCCGGGGTCTCGTCGGCCACCTCCCGCGGGGTTACCGGCCAGGCCGGGCAGACCTCCAGGTATTCGCAGGTGCTGCAGAGGGCCCCTTTTTCGGCCAGGGCCGCCGGATCATCCCGCCGCCGGAGTGCGGGAATGATCCGTCCCAGGAGCCCGAGGAGGGGATCGCGGCCCTTGGCCAGGGCGGCGATATTCTCGGCGGTCTCGTCGATCAGGCTGGAGACCTGCTTGATATCCTCGGCCGTCGGCGTGACCGTTACCTTCCGATTGGCCCGGAGAAAGTAGAAGCTGACCTTCGATACTTTCCCCTCCAGCCTCTTGTGGGCATTCGCCCCCAAATAAATGATGATCGCCTGGGGGTCCCGGGCGAGTTCAACCGGTTCTAATACGTTCTTGCCCGTCTTGTAGTTGATGACTTCATAGGTCCCGTCCGGGAGCAGGTCGACCCGGTCGGCCCGAGTGCTGACAAAACACTTTTTGGTCTTGGCCTTGACAAAGAGGCTTAAATACTTCACGTCGTGCTTCTCAGACGAGAATGTCCGGTAAAAATCGTTCAGGATACTTTCGGCCAGGGCTCGGTACTGCTTTTCCTCCCCGGCGTTCTGGTAGCCGGAAGAATCCCAGTTCCGGTCGAGGAGATTAAGCAGGAAGTCCCGGGAGGGGAGGGGAGTATTCCCCTCCTTGTGAAAATATTCCAGGGCGTCGTGCAGAGACTTGTAAAAACTGAGACCGGCCCCAGGGCGGGGAGCGGCCGGTGCTTGGTCGATCTGGGCCAGCTTGTATTTCAGGGGACACTGAAGAAAGGTCTTGATCTTTCCCAGGGATAGCTTGATCGCCTCCATCTCTCCCTCCTTCGGGGAATAGGCGGCGGCGCCGCCGGATTTGTCTTCTACCTGTCGCCTTTCCAACCTCCGGTTGAAGAGGCGAAGAATTTATAGTAGCACGGAGGAATCGCCGAAGAAAGATTAATTTGAATTGAACCGAGGAAGGATTGTGCTAATCTTATCGGCTGGCTGTGGTTTCCCTGCCGGGGCCGCCTCCGGTAACGGCTGCTATGAAGGCAAATCTTCCCCACAAAAAGATTAACGCCCCCCGGGTGATCATGCTTTACTTCGCCGGGGCGATTCTGGTCGGGACGTTGTTCCTGATCCTTCCCTTCTCGACCCGCCCCCCCGGTCCGATGCATCCGGTGGACGCGCTCTTCACGGCCGCTTCCGCCGTCTGCGTGACCGGTCTGATCGTGGTCGATACCGGAACTTTTTTCACTCCCTTCGGGCAAACGGTGATTTTGATCCTGATCCAGCTCGGCGGGCTGGGGATTATGACCATGTCCACCTTCTTCCTGATCATGCTCCGGAGGCGCCTGACCCTGAAAGACCGCCTGGTCCTTAGGGACACCCTGGGGGAGAAGAAGATATCCGGCCTCCCCTCCCTGATCATCCTGATCGTCGGGATGACCGTTTTCCTGGAAACCCTGGGGGGAATCTTCCTTTCCTGGAGGTTTTACCGGTTTTACGGATATCCCCTCGGTCGTTCCCTGGCCCATGGCTTCTTCCATTCCATTTCTGCTTTCTGCAACGCCGGTTTTGCTCTCTATTCCGACAGCCTGACTCGCTTTGCCGGCGACGGAGTGGTGATCGCGATTATGGGGGGGCTGATCCTACTCGGAGGATTCGGTTTCGTAGTCTGGTTCAATCTGACCCATTTCTACTTCTGGCGCCGGGATCGTCTCCGCCGGGGCCAGATCCGCCTCCAGACCCGGATCGTGCTGGGAATCAGCGGGATCCTCCTGCTGGTAATGTTTTTCATCTTCCTGGGGGTGGAGTGGGATAATACCCTCCGGGGAAGATCGTTGGCGGAGAAATTGCTCTCCTCGTTCTTTCACGCCGTTACCCCCCGGACAGCCGGTTTTAATACCCTCCCGGTCTCCCGGATGCTCCCGGCAACGCTCTGGCTAATGATTATCATGATGTTTATCGGTGCTTCTCCCGGCAGTACCGGAGGCGGGATCAAGACTGTGACTTTTGCCGTGATTCTAGCCTCGGTCTATCGAATGGTGACCGGGCGCGATCAGATCCTGCTGGGAAAGAAGCGCATTGTTGAGGAGACGGCGGTCAAGGCGATCAGTATCGCCGTCCTCTCGCTGGCCCTGATCCTGACCTCGACTGGGCTCTTACTCCTGCTGGAAAGCCCCAGGGTTGGGGAGGTCTGCCGGACCGGCTATCTGGGAGAGATTTTCTTTGAGACCGTATCCGCTTTTGGGACGGTGGGACTCTCAACCGGGGTGACCCCTGACCTGTCTTACCCGGGCAAACTGGTGATCATCGTAACGATGTTTCTCGGCCGGATCGGTCCGTTGACTCTTGCCCTCCTGGTTGGCCGGTACCGCCGATCGCGGCGGTCGATCCGCTACCCCCAGGAAGCGGTGATGGTTGGTTGAACAAGGTTGCGCCCGGGATAAACCCGTCTCGACCCGCCGGGAGGATGGAGAGAGAGAAGGGGGCGTCTGGTTGCCATCGATTCTTTCTGACCAACTTCGCGGCGGATATGCTATTATTACGGTAAAATTTTCCGGAGGAAAATTTTACAATGAAACAATTCGTTGTTATCGGGGCCGGCCGCTTCGGTTCCGCGGTGGCCGTTACCCTGGCCCAGAAGGGGAAACAGGTGTTGGTCCTGGACAAGGATGAGCAGACGGTCCAGAGGATGAGCGAGATCGTTACCGAGGCAATGCAGATCGATGTCGCCGACCCCAGTTCACTGGCCGGTTTGGAACTAGGAGAGATGGACGTGGCCGTGGTCGGGATCGGCGGCAATCTGGAGGCCTCCATCCTGACCACCCTCCAGCTCAAGGAGATGGGGGTAAAGACGGTGGTGGCCAAGGCCAAGACCAATGCCGATAAGAAGATCCTCAGCCGGATCGGAGCCGACCGGATTGTCTTTCCGGAGCGGGATATGGGGATTCGCGTTGCCAACTCCCTGATCTCGCCGACCATATTCGACTATATCCAGGTCTCGCCCGGCTTCGGGATCGTGGAGACGAAAGTCCCTGAAGCCATCCGGGGACAGACCCTGGCCGAGGCCAATATCCGTTCCCGGTTTGGGATTGATATCGTCGCTATTCACCGCCGGGCGCCACAGCTGGACAAGAATGGACAATCGGAATTGAAAGCAACCCTCCTGATCGCTCCCGAAGCCTCCGAGGTGCTGGGGGAGAATGACAACCTGGTCATCATCGGGGAAGAGGGAAAGATCGAAAAGTTCAAATCTCTTTAAAATTTTTCTCTCGAAAAATTTTACTATCGTGATGAGCAAAATTCGTTTTTTCCATCGCAAGGAGAAGAAACTCCTGGAGAGGCTTGAACGGGAGCCCCAGTCCCCGGAAAACTATCTCCTCCTGGGCAAGCTCTATTTTCTCAACTCCGATTACTCGCGGGCTGCCCGGATTTATGAAAACGGCTTGAAGATTGCCCCCCGGGACAAATCCCTGCTCTTCAACTATGCGGTCACCCGGGAAGCCCAGCAGGACCTGGAAGGCGCCAAGGAGATGTTCCTCGAGATCCTCTCCATCGACCCCAATGACCTCTCCGCCCAGGAACATCTCGACAGGCTCACCGATTTCTAACCCGGTGATTTTTCTCTCCTTGTTATGAACTCAGCGGCGGCTTATTCCGGATTCCATCATCCGGGACCGCCGACTCCGGCCGTACGGACCCTGCTGACGATCAATGTCGTCTCTTTCCTGATCGGGCAGCTGGGAGGGGAGAGGGGCTTCTACGATCTCTTCGGGCTTACGGTCCCCGACGTCTTCAGCCATTTCCGAATCTATCAGTTTGTCACCTATCTCTTCGTCCACGGCGGCACCCTCCATCTGCTCTTCAATATGCTGATCCTCTTCTTCTTCGGGAGGGCGCTGGAGGCTTACTGGGGAACCAGGTATTTTCTTCGCTACTACTTCATCTCCGGGATCGGGGCCGGGATCTGTTCAATCCCCTTTATCTGGGGGGAGGGGGTCCCGCTGGTCGGTGCCTCGGGAGCGCTCTTCGCCCTCCTGATTGCTTTTGGAGTCCTCTTTCCGGATCGAGTGGTCACCTTCCTCCTCTTTTTTGTCATCCCGGTCCGGATGCGGGCCCGGCAGATGGTGGTGATCTTCGTCGGCCTGGAACTTCTCTTCCTCCTCAATCGGGATGGGGGAGGGGGGATAGCTCACTTCGCCCACCTGGGAGGTGCCCTGGTCGGGTTTCTCTATCTGCAATGGCCCCGATGGCGGCAAAGCATCTTTTTCCGGAAGCACCCGGTCGAACCGCGGATTTCCTATCGTGAGGAGTTGGACGCCGTCCTGGAAAAACTGGCCCGGGAAGGTTGGGGGGGATTAAGCGAGGAAGAAAGGGGTTTTCTCCACGACTCCCGGCATAATCTTTGACCCGGTATCGAGCAGGTATCTTTATGTTCATCCGAACTCTGATGCTGATTGCCTTCCTGACCGGTTTGGTCTGCCGGATTTCGCTTTCGGCTCCATCCCCCGGGGAAAAATGGGCTCAGCTGATTGAGCAGGCCTCGGCGCGGGGGGAATACGGACTCGCCCTTGATTACCTCAGCCGGCTGGAGAGTTGCGAGCCGTCCAACCCCTCGCTGCGGCCGGCCCGGATCGAACTGCTCCAGTCCCTGGGCGCCCGGTACTATCAAGACCGGGATTTCCTCCGGGCCCGGGAGACCTATCTCCAGGCCCTGGACCTGGATCCGAGAAATTTCGGAGTCCTGAAGATGCTGGGAGAGATCGCCTACTACTCTCAGGAGCTGGAGGAGGCCGCCGATTACTGGAGCGAGGCCTTGAATCTTCAATCCGGTGATCGGGAACTGAGTCGGCTCCTGAAACAGCTGCGGCGGGAAGCGGCGGTGGAATCGGGTCTGGATGCCTCAGTGCTGGCCAACTTCGATATCCGCTATACCTCCAGTTCTAACTCCTATCACATCAAGGAGATCGAAGACTGGCTGATGGAGGCCTACCGGGAGATCGGCTACGACTTCAAATACTACCCCGGCCGCCCGGTCGTGGTCCTCCTCTACACCCCGGAGGAGTTCTCCCGCGTCCGGTCCACCCCCTCCTGGGTCGGTGCCCTTTATGACGGCAAGGTTCGGCTGCCGGTCAGCGGAGACCACCTCTCTCCCCGCGACATCAAGAAGATACTCTGGCACGAATATACCCACGCCGTGATCAATGATATCACCGCCAACAACTGTCCGCGCTGGCTTCATGAGGGTCTGGCCCAGTACCAGGAGTTCAAGGTAGATCCGGCGGGCGTGCCCGAACTGGACCGACGCCCCGATCGGTTGATTCCGCTCGATCAACTGGACCGGGCCTTCGGCTTCGATCAGGACCCGGGCCGGGTCAGCCGCGCTTACCAACAGGCCTACTCCCTGGTTGATTACCTGCTCGGCCGCTACGGATTCTGGCGGCTCAACACCATCTTCGAGGAACTCCGGCGGGGGACTCCCTGGCGGGCGGCTTTTGAGCAGGAGCTGCTCCTACCGGTGGCCGATCTGGAAAGGGAATGGCTCGAGGAGATCCGGTGAAGACCGTCGTAATCATCAACCCCACCGCCAGCCGGCTTCCCCCGGTTAAGAAGTTGCGCCGGCTGGAAAGAGAGCTGGCCCGGAGGAAGTTCCCGGTTACGGTTTTCCGGACCGGCGGACCGCTGGAAGCGGTGGAACTGACCCGGAAGGCGGTGGAGGAGGGGAGTGAACTGGTGATCTCGATCGGGGGGGACGGCACGCTGAACGAGGTGATCAATGGGATGGTTGGAACTTCCGCCCGGCTGGGGATTATCCCGGCGGGTTTAAGCAACGTTCTGGCTCGGGAATTGGAGATCCCCGACGACTTCGACCGGGCCCTGGCCGCTCTCCTCTACGGTCGAACCCGCCGGATCGATCTCGGCCTGATCAACGGCCGTTACTTTTCGATCATGGTCAGTGTCGGGCTGGACGCGGAAGCCGTCCGGATCGTCAACCCGACCGCCAAGCGCTTTCTCCGGCGCTATGCCTATCATTTGGCCGGTTTCCAGGCGCTGGCCTTCTTTCGCCCGCCGGCGTTCACCATCCTGGTGGACGGGGAAAAAAAACTTTCCGGCCGGGCCGCGGTAATCTCCAATTCCCGTTATTACGGCGGCCCCCATCAGATTACCCCCGCCGCTCGGGCCGATGACGGGTTGCTTCATTGCTGTGTCTTCAAGCAGGGTAAACGCCGGGATTACGCCCGCTATTTCTGGGGGGTACTGCGGAAGTCCCACCACCGTTTCGCCGACGTGCTCTTCACCACGGGGCGAACCGTGGAGATCAATACCCCGGGGCTGCCCATTCAAGCCGATGGTGATTACGTGGGTCGGACCCCGGCCCGGATCCGGATTTTGCCCGGCCGGCTGGCGGTAGTGGTTCCGGGAAAAAACGAATAAAATTGTCCCGTCCCCGTCTAACCGGTAAAGGGTGATGGAATATCCCGAAGACCTGGAACTGGTCCGTCGCTGTCAGAATGGGGATGTAGATTCGTTCCGGGGGCTGGTCGAGAAATACCAGGAGCGGCTCTATCTCCTGGTCTACGGAATAGTCCTCAACCGGGAAGAGGCCCGGGATTTAGTCCAGGAAGCATTCCTGAAAGCTTATCGATCCCTGGGAAATTTCCGTGGGGAGTCGGGGTTTTACACCTGGCTCTACCGGATAGCCTTCAACTTGGCCCTGGACGAGAAGAGGAAGCGGGCCGGCCGGGAAACGATGGAGTACGACGACTCCCGTAAAATCGACCCGGCTGCCGCCCCGGCCGGAATGCCTCCCCGCCCGGACCGCGCTCTCCTGGGCCGAGAGCTGCAGGAGGCGTTGCACCGCGGCCTGAAGGAGCTTTCTCCGGTGCAGCGGGCAGCTATTGTTTTTCGGGAGTGGGAGGGGATGAGTTACGAGGAGATATCCCGCCAGATGCGCTGTTCCCGGGGCACGGTGATGTCCCGCCTGCATTACGCCCGGGAGAAGCTGCGGGAGGGCCTGCGTCCTTACCTGAGAGGCGCGGAATCAGGGGAATGACGAGAATGAGCAGACCGAACCCGATTTGTCGGAAGATGGAGAAACTTCTCGGCGCCTATTGCGACGAGGAGCTCTCTCCGTCCGCGGCCGGGAAGTGCGAGCGGCACTTGCGTTCTTGTTCCCGCTGCCGGCAGCTGGTCCGGGATTACCGGATGCTGAGTCATGACCTGGACCGGTTCGGCCGGCAGGTGGGGGAGGGGGGAGATTGCTCGCTCTGGCCGGCGATCCGGGCCGGTCTCCTGGAAGAGAGGGATGCTCAAAGATCCCCCGGATCAGGAAAGGTATTCGCCCGGATCCTCCGTCCGACCTGGGTCGGTTTGGCCCTGAGCGCGGCGGCCGGCCTGATCCTGTTCTTCTCCGGGGTCTTCAGCACCGAGAGGCTTCCGGCCAATTACTGCCGAATTGAATCGATCTCCACCCCCGAACACAACTTGTTGATCCACCGCGGCCAGAGCGACGGGCTGACCATCATCTGGCTGACCGAGTGAGGAAAATCATGAAATCGACTTCCGGCTTGATCCTCTTGCTTCTGGCGGCATTGCTCACCCCGGTCCCGAGTTCGGGTGAGACAATGGAGGTAACCATCGATGTCCTCGAGCCGACCGACCGGCCCGGCGAACTTCCCCCGGGGCTGAGATACCTGGAGGAGACGATGAGCCGATCGCCGCTGAAATACCAGAACTATCTCAACCTGGCCACGGCCTTCCGGCAGATCCCTTTGGGCTGGGAAGAAACGATCCGGTTCCATCTCCGGCAGGATCTGAAATTAGTAATTATTCCTAATAAGCTGGAAGCCAGCCTGGTCCGGTTCCACCTCCGGCTTTGGTCCGATGGCCGGTTAATCCTCGACTCCGAATTGTCCCTGGCCCGGCGGGGGACGGTGATGATCGGCGCTCCCGGAACCCCCAACCTGATCATAGCCGTCTCTGAAGGGTTTTGATCATCATAACTGGAAATATCTCCCATCCGGACCGAAAGATCCGCACATCTTATCCCCAGGTTATCCACACGGGCATAATTCCAGGTCATATTGCCCTCTGCCGCAAACAGTAACGCCACTGGACCCCTTATCTGCCCCGTATGCCTAAGTTTACATAAGGAACCTTATCATAACCAGTGTCAGATTAGGAAATATGGAAAATTCCGGGCTTCTGGGTTTGCTGGAAACTGCGGGCGTTCAGACTGGATTGAGACTGGGGGTACTTGCCGGCGGTGGCCAGGCTGAAGACGTATTGCGGGGAGCAAAAAATAGGTTGCGCGTCATTGCGAGGAGCGCAGCGACGAAGCAATCTCAACTTGCTGACCAGGAAGAGATTGCTTCGCTGCGCTCGCAATGACGTCGTTCGGAAATACAAACAATATGCTGGCCTGATTAATAACTCTTAGCATTCCTCCGGTCCAGCCACTCCTGGATCAGGATGGCCTTCCCCGGTTTGGGGAGTGCGCGCCGCCGGAGCCAGCGGTAGACCGTGTCCCGGGAGACTCCCGCCGCCCGCGCCAGGCCGGCCATATTGGCGTCAAAACCGCGGTGTCGTTCCCAGTAGGCGATCAGCCGCTCGGTGATTGAGAGGGATTGAGAGGAATCGTCCATTATGATCGGCTGGTTTCCGGGGCCGTGGGAAGGGTGAAGGTTATGGTCGTCCCCTGCCCCGGACGGCTAAAGACCGTGATCGTCCCCCCGTGTTCCTCCACGATCTTCCTGGCCAGGGTCAGTCCCAGGCCCATACCGCTCCGATGGCCTCCTTCGGGTGGCTCTCCCTGCCAGAATTTATCGAAGATTTTCGCCTGGGCCTCGCTGGGGATTCCCGGCCCCCGGTCGATTACCTGGAATTCAACCAGTGACCGGTTCCGGCCCCGCCGGGCCCGCAGACGGATAATTCCCCCCTCGGGACTGAACTTGACCGCGTTATCGAGCAGGCTGACTAAAACCTGGGTGGCACTGTCCTCGTCGGCGCGGATCAAGGGCAGGTCCTCGGGAACGTCCACCTCGATCCGGATCTTTCTCTCCCCGGCTGCGGACTCCATCAACCGGGCGCCTTGACGGAGGAGATTGGGAACCGACACTTCGGAGAGTTTGAGTTCTCTCTCCTGGTGCTGGGCGGCGAAGAAGAGCATCTTTTCGATCAGAGCGGTCAACCGCTCCAGGCTCTTGACCGAAACTTCCAGCCCCTCCCGCTGCAGGTCGGAGAGTTTGCCCAGTTTCTCCTCCAGCATTAGATGGAGATATCCGGTCATCGAGACCAAGGGCGTTCTCAGCTCCTTGCTGATGGAGGTAATGAATTCCGCTTTCAGGTTATCGAGTCCCTTTAACTTCTGATGGGCGTCCCGCAGACTGGCCAGACTCTCCCTCAGGTCGGAGAGGAGGTAGATCCCCTCGACCGCCCGGGCCAGTTCGTCGGCCAGGCTCTGGCAGATGAACTGGACCTCCCGATCCCGGCTGGAACGGTCCCGGAAACCGGCATAGAGCACGCCCAGAGCTCGGCCCTTGACCAGGAGTGGCATTGCTATCGACGAAGAGATGTCCCGTTCTTTCAGATAGAGGCTGAACCCGTCGCGGGCCGCGATTAAATTAGAGGGGACTTCCCGGAAAGCCGCTTCCTTGCGTGTCACCACCTCGGCCACCGGTGTCTCCGGCAGGGTGAAGAGGGTGCCCCGGGCTTCCTCGGGGGCGGGTTCGGGGATGAGGCGATGATAGACGAACTGATCCCGGGGGTGGTCCTTCCCGCCCCGGCCCACCAGGGCGATCCCCAGTTCGTACCAGGGCCAGAGCGGGGCGTGGAGGAGCTCCTTTCGCGTCTCCCGGATGGCCTGGTCGAGGTTACGGATTGCGTTAAGGTTGTGGGAGACCCGGCCCAGGAAGGCGAGGGTCAGGATCTTCCGGTGGAGGTTGTCCCTCATCCGTTCAATGCTTCCGGCGAGCCGCCCCACCTCGTCCTTCCCGGTAACGTTTAGAGGCCGGTCGAGAATCCCCTCCCCCATCTCCCGGGTCTTCTCCGTCAGTCGCGTCAGCGGGCGGGTGACGGAGTGGATCAGGGCCCAGGTCAGGAGCAGGAAGATCACTGTAATCGTTGCGGTGAAGTAAATCTGGAGGCGGATCAGCCGATTCTCGATAAGCGCGATACCCTCCCGGGAGATCCCCAGATAGATCCGGCCGATTTTTCCCACCGGGTCGTCCAGCACGATATCCTGTTCCTGGTGATGGACCCTCTCGGGTGGATAGGGTGGCTGGCCGTCGAACATTCTCTGCAATTGTCCGGAGGTGAGGCCGGTCTGGGTCACCTCGTCCCGGGGGCCGACGATGGCGGCGTAGCGGACATTATCCTGTCCGGCGGCGAAGTTGACGTACTGTTCCAGGAGCCGGTTGTCAACGTCGAAGAACCCCTGGTAAGCCGCGCTGATCGCCACAATCTGGCCCATCGTTTGGGCCATCTCTCCGGCACCCGCGCTCAGGGCTCCACGCAGGTGGCGGATGGAGATCCAGGTGGTGATGATCGAGACGCAGAGGATCACGCTGAGCACCAGCAGGCCCAGTCGGGCGCCGAGATTGAGCTTGATCCGGTCGGTTTCCGACCGGACCGGGAAAAGCAGAGCGGGGGTCGATTTGCCTGAGGTTGCCATAACCTATCTGACCGGACCCCAGCGGCGGGGAGGCCAATACTTGAAAAAAACATTGCCCTGCAGGAACTTTTCCGGGACGAATCCCCAGTAACGGCTGTCCCGGCTGTTGGTGCTGTTATCTCCCAGCACGTAATAGTAGTCCTGCTCCAGGGTATAACTGGTTCGGGGGCGGCCGTCGATATAGACGACCCCGTCCCGAATCTCCAGTTCCTTTCCGTCGTGGAGAACCAGGTTTTCCCAGGCCCTGCGGTTCCTGGGGTCGAGGGAGATCTCCATTCCCCGGGCCGGGACGGTGAACCTCTGTCCGGTCATCCCCCAGAGCGGCCCCCCCTCCGGTGAAAAGTCGACGTTGCGATAATAAACCTTCTCCATCTCCGGGGTGGAGACCACTTGTCCGTCGGCCCAGATCTTTCCCGCGCGGATCTCGATCGTCTCCCCCGGCAGCCCCACCAGCCGCTTGACGTAGTCGATGGCTACGTCTTCCGGGTAATGAAAGACCACGATATCCCCCCTCCGGGGTTGGTGCAGTGCGGGCAGCTGAAGGTAAGGGAGCAGGATCGAGGTGAAGGGGATCCGGTCGGGTGTTTTGGCCCCGTAGATGAATTTATTGACCAGGATCTTGTCTCCAATATGTTCCAGTTTCAGCCGGCTTCCGTCGTAAGGGCAGGTCTTCTGGTCGTATCTTCCCTCCCGGCCGCAGGAAGGACAGACTTTCTTTACCCCGAGCAGGGTCGGGGTCATCGAACCGGTGGGAATCTTGAAGGGTTCAACGACGGCGGTCCGGATCAGGAAGACCATTACCAGGGCGAAGATAATCGACTCGGCCCACTCCCGGAAAACTCCCTTCCGCAGCCGGGCCAGATCCCCCTGCAGGATTTCGGAGAGTTTCTTCAGGCGGGCTCGTCTTTGCCGGATATCCCCCTTCCGGCGGACCTCTCTCAGGCTGACCTCGGCCTTGCGCAGTTTTTCAGCGGCCTCGGCGGAGAGCTTTTTCTTCCTATGCCGCCTGATCCAGCGGGCGGCTTTTAGGGCCTTGCGGATTTCCCGGTTCAGTTTTCTCTCTTCTCGGCTCATCGATTTCCCGCTTCCGAATCCAGGTAATTCTGCAGGATCAGCTGGGCGGCCAGCCGGTCGGATTCCACCTTCCGCCGTGCCCGGCTCAGGTCACCCTCCAGCATCGCCTGCTCGGCGATTTTCGAAGTCAGGCGTTCATCCCGGAAGATTACCGGCAGCTCCAGGACAGCCTCCAGGCGCCTGCCCAGCCTTCGAGCCCGGCGGGTCCCCTCCCCTTCCGATCCGTCCATCCGCAGGGGAAGGCCGATCACTATCCGGGTCACCTCCAACTGCCGGGCCGTCTCGGCGATTTGGCGGATCGCTTCTCCGGTTGAATGTACCTCGATCGTCTTCAGGCCCTGGGCGGTAATCCCCAGCGGGTCGCTGACCGCCAGTCCGATCCGCTTTTCCCCGGTATCAATACCGAGTATTCTCGTTATTCCGTTCAAGGCCAGTAACTTAGAGATATTTTCTTTGTCGGGGATTCCGGCGGATCCGCTCCACCAGTTTCTTTACATCTTGGGCCTGCTGCCGGGGACAGACCAGGACCGCGTCGTCGGTCGCTACCACCACCAGATCGGAGACCCCGACCAGTCCGATCAGGGGCCCCGTGCTGACCCCGAGGCAGTTGAAACTTTCGTGAACGCTCAGCTCCCCCCTTCCCCGGTTTCCGTGACCGTCCGGAGAGAGATACTTGGTCAGGGCGGCCCAGGAACCTACATCGTCCCAGGCAAAGTCGGCGGCGGTGACCAGGACCTCCCGGTGCTTCTCCATAATTCCGTAATCGATGGAGACCGCGGGAAGTCCGGGGTAGACCCGGCGCAGGAAAGCCTCCCTTTGTCCGGCCGGGAGATTCCGAAGGGGTCTTAGTTTCCGGGCGACCTGGGGGAGGTGTTCCTCCAGGGCCCGGTCGATGGCCGGGAAGGACCAGACAAAGATTCCGCTGTTCCAGGTATAGAGCGGGCTCTGGATCAGTCGGCCGGCCCGGCGCGCGTCCGGCTTCTCGATGAAACGATCCACCCGGTGGAATTCACTTCCGCTGAAGCTGCCGACCTTCTTTCCCCGTCTGATGTATCCGTAACCGGTGGCGGGAAAGGTCGGAGTGATGCCGATGGTGACCAGGGCACCGGTTTCGTCCGCGGCGGCCGCCGCCGCCCGAAGCAGTTTCTGGAATTCCCGCTTCGGGGAGATGACGTGGTCGGCGGGCAGAATGACCATCACCGCCTCCGGATCCTCCCGGGCGATGGCGTAAGCGGCGAGGGCGACGCAGGGGGCGGTATTTTTCCCCATCGGTTCCTTTAAGATGTGGTTTTTCGGGATCTGGGGCAGCAGGCCGCGGATGGCTCCAGCCTGGTCGGAGGTGGTGACTACCCAGGTCCGTGACTCGTCGACCAGCGGCCGGAGACGGGCTGCGGTCTGTTCGATCATCGACTTGCGCCCGACGATCTGCAAAAGTTGCTTGGGGGTCGCCTGCCGGCTGAGCGGCCAGAACCGCTCTCCGCTACCCCCGGCCATGATAACTCCGTGAATCATAACTGGTCTTCCCCGGTTCGGTTGAAAAGGGCTGACCTTATCGGAAATTGCGGGAGGGCGCCAGTAAATCTTTTCCTGGTCTCTCATCTCCCGGGGCGGGGAGATGGGATATCTTCCGCCGGTCCACCGAGAGATACGATTAGTTTTTCCAGCTCTCCGATCATAGTCAGCGGCTCCATCAGGATGGCGTCTTCGGAGAAATGGATGACCGTCCAGCCTCGTTTTCTCAGCCAGCGGTCCCGCAAGCGGTCCTGCTGCTTCCGGGACGGTTGCTGGTGCCAGCGGCTATGATCGCACTCCAGGGCGATCCTGCCCTTCTGGCAGAAGATGGCGAAGTCGAGTCGGAACCGGCATCTTCGGCCTTCCCTGACCGCGAACTGGAAGCGGGCCGGTATCCCGGCGGCGTCAAGGGCCCTCCGGGCGATCTCTTCCAGGGGAGGGATGGCGAAGAGTTGGCCGATCTCCCGTGCCCGTAGGAGCCGGGAGAGGGTGGTGTAGGCGAAAGCCAGCCGGCGACGGAGCCGGTTCTGGACCGGCGGAGAGAGCTTTTTCCGCTCACCGAGTTCAAGTTTCCAATACCATTCCCCCGCTCGCAGATGATCCGGCTCCCCGGGCAGGAGGCTGGCCCGCCGCCGTCTGGTGACCTTGGCGATCGGAGCGTACCAGCTGATTCGACCGCCTTCCCTCCCGCAGCGCTGGGTGGCGTAGAGAGCCAGATATTCCGCCCGCCGCCGCAGGCGGATCCGGGCGGGAATCCGGTACCAACCGTCCCTCACCGCCCTCTCCAGATCGTCTTTCCTCCTGACCACCCCGATCAGGACGGTTCCCTGCTCTGTCTTGTCTGGGGAAGGAAATAAGCTTCCGGCCCTCCGGGCCGCCACAGGCGGCCGGGAGCCGCGTCCCCGACGGAAACGGTCAGCGGAGCCAGAGTTCGCCCTTGCGGAGGGCCGTCTCCAGGGATTCCCGGGGGGTGGACTTGCCGAGCAGGGCCGCCTTGACCGCGTCATTCAGATACTCCCGGATTTGGAGCCAGCGGGCCATTCTCGGTTCAAAGAAGGCCCATTCCATCTCCTCGACGGGGACCCGGCTGTCGGGCCGTCTCTGGAACTCCTCCCGCATCATCTCCAGTTCGAGGGAGGACCGCCGGATCGGCACGTAGCCGGTCCGCAGGGCCCAGCGGGCCGAATTCTCGGAATTGGTGAACCACTTGATGAATTCCCAGGCCGCTTGCTGGCGCCGGAGGGAGGAGCGGGAGAAGATCACGATGTTGGTCCCGTAGACCAGGGAACCCCGTTTCTGGCGGGCCGGGAGGGGGGCGATCCCCCAATCGAATTTGAGTTGCTTCCGCATGAAGGTTCTCGAGACGCAGGAGGCCACAATCATCGCCGTCTCGCCGGCGGCGAAATCCACCTGGTGCTGATAACCGCTGAGGTAAAAATCAGCGATCCGCTCCTTCCGAACCAGGTCAACCAGGAACTGGAGGGCCTCATCGCCTTGGGGCGAGGCAAAGAGCATCTCCTGGTCGGCCGGGTCGAAGATCTCCCCCCCGTTTTGAACCAGGAGACACTCGAAGTAGGTGGCGTGATCAGTGAATTTGAAGCCCCACTGGTTCGGCTGGCCGTCCCCGGTCAGATCCCGGGTCAGGACCCGGCAGGCTTCGGAGAATTCCGCCCAGGTCTCCGGCGGCCGGTCCGGGTTGAGCCCGGCCCGCCGGAAGAGATCCTTGTTGTAGTAGAGAACGGGGACCGATTTGTTAAAGGGGAGCGACATCAGTCTTCCCCCGTAGTGGCTGTTCTCAACCAATACCGGGAAGAAATCCTCCTCCAGTTCTTGTTTGAAGTCGTCGGAGGCGAGTTCCCCCAGGTCGACCAGGGCCTCCCCCCCCATCAGGGTCGAGATCCAGGCTTCGTAGGCCTGGGCCAGATCGGGCTGGTTCCGGGCGACGATCGAGGCCAGGATCTTTTGTTTCAGGGCTTCGTAGCTGCCCATGCTCTGGGATTTGACGAAGATGTCGGGATGGGCGGCGTTGAACTCGTCTATCAGTTCATTGAGTACCTCCCCCAGCGGCCCTCCCATTGCGTGCCAGAAGCGTAAGGTTATTTTTTCTTCCATCTTTTCGTCCGTTCCTTCGGAACAGCCGAAAAATGAAAGAAAAAAGATTAAAAAGATCAGGGAGACAAGATTTCTCATGGTGCAATAATGAAGAATCTGGTTCATTAGGATTTTTTTCAGGATGAAATTTTCGCAGAAAACTTCATCTATCAACCTTTCATTCCGGAGCGGGTGATCCCCTCGACAAAATGCTTCTGGGCCAGGAAGAAGATGACCAGGAGGGGAAGGACCGAGAAGGTGGAGGCGGCCATCAGAAGTTCCCAGTCGGTGCCGCTTTCCTGGTTGAAGACCGCCAACCCGACCTGGAGCGGCCGCATCTCCGGAGTATTGGTCATCACCAGCGGCCAGAGGAGTTGGTTCCAGATCATGATAAAGGTAAAAAGCGATACGGTCAGGATCACCGGGGCGGAGACCGGGAGGACGATCTGGAAGAGAGTCCGCAGCCGTCCGCAGCCGTCGATGCTGGCGGCGTCGAAGAGGTCCTGGGGTAGGGTCTCGAAATGCTGCCGCATAAAGTAGATGCCGAAGACCGCCCCCAGAAACGGGACCACCAGGGCGGCATAGGTGTTGACCCAGCCCAGCCAGGAGATGATGGCGTAGTTGGGGATCAGGATTACCTGGCTGGGGATCATCATCGTGGCCAGGAGAAGAAGGAAGAGCGGTTCCTTGAGGGGAAACTTCATCCGGGCGAAGGCGTAGGCGGCCAGGGCTGAGGTGATCACCTGCCCGATGGTGACCAGAACGGAGACCAGCACGCTGTTGAAGAAGTAGCGGGCGAAGGGAGCCGCCTGCCAGGCTTTCTTGAAGTTCTCCCAGAGAAACCGTCTCCGGATGATCCGATCCCGGGAAACCGCGGTTACCTCTCCCCTCCTCTCTCCGGCCAGGATGACCACCGGGACGGGTCGGGAGGGTTCAACCGCCTGCCCGGCGATCCGCCCGAGGTTCTCCCGGAGCCGCTCAAGTTCGTCCAGGAACCGCGCGCGGGCCGGGGGGGAAAGAATTTCCGGGATCCCGGAATCCCGCAGCCGGCGGTCGGCTTCATCGCTCAGGGCGGATATCCTCTTCTCGACCGCTTCGGGGGGACGGTACCGGTTGAAGAACTTCTCGATCTCCAGCCGGAGGAAGCTGAAGGTATTGGTCAGGGTCGCCCGCAGCTCCGTCCGTCCCCTGATCTCACTGCCGATCGCCCCCGCGATTTCCCCTTCCCGAGCGGAGATCTCCCCCTCCAGGTCGAGGGAGAGGGCAAACTCCACCTGCTCCGGTTTTCCCTCCACTTCGATGTACTTCTTGGCTTCCGGGATCAGGGATACTCTCGCCGCCAGGACTTCCAGCGAGGACTTGAAAGAGGTGCTGATCATCCAGATAAAGGGGAAGACCATCGTCAAACTTCCCGCCAACAGGACCAGGTAGATCAGGAGCCGGGGGGAGATGATCTTGCCTTGGCTGGTTAATTGCTTCATCACTGGTCGCTTTCCCGCCTAACTCTCGTAGGCGGCCTTTTTGCCGAGGACCTTCTTCTGTAGCACTGTCAGAAAGAGGATAATGAAGAAGAGCACGTAGGCGATCGCGCAGGCGTAGCCGAAGAGGTTGTTATTGAAGGCGGTCCGATAGAGGTAGAAAACCCCTGTGGTGGTGGATTGGAGCGGCCCGCCGCCGGGGGTGAGGATAAAGACCGGAACGAACATCTGGAAGGAAAAGATGGTGGAGATGGTGAGGAGGAAGAGCGTGGTCGGAAAGAGGAGCGGCCAGGTGATGAAACGGAACTTGGCCAGGGCGTTGGCCCCGTCGATATCGGCGGCTTCGTAGTAGGAGGAGTTGATGTCCAGCAGCCGGGTCAGGAAGATCAGGATATTGAAGCCCATTGTCTTCCAGACAATGAAGAGGATGATCGCGACCCGGGCCCAGGTGGGGTCCTGGAGCCACCGGATCTCACCGGGATCGGCCCCGAAGAGGGATCCGACGGCGTTGATGACCAGGTTGAGCAGTCCCCGGGGCTGAAGGATCCAGCGCCAGACAATGGCGATGGCGGTCATCGAGGCTATGTAGGGTATGAAGAAGGCGGTCCGAAAGAAACCGAGGCCGCGAATCTTCTTGCTCAACAGGACCGCCACCAGAAGGGAAAGGCCGAGTCCGAAGACGATTGATCCCAGGGAGAAGATGGCGGTATTGAGGAGGGAGAGGAGGAATTCCGAATCCTGAATGAGGATCAGGTAGTTTCTCAGGCCGATAAACTCGGAGGGGGAGACCATATCCCAGCGGAAGAAGCTGAGATAGAGGGCGTAGAACATCGGGAGAATGAGAAAGACCAGGATCACCACGAAGGCGGGGAGGATGTAGAGCAAAGGACTGAATTTCGCGAGTCTGCTCATGGTCAGCTCACCGCTTACTGCTTACTGCTTACTGCTTATCGTCCTCCCCCACCCTCGCCGCCCGTTCCCGATGATAGGCGGCCAATCCCACGTCACCCGCAGCCTCAAAATAGAAGGCGAGGTTCTTCCGGTCTCGAACCGAGTTCGGATTGAGTTCCACCGCCCGTTGGAGGTGGTGGTAAAGCTGCTGGTTCTCGCCCTCTTCCCGGCTAGGGTCCGCCAGCAAGGAATGGGCCCGCCAGGAAATGGGGTCAATGGCCAGCGCACTCTGTCCTGCTTCCCGGGCCCGTTGCCGCTCACCCTGTTCCAGGTACAGACTGCAGAGGCGCAGGTCGGGTTCGGGGCTGTACGGCTCCCTCTCTTTCGCCTTCCGGTAGTGTCGTTCCGCCGCCGCCGGATCTCCTTTGTCCGCGGCGATCGATCCCAGGACCAGTTCAGCCCCCGCGAGTTCGGGATGAAGTGTCAGCGCCTGTTCCGCCAGTTTCCGGGCCTGGGTTGCCTTCCCCTCCATATTCGCCTTTTGTGCCCGAAAGAGCAAGCGATTTGTCTCGGAGCGCATCTCCACCCGGTGCCGGGAACGGGTGGCGAGGACCAGGAAGGGAAGCAGGATGGCCGCCGCGGCTACCCGCTTCATCCTCCGTTCCCTCAGGGAGCGCCAGAGAAAGATGATCGTTCCGGCCGCCGGGACGGCCAGGGCCGGAACCATCAGCAGCCGGCTTCTCCCCCGGAAGAAGAAAATGATTATCGCTGCCGCCTGGGCTGCCAGGTAGAAGAAGAACGGCTGCCCGGCCGGGCGTTGCCGGCAGAGAAGGAAGATGCCCAGCAGGGCCGGGGGGAGAATTATTCCGAAGCAGAGCAGCGGCAGACCGAAGAGCCTCCAGGCTTTCCCGGCCTCGGCCTCGGTGCCGAGATCGAAATATTCCCGGGGGCTGAAGATCAGTCGGAACTTCCTGCCCAAAAGTCGCAGCTCCTCCCCGGGATGGTTGGTCAGGTAAAGCCATCCTTCCCGGAACCAGAAACGGGAAACCCCGGCGGCATCCAGTTCCCGGCCGGTCCGTCTCTCGGCTTCCCGGCGGCTGTCGGTGATGATCCCGGTGGCTGAGGGGGTGAGGAAGAGCGGCGTTCGGAAACCACCGTTGGCCTCCGGATTGTTCCCGATATAGAAATTGATCCCCGAATGGGCGGTCAGGAGGACCGGCCCCCTGGACCTCCGACTGTTTCGGGCCGCGTACGGCAGCAGAACCGCCAGGATGCCGATGACGGTCAAAACCTCTCTCCAGAACAGTGCTGGTCCCCTCCCCCGCTCCCGGGGGATCCGGAAGAGGATCAGGAGAAGGGCGAAGAGCAAATTGCCGGGGGCGAAGATCGACGCCAGTCCGAGGAGAAATCCGCCGACCAACCAGGACAGGAGGTGTCCGGACTTGGGCAGGTATGTCCACCAGGCCAGGGCGAGCAGGGAGAAGAAGAGGGCCGG
Source organism: uncultured bacterium (assembly GCA_964587835.1). Taxonomy (GTDB): domain Bacteria; phylum Auribacterota; class Erginobacteria; order Erginobacterales; family Erginobacteraceae; genus Erginobacter. Next base: position 47,206 of record CAZPMN010000004.1, read on the forward strand.
GCCGGTCGGAAGCAGCCGGTTCTCAAAAAAGATGATCGGACCGTAGAAGACCACGATCAGCCCAGCCAGCAACCCTCCCCCCGGCCCCAATAATTTCCGGCCGATCAGGAAGGTCAACCCGCAGCCCAGTCCGCCCAGAAGGGCTTGAAAGGCCCAGACCAGTTTAGGACGTCTCCCCGCCGTTCGGTAGATGGTCGTCAGCAGGCTCGGATAACCGGGAAGGGCGTAAATTTCTCCCGGAAAGAACGACCGCCCGGCCGCGTGAGCCGCGGCCAGGCGGTCGTAGTTGTACTCGTCCATCCCGGCGGGGAAGTCGTACCGGTTGGGATCAAACGCCCGCTCCGCCTGGAAAGCCCCCCGGACTGCTAACCCCAGCAGGGACACCGCCAGGAAGATCAGGATGTTCCTCTTCTCCAATTACGCTTCCGGAGTCACTTCTCCGCCGGAGGTCTTACCCGGGGCGAGATTCTCCCGGATTGTATTCAGGTTCTCGGCGATCCGAAAGATGACGATGATCAGTTCCAGGTAGATCCTGGCCAGCAGCATCATAACCAGGTAGATCACCGGGGAGAGGATTAAGAAGATCAATCCCATCCACCAGGATTCGCTGGCAAACCCGGTGATAATCATCACAATAACCCAGATCCCCACTCCGACCATGGCCAGACCGAGCAGGAACTTGATCACCTTGGTGGTGACAAAATCCGAAAATGAGAAATCAAATATTGTCCTCAGAAAGCCTTTTTCCTGCATCGCCGATCCTCCTTGGTTTGGCCCGCGAAACCGATCGGGCCGGTTTAGGGGTTGACGTTGGTCAGGGACATAGTATCAAAATCTATCCGCCGGTAGTAGCAATTTCTTGCTTCTCCGAGGCGGTTTTTCGTATGGCAGATCCCTCCCCGGCGGGGCCGGACCCGGTAGAGGAGCGAGTTCTGCTCGCAGTTAACGTAGGCCTCCACCAGCTCGAAGGTCTCCCCCGAGGTCTTGCCCTTCTCCCAGAGTTTGTTGCGGGAGGTGGACCAGAGAACCAGGGAGCGGGAAGCGAATGACTTTCTCATCGCCTCCTCGTTGGTGTAGGCGACCAGGATCACCTCCCCGGTCCCGATATCCTGGACCGCCACCGGAATTACGTCCGGGCAATTCTCCGATACCTTCCGGATCTTGCCGAAATCCAGTTTCAGTTCCTTCCCTTCCTCCAGTTCCTTCACAATTTCTCCTTTGCCGTCACTGCTTACCGCTTACTGCTCACTGCTTCCCGATTACTGATTGCCGATTACTGATTACTTATTACCCGCCGCCGCCCGGATCGCTTCCGACAAATCCAGCGTCCCCGCGTAGATCGCCTTCCCGGTGATAACCCCGGCCAGCCCTTTTCTTTCCAGTTTCTTCAGGTTGCGGATGTCTTCCAGGTTGGAGACCCCCCCGGCGGCGATAACCTGCAATCCGGTCTGTTCCAGAAAATTCTCCAGCGCGGTTAGGTTCGGCCCCTCCAGTGTCCCGTCGGCGGTGGTGTCGGTGTGGATGACCAGGGTGAAGCCGATCTTCTTCAGGTCTTGGCCCAGATCCTCCGCCTTCAGTTCGGTCTTCTCCTCCCAGCCCCGGACCATCACTCTCCCGTCCCGGGCGTCGATCGAGGGAATGACCCGGTCCCGGAATTCCCGGTGGATCTCCACCAGGAAATCGGGGTCGTTAACCGCCCTGCTGCCCACGATCACCCGGTTCACTCCCCCGGCCAGGAGCGTCTCGATCGTCTCCGGGTTCCTCACTCCACCCCCCAGTTCTACCGGGATGGAGACAGCGGAGATAATCTCCCTCACGGCCTTGAGGTTGCGAGGCTCCCCGGCAAAGGCCCCGTCGAGATCGACCACGTGGAGGAACTCCGCCCCTTCCCCCGCCCATCTCCGGGCCATCGCGGCCGGGTCCTCGGAGTAGACCGTCTCCCGATCCGCCTTTCCCTGGTAAAGCCGGACGCAGCGCCCGGATTTAATATCGATTGCCGGCAGTATGATCATAGTTCTGTTTACTGCTCACTGCTTACCGCTCACTGTTCCCCGACCCTACATCTTCCCCTTGGTCGAAGGCACCCCCTTGACCCGGGGATCAATCTCCACCGCCTCCCGCAGGGCCCGGCCCAGCCCCTTGAAGACCGCTTCGATGGTGTGATGGACGTCCTCCCCGTAAAGGACGTTGATATGGAGGGCGAAGCGGCCCTCGGCGGTGAGGGCGCGAAAGAATTCCTTGAAGAGTCCGACGTTGAAATCCCCGATCTTGATCCGGCGGATTTTTGGGTTGTAGACCAGGAAACTCCGTCCCCCGATATCCACCGCCACCCCCGCTAGGGCCTCGTCCATCGGCAGGGAGGCCGACCCGTACCTGGCGATTCCCTGCTTCTCTCCCAGGGCCTGCAAGAGAGCCCGGCCCAGGCAGATCCCCAGGTCCTCGACCGTGTGATGATAATCCACCTCGAGGTCGCCCCGCGCCTTGACCTTGAGGTCAAAAAGGCCGTGGCGGCCGAAGAGTTCCAGCATATGATCGAAGAAAGGGATCCCCGTATCGATCGCCGTCTTCCCCTCGCCGTCCAGGTTCAGCTGAATGGATATATCAGTCTCTTTGGTCTTTCTCTGCACCCGGGATAATCTTTTCTTCATAATCACCGTTCCTTTTAACCCGATTTATTCATAAATCGGGTTAGTAAGCTCCCACTGGTCTTGCCGAACCACTGCCGGAATACCGGCACTTGGAAATTGGATATTCCTTGTTGGATATTGGATATTCAGATATTCAATAATCCTCCACCGGGGTGCCACATCTGAAAATCAACCCTGGTCCGATAAAATCTCGCGGATCGCCCCGGTCAGCAGGTCCATCTGCTCCGGGGTCCCGATACTGATCCGGATAAACTCTTGCAAGCGCGGAGTATCGAACCAGCGGACCAGGATCTTCCGTTCGAAGAGGGCCTCGTACAACTCCCCCGCTCTCCCCTCCGGCGGCCGTCCGAGGAGGAAGTTCGCCCCGGAGGGAATTACCCTGAATCCCAGATCAACCAGGGTATTCGCCAGGCGCTCCCTCTCCGCCACTATCCGAGCCGTGGTCTCCTGGAAATACTCCCGGTCGGCCAGGGCGGCGGCGGCGGCGGCGGCCGAGACGGCGTTGAGGTTGTAGGAGTCCTTGACCTTCATCATCCCGGAGACGACCTCCTCCGAGGCGAAGGCGTAACCGACCCGCAATCCCGCCAGGGAGTAAGACTTGGAGCAGGTCCGGGTGACCAGAAGGTTGGGGAAGTCGAGCAGCAGGGGGAGGGAGCTCTCCTCGGCGAAATCGACGTAGGCCTCGTCCACCAGCACCATCCCTTCGGTCTTCCGGAGAAGACGCTCGATCGCCGCGATCGGGTAGATGGTGCCGGTAGGGGAGTTGGGCGAGGCGATCAGCTTGATCGCGGCCTTCGCCCCGAAAAACTCCTCGGGGAGTCCGAAGTCCTCATCAAGTTCATAAGCCGCCGGCTTTGCTCCCTGGATCCGAGCCAGGACCCCGAAGAGGCTGTAGGAGGGGGTCGGGAAGGCGACCCGGTCTCCTTCCCCGGCAAAGCAGCGCAGGGCCATCGCCAGCAGTTCGTCGGAACCGTTGCCGGCGATAATCCGTTCCACCGGGAGGCCGTAAACCTCGGCGATCACCTCTCTCAGCCGGACGGAGAGGGGATCGGGATAAAGGCGCAGGCTGTCCTCCCCGGTCTTCCGGATCGCCGCGGCCGCTCCGGGGGCGGGGGGATAGGGATTCTCGTTGGTGTTGAGCTTGACAAATCCCCCGCCCTTCGGCTGGAACCCGGGCTGGTATGGTTCCAGCCCGTCTATGTTGTTCCTGAACCAGTTCATAAGTTTTCGCGCAGATACGGCAGGCCAGGCATTCCTGTCTGACCTAGTTTAATCTGTCATTTTTACGCTTCGAGTATTAAGTCGGACCCGGACGGAGAGGAGGTGGTTATCGAGCCCTTCCAACTCCGCCAGCGTTTCCAGAGCCGAAAAATCATTCTTCAGCGCCCGCCTCGTGTAACGGAGCAGGCTGCTCTTCTTGAGAAAGTCATTGACCGTCAGGGGCGAGGAGAAACGAGCCGCTCCCCCGGTGGGGAGGACGTGACTGGGGCCAGCGACATAGTCTCCCGCCGCCACCGGGCTCAGCTCCCCGATGAAGATCGCCCCGGCGTTCCTGATCCGAGCCAGCGCGGCTTCCGGGGCGGACGTCATAATCTCCAGGTGCTCGGGGGCGATCCGGTTGACCAATTCAATACCCTCTTTCAGGCTCCGGACCCGGACCAGAAAAATTCCTTCGCGTTTCCCGCCGCCCCCCGCTCTTGCGACCTCTTCCGCCACCGCCGCCGCCAGACGCTTGGAAGTGGTGATCAGGATCGCCGCTCCGCCCGGCCCGTGTTCGGCCTGGGCCAGGAGATCGGCGGCGATATGGTCCGGCGCGGCCTTCCCGTCGGCCAGGATCGCCACCTCGCTCGGCCCGGCCAGGCTGTCGATCCCCACCACTCCGAAGACCTCCTTCTTGGCCAGGGTGACGTAGATATTCCCCGGTCCAGCGATCAGATCAACTCTTGGGATCGTCCGGGTACCGAAGGCCAGGGCGGCCACCGCCTGAGCCCCCCCGATCCTATAAATCTCCCTGATCCCCAAAAAATCAGCGGTGGCCAACAGGTAGGGGTTAACGGTCCCGGACTTTCCCGGCGGGGTAACGATCACGATCCTCCGAACCCCGGCCAGCCGGGCCGGGACCACGGCCATCAAAACCGTCGAGACCAGCGGCGCCCTCCCCCCGGGGACGTAAATCCCCGCCGACTCCACCGGGGTGACCCGTTCCCCCCACTCCAGTCCGTCCCCCCTTCCCCGCCGCCAGGACTTCTCCCGAATTGGGCGGTAAAACCTGGAGATATTCCTCTCCGCCCGCCGCAGAGCAGCCCGCAGCTTCGGGGTCAGGGACTTTCGGGCTTTTTGCATCTCGGCCGGGGAGACCGCAAAGGACTTGAGCCTCACCCCGTCAAAGGCCAGGGTGTACTCCCGCAGGGCCGCGTCACCCCGCTCCTGCACCTCCCCGACGATCTTTCGCACCGCCGCAACCTTCTCCGGCGGAAAGGCCGCCCCCTCCATCCACCGGAGTAGCTTCTCCCCGGCTGACTTGTTGTACTCAATTACCTTCATAACTGTTTGTGAAAGTTATACTTAATTAATGACTGCCTTTTAGCTTCCGGATCAGGGCCAGTTTGAGCATATGGGTGATCACCACGTGGACGTCCTCGACCTCCTCGTAGGAGGAGCTTTTAACCACGATCGGGATGGTGGCCAGAGAGGCCAGCTGGCCTCCCCCCTTTCCGGTCAGGCCGATGACGATCGCCCCGGCCTCGCGGCCATACTCTGCCGCCCGCAGGACGTTGGGCGAGTTACCGGAGGCGGAGAGGGCCATCACCACGTCCCCCCTCTTCAGATAGTTCTTCAGCGGTTCGACGAAGACCTTCTCGTAACTGTCGTCGTTGGCCCAGGCGGTCAGCAACGGCGCGCAGTCGTTGAGGCAGAAGGCCTTCACCCGGGGCTCGCCCTCGACGATACAACCCTTGACCAGGTCGCAGACGAAGTGGGAGGAGGCGGCGGCGCAGGCCCCGTTGCCGAAGGCGAAGATCTGATTCCCTTTCCTGACCGCTTCTTCCAGGGCCTCGACCGCCCGCTCCATCTCGGGGAAGGGAAGCTCGCTCAAACACTGCCGGATCCGTTCGCTGTAATTTCTTAAGAATTCATCCATCCTCATTTCTCTCCCGGGCCCGATTTCCGGACCTCTTCCTTGATCCGCTGGATATGTCCCCTCCCCATCCCCTTGACCTCGCAGCCGAGTTCGAAGTAGCGGCGGATCTCGGCGTCGGAGAGGATGCCGAAACAGTCGATCACCGCGATCGGTCGCCCCGCCCATCCAACTATCTTCTCCGGGACAAGACCGAGGTATTGCTGGTGTGGGACCGCCAGGATCAGGCCGTCGGCCCCTTTTAGCAAGGCCTCGAGTTCCTTGCCGACCCGGAGTTCGGTCAGTCCGTCCTGGTTCCGGAAGAACCGGGCCCAGGAGTGGCCGGGGGCGGGGTAGGTATCCTGCTTCTCGAACTCGTACCAGTGCTCGAGGTAAGGGTCGTGGACCTTCATCTCGGCTCCCATCTCGGTCAATTTGCGGACCACCAGCTCGCTCCCTGAATAACGGCTGTCGCCGACGTCCTGGCGGTAACTCGCTCCGCAGATCAGGATCGATTTTCCGGCGACGTTCTTGCCCATATTCCGCAGAGCGTCCCGGGTCAGCTCGGCGGCGTGAAGGGCCCGGGTGTCGTTGATGTCGATGGCGGTGGGGGTGATCTTAAAGAGGCTGTCGCCGTCGGCGAAACCGAGAATATGTTTGTAGGCCCAGTAGCCCAGCCCCCCGTCCTTGGGCAGGCAGTAGCCGCCGATCCCGGGGCCGGGGAAAATGATATTACTGTGGGTGGGCCGCATCTTGATCGCCTTGATCACCTTGATCAGGTCGACCCCGTTGCGCTCGGCGAAGAGCGACCACTCGTTGAGGAAAGCCAGGATGGCCGCCCGGTAGGAGTTTTCGACGATCTTAGTCGTCTCCGATTCGATCGGTCGGTCCATCACCGTCAGTGGAAAGTCTGCGGTGTTGAGGACCTCCCGGAGAAACTTCTCCACCCTCCGGCGGGCTTCGTTCTCGCAGCCTGAGCAGACCCGCCAGAAGTCCTGGATGCTGGCCACGTAGTCCCGCCCGGGCATCACCCGCTCGAAACTGTGGGCTAGGAGAGGTATGCTCTCTAATCCCCGTTCCTCAAAAGCCCTCTTCAGAATCGGCCAGGCCACGAACTCGGTGGTCCCGGGGGCGACCGTGGTCTCGATCAGGACCAGGCAGTCGGGCCGGATGTAGCGGCCGATGGTCTTCATCGTTGCCTCCAGGGCGGCCATATCGGCCTCCCCGGAACGCATGTTGCCCAGCTCTTTTTTGGAAAAGTCGCACTGGACATCGACCACCACGCAGTCGGCCAGGGCGAGGCACTCGCTGTTGTAGGTGGCGGTCAGGGTCCCGGCCTCGAGGACGCAGTGCCGGATCAGGCGGTCGACTTCGGGGTCCTCGGCTTTGACCGGGGATTCGCCCCGGTTGAGCAGCGGGATCTTCCAGTAACTGCGGACCGAGGGCCGTTGGCAGCCGATCACGAATTTGCTGTGTTCCCCCGATTCGTCCCGGGCGTCGGCCACGATCGCTGCCATCACCGCCCCGACGAATCCCACCCCCATCACCACCACCACCTCCCTCCCCTCCCGCCGGGCGGCGTCGGCCAGTTGGCGCACCCGGTTCAGTTCACCCGCGTATTCCCCCGGCTCTGGAAGGGTAAACTTCTCCCCGGAGGGACTGGCCGAGAAATTCAGCTTTGGTTTATCTTCAGGCATGGGGTCAACCTCATTGGCATTGCCGGCTTAAGGTTTTCACAGTAATCGCGCGTGCGGTCCTCCCCCGGTCTTTGTCCGAAAGACCAGACTGACCGGCAGTATAATCTAACTGAACCCTCCAGGCAAACAAGAATAGACCTCCCCCTCACCCCGGAGAAGGTAAGTTCACCCCGGCGAGTTCGGGGAGAGAAGTATCCGCCATCCCGGATCAAGGGGGGAAGCCCGCCGACGGTAGACGGTGACGGTCAGGCCGAGATCGGGAAAGTCCCGGCTGCGCCAGGTCTCAACCAACCCCCGCCGGGCCGCTTCCTCCACGATTTTTCGGGGCCGGTCTACGCGATCTCCCAGCATACTCTGGTTGGAAAGGGTGAGATAGGGCGAGTCGGGATGTATCCGGAGGACGGCGAAAAAGGCGCAGCGGGGATCTAGATTCCCCACAATTGTTCGCCGTTGGACCAGCCCATGCCATTGCCAGAGGTGGGCTGAGGCGCAGTTGAGCTGGAAGAGGACCGCCAGGGGATACCCGGGTTTGGTGTTGTTCCAGATAAAATCAAGCACATCCTCCACACTATTCGATCCCAAGCGGTCGCCGTGCTTCGGCGAGAGGATGTTCTTCGGCTGGTAGATGAAATCCGGGTAGCGGGCCAGGCCGAAAAAGGCTTTCCGGGGCACCCTCTTCGGGGCCGGTAGGTTGAGCGAGCCCAGGGCGTTGTTTCCGATGATCCGGACGTATTCCGGGAGCCGGGGGAGATCCCCGGCGAGAAGGATCAACCAAACCAGGACGGTCAGGCGCACGGTCCGGCGATGCAACTGCCGTACCAGGTCGGCCAGGAAGAGGGCGGTCAGGAGGAAGAGGGCCGCCACTGCGGGGGTGGCGATGAACCGTTCCTGGAGGTTGGGGCTGCGGGCGATCGGAAGCAGGCTTCCCCAGAAGAGGAGGAAGAGAAGCCGGACTCTGAGGTCCCGCCATCTCCGGGCGGCCCAAATCAGTCCGCCCAGGTAGGCGGGGAAGAGCCAGGGGGAGAAGGAGTAGGCGGTGAGCAGGGCCCGGGGATAATAGAGAACCCGGTCGCTCATCTCCAGGTGGAGGAAATCCCATCCGCTGGTCTCGCTTATCCGGTAGAGGATGATGTTGATCTTATCCCCGGCATTTCCTCCGGCCAGCCAGAGAAGCCAGACGCCGGCGAATGCCGCCGCAAGGATCCAGATCCGATTTAATTCCGCCCGGCATCGCTCGCGGTCCTTCTTTGACAATATGATGCTCAGCCAGAATATGACCAGGCTGAATCCGAAGAAGATGGCGTAGATGTACTTGGTGAAGTAGAGCAGGGAAAGAAAGACCCCGGCGACGATATACCATATCGGCCGCTGCCCGTCCCGGGCGGTCAGGTAGGCCAGCAGGGCCGCCAGGGTCAGGAACGTCCCCAGAGATTCGGCCATCGCCGTCCCCGCCAGGTAGCAGAAGAGCGGAGAAAAAACCAGGAGCCCGGCCGCGATCATCCCGGCCCCTGCACGACCGAAAGAGGCTGCCTTCCGGCCCGTCAGGTAGATGAGGAAGACCGCCCCGACGTTCATCACCAGGCTCATAAACCGGGCGGCCTGGTAGGTATATCCCCCGATCAGCAGGAAGACCGAGGAAACCCAGTAATGGAAAAAGGGCCAGTAGATCTGCCGGTTGGTCAGGTTCCAGAAACCGGCGAAATCTAACTCACTGAGCTGCTCGGCCATCGCCAGGCTGATCAGGGAACGGTGCGCCTCGTCCCAGCCGAACGGCCCCTGGGGCCGAATCAGGTATAGGTAAATAAAAACTCCCTGCAGAATAATCGCAGATAAAACCGCTGTAATGGCTATGCGGCTGCTGAAGCCCGTTTTCATTTGCCTTGAGTCTCAATGAATTCACTGAATGGGACGAATGACTTGCCCTTAACCAAGGGATAATAATGGCGCATAAAATCTCGGTTAACAGCGGTCAAGCACTCGCCGCCATACTGGTTGAACCAGTTCAGTTTCAGCGCCCGGTTCCGAATCTTCTCGAGGGGCTCTTTGAAGATATTGCCGAAGACGATATGCATAAAGGGGCACCCGCAGACATCCCCGTAAGGGGTAAAGTAGAGTACTTCCTTGAGGGCGGGACAGCCCCAGCCCCCATAGTTATTATCAAGGTCTCGGACCACGAATGGGTAGTTCTTCCGCAGGCGGTAGTAATAATCGCGGTCCTCCTGAGAGAGCATAACTTCCGGGTTCCCGGTCCAGTAACCGAGCGGTCGGGCATAGATGGTCTCCAGCATAATCCTGTTCCGATGTGAGTAGTCTAAAATCTTCTTCAGTCCCTCCGAGTAAAGATTATCCTTGTGCACCGTGGTGTTGATAACAATCTTGATCTTATGCTTCCGGCAGAGCTCGATGTCCTCCATTATTTTGGCGTAGCTACCCGGGTGGTTGCGGAACCGGTCGTGTTCTTCGGCGATGCCGCTGTCCACGCTGAAGTAGAGGGTATCTATGCCTGTTGAGGCCAGCTTTTCAATGGTTGGTTCGTCGAGGAGGGAGCCGTTGGTTGTAATGATAATGTGGTTTCTCCGCGGGCGGAAAGCCTCAATGATATCGAAGATGTCTTTACGGATGAACGGTTCCCCACCCTGGAGAGAGAAGACCACTGCCCCGAGTCTTTCCATCTCACGGCAGACCCTTCGGTAGTCGTCAATCGTCATCACCCGGCGCGGTATGGGACTCTTCAGATTTTCCGCGTAACAATGCGAACAACGGAAGTTGCAGGCATATGTGATAGCGAAATCAGCCCCCCGAAGGTTGAATTTTTTGATCCCAAGAAGCCTCCAGAATTTGGCCCGGACCAGGTTCCGGACCAATCGGAGCAGGAACATCGGTTTTCTCCAGTGGAACCCGTATTTGACAATGACGTAAAGACGAAAATAGACTCTTTTAAAAATGTTCATATCTTTCAATCCAATCGTTCATGGTTAGTGTTTCTGGACAAATCCGACTAGCGTCCCAGCGACGCGGCTGATCTCCCCTGCTCCGTAGCCGATGTGGGTCAGGCAGATAGCCAGGAATACATGAAGTACCAAACGCGGTCTACCAGCCCGGAATGCGGACCAGATACTTTGGGCCAGAACCAAGGGAAAGTATAATAAGGGTGCAAAAAAATATGCTCGAAAAAAGCCAAGGCCGGAGAGAACCAAGGCAATCACCAATAGCGCTGGTAACGCGTAGGCCAGGTTCAGCATTTCCGGATGCCGGACCAGAAGAGTCCCCCGGGCGCGGCCGTATCTCAACATATTTCTCCACCAGCTCTTTGGAGAAGGGCGATACTTGTGAAATACCATTGGCCGGGGATCGTAGAAAAGCCTCCGACCGAACCTCAGGATCCGATAGGAGAACTCAGCATCCTCCCCCTCGCTCTTCAGCTCTTCATCGAAGTAGCCGAGCTCCTTGAAAAGAGCTTTTTCGTAGATAACGTTAAGCGTCGGCAGATCGACCACGTTTTTCTTCCGCTTAAGGTTTTTCCCACTCACCCTCCCCCCGCTGGCTAGATAGGTATTGAGTCCAATCTTCACCGCTATGGCGAAGTCACCGGCCTCCTCCGGGATCAATGCCGGGCCGCCGACAGCAGCGACCTGATTATCCGCAGCGGTCGCTTCCCGCCAAGCCAGGACCAAGTTTGCGATCCATTCCGGGGGGACCACGCAGTCGGCGTCGGTAAAGGCGACCAGTCCGAACCGGGCTTGCCGAACTCCGGTATTCCGGGCCGCCGCGGTGCCCCTCTTCGGCTCCCGGACGTACCGAATCCGCCGATCCCGCTTTGCATAGGATTCAATGATGGGAATTGTCCCGTCGGTGGAGTCTCCGTCCACCACTAGGACCTCATAGTCCCCGGCCCGGTAGCTCTGGCCCAGGAGGGATTCCAGGCAGGCGGCGATGTTCTCCCTCTCGTTGTAGCTGACCACGATGATGGAGACATTCATTCCGGACTGGTTGTCGGCACCGGGGTGATTCATCTTTTCGGCCGTACCCGTTCGCGGAGCAGATAGCGGAGGTATTTGGCGGCGGATCGGATGGTCCTCCGTCCCTCGGCCGGGTGGGTGAACAGCTGGACCAATTTTTTGATCATGTAGCGAAGGTTAAAGTGGTAACGGCGGTAGGCCCGCTCGCAAAAATCCTCCAGTTCTTCCCGGGAAAGCCCGGGGAAATCCAGGACACAGTTGTGAGCGAGGGCCGGCGTCAGCCACTGTCGGTAATCCTCTGTCAGGAGATAATCGTTCTCCTTGGCCCAGTGGTAGGCCTCGGTCCCCGGGTAGACGATCAGGGGATAGAACTGCATACTGTCGCAGTCCAGCTCTTTCGCCAGCCGGAAACTCTTCTCCAGGGTTTCCCGGGTCTCCCCGGGGAGCCCGGCGATCAGGCAGCCGTGGACCAGGAGCCCGGCCCGTTTCGCGTCCCGGGCGAACCGGGGGTAATCGGCCGCCCGCAGATTTTTCTTCATCCCGTCGAGAATCGCCTGTTCCCCGCTCTCGAAACCTACGGTCACCAGGCGGCATCCGGCCGCCTTCATCAGCGCCATCAGCTCGTAGTCCAGGTCGGCCCGAACATTGCAGTACCACTTGAGGCGGTTTCCCCGGTCGATCAGCAAACGGCAGAATTTCTCCACCCGCGTCCGGTCGATGGTAAAGGTGTCATCCTCGATCCCGATTTCACGGACCTCGGGGAGTTGCTCCGCCACGTAGGAAAACTCGGCGGCGATATTCTCCGGACTTCGGATCCGGTACCGGTGTCCGTGAAATACCTGGGGATAGACACAGTAGAAACAGCGGTGGGGGCAGCCGCGGCCGGTGATGATCATTACCATCGGGTAATCGGCGGCGGCGAAATAGTAATTCCGGACGTCGAGGTGCTTTTTATAAACCTCGCTTAGAAAGGGAAGCGAATCAAGATCTTCAATATATTTCCTCGGGCCGGTGTTCCGAGTTGAGGATCCTTCCCGCAGGACCAGGCCGCTTACGGAGGAAGGGCTCCCCCCGGCCTGAAGGCAGGCCGCTAGGTCCCGAAGGGTATAGTCATATTCGCCGATGGCCACCGCCTCCACCCCGGCATTCAAGTTCAGGGTTGCTTCCGGGAGCGCCGAGGGATGTGTCCCGACCAGTACCGTATAACTTGAGGGATGCCGGTCCTTGATCATCCCGGCTACCCCGACGTCATTGTAGATGCTCGGGGTGCTGGTATTAACCACCGCCAGTTCCGGAGTGAACCCATCGATCCGAGCCATAGTTTCCCCGACGTCGATACCCTCGGCGGGAGCGTCCAGGAGCAAGATCTGATGTTTTTCTCTCTCCAGCACTCCGGCGGCGAAGGCCAGCCAGAAGGGATAATAGAGCGTCCCCCCCTTGGTTACAGCCGGACTCCGCTGCTCCCGGGAATAGCGGGGATGGAAGGGGGGGTTGAGAAGGAGGATCTTCATTTCCGCGCCTGGATGATGATATCCGCCCGGAGCAGATGATGGAAGACCCAGTTGACAGCCGGGGGAAAACGATATACACAGCTGCTCTTCCGGGTGGAAATAACCCGGAAATAGCGGCCGACCAGTCGCCGGAACCGGGCGACAGTTAATTCCCTTTCGTGGGTATGGTCACGGATCAGCAACTTGTAGAGCAGGTTGCAGGCCGCGTACTTCATATTGGTCCCGATGACCAGGATCCCTCCCGGTTTCAGGACGCGGTGCAGTTCTTTCAGCAGCCTTTCCTGATCCCGGGTATGTTCTATCACGTTATAGCAGAGTATCCGGTCGAAGGAATCGCTCCTGAAGCTCAATCTGAACAGATCTTCCCGGAGGAGATCAAGCTCGGGATACTGTCTTTTGGCCAGTTTGAGCGCGGCGGCCGAGAAGTCTACCCCTACCCCCCTACTCCCCGGCGTGCAGACATAGTCCAGGAGGTATCCGATCCCGGTTCCGGCGTCCAGAACGATATCCCCTGCCCTGGGGTCTAATAATCTCTTGCTCCAGTAAAAACTGGGAATGGTATCCAGATCGTAAGCCGGGAGAGCTCCGTGGTGGCTTTGATAATACCCCTCGGTATAGGCCTCGGGGTAGCTTCTCCGGCTTCGATCTTTCATATTCAACCCATTCAGCGGGGAGACACCGCTTCCCGGAGCACGTTCCAGAGCGCCCCGGTCAGCTGAACCAGACGTCGGGGGGACTTGAGCTCTCCCACCAGGGAGAGGATATATCCGGGCCGGAGGTAAAATCTCAGGTAGGCCCGGCGGACCAGCGCCCGGATTCTTCCGGCCGAGAGGTTTCCCTCCCAGATCCGGTAGACCCCTTCGCCAAAACTGAACCTGGTATAGGCGGCCTTCTCCGATCCGGCCATCTCTTCCAGCTCGGTCCCGGGAAAGATGACGGTTCCGCCCCAGCTGGTGGTATAGGGGCGGAGGTGGAGAGCGAGGGCGATCGACCGTTCCACGGTCTCCTCCGTCTCCCCGGGGAGGCCGATCATAAAGTAGGCGTGGGTCTTGATCCCCGCCTTCCGGGTCCAGGCAAAGGCTTCCTCCACCTGTCTTAAATTGTATCCCTTTTTGGCGGTATCCAGTACCTCCTGGGAGCCGGACTCCACGCCGTAGGAGATCAGCCAGCACCCCGCCTCTTTCATCAAGCCGAGCAGTTCGGGGTTGACCAGGTCCACCCGGGTGGTGCAGGACCAGGCGATCCGGATGCCCTCTTCCAGCAGCCGGTGGCAGAAGGTCTGAGCCCAGTCTTGCTTCAGGGTCAGGTTGTCATCATAGAAATGCAGTTCCTTTACCCCATAGTCGGTCTGGAGTTTTCTGATCTCCTCGATAACGTTCCTTGAACTTCGATAGCGGATAGTCTTGCCGAAGGCGGCTCGGGAGCAGTAGACGCATTGGAAGGGACAGCCCCGGGTCGCCATAATGCTCGAGTAGGTTCCGTATCTTCCGTAGGGGGGGTGGGTCCGGTAGCGTCTCCAGGGAAATAGGTGGCGGGCCGGGAAGGGGATCTGGTCGAGATCCTTTAAGAAGCCCCGCGGAGGGGTCAGACGAACCGCTCCCTCCTCTCGGTAGGCTATCCCCCTGACCTTGGAGAGGGGAAGTTCTCCCCGCAGAACTCGGAGTATCTCCAGCAGAGTCTCCTCTCCTTCTCCCGCCACTGCCAAAGAGAGCCCGGGGTTCTCATCCAGGCACTCCCGGGGACGCGCCGAGGCGTGCACCCCTCCCAGAATGACCTCTGCCTCGGGGGCCGCCGCTCGAGCTATCTTGATAGCTTTTTGTGCCTGAGGGTAGACCGGGCTCATCGCCGTGACTCCGACCAGTCGGGGACGATACTCCCGGATCTGCCGCCTGATTTCTTCCTCGCTCAACCGGTCGGCCCAGGCGTCGATCACCCGGACCGGATAGCGATTTTTCTCTAAGATCGCGGCCAGGTAGGCCAAACCCAGCGGTAGAACCGGGTAGGAACCCTGAGCTGGTGGGTTGACCAGCAGGACCTTGAGTTGTTCCGGATCCGGCACGCTCACGCCTCCCGTCGCAAGAGTTGCTCGAGATAGATACCCGCGAAGAAAAATAGCATGGGCATACCGGTCATAAAGGCCCGGCTGGCGGTGTTTCCGACGTACTTGGAAAAGGAGCTGAAGACAAATGGTGCGGCGGTCACCGCCAATGTGAGCAGTACCGAGGGGTAGAGGATGGAGAACTCCTTTCGCTGGATGAAGAAGAAACCTGACAACAGGATCGGAAGAAATACCATCCAGAAGATGTTGAAGTTGCCCGCATCGAAGAGGTAATGCCCGAAGGCACGAAATGTCTCCGGGTGGAACTCCGGCGCCCGGTCCTGGGGCGCCAGCCCCAGCATAATCGAACGACTCCACTTCAGCCAGAACCAGGGGATATTCGGCAAGAGAACGATCGAGAGCCAGAGAAGGGAATTTTTCATGATCCGGATGATCTTCCACCCCTTCGCCATCTGTCCCAGGAATAGCAGGGGGATCGCCCCGGCGGCTCCCAGAACCATCATCTCTTCCTTGACCCCCAGCCCGACCGCGCCGAAGGAGGCGGAAAGAATAAGATAAATCGTCCTCTCCTCCCTAATCCAACGGTAGAGGTAGGCCGTTGCCCCCAGGAAGTATAAACCGATCACAATATCGAAGTAGGCAAATCCGGCGCTGAAGACCAGCAGGGGCAGGCTAAGAAGTCCGTATGTGAGCGGGAAGGCCACCGCTGTGGAGAGAAATGGGCGGAGACAGTAATAGAAGACAAGTCCCAGGCAGAGGTAATAGAAGAAAGTGTTGGAATTGACCAGTCGGTCCGACCACCGGTTCAGTGAGAGCCCGATCCAGGTCTTGAAGAGGGGGATCCCGTTGGGGTAGTGAGGGTTTTTGGCCCCGAGAAAATCCGGATGGCTTTCGTCGAGTATTATCGATTTGTGATGGTAATAAACTTTGCCTTTCAGGTTCCAGAAGGAGACGCTGTCGTCAAAGTAGGTGGGACTGACGGCGATGGTGTACGAGATGGAGGCGAGTTTTCCGGCCAGGAGAACGCCCAGGAATATCGCCAGGTATCTTCCGCTCTTGCCCTGATCGGAAAGCGCCCCGGGCTGCAGCGGAAGACCTTCCACCTTGCCTGCCCGCCGCCGTCGCGTCAGCCCTGCCAGGAGCAGGCAAGGCCAGAAAGCCGCCGAGGAAGTCCAGAAAGTCAGAGGCAGGCCGAGAAACCCCAGGTAAAACATAAAGTAAGTAAGCACGCCGCTGCCCAGGGCGAACCCAAGTGCCCACCTCTCCCCGGCGGCTAACTGAACCTTGCCCCGTTCCAGGAGAACGATCAGGCAATACCCGATAACTGTGGGGACGGCGTAAGCCAGGAGTAATCTTAAGATGGTGAGCACGGTGCTATTCCCTTCCGGCTTTGATCTCCATAATGCTGAGCAAGAAGGAGGAGAAAATTGTTTGCGTTCCGATTATGACGAACGTCAGGCCGAGGATCGCCAGCCGCAGTTCGTAGATAGCCCCGGCGAGGGCGAAAAATTTGACCAGGAGGTAGACCAGGATTGCGAAGCCGCCGGCGGCGATCACCGTTCCCAGGATCACTCCGCGATGGAGATTGAATTTCCGGTAAAACCCCTCGATGAAGGGGTCGCTGATGATCTTCTCCTGGTAACTGTAGGCCTTGGCATACAAACCCAAATTTATGATCTGGTAGCCGAGGATGGCCAGGAGGCTTCCCAGGACCATAAAGTGCTGGTCGTAGCCGTGGCCGCCGATCCAGATCGGCCCCCGCAGCAGTGCCAGCAGGGGGATGAAACCCAGGACCAGCAGTACCGTACCCGGAACCAGGAAGAGGTGGGTGGGACTGTACATCAGCATAAAGCGCAGGTGCCGGAAGCCGTCGGGGAGCGGCCGGAGATGGGGCTTTCTCTCCCCGGGGGAGTGGTGAAGGGTGATTGGGACCTCTCTGATCTTCAGCCCGAGGAGGGAGGCCTTGATCACCATCTCGGAGGCAAACTCCATCCCGGGCGTTTTGAGCTTCATCCGTTCAAAAGCCTCCCGGGTGAAGGACCTCATTCCGCAATGGGCGTCGCCGATTTGAGTCTTGTAGATGAGGTTGAGAAAAGTGGAGAGGAAGGGATTCCCAATATGCCGGTTGGCCCAGGGCATCGCCCCCGGCTCGATCTCCCCCTTCAGGCGGTTTCCGATCACCATATCGTAGCCTTCCCGCAGCGGGGTGATGAACCTCTCCAGGTCGGTGAAGTCGTAGGTATCGTCGGAATCACCGATGATGATGTACCGGCCGTTCGCTTCCGGGATCCCGCCGAGATAGGCGGCGCCGTATCCCTTTCTTCCCACCGGCACGACCCTGGCCCCGGCCGATCGGGCGATCTCTTTCGAGCCGTCGGTGGAGCCGTTGTCGGCCACGATCACCTCCCCGGCAATTCCCAGTTCTTCCAGGGTGGAGAGAGCCTTCCTGACGCAGCTGCCGACAGTGGCTGCTTCGTTGAGACAGGGCATAACTACTGAAACTTCAGGGGTCATCAGTCTACCTCGTCTTCCCGGAAGATAAAGGAGTCGGCTTCAAGCCGGGAGCGGATTGAACCCGGTCGGGAGATAAAGCGCTTGCCGGTTTCATCCCGGCGGACCAGGCGGCGGGTCTCCGGGTCAAACCGGATCTGGGGGTTTTGATAGACCGCATGGTAAGGAATTTTTTCCCCGGGAAGGTAACGGTTCCAGGTGGAGGATTTGATGCCCCGGGGATAGAGGAAATACTGGATCCGGCAGTCGAAGGGCCACATCGGCGTCGAGTAGAAATTATACCGGACCGTCTTCGGGATGACCTCCCGGCAGAGATCGACGAAGCCGTAGAAATTTCCCAGGGCCGGGAAAGTCTTCTCTCCCGGCGGCGGCTTGACATAAGAATCGTGGATTCCTTTTATGGTCTGGTATTGGCTGTAGCTCTCCCGGACATCGTAGAGCACCCAGACCGCAAGCAGAATTAGCGCGGTCCGCAGGACGATCCGGCTCCGCCCCTTGCCCCGGGACCGAATATAGAAGATCGCCGCTGCCAGGAATACCGCTATCGCCAGGATATTCAGCCAGCTGACGAATGACTTGCCGAAAATTCTCGGGCCGTTCAGCGAATTGATCGACCCCAGGTTCAACCTCCGGGGCAGGAGAAATTCCCGCCACTGGTCGGCAAGGTAAAGTGCAAGGGAAAACGGCCTGATCTCTATGGAATCGATCTCCACCCAGCCGGGGCGGCCCCCGAAGGCCAGTCCCAGCCTCCCGGCCTCTCCGGCCGGAGAGATCCAGAAAGTATGAAAGTTGGCGTCGAGGGGAGGTTGAACAGGATCCGAAACCGGAACCATCAAGCCATCCCGGTCCTGTCCGAGGATCAGGAAGTTGCGGGGAGACTGGATCCGGAGGCGTACCCTCAGATAAGCTTTCGCCTCGGTCGGTGGCGCCGGATCCGCCGGCGGGTAGAGCTGGAACCTTTCTCCTCCCAGCACCTGAAGCCCTGCCGGAACCGGGCCTCCGGCCTCGATCCCCTCCCCTCTCCAGCCGGCGAAATCCCGGCCGGTTTCGAATATCCGGGGAGCGGACTCCCCGGCTGGGGCGGACGTTAAGGGGAAGATCAGCAGTCCGACCCCGGCGAGGACAGCCAGGGCCGATTGGTTTCCCAGTGTCAATTCTTTCAAGACAAACCGCCCGATTACGATTGTGGACAAAATGGCTTTTGCTTCTCAACAGGTTGAGATTGCTTCGGCCCCTCCGCTTCGCTTCGGGCCCTCGCAATGACCAAAAATTGGCAAAATTGACAATTGCCGGACAGCCTCACCAGCCCGTGGATATGTCCGTAAATCATCCATTTATTGTTTAGGATAAATCGCGGAAGTCGGGTTAACCCAGGTTACACTTTGCGTTCCGGGCAGAAATGTAACAGTTTTTCTGGGGGCCCGCAAACAGTAAGACCGTGCCTTTGCCGGTCCGACTTCGGATGAAGATGAATTCAGGGAACAGTCAGCGCGGTGGGAAGGTAGAGGATCTGATGCTGGTCAAGCAGCTGATCGGGTGAGATCCCCCAGATCCGGGGGAGGTAGTTGAGGGCCATTGCGGTGTCGAAGTGGCGGTAAAAAGCAGCCGATGCCTCCGGGGGAAGCCTCAGCCCCTGTTTCCGGCTCAGGCCGAGCAGGTACAGGTCCCAGGTACCGGGGGCCGGGTCTTCCGGGAAGAGGATGTTGGCCCGGATCCGGACCGTTTCCCCTTCCCGCCAGCGGTTGGTCGGGTACACCCGGTAGGGAGCCATCAGGAACTGCTGGATCACCCGGTCGGGGGCGTTTCGGTTGACCAAGCGGACGACAAAGAGGATATCGTCCAGAGGTGTCTGTGCCGCCCGAAGATCGGCTGAGAATTCCAGGACTGGGAAGCCGAGCTCCTCCCGCGTTAGCGCCTGGGCCAGGCCGAACTCCAGGCCCGGGAACCCCGCCGCCGGCCGGAAGTTCCCCTCCCCCGCCGGGACCGTTTGGACCACCCCGGGGGCGAAGCTCTCCCCCCGCCGGAAGAGGGTCAGGGAGTTGACCGTCGCCGCCAGCTCCCACTTCCCCTCCCGGAGAAAGGCGTTGACCGCCCGGTCTCCGCCAGGGGTGTAGAAGTCGTAGAAGGTCAGCCAGTCGTTGAAGTCGGCCAGGATATATTCCGCCCTCTCCCCCATCACCTTCACGTGGCCGGCCCAGTCCGGACGCCGCGAGGATGCATAAAGGTGGTAGAAGAAGAACATCTGCGGGCGGCTGGAGAGCTTCGGCGTGAACTCGAAGGTGGCCGCCACCGGGGCCGGAGGGGGAATAGTTTCCAACATCGTCTCCCGGACAGCGTCCTCGGGGGCAAACCGCCAGCCCGGGAACTGCTCTCCCAGCCGGGGGACGGGGCCGAAACTCCAGGCCGTGAACAGGGAGATCAGGACAATCGCCGCCGCCAGGTGCGGGCCCCTCCCCCGCAACGACCGCCACTTGAGCAGGTTCCCCAGGCCGAGGGCGGCGGAGGCAAAGACCATCGGGGTGATGATCGAGGAGTACTGGTAACGGATGGAGAAGTGGCTGAACCGCTCCGAGAGCAGCCCCTCGGCCGTCGAGATCAGCACCATCAGGAGGCCGGAGGGCGAGAAGAGGGGCAGCAGGCCCACCGGGGAGATGAGCTGCCAGAGATAGGTGAGCTTGGGACCGGTCAGGACACCCCCCAGGACGTATCCTGGCCGGGTGGCCAGGGTGAGGAGGATCCGCCCCGGGGAGTCCCCCAGCCAGCCGAAGAACGACTCCACCATCTGCGGACTCTCCACCGGGGCCGGAACCGCCAGACTGGGGATCAAACCCTCGCAGAGATAGAACCAGGCCGGGCCGGCCAGGAGCGGCACCAGGGCCCAGCGGTAGAGGGACCAGAAACCTTCCCGGCCTTCCCGGCGCACGGTGATCAGGGCGTAGACCCCGAGGGCGAAGACGGGGATGGCGACATCCTGTCGCACCGAGAGGGCCGCCGCCACGAAAGCCAGGTACCACCCCCATCGCCTGCCCTGGAGAAAGTAAAATGCATAGAGCAGCAGGGGCGTGGCGAAGGCGATCGGGTGGAACTCAAAGAGGTTGACGTGCTGGAGGGCGGGATAAGCCAGGTAGGCGAAGGTCAGCGCCAGACCCGGGAGAGCTCCGGTCCGCCTCCGGGCGATCAGAAAGACCGCCCCGGCCCCGGAGGCCAGGGCGACGGACTGGAGGACGAGGAGCAGGGGCGGACCGGGCCAGACCAGGTAGAGCGGCAGGAGGGGCAGCAGGATAAACCACTTGTGCCCGCTGAGCAGGGCGGCCGTCCCGTACTCCGGCGAGACCAGCACCCCGTGGCCGGCGTTGAAGACGGTCTGGTTGATCGCCGCCAGGTCCATATCGTGGAAGGAGAAGGACCGGTAGCGCACCAAGGCGATTGCCGAAAATACGGCGGCATAGACCGCTATCAGCGTCAGAATCGGCAGGATAACCTTCCAATTACGTTTAATTTTCACTGGGAATTATATCCCGGGAGTCTTCGGGGGGGATCCCCGGAGAGCGCGGGTTTTTGTGCTATCAATAAAGATTCCCAGGGCTTGCTATAAATATTTATGAATCCGGTTTCCGACATCATCCTTCTTATCTTAATCGGGTTGCTTAACCACACTGCATCAGAGTCATCAGAGATGTATGTTTCTTCGTCGATTTGGGGATCAAGATAAAGAGGCATCTTCGATCTGGTCAGCCAGGAAAACATCTCTCTGAGAGCGGTTCCGGGCATTACCTTGAAGATTAGTTGGGCGTAGAGAAGATAAATAAAACCTTTCGGTTTAAGTATCCGGTATATCTGTTGAATAAGCTGTTCCGGGTAAATTGTGTGTTCAATGAAAAATCTTGATATGACCAGATCCGCAAATTCTGGAGGTAATTGCGGATTGATTGCATCCATTCTGCGGAAATCAATATTGTTATGGTCTGGGGAGATGAGTCGCCCGGCATATTCACCAAGATCGATTGCCCAGATCCGTTTATGCGGAAGATGGGTCGATATGGCGACAGGCAGATCACCGGCTCCGCAGCCGAGATCAACGATGTTATTTGCTTCCCGGCAGAGTTCCAGGAAAGATTTACGCCGGCACATATCTTGCCATATATCTCGGGATTCAAGGGTGGAAAAATAACGATCAGCCTGATGGGATTGATAATATTCGCGCACCTTTTGATCTATCGCCTTCGGCTGATTACCGATATACCGCCGCAATCTTCTTCCCCGCATAGCCTGGAGTAACCGGACGGCCGGGTTGGGTGTCTTTTTCGGGGTAGTCATTGCTTCTGAATCAGTGGCGCTGGATTAAATTATCCAAGGGGGATGAAGCGATTAATTCCCATCCTCCTTGGTTGGATGATAGAGGACGAAACGGTAAAACAAGGATTTAGGCAGAAAAATATTCCCCAACCCATCAATGAGCAGACCGACCGGAATGGTTATCAGCCAGATCGGGAGATATCGCAAGGGAGTCTTCAGGACCAGGGGACTGAAATATAGCAACCCCAGATGAAGGAGGAATCTTCCCGGCCCTTCCCGCCAGTTTCCAATTCCCAGTTGGCTGGCCGAGGTCCGCTTTCTTCGGAAGGTGAAAAAAAACTCCAGATGCCCCAGAAACCCCTTTCTCCTCTTTTCCGCGAGGTCAAATCCGTGCTGCCTCATCAGTTCTTCTAACTCGTTCTCTCCGAAGACTCGGACGTGGTGAATCTCCAAGGGATAGGAGGGGCGGAGGCGGGCCAGCCATTCTTCCGACTTCCAATAGGGAACCTCGGCGATCACTTCTCCCCCGGGTTTGAGACAACGGCGGATCTCTCCCAGGGCAGCATCTAGGTCGTCAATATGCTCGAGCACGTCTCGGGCTTCTATCGCGTCAAAAACCCCGTCTCTGAACCCTAACCGCTCACCGCTCATAGCCAGGAAAATCAATTTGGGATAGCGCCGGGCGGCGATGTCGAGATCGAGGAGGGAGATATCGACCCCGAATACAATTTTTCTCCGGGAAAGAAGCGAGGTGTTGTAGCCCTGCCCGCAGCCCAGTTCGAGAACCTTTTTCATCCTCGCAATGACAAGGCGCTGTATTTTGAGTTCCGGGTAAAATTCAGCCGCGGAATTTCAGGGACTGCCGGGTCCTCAGGTAGGCCCGCCATTTCCCGACTACCAGCCGGGTCCGCTCCAGATATTCCCGGTCACTGAGTACTCTCTGGTTTTGAACCCTGGTGTGCTCCCGGGCGATATCTCTCCAGGAGAGGAGATTATCCAGCCAGGCTCTACAGTAAGCTTCCCGGACGGTCTGGAGCTGGGCGGCCAGAAGCAGATAACCGACCTCAAGGCAATTAACCAGGAGGTAGATTGGGATGATCAGGAAGAGAGTGGGATAGGAATAATTCTTCAAAACACTCCGTATATTGTTTCTTTCCCCGAGGTATCTCCTTTGAATGGTCCAGGTCGGGACTCCTCCCCCGGTCAGATGGTAAAAGCGGCAGCCGTCGGCCGGATAAACCTCCTCTCCGAGCAGTAAGGCCCGCCAGCAGAGATCGATCTCCTCGTGGAAGATAAACATCTTCTCGTCAAAGCCGCCCAGCCGGGCGAATAGCTTGCTGGAGATGATGAAGGCACAGCCGGGAGCCGTGCAGGACTTGCCCTCCCGGAAGGAACACCCATAGCCGAGAAAGTCAAAACCGTCGCGCTGGCCGATAAAAAGCTGCCCGTCATAGCTATACTCCCGAGCGGCGATGATCCCGGCCAGGGGGTTGTCCGCGATGAACCTGGAGAGTTCCCGGACGAAGTCCTGCGCCAGCCTGGCGTCGTTGTTCAGGAAGACCAGGTACCCCCCCTGGGCGAGTTTCGCGGCCGCGTTATTGGCCCCGGTGTAGCCGAGGTTCTCTTCCAGGGCCAGCACCTCCACCTCGGGATAGTTCTCCCGGACAAACTCCTTCGATCCGTCGGAGGAGTTGTTGTCGGCCAGGATCACCTCATAGTTGTCGGTGTTCTGGCTCCGGATGGATTGAAAACAGGGGCCGAGAAACTCCTTCCCGTTCCAGTTGAGAACGATGATGCTGATCAGGGGATCTTTCATGGACTCTCCATCCTCCGTCGCCGGAAAACTATAGCAATCCCGCCCGTTTTGGGATAGTTTTTCCCTGAATTTGATAGCTGTTTCGATCCAGGCAGCGAGTTGAGATTGCTTCGTCGGCCAGAAAGCTTTCGGGCCTCCTCGCAATGACGTGCAACCTATTTTATACTATCCTCAGTGACATTCTTTCCGGACACGATGATTCGCAATGATACCGCTCTATAAGACCTGGCTGATCCAGATCGAGATCACCAACGCCTGCACCTTCCAGTGCGCCAACTGCACCCGGTACGTCGGCCATCACCGCCAGCCCTACTTTATGGGGCTGAAAGAGATCGAGCGGGCGGTCGACTCCCTGGAAGGCTTCGGGGGCGGGATCGGGATTATGGGTGGCGAGCCCACCCTCCACCCGGAGTTTCCCCGGATCTGCGAACTGCTCCGGAAGAAGGTCCCCCCGGAGAAATGCGGGATCTGGACCTCGGGCTACCGGTGGAATGAATACCGGGACCTGATCAAGGAGACCTTCAAATACGCCGTCAGCTTCAACGACCACAGCGATCCCAAGCAGAAGCACCAACCGGTCTTCGTTGCCATCGACGAGGTGATTCGGGACAAGGATCTGATGTGGGACCTGATCGATCACTGCTGGGTCCAGGAGACCTGGTCTCCCTCGATCAACCCGAAGGGGGCCTTCTTCTGCGAGGTGGCGGCGGCGATGGATCTCTTTCTCGATGGTCCCGGCGGTTACCC
Organism: uncultured bacterium; assembly: GCA_964587835.1. Taxonomy (GTDB): domain Bacteria; phylum Auribacterota; class Erginobacteria; order Erginobacterales; family Erginobacteraceae; genus Erginobacter. The sequence continues at coordinate 71,565 of CAZPMN010000004.1, forward strand.
GGTGGAGAAAGGCTGGTGGATCCGGGACCCGGAACACTTCCGCGACCAGGTTGAGCGTTACTGTCGCCGGTGCGGGGCGGCCCTGCCGATGCAGTGCGCCTCCAACCGGGATGCCGCCGACCTGATCTCTCCGGGCAATCTCGAGTTGTTTAAGAAGCACGGTTCGCCCAAGGTTCTCCAGGGCCGGTACCGGCTATTTTCCGAGCCGATGGACGACCGGGTCCGGGAGTTGCAGAAGGAGTGGGCTCCCCAGAATTACCTGGGGGTCCGGACCGGTCGGATGATCAAGAAGATCCTGCCTCTCCGGCACATCCTGCTCTTTCTCGGGGAATTCAAGCGGAAGAAGGATCTCAAACTGGACGAACTCTGGCTCCTCAACCGGGGAACCTATAACACCCGGCGGGTCTGGGTCCGGATCAAGCGGAAGCTATTCGAGACCAAGCCGCCTCCGGAGATGTTTCCCCCGGTCCCCGTTCGGAAGGCCAAGTGAAACCCCTGGTCTCCGCGATCATCCCCGCCCACGGCCGCGTTTCCCCGGTCCTGGCCTGCCTGAATTCCCTCTCCGCCTCTGATTACGACCGTCTGGAGATCATCGTCGTGGACGACTGCTCCCCGGAGAACATCTCGGCCCGGGTGGCGGCGGAATTCCCCTCGGTCCGGACGGTGCGGCTGCCGGAGAACCGGGGGGCCGCCGGGGCGAGGAACGAGGGGATGCGCCACGCCCGGGGAGAGTACTTCTTCTTTGTCGACAGCGATGTCCTGGTCGAAAGCAACACCCTGGGACTCCTGGTCGAGGCCGCCGCCCGCGAGCCGGCTTGCGGTGCAATCGGTCCGGTGGTCCGCTACCGCTCCAGTCGTCGGACCTACTTCGTCCGGACCCGGATCGACCTGGATACCGGCCGGACCTATTACGACCGGGAGCTTCCCCGGGAGGGCGGGGTGCTGGAGACGCACCATATCCCCTGCCTCTGGCTGGTCGCCCGGAAGGTGGTCGAGAAGGTAGGGATAATGGATCCGATCTACCGGACTTACTACGAGGAATCGGACTGGCAGGGCCGGATGGGCCGGGCGGGGTTCCGGAACCTGGTCTGTCTCTCCGCCGCCGCCGATCACGATGTCCCGGACAGCCGGGGCATCGCCGGGATCCTCGCCGGGATGTCCGCGGGGGATCCGGACAAGGCGGTTTACCACCTCTACCACCTGGCAAGAAACCGGACCATCTTTATGAAGAAGTTCGCCGGGCGGCTCCAGTACCTCCGGTTCCTCTTTCTCTACAACCAGCTCTTCTTCCTCTATTACTCCTTCAGGCTGATCTCCCGGTCCGGGCCGGCCTTTGCCGGCGCCTACCTCCGCGGTTTCCTCCGCGGGCTGTTCGATGCCCGCCGGGTCGCCCGGATCGTCAAGGGGACGGAAGACCGGGAGAGGCTTCCGCTTCCGCCCCTTTCCGGATCAAGTCCCCCCTCCTCCGTCTGAACCGTTCCGGGCAGCGCCCGCCTCCACAAAGTAGGTTGACCAGCCGCGCTTCCGCCGGTATTCCCGACCCCGCCCTGCCTCCAGGAATTCCTTCCCCGGAACCTCGCGGCGCGCCAGCCACTTGCAGGGGTAGAAGAGGAGCATACTTAAGACCTCGAAGAATCCGCCGGCGGACCAGACCCGGAGGGGCTGAAAGCCGCTTCGGGCCAGTATATTCAGGAGTTTATCGCGGCGGTAATGACGGTGGCCCGCGTACCAGGCGGGGTCGGTCAGGGTTGACCGGAGATCGAATTTGGGCGTCGAGAGCAGGAGCCGACCGTCGGGCTTGAGAACCCGCCTGACCTCCCGGAGGGATTCGCCGACCGAATCCGTCGCCAGGTGTTCGAGAACCTCCCACATCACCACCAGATCGAACCATTCACCTCGGAAGGGCAGCGCGGGAAGCCGGCCCCGGAGGAATTCGGCGCCGGGCACCTCGCGGGCGGCGGCAGCCAGACTTTTCTGGTCCCGGTCGAGCCCCACCGCCCGACGGCAGCCTACCTTCACCACCCCCGCCTCGAACCAGCCGTTTCCGCAGCCGATGTCAAGGACTGCCTGTTTCGTCAGATCTCCCGCCGCCGCCACCGATGCCGTGTGCCTTCCCGTCCAGCGGGCGGCGATTGATTCGGAATATCTTTTCATCTCTGTCCGGAGATTGGGGAAGCGAGATAAACCAGGCCGACCGCCAGTCTTAGAAAGATCATCCCGCCGGCCAGAAGCGGATGACAGATCAGCTTCTTCCACTTCCTCTCTTCCAGGAATACGCCGAGGTAGCGATAGTAGAGGCCGAACTGTTTCTTGATCTCGGGGTCTTCTCTCCCCCACTTGGCGATATATTCGGCGAAACCCCGGCTATAGTAACGTTTCTTCGCCAGATAATGGCGGAGGCAGAACAGGCCCTCGTTGTGGAAGATCACCGCATCGGCGAGTCCTGCCTTTCCGCCGGCCCGGAGCCGGCGGTCAAAGTCCCAGTCTTCAGGGCCGTTGAGATTTTCGTCGAAACCGCCGATCTTTAGGGCCGCCGCCCGGGGGAAGAACCGGGCGGCATCAATGCAGGTCCCGTCGTAAAAACTTCGCTCAAAGTCACGGACCTTGATCCAGAACCCCTCCCCGATAATGCGTTCCGGGATATAAAGGCCGGCCAGCCCCTCGCGACTGGACTTCTCCAGGCACTTCCCGATCAGTCCCTCCCCCAGGACCATATCAGCATCGAGGTAGAGGATGTACCTTCCCCGGGCCTGGGCGATCCCGAAGTTCCGCTGGGCCGAGCGCTCGGGACCGTGGTCGAAGACCAAATGGGTGAACCGGGAGGCGATCTCCTTGGTCCGATCGGAGGAATCGTTATCAACCACGATGATCTCCAGTTTCTCCCGGGGGTAGTCCTGGCGGAGAACCGACTCCAGGCAGGAGGCGATGTGCTTCTCCTCGTTCCGGGTGGTAACAACTATCGAGACGTCGATCAGTGCCATAAATAGACGATAGCTTCCCTTTCCTGATGTGGCACTCCAACGGAGTGCCACATCATATCAGTACGTTTTTTTCCTCTGACTCTGACTGGGGGTTTATCTCCATCCCTAGCCCTGTCGGACGCTGGAAGAGGCTCGGGGTGAGGAAGAGAGTTCCCAGGAAAGAGAGGCAGCCGAAGATGTTGAGGATGAGGAGAACCTCCCGCAGACCGGGATGCCAGAGATAGATCGCCGCCGCCTGACCCACCGCGGCGATCAGGAGAAACTTGATGAACCGGGTGGAGCCGACCGAGAGGTTGTAGAAAATCTCCAACCAGAGCAGAGAATAGAAACTCATTGCCAGGGCGAAGAGGCCGACCAGGGAGACAATCTCGGAGTCGGTCTTTCCGGTCAGGATTCCCAAAACCAGACTCGGAGCCAGCCAGCAGACCGCGGTCGCTGAACCCGAGAGCAGCGCGGCTAGTTTCAAACCCCGGTGGAAGAGGTGGATGCTGGAGGAGTTGATAGCCTTGAGCGAGGCGGCCTTGGGAAAAACCACCAGGGCCACCGCGGCCGGGAGAAAGAGGATAATCTTCCCCACCATCTGGGCCACCGAGTAGTAGCCCGCTTCCTGCGGGGAGAAGAAGGCCTTGACCAGGGTAATGTCTATGTTGGTTAGGATGGCGAAAGAGAGCAAGGCCAGCATCGTGGGGATGATATATCGGTAGATCGGTCCCATTGTCGGGGAGGGCAGCACCGATGGCAAGGTGCGGCGGCGGAAATATCCCCGGATCAGCCGGACCCCGATCAGGAGCATCAGGGCCGGGGCGAATAAATAGCCGGAGAGTGCCCCCGCCACTCCGGCTCCGGCCAGAACCAATCCGATTCCGAGAACAAGCTTGGTCAGGGCGTAGGAGACATTGAGGAGGGCCAGGGGGCTGAACTTCTGGGCCCCCTGGAGAAAGGCCGCCGGGAGGCAGGCGGGCAGGTGGACCGCCACTACCAGGCCCAGGATGTAGAAGAGGCTGACGGCGTCAATCTGCTGGGCCCGGGCCAGGGGGCCGGCGGCGATAAAAAAGACCAGCAGGAGTCCTCCCGCTCCGATTCCCAGGTCGCGGCCGGCTCGTTTCACGGTTGCCGCCGCCATGGCCAGCCTTCCCCGGGCGATCTCCTCGGCGAAGAACCTGGCCAGGGCCGGCTGGATGGCGGCGGTCAGCTGGCCGAAGAAGACGGTGAAGACCACCAGGGAGTTGAGGACGCCGTAGTTCTCCACCTCGAGGAGACGGACCATCAGGAGGTGGAAGATGAGGTTGATCACCCCGGCCAGTTGGGTCCCGGCCATCGTGATCCCGGCGTGGCGGATGAAGTCGTCTCTTAAAATTTTTTTTCCAAAAATTTTAAGATCGAGGATTCTGTTCTTGAAATCTTCCATCGATCGAGATTGCTTCCTGCCTGCCGGCAAGCGGGCGTCGCCCTTTTGTCGGGGCACGGCATGCCGTGCCCCGACATCGGGCCGGATCGCAATGACAGTGTCTATTGAAAGTCGCGGAGGTGGCCCCAGACCTTCTTCCCGGCCCGGAGAAAGTATCGGATATCCGACCAGTTTCGGATACTGATGACTTTCCGGGCCAGGAAGAGGGGATTATAAGCAATCGAGTACATTCCTCGAACCAGTTTCATCAAATCCTTCTCCGGGAAGGGAGTCTTCATCACCGGCCGTTTCATATCATAGTTGGGCCAGTCTTCGGTTAGCAGCCAGCCATTCTCCTTACACTCTTGATAGAGGGGGGTTCCAGGATACGGAACCACCACCGTTGCCTGCATCGTATAGGCCCAGCCCTTCTTCAACAGGAAGCGACCCAGTTCAAAGGTGTTCCGGGCCTGTTCGTAACTTTCCCAGGGGTAACCGAACATAATCGTGATGTGGGGATAGAGGCCGGCCCGGCGGGCATTCCGGCAGGAATCGATGATCGTCTCCACCTTCAGGTTCTTGTTCAGTCGGTCCAGGGTTTCCTGGTTGCCGCTCTCCAGTCCGAAGAGGAGGAAGCGGAAGCCCGCTTCCTTCATCAGCCGGTAATCATCCGCCGAGGCGGCCCCGAAGCGGAAGTTGCAGTCGAACCCCACCTTCCGGTTAAAGCCGCGATCCACCGCCCCCCGGCAGAAATCGCGCAGCCATTCGCCCCGGGGGAAGGTCCCGGTATCGTCCATTATCTCCCGGACCGGGTACCGGCCGGTGATTTGCCCGATCTCGTCGAGAACATTTCCCACCGTCCGGACCCGGAACTTCGGATAGAGTCCGGTCCAACTGCAGAAGGTGCACTTTCCCCACCAGCAGTCCCGCCCGCTCATAATGTAGGTCCCCGGAGTCCGTCGATAGTTGCCGTTCCGGTAGGCGTAGAGTTCCCACTTGGTCAGTTCCCGGTCGATGAAGGGGACTCCATCGAGATCGTGGTTGAGTTGGAAGGGGCCGGTGTTCTTGATCTCTCCGCCGTCGCGGTACCAGATTCCCGCAGGGAGGGAATGGGGTGTTGGGGAATGGAGAATGGATTTTGGGGAATGGGGAATGGGGAATGGGGAATGGTCCAGAACCCGGCAGAGATCGCGGAGGAGGAAGTCGTAGTCGCCGCCGGTGAGGACGTAATCGACCGGCGAGTTGGCCAGGGACTCTTCGGGGAGAGCGGTGACGTGGTCACCACAAAGAACAGTAAGCGGTAAGCGGTGAGCGGTAAGCGGCAACTGCTTGATCTCGCTGATGAGCTTCCAGTGCTCCCGGATCACCGGGGTCTTGGTCTCAAAGACGATCAGATCGGGTTTCTCCCGCTCCAGCATCCGGAAGTATGCCTCCCGCTCGATCCCTTCGGCGGCGCAGTCGTTCCAGATCACCCGATAGCCGGCATCGCGGAGCATCGTGGCGGCGGAGGCCGGGACCACCGGATAGATGAAGGTCGGCTCGCTGAAGTACTGGAACTGCCGGTTCTGCCCCAGTGTGGGAAACCCCTTGGCTCTATCGAGGGGCGGGTATGAGAAGATAATCTTCACGAGTAATCAGCACTACCAATGGTTGGAAGGTGGAAGTTTAACATATTTTCCGTGATTGAAATGGCGATTATTCTGATTGTGCTGTTGACAGAAACTCACTATAAGTGTATGTTAAGTGTGTTTATCTGAGCAACTATTCAGTTGAAGGGAGGTTGATTATGGCCGTGAAGACCATCACAATCGATATGGAAGCTTATGAGTTGCTGGCCGCGGAGAAGAACGGGAAAGAATCGTTCAGCCGGGTGATTAAGCGGAAATTGCGGCCGGTACATACTGCGGATAATCTATTGCGCAATCTTGCTAAGATCGAGTTATCCGACAGCACCCTGGATCGGACTGAAGAAATCATCCGGGCCCGGCGGGACTCCATTGCGGATTCTCCGGTGATAGAAAAGGAGTAACCGGCGATGTTTATCGACACTTCCTTATGCATAGATTTGTTGCGGGAACAGAAGAGGCATATTGAAGGCCCGGCGATACGAAAGTTGAAATCTCTTCCCGGGGTTGAACTCTTCGCGCCGGTTTTTGTCCTCTGTGAACTTATGGCGGGGGCCTGCCTGTCTGTTGATCCTGCGGGGGAAAAAGAACGGGTCCAGGCACTCTCCGCGATGCTGACTGTTGTCTATCCGGACTATCCTTTCGCGGATAGTTACGGCGAGACGGAAGCGCAGTTAAGAAAGGCAGGGTTCCCAATTCCGACGATGGATCTTTTGATCGGGGTTTCCGCCAAAATGCATAACCTGCCCTTAATTACCAGGGACGCGGAACATTTTCAGAGGATTCCCGGTTTGTTGCTGGAAGAATATTGATCTGTTTCAGATGTGACACCCCATTGAGATTGTCCGACAATTGCTAATTTTGCCAACTTTTGGTCATTGCGAGGTTCCGGAGCGAAGCGGAGGGGCCGAAGCAATCTCAACCTATTGAGAAGAAAGCCATTCTTCTACAAGTTGAGATCGCTTCGTCGCTCTGCTCCTCGCGATGACAATTCGTAGTTTGTCGTACAGCCTCCGTTGGGGTGAAGGGAGATCAATTGCCGGGAACTGGAATATCTTCTTCCGGCAGGCGACGGGAGGCCAGGCCGCGGAGGAAGTTGAGGCCGTAAACGAGGTGAGTGGTGACGATTCCGGCGGTGACCAGGGCGGCCCCCCGGCAGTTCCCGGACCGTAAGCCGGTCGCCAGAGCACAGAAAAGATAGGCGGCCGCGGGAATTAGGTAGAAGCCGATCCCCCCCGGGATCAGGATCAGGGGGATCCACCCCAGGAGGAGGAAGAGTGTCCAGAGCGAGGGGAGGAAGTAGTTGATCCGGCGCGAGGTGGCGGGGAACCTCTTCACGAAATATCCCCGGTGGAGGCCGTAATTGCCGATCTGCCGCCAGTGCTTGAGGAAGAGCGGCCGGCGGTGGTGGAAGACCTGGACATCGGGGTCGTAGATGATCCGGCCCTTCTTCCCCCGGGTGAGTTTCTCGCAGAGGACGGTATCCTCCCCCGGCCAGTAAGGAGTATCGAACCCCCCTACCCTCTCGAAGGCCGATCCGCGGACCAGGAGGTTGCAGGTTGGGTAGTCGTCTACCTCCCGGAGCATCTTGGGGATGTGGCGGTAGATGTGGACCCCGCCGACCATCCAGGAGGTGAGAACCCTTCCCCCCGCCTGCTGGAGCGGCCCATCTTCCGGCGCGGTGGAGGCGGGCCCCCCGACGGCGGCGACGGACGGATCGCCGAAATGGGGCACGGCGGCCTTCAGCCAGTCCTCTTGGGGGTAGGCGTCATCATCGATGAAGGCGAAGATTTCGCCGGTGGCTTGCGCAGCCCCGATATCCCGCTTCCGGGGTGGGCCGACCGGTCCGGTGGGGATGACCCGGACCGGGCCGGGCGGTCTCTTCATCTCCCGGTCGGGGAGCAGGATAACCTCGAAATCGGGATAGTCGAGTTGGCCGAGCTTTTCCAGGCACTGTTCCAGGTAAGGGCCGGGCCGGGAGAAGGCGATCAGGATCGAGACCCGGGGGGTTTGATCCCACTGCGGTAGGGGACGGTCGTAGTATCGGAGGATTCTCAGCCGGTAGAAGACAGCCAGGGTGTCGAGCAGGATGGTCCAGATCGATCCGAGTCCGATCCTTCCGAACCTCCCCTTGTAATCGACCACGATCGGGGCTTCGGCGATGGAATAACCCCGGTGGTGGAGGTTGGCCAGGAGTTCCAGGTCGAAGGCGTAGCGCTTGACCAGGAGCCGGGGGAGGCCGGCGGCCAGGGCCTCGCGCTTGAAGAGCTTGATCCCGGTCTGGGTATCCCGGATCGGCAGGCCGAAGAGAAGCTTGACCAGGAAGAAGTAAGCCGCCGAAATCAGGCGGCGGGGCGCCGGATAGTTAAGGGTCGATTCCGGGTGGCGCTTGGAGCCGATCACGGCGGCGGCGCCGGTACTCTCCCGGATCCGCAGCAGGGCGGAAAACTGGCGGGGGTGGATGTCGAGGTCGGAGTCGAGGAAGAAGACCAGTTCGCCGCGGCAGGCCGCGAAGGCCTTTCTTAGAGCCCAGCCCTTGCCCCGGTTCTCGGGTGAAGAAAGGGCCCTGACCTCGGAAAACTCCCGCGCCGCCCGGGCTATCCCCTCCCCGGTATTGTCAACGCTGCCGTCGTCGACCGCCACGATCTCGAAGCTGTCGGAGAGTCCGGCGAGCGCCTCCCGGGTCTCCCGGATATTGGCAAAAATATGCCGGCCCTCATTGAAGGCCGGCATCAGGACCGAGATCTCGGGGGTTGGATTAACCACGAATCTTCACCAATTTAATTATTCGACCCCGCCTCGGACCCTCTTTAATCCACGAATTACACGAATTGGCTCGAATTGCTTCCCCAGCCTCGCCCCCTTTTTTGAACCGCTAATCTCGCTAATCGTCGCGAATTTCCCCCTGCCCCGCCCTCTTTTATAATCCACTAATTTCACGAATTGCCACAGATTGTTCCCCCAACCTCAGCCCTTTTTTAGTCCACGGATTACACTGATTACTCTGATTTAATACCACTCCCCACTGCCTACTGACCACTGCCCATCCTCACCACGAGTATCACGCATCTTAGGACTACCGATCACTGATTACCGCTTACTGCTTACCGATTACCTTCCCCACTATCCCCGGCACCGCGGCCAGGGCTTCCTTGATCTTTCCGGGGTCCTTGCCGCCGGCCTGGGCCAGGTCGGGCCGGCCGCCGCCGCTGCCGCCGATCAGTTTTGCCACTTCCCTGACGATATTCCCGGCGTGGTGACCCGCCTTGACCAGGTCGGGGGTGACCGCGCCGATCAGGAAGGCCTTACCTCCTTCCGCCCCGGCCAGGACGCAGATACCCGATCCCAGCCTTCCCTTGACCTCGTCGGCCAGTATGCGGAGGGTCTCCATTCCGGTCGGGCCGAGATCGGCGGCCAAAATCCGGATGCCGTCGACCGTCCGGGCCTGATCGACGATCTCTTCCAGGCTGCCAGCGGCCTGCCTCTTTTTCAAGTCCTTGATCTCATTCTCCAGGTCTTTTATCCGTCCGGTTATCTTTTCCAGCCGGGTGGGGAGTTCCTGGGGTGCGATCTTCAGCGGTTCGCAGGCCGCCCGGAGGATCTCTCGGTCGGCAGCCGTCTTGGCAAAGGCCTTATCTCCGCAGACCGCCTCGATTCTCCGCACCCCGGCGGCGACCGAGCTTTCTCCAGTGACGAGAAAAATTCCGATTTCCCCGGTTCTCCGGACGTGGGTACCGCCGCAGAGCTCGCGGCTGCAGCCGCCGACCTCGATCATCCTCACCTTCTCCCCGTACTTCTCGCCGAAAAAGGCCAGGGCGCCCTGCTGCTTGGCCGCGGCTAGGGAGAGGTGGAAGATATTGACCGGCCAATCCTCCCGGATCATCTCATTGACTCGGGCTTCGACCCGCGAGAGATCTTTAGGCTTGACCGCCTCAAAGTGGGAGAAGTCGAAACGGAAGTAGTCGGGACCGACAAACGAGCCGGCCTGCCCGATATGCTCGCCGACGATCTCCCGGAGGGCCTGCTGGAGAAGGTGGGTGGAGGTGTGGTGGCGCTCGATCCGTCGCCGGCGCTCCCGGTCGACCAGAGCCTCGGCCTCCCCCGGCCGGACTTCCCCTTCGACCACCTTCCCCCGGTGAACGATCAGCCCCTCCAGCGGGCGGACCGTCCCGCTGACCTCCAGCCTTCCGGAAGGAGTCCGAATGACCCCGGTATCTCCGACCTGCCCCCCCCCCTCGGCGTAGAAGGTGGTCCGGTCGATGACCACCTCGACAGCTTCCCCTTTTCCCGCCCGGTCGGTCTCTTTGCCGTTCCGGATCATCGCCAGAATCCGGGCCCGGACGGCCAATCGCTCGTATCCCTGGAACTCGATCGGGGGGTGCTTCTTGGCGATCTCGTGATAGGCGGGGATGATCTCCTGCTCGGCCATCCCCTTCCAGGCCGCCCGCCCCCGCTCCTTCTGTTCCGCCAGGGCCCTTTCAAACCCCGGCCAGTCGATATCCAGGCCCTTTTCCCGGGCAACCTCGTCGGTCAGCTCGGGGGGAAAGCCATAGGTGTCGGACAGTTTGAAGACCTCTCTGCCGGAGATTACCTTCTCTCCCTTTTTTTGCAGGGATTGGGCGATCTCGTCCAGTTTTTCCAGACCCAGGGTCAGGGTGTCGCCGAACCGCTCCTCCTCAGCTCGGATGATTCTCTGTACGTGATCCCGGCTTTCTAAGAGCTCCGGGTAGGGGTCCTTCATTACCTCTACCACGGCGGGGACCAGCTTATGCAGGAAAGGCCCCGCCAGGTTCAGTTTTCTCCCGAAACGGACCGCCCGCCGCAGCAGCCGTCGGATCACGTATCCCCGCCCCTCGTTGGAGGGGAGGACGTTTTCCGAGAGGGCGAAGGTCAGGGCCCGGATATGGTCTGCGATTACGTGTTCGGCTTCCCGGGTGGAAGCGCTGGAGCCGTCGGGGGTCATCTCGCGGATTGCGGCCAGGATGGGAAGGAAGAGGTCGGTGTCGTAGTTGCTGGCCGCCCCCTGGACCAGGAGGGCCAGCCGTTCCAGGCCCATCCCGGTATCTATCCCCCGTCTTTCCAGGTCGCGTCTTTTCCCCGACTCCTCTTGGTAGAACTGGGGGAAGACCAGGTTCCAGAACTCCAGGTACCGTTCACAGTCGCAGCCCGGCCGGCATTCTTTCCGGCCGCAGCCGAATTCCGGACCCCGGTCGAAATACATCTCTGAACAGGGGCCGCAGGGGCCGGCGAGTCCGGCCGGACCCCAGAAGTTATCCTTCTTCCCCAGCCGGACAATCCGATCTTCCGCCAGTCCGGTTACTTTACTCCAGAGTCCGGCGGCCTCCTCGTCCTCGGTGAAGACGGAAACCCAGAGGAATTCCTTGGGCAATTCGAGCACCTCGACCACGAACTCCCAGGCCCAGGCGATGGCCTCTTCCTTGAAGTAATCGCCAAAGGAGAAGTTGCCCAGCATCTCAAAGAAACTGTGATGGCGCAGCGTCCTTCCCACGTTTTCCAGATCGCTGTCCTTCCCCCCGACCCGGAGGCATTTCTGTACCGAGGCCGCCCGACTGAATTGGAGTGGAGCGTCGGTCCAGAGTGCCTTGAAGGGTACCATCCCGGCCGAGGTGAAGATCAGGGTCGGATCGCTCGAGGGGACCAGGCTGTCGGAGGGACGGATAGTGTGACCGCGGGCGGCGAAAAAATCAAGGAAGGACTGTCGAAGTTCCTGTGAGTTCATTGTAAAATTTTCCGCCTGCGGTGTAAAATTTTAGGTCCTCCGGCTTCGCCGGAGTTTATCCTCGGCCGCTGCAAATTATTTCCAGTAAGCTGAATGGTCCGCGTGACTATCGATTGATTGCCGGGACAATGTCATTACGAGGCCGGAGGCTGAAGCAATCTCATCACCGAACTGGGGTGAGATTGCTTCGTCGCTCCGCTCCTCGCAATGACCGGGTGCCGATTACTGATTACTGATTACTATCCCCTATTCCCCATTCCCGGTGAGATTGCTTCGTCGCTCCGCTCCTTGCAATGACCGGGTGCCGATTACTGATTACTGATTACCGATTACTGATTACTGAACTACTCCCCATCGTCTTCTTTGCTGATCAGTTCCTGCAGGCATTCCCGAATGGTTTCGGAGGAAAAACCCCGCCGGGCGAGGAAGGCGAAGAGTTTCCTTTTGACCGTCTCCAGAGGCTGGCCCCGGTATCGGCGCACCCGGTTTGCCGCCAGTTGCCGGGCGGCGTCCCGTTCCCGCTCCGGGGGAAGCAATTCCCCCAGGACCCTTCGGGCGGTCTCTTTGTCAATCCCCTTCTGTTTCAATTCCCGGCTGATCAGCCAGGCGGCCCGGGGTTTGAAGTTGATCCGCGAGTTCACCCAGAGCCGGGAGAATTTTTCGTCGTCGAGCAGGTCCAGCCGCTCCAATTTGGCGATTACCGCGGAGACGGTTTCGGGGGAGTATTTCTTTCCGGCCAGCTTCTCCCGGACCTCCTTCCGGGAGCGCTCCCGATAGGTGAGCAGCCGCAGGGCACTCTCCCAGGCGCGCCGGAATTCCTCGTCTTGCTCCATATTATTTCTGCGCTTTTTCCAGGAGGGCCTTCCGGATATCCGCAGTGATCCGGTCGGCCAGTTTTTTGTCCTCCTTGAGAAGATCCCGGGCCTTCTCCCGGCCCTGGCCGAGCGTGGTATCCCCGTAACTGAGAAAGCTTCCCCGTTTGCTGATCACCTTGGTATCGAGGCCGAGGTCGATGAGCGACCCCGCCCAGGAGATCCCCTCGTTGTACATAATGTCGAACTCGGCCTCCCGGAAGGGCGGGGCCACCTTGTTCTTGACGATCTTGGCCTTGGTCCGGCTCCCGATGGCTTCACCGGAGGAGTCCTTGAGGTAACCGATTCGACGCATATTTATCCGAACCGAGGCGTAGAACTTCAGGGCCCTGCCCCCCGGGGTGGTCTCCGGGCTGCCGAACATCACCCCGATTTTCATCCGAATCTGGTTGATGAATACGCAGCAGGTCTTGGATTTGCTGATCGCCGCGGTTAGTTTACGCAGGGCCTGGGACATCATCCGGGCCTGGAGGCCCACGTGGGTGTCCCCGATCTCCCCTTCGATCTCGGCCTTGGGCACCAGGGCGGCCACCGAGTCGATCACGATCAGGTCAACGGCGTTGGAACGGACCAGGGTCTCGGCGATGTTGAGCGCCGCTTCCCCGGAATCCGGTTGGGAGATCAGCAGTTCGTCGAGGTTGACCCCGATCACCCGGCAGTAGGCGGGGTCGATGGCGTGCTCGACATCGATATAGGCCGCCACCCCGCCCGTCTTCTGCACGTTAGCCACCGCCTGGAGGGCCAGGGTGGTTTTGCCCGAGGCCTCGGCCCCGTAGATCTCCACCACCCTGCCCCGGGGCAGACCGCCGATCCCCAGGGCGATGTCCAAGGTCAGGGCCCCGGTCGGAATATGCCCGATCTTGATGTCGGCCGACTGCTGGCCCAGCTGCATAATAGTCCCCTTCCCATACTGCTTTTCCACCTGTTCCAGGGCCAGACTCAGCGCCTTTTTCTTCTGTTCCGCCAGTTTGGCGTCCGGGGTTTCTTTGGTCTCTTTGGTTTCCTTGGCCATTTCTCCTCCTTCGGCCCGCCGGGCGGGCTCGATTGCGATATGCGATCTCTTTATTCCGGAAGGACTTCCGTCCCCCCCGGATTATGCCGGGAGAGGATTTCGTGGACCGCTCCCCGGGGGGTGAGGATGCTTTTCAGCAATACTATCATATCGGTATTGAACGATCCAAGGGAATCCAGCTTCCGGCGTTCGACCTCCTCCGCCAGTTGTCTTGACAGCAACCCGTCCCCTCCCCTCTTGATGCGTCCCAGGGTCAGGTGAGGCGTATAGGGCCGGTTCTCCCAGGGGAAACCGAGCCCCGCGAGATCCCGGTCCAGTTCCCCGGCCAGCTTGGCGAGAGCTTCCTTCCCCTCTCCGACCCCGGCCCAGATTACCCGGGGATGTTTTCCGGCAGGGAACTGGCCCATCCCGGCAATCCGGACTGCCAGGGGAAGATGTCGTCCGGCCGCCCGGTCGAGAACCTCACGGATCCGGGGGATTCTTGCCGCCGGGGTCGGGCCGAGGAACTTCAGGGTCAGGTGGATATTGGAGGGCGGAGTCCAGCGGATCCCCTTCAGGCGGTCGTCCAGGTCCCGGATCAGTGACGAGATGTTATCCCTCACCGCTCCGGGAAGGGTAATGGCGATAAAGAGCCGGGGGTTATCTGTTGACCGCATCGTTTTTTCCCCAACCCTGGGGTGTTGAAGATCCAGCTCCCGCTGCCAGCAGGTCGAGCGCTTTCCGGGCGGCCTGGAGCCGGATCTCCCCCCGGGAACCGGAAAAGATATATCTCTCCACGTTCTCCCCATCGGGGCCGGCCAGGGCGATGTAGACCAGCCCGACCGGCTTGCCCGAACTTCCCCCGCCGGGACCGGCCACGCCGGTAATCCCCACCCCCACTGAACTTTCCAGGACATCTCTGGCCCCCCGGGCCATCTCCCGGGCGGTCTCCGCGCTGACGGCCCCGTTTCCGGTCAGGGTTTCTTCCCTTACGCCGAGAAGCCGGATCTTGCTCCGGTTGGAGTAGGCGATCACTCCGCCCCGGAAAAAATCCGAACTGCCCGGCTGATCGGTGATCAGCTTGCCCAGTAGTCCCCCCGTACAGGACTCGGCCGTCGCCAGGGTCCACCCCCGGGAGGAGAATAATTTCAGCAGGTCGGCAGGCGAAGTTTGGTTCATCGGTTGAATAATCCTCCCGGTTGCAGATACCGGGATACTACTATAATAGAATCGCCCCCTCCGGATTAAACGGCAAATGGCCACCGTGCCGGACGAAAGTTCCCGTCCCCCATCAACCGTCACCCGTCACCTGTCAACCGTCTTTATCCAAGCTCCTCCGAGCAGTATTTCTCCCCGGTAAAAGACGGCCGCCTGCCCGGGAGTGGGGGATTGCTGGGGTTTGTCGAATTCCACCAGTACCTCGCCGGCTCGCCGGGGAGTGATCAGGGCTTTGGATCCCGGGTGGGTGTAACGAATTTTGGTTTGAGCGATGAAGGGTTTCTCCGGCGGGGAGATGGAGAGCCAGTTGGCTCGCTCGGTCCAGAACCGGACGGCTTGCAGATCGGCCTTCTCTCCGACCACGACCCGGTTGCTCTCTGGAATGATCCGGAGAACATAGAGCGGTCCTTTCTTCCCGGAAGCCGAACTCAGTCCCTTTCTCTGGCCGATGGTGTAGAACTCCGTTCCCGGATGTTCCCCGAGAATCTCCCCGGCCTGATCGACTATCTCCCCTTTTCCGCTCCGGCGGGGGAGATTCTCCCAAAGAAATTTCTTCAGGCCGCTCCGGGAGAGGAAACAGGCCTCCCGGGAAACCGGGAGCGGAGTGAAGCCGGGGAGAAGTTCTTCCGCCAAAAGCTTCGCCTCCCCGGGGTCGATCTCACCCAGGGGGAAGAGGAGCCGGTTGAGCCGTTCGGGGAGGATATCAAAGAGGAAGTATGTTTCGTCGCGTAAGGACCCAATCGGTTGGGCCAGGACCGGAGGTTCACCCGGAATCATCCGGGCATAGTGGCCGGTGGCCAGCCGGTCGCAGTCGTCGACAAGGGCGGCTTCGAAGAGCAGCCCGAACTTGAAGAGCCGGTTGCAGGTTACACAGGGGTTGGGAGTCTCTCCGGCGGCGTAGGATCGGGCGAACCCCTCCATCACCTTCCTTCGGAAGTCCTCCCGGCCGTCGATGATTCGGGTTTCGATCCCCAGTCTCTCCCCCAGAGATCGGATGGCGGCAGTCTGTTCTTGCAGGGGCAGGGGGCCGTAGCGCTCCGGTGAGAGTAGGAGATGGTAGCCGGTTACCTGGTGTCCGTTCCGGCGGAGGAGGGCCGCGGCCAGGCTGCTGTCTTTTCCCCCGCTGAGCGCGACGGCGATTTTCATTGGTCAGCTCTATTTATAGGCTCAATCCGGATTTCTCAATAAAACTATAGCTTCCCGCTAAACAAAGCTTTCATAGAAGAGAAACTAACTCCGGGAGTGGGAAAGTTCAGTAGCGGCCAGGTAGAGGCCGTAGAGGTTGAGGTGGGGATCGATCGTGCGAATCAGGCGGGAGCGGGCCAGGATCAGGCGGGCGTGTCCCCCGGTGGCTATTAACCTGGTTTCTTTTCCCCAACCCAGTTCCTTCTTCAGTTCGCGGATAATCCTCTCCACCAACCCCAGGGTTCCCCAGTAGACTCCGGATCTGATCGCTTCCGAGGTCTCCCGGCCCAGAACTCCCGCGGGAAGGTCGATCCGGGCTTTCGGGAGAAGAGCGGCCTTCTGGAAAAGAGCCTCGGTGGAGATTCCCAGCCCGGGGGCGATCACCCCGCCCAGGTACTCGAACTTTTCCGAGACCACGTCAAAGGTAATCGCGGTGCCGAAATCGACCACGATCGCCGGGCCGCCATAGCGGTGGAAGACACCGATGGCGTTGGCTATCCGGTCCGCCCCGACCTGATCCGGGTCGGTATAGAGGATTTTCAGGCCGGGTGCGTTCTTCGGGGTTAGCAGCGAAGAGGGAATCCGCAGACGTTGGCAGCTCCGGCGGAGAAGTGAGCTGCGGGCGGGAACCACCGAAGCGATAATTGCCGAGTCGATTCTCCGCCGGGAGATTGCCTCGCGCAGGCGGTTATCGAGCTGTTCTTCGCTGAACGGATCGGACCAGTCTTCCGTCAGCCGATCGTCTTCCCAGACCCCGCCGGCCAGGGCGCTGTTTCCCAGGTCAAGGGTGAGGATAGTCTTCTTCACGGCGGCACGGGTCGGTCAGCCCATCAATTCCCGGACCGCCCGGAGGAGTTCTTGCGGTGGGAAGGGCTTGGCGATGACGAAGTCGGCGCCGAGATTGTCCGCCATCTCCAGATAGGTATCCGGTCCGATCTGCCCTCCCCCCGAGACAGCGATAACCCTGACCCCAGGCTGGAGACGCCGGATCTCCATAATCAACTCCAGTCCATCCATTTCCGGCATCAAAAGATCCGTCACTACCAGGGCGGGAGGCGAGGAACGGATCTGCTCGCAGGCCTCCTGGGCGGAGGCTGTCGCCGCCACCGGATAGCCCGCCTTGGAGAGGATCTCGATCAGGAGCTTCCGGACGGAGGATTCGTCTTCCACCACCAGAATAGCGGCCATCTTCTCTTTATTCCCCGCTGTCTGTTGCATCCGGTATGAAAAGAAATCCGTTGTTATGGTCTCAGGTAGCTGACAAACCGACCTGGAGATCAAGCGCGATGTCGGCGGCCGGAGCGGAGTGGGTCAGGCAGCCCAGGGAGATATTCTCGACTCCGCTGGCGGCAACTTCGGCAATACTCTCCAGGTCGATTCCGCCCGAGGCTTCCAGTCGTGCCCGGCCTTTTCCCCGTTTAACTGCCTCTTCCAGTTCAGAGGGGGAAAAGTTGTCCAGCATAACCGTATCCGCCCCGGCCTCGAGCGCTTCCTCGAGTTCTTCCAATGTCTCCACCTCAATCTCCACGGTCTTCCCCGGCTGCGCCTCCCGAGCCAGGCGAATCGCCCGGGTGATCTTTCCCTCCCCAGCTCCGGCCACCAGCGCCAGGTGGTTGTCCTTGATCAGAATGGCATCGTAGAGACCGAAGCGGTGGTTCTCTCCTCCGCCCATTCGCACCGCGTATTTCTGCAGCCGACGCAATCCAGGAATGGTTTTGCGAGTGTCGAGTATCCTGGCCCGAGCGGGGCGGCTCCGCTCCAAAAAACGGGCGGTCTCGGTGGCGATTCCACAGAGATGCTGGAGTATGTTCAGGGCGGTGCGCTCGCCGGTCAGGATCGGGCGGACCCGACCTTCCAGTTTCAGCAGAGGTATTCCGGCCTCGACCATCTCCCCTTCCCCGACGCTGATCTCGACATTCAGTCCTGAGTCGAGCTCTCCGAAGACCATCCTGGCCAGAGGTAGGCCGGCCGTCACCAGGTTCTGCCGGGCGACGATCAGGGCCTTGCCCCGGGTCCCCTCCGGAATCAGGGCTTCGGTGGTGATGTCGCCGGCCCCGATATCCTCTGCCAGGACCTGCTGGATCAGGCCGCGATATGTTTCAAAATCCATTGTAAAATTTATCTGCGAAAAATTTTAGTGTTTGAATATTTTACAACAACGTTCGGGGTGCTATTCCAGGGTGGAGAGGATCCGGCGCAGGTTCAGTAATTCCCGGTTCAGTTCCTCAAGCTGTTTCTCGGTCTTCTCCTTGACTTCCCGGGGGGCCTTGGCGAGAAAGTCCGGATTACGCAGGCGGTTTTTGACCCGCTTCAGGGTTTCCTCCGCTCGGTTCAACTTCTTGGCGAATCGCTCCTGTTCAACGGCGGGGTCGATGATTCCACTCAGGGGCATATAGACCGTCCAATCCCCGACCAAGGCGGAAGGAACCGTCTTCTCCGGTCGGGCGGCGGGATCGATGGTGAGCGAACAGTTGCGAATCAGAGCCGCCATCGTCTCCGCCTCGCTCGCCAGTTCGCCGATCTCCGCCGTCTCCCCGGGGACAATGACAAAGGAGATCTCTTTCCCCGGCGACAGTTCGTATTCCTTGCGCAACATCCGCGCGGCGCTGATCAATCCGTGCTTCAGTTCCGCGATCCGGCGGACGGGGGGGGAACGCAGCTCCGGTTCGATCTCGGGCCAGGAGGAGCGGATCAGCAGGCCGTCTTCCCCGAGGAGTTGCCAGATTCGCTCGGTGATGAAGGGCATAAAGGGATGGAGAAGCTTGAGTGAGGAGGTAAGGACTTCCCGGAGAACCCCACGGACCACCGCCGTCCGGATTTCATCCTCCCCCGCCAGGGAGTACTTGGCGCTCTCCAGATAACGGTCGCAGAAATGGTGCCAGACAAAATCGTGGAGTCCCAGGGCGGCCTCATTGAAATGGAAGCGATGAAGCGCTCCTTGACATTCCTCGATGGCCGTTTCCAGCCGGTCGAGAATGTAACGATCGTCCAGTGAGAGCAGGTCGGGGTTCTTCCGGGGATCGGAGATTTCTCCTTCGGTCAGCCGGCCGGAGACGAAGCGCGCGGCATTCCAGAGTTTGTTGGCGAAGTTGCGCCCGAGTTCGCAGAGCGCGTTCGAGTAATGGACATCCTGTCCGATCGGAGAAAGTCGGGCGATCGTGAACCTCAGGGCGTCGGCACCGTACTCGGAGATCACGTCGAGGGGATCGGGTGAATTGCCGAGGGATTTGCTCATCTTCCTCCCCTGCATATCCCGGATAATCCCGGTGAAGTAGACCCGGCGGAAGGGGATCTCTCCCCTGAACTCCAAACCGGCCATGATCATCCGGGCCACCCAGAAGAAGATAATGTCCGGGGCGGTCACCAGGTCGGAGGTTGGGTAGAAGGCTTTCAGGTCCTCGGTCTCCTCCGGCCAACCCAGCGTGGAGAAAGGCCAGAGCCAGGAGGAGAACCAGGTGTCAAGGACGTCCTCGTCCCGAATCCAGCCCTTTCCCGCCGGCGCTTCCGCCCCGACGTAGATCTCTTCTCCCCGGTACCATGCTGGGATCCGGTGACCCCACCAGAGCTGCCGGCTGATACACCAGTCCCGGATATTTTCCATCCAGTGTTCGTAGACCTTGACCCAGCGGTCGGGATAGAAAGTGATCTTCCCCTCGCGGACGGCCTTTAGGGCTGGTTCGGCCAGGGGTTTCATCCGGACAAACCATTGCAGCGACAAGTAGGGCTCGATTACCGAGCGGCAGCGATAGCATTCCCCGACCGCGTGGGTATGGGGTTCTTCCTTCTCCAGCAATTTCTCGCTTCTCAGCAGTTCGACCAGTTCCCGCCGGCACTGGAAGCGATCCTGTCCGGCAAACCGCGGCCCCGCGTTTTCGTTCATCTTTCCCGAGGTGTCCATAACCACCACCTCGGGGAGTTGATGCCGGCGACCCATCTCGAAATCGTTCGGATCGTGAGCCGGGGTAACCTTCACGGCCCCGGTGCCGAAGGAAGGATCAACGAAACTGTCGGCGATCACCGGAATTTCCCTCTCCACTACGGGCAGGATGACCGACTTTCCAATCAGATGCCGGTAGCGGGTGTCTTCCGGATGCACCGCCACTGCGGTATCTCCCAGCATCGTCTCCGGCCGGGTGGTGGCGACCGTAATCCGGGCACCGCCCTCTTTCAGGGGATAACGGATATACCAGAGTGTCCCGCTCTTCTCCTCGTGCTCCACCTCCTCGTCGGAGAGCGCGGTGTGGCAGCGGGGACACCAGTTAATCAGGTAGGTCCCGCGGTAGATCAGTCCTTTCTCGTAGAGGCGGACAAATACCTCTTTCACCGCCCGGGAAAGTCCGGGATCAAGGGTAAATCTCTCCCGGGACCAGTCGCAGGAACACCCCAACTTCTTGAGCTGGTTGATGATCGTCCCCCCGTACTCATCCTTCCACTGCCAGACACGCTCGACAAATTTCTCCCGGCCCAGCTGGCGGCGGGACATTCCCTCCCCTTCGAGACGCTTCTCCACCACGTTCTGGGTGGCGATCCCGGCGTGATCGGTGCCCGGAAGCCATAATGCCTCCCGCCCCAGCATCCGTTGCCAGCGGATCAGGATATCCTGAAGGGTGTTGTTAAGAACATGACCCATCGTCAGGATCCCGGTGATATTGGGTGGCGGGATCACGATGACATAGGGATTCGTCCCGGAGGGAGAGGCCGTGAAACAGCCTCCCTCCTGCCAGATCCGGTAAATCCGGTCCTCGATTTCCCCGGGTTCGTACCGGGTCGGCCAGGATAGTGAACTTTCGGATTTGGAGGTCATATTTTTATTTGTAGATATCGCCGCTTACCCTGTAGGGTGAGGAAGCTCATAAGGGACGGGATACTGCTCACCGGTTACTGATTACCGATCACTGTTTTCTCTTCCCCCTTCCCCTCCTCTCCGGTCCCTTCAGCAACTTGAAGTCGACGCTGTCGACCAAAGCCTGCCAGGAGGCCTCGATGATGTTCTGGGAAACCCCGACCGTGCCCCAGATATCTTTCTGGTCTCGGCTTTGGATCAGTACCCGCACCTTGGCCGCTGTTCCCGCCGCGGCATCGAGGTCCCGGACCTTGAAATCGGCCAGATGGACTTCTCTGATCTGGGGATAAAAGCGGATCAAGACCTTCCGTAGGGCGTTATCGAGAGCGTTGACCGGTCCGTCACCTTCCCCGGCCGAGAGTTCGCTCTTATCCCCCACCCTGATCTTGATTGTCGCCTCCGAGGTTGGCGGCTGATCCTTCCGTTTCTCCACAATCACCCGAAATCCCTCCAGCTTGAAGAATTCCTTGTGTTTCCCCATCGCTTTCTGCAGCAGGATCCGGAAAGAGGCGTCGGCCCCCTCGAAGTCATAACCTTCTTCACCCAGACGCTTCAGTTCCGCTAGCAAGCGGGAGGTCTCCGGAGTTTCCTTGTCCAGATCGACTCCGAACTCGACCGCTTTGAGGATCACGTTGCTCTTGCCGGAGAGTTCTGAGACCAGGATCCGGCGGCGGTTGCCCACCAGTTCCGGATCGATATGTTCGAAAGTCCGGGGATTTTTCCGGACCGCGTCCACGTGCATCCCTCCCTTGTGGGCGAAAGCGGTCGACCCGACAAAGGGTGCTCTTGGGTTGGGTGTGAAATTCGCCATCTCGTCGACAAAGCGGGATAGCTCCGAAAGTTTCCGCAGCTGCCGACGGGAGAGCGCCGCCCGGTTCATCTTCAGGACCAGGTTGGGGATGATCGAGCAGAGATTGGCGTTGCCGGTTCTTTCCCCGTAGCCGTTGATCGTCCCCTGAACCATCACCGCCCCTGCCCTGACTCCGGCCAGGGAATTGGCGGTGGCCAGCCCGCTGTCGTCGTGGGCGTGGATGCCCAAGGCAACGTCAAATCGGGATTGAACCTCCCGGGTAATGCCGTAGATCTCCTCCGGCAGGCCGCCGCCATTGGTATCGCAGAGAACGAGAAATTGCGCTCCGGCCTCGGCCGCAGCCGCCAGGGTGGACAACGCGTAATCGGGGTTATCCTTGTAGCCGTCGAAAAAATGCTCGGCGTCGAAAATCAATTCTTTTCTTTTGGACTTCAGATAGGCAATCGTATCAGCGATCATCTCCAGGTTGATCCGGGGGGAAACCCGGAGGACATCGGAGACGTGCAGGAGCCAGCTTTTGCCGAAAACGGCGATGGCCGGGGTCCGGGCCTGCAAAAGAGAAACCACGTTGGCGTCGTCCTTCACATTGGCCCCCGCCCGGCGGGTGCTGCCAAAGGCGACAATCCGAGCCTGCTTCGGCGGATACTTGCGAATCTCCCGGAAGAAGGCCATATCCTTGGGGTTGGATCCCGGCCATCCACCCTCGATGTAATGTATCCCGGTCCGGTCCAGGCGCTGAGCGATCCTTAACTTGTCGGGAAGGGAAAAGGCGATCCCTTCCGCCTGTCCTCCGTCCCGGAGAGTGGTATCGTAAAGAATTATCGACTTAGCCACGGCGATCTCAGCTTGGTGTAATCCATCAGTTTGGTTTACTCAGACTTCCCCCTCTGCTTGATCCAGGCCGAAGGCCCGGTGCAAGGTCCGGGCCGCCCGTTCCCCGTCCTCGGAACGGACCACGCAGGAAATCTTGATCTCCGAAGTGGAGATCATCATAATGTTGATCTTCTCCCGGGCCAGGGTTTCGAACATCGTGGCCGCGACACCGGGATGGCTTTTCATCCCCACGCCGACTATGGAAACCTTGGCGATCTTCTCTTCCGCAGTGACAGCTCCGGCTTTGATCTCCCGGGCAATCTTCTCCAGTAGTGAGCGGGTCTGGGCCAGGTCGGGGCGGGGCACGGTAAAAGAGACATCGGTGAACCCCTGGTCGCTGACGTTCTGGATAATCATATCCACGTTGATATTGGACTCGGCGATATTCTTGAAGATCCGGGCGGCGATTCCCGGCTGGTCCGGGACCATGGTGATGGTTAATTTTGCTTCCTCCTGGTTCAGGGAAACCCCGCGGATGACTACCTTTTCCATCGACATATCATCTACCTCCTCAGTGACCAGCGTGCCCGGTTCCTCGTTGAAACTCGAGCGAACGTGAAGAACAACTTTGAATTTTTTCGCAAATTCCACCGCCCGGTTCTGAATGACCTTGGTCCCCAGGCTGGCCAGTTCCAGCATTTCGTCGTAAGAGATTTGTTTGATCTTGACCGCATTTTCCACCACCCGGGGATCGGCGGTATAGACCCCGTTGACATCGGTATAAATCTCGCAAGCCTCGGCGTTGAGCACCGCGGCCAGGGCTACCGCGGTGGTATCTGAGCCCCCGCGACCCAGGGTGGTGACGTCTTTCTTCAGGTTGACCCCCTGGAAGCCGGCCACCACCACGATCCGGCCGCTTTCCAGTTCCGCGATCATCTTCCGGGGATCGATCTTGAAGATCCGGGCCTTGGTGTGGCTGTCGTCGGTCTGGATCCCGACCTGGTTTCCGGTCAGGGAGACCGCCTCCGCCCCATCGTGCTCCAGGGCCATCGCCAGCAGAGCCGAGGATATCTGCTCCCCGGTGGAGATCAGCTGGTCCATCTCCCGTTCCGAGGGCGCCGGATTGATCTCTTCCGCCAGGGCGATAAGTTCATCGGTGGTGTCGCCCATAGCCGAGACCACCACGACCAGGCCCTCCCCCGGTTGACGGGATCTGAGCACCCGGCGGGCGACGTTCTTGATCCTGCCGACGTCGGCCACCGAACTTCCTCCGTATTTCTGCACTGTGATTTTCATAAATCAAGACCCTTCCACGGAGGGGGATTTATCCTTCCGGGTTTGTCTCTTCGATTCCGCCAGCAGCAGCTTCATCAGCTTGTGACCGGCTTTCTGCCGGAAGCGTCCCCGGCCCCCTTCCCTCTCGCTGAAGGCTTCCATCCGATCAGCTTCAATCCCCTCACCCCAGATGGCAAAGGGAACCGGGTCGGAAACATGGGAGCGAACGGCAATCGGGGTGGCGTGATCCGGCAGGGCCGCGATTCTCCACCCTCCCTGAGTCTCCCCCGCGCTCAAGAGCGGCCCGACGATACTCTCATCGATCCGTTCCAGGGCCTTGACCTTCTCGGTGGTGTTCCCTCCATGGCCCGCCTCGTCGGGCGCCTCAACGTGCAGATAAACCAGGTCGTGATCCTGGAGGGCTTGTAATGCTGCCTCTCCCTTGGCCGCATAATCGGTGTCGAAATATCCGGTGGCACCGGGGACCTCGATCACCTCCATCCCAGCGAGTCGGGCAATCCCCTGAAGGAGGTCGACCGCGGAGATCAGCGCCCCGCTGACTCCGAATTTATCTTGAAACAACTCCAGGCTAGGCTGCTTCCCTCCCCCCCAGGGCCAGATCATGTTGGCTGGATTTTCCCCCAGATCGATGCGGATCTCGTTCACCTCCTGGTTGGCCAGAATGACCCGGGATTGGGTCATCAGCTCCCGCAGCCGCCGCGCTCCCCGGCCCCGGGGAAGGTGAGAGCTGATCGCCTGGCCGGTGATGTCATGGGGGGGAGTGGTCTTAAGGTTCCCGTATCCCTCCTCCAGAAGCTGTTCCTTGATCACCAGCAGATGGCGGTAGCTCTTGCCGGGGAAAAACTTGAGGCCCTGTCCTCCCAGTCGCTCCTCGAGCAGTCCGATCAAGACCGCTCCCTCCCGCGACGAGATATGGCCGGCGCTGTAATCCGCCAGGACGTTATCGGCGACCGTGACCAGGTTACAGCGGAAGACCACGTCGTCGTCGGTCAGAGCCAGCCCCATACTGGCGGCTTCCAGGGGACCCCGGCCGGTATAGATACGGGACGGATTATAGCCGAGGATGGAGAGATTGGCCACGTCACTGCCCGGAGGCAGCCCGGCGGGGATCGTCTGCAGCCGCCCACCCGCCCCCTCCCGGGCCAGCCGGTCAAGGTGCGGAATGTTGGCCGCTTCAAGCGGGGTCTTTCCTCCCAGTTCTTCCAGGGGATAATCGGCCGCCCCATCGGTCAGGACAATAACATATTTCATGGGCCCCCCGGTTAATCTTCCACCCGAATTCGCACCGGACAGCCCCGGACCACGTCCAGCCTGCTGATCCGGTTCATCGCCCGCTGCAGGGCCTGTTCCCGGGCAACATGGGTCATCAGGATTACGGGTACCGCGTTCCGACGGCGCTTCTGCCGCTGGATCACCGAGTCGATACTGATCCCCCCGGAACCGAGAATGCTGGCTATCCGGGCCAGAACCCCGGGGCGGTCCACGGCGGGGATGCGAAGATAATGGCGGCAGGCCACTTCTCCGATCGGGGAGAGCTGGAGATCCCGGTTGGTGGCGATCAGGGGTGGGGTGAAAGAGTTGCCGGCGAGAATCTCCCGTCCCGCCTCAATCAGATCGGCGACCACCGCGGAGGCGGTCGGTCCCCGTCCCGCTCCCTGGCCTTCGAAGATCTGGCGTTCGCTGAAGTCTCCCTCCAGGTAGACGGCGTTAAAGATACCGTTAACGGAGGCGAGGAGATGTCGCCGGGAAATCAGGGTTGGGTGGACCCGGAGATCGGCGCCCTCGGGGGTCTGCTTGGCGATGGCCAGAAGTTTGATCGTATAGCCAAGTCCGGCGGTGTAGGCGATATCCTCGTCGGTGATCGCGTTGATACCTTCCCGGTAGATCTGGAAACAATCAGCCCAGCCCCCGAAGGCCAGCGAGGAGAGCAGGGCCAGCTTGTGGGTGGAATCGATCCCCTCCAGATCAAGCGAAGGGTCTTTCTCGGCATAACCGGCGGCCTTGGCGTCGCGGACCGCCGCCGCCAGGGTAATCCCCTCCTCTGACATTCGGGAGAGGATGTAGTTGGTGGTACCGTTGATGATTCCGAGGATGGACTTGATCCGATTGGCCGCCAGGCCCTCCCGGATTATCTTGATGATCGGGATCCCGCCGCCGACGCTGGCTTCGAAAAAAATCCGGCGGTTGGTCCGTCCGGCCTCGGAAAAAAGCGTCTTGCCCCGCTCGGCCAGCAGGGCCTTGTTGGCTGTCACCACCCGCTTACCACTTCGCAGGGCGGAGAGGACAATTTCTTCGGCCGGGTCCAACCCTCCGATCAGTTCGACCACGATATCGATTCCCGGGTCTTCAATGATCCGGGAGGAGTCCCGAGTGAGGATGGAGGAAGGGAGCCGGATGCCCCGATCTCTCTTCAGGTTGAGGTCGGCGACCCGGGCGAGACGGAGCCGCGCTCCCAGTCTCCGGGTGATGAGAGCCGAGTTCTTCCGCAGGATTTGAGTCACCCCCGACCCCACGGTTCCCCAGCCGATCAGGCCTATTTTGATCTCTTTCATTTTGATTAACCAATCTTTTCGCCGGCGGGAAAATTAAAAAGTCATTGCGAGCTTGGAGGAGACGAAACTAACTCACCCGCCGGCAGACACTGCTCTTCTTCAGGGCAGGAGATTGCTTCGTCGGTCCGAAGATCTTCGGACCTCCTCGCAATGACTATAAGTAATCAAACGGCCCGCCGTTAACCCCAATCAGGGGGACCTTCCCGAAAGCCTTCGAGACGCGCTAAACGTTCCCGGCAATCAATTCTTCAGTCGGGGCGCCCGGATTCGAACCGGGGACCTCCTGAACCCCATTCAGGCGCGCTAAACCGGACTGCGCCACGCCCCGCAATGTTCTATGCCTATCAAGCTCCGATTCAAAAGCCGGACTATAACAGTGCTGATGCCGGTCGGGCAAGGGAAAATCCTGTTTCGTCTTTACAGCCCGGCCGATATTCCTATACTGAAGCTGAACCAATTCCGGATCCGGAACGTATTAGTTGACCTGTCGGCAGGGTCTTTCACCATTAACATATTTACCTTCGGGTGCAAACCAATGAAAAAGATCAATATCGCGGCAGCGGCTGGTTTATTTTTCCTTCTCTTCAGTCTATTTCCGGGGCAGACCCCGGGAGCCCTGAGATACGGGGAGCTGCGGATAGGAGCCCACGGGTCCCTGGTCTATCCGAAGAACTCCGATTTCTCCTGGGAGAACGGTTACGGGGGCACCGTCAAGTTCAAGTTCACCGATACGCTGGGTATTGAAGCGGGAGTGGATTACTTTCGCTGGGAGTTTGAGGGCGATATCGAGATGCCCTATGCGCAAGCCCCGGGGCCGATAACCTACAAGGAGGTCGACCGGGTCTACCCGATCTACGTGATGGCGATGATCTTTTCCCCGGTGGTGGAGGAGAACGCCCGGGGCTATCTCGGTCTGGGAGCCGGATACTACGAAATCGACGCTGATATCAACGGATCCTACCAGGTGACCGATCCGGATGATTCCGATAACAGTTACCCGGTTACCATCACCGGCGACATCAACGGCCAGTGGTCGGTCCACGCCGCAGTCGGTGCCGACTTCCAGCTCAGCGATCATATCTTCCTCAACGTCGAGGCGAGATACGTCCTCACCGACGTCGACCGGGAACAGACCCATTCCACGCCGGACGGGACGGCAGTGACGGTGGAAGATTCTCCGGACTTCACCAATTTCCAGGTTCGGGCGGGTCTGGAGTACTCCTTTTAATATATCTTCCCCGAGGCCTGCTGCCTCGGGGAAGATAAATTACTCAAAGCCATCCCGGTTCCGTATCTGCTTACCGCTCACTGCTCACTGCTTACTGCTTACCGTCCTCCCTCCTCTCCCGTTCCATAAAGTAAAGAACCCGGCTGCGCTGGGCGTTCCGCCGGATCCTCTCTTCCGGAGCAAGTTGATTCTCCCTTATTCTCCCGGCCCGGAAACCGATCCAGAGCAGCAATATGGCGGCCGGGAGTGCCAGCCCGATCAGCCGGGCCCGGCTCCGCCCCGGCCCGCCTGTCCAGCGGGCGGCATCCCGAAGAAAGAATACGGCCAGCAGACCGACGGGAACCGCCGCCGGAAGGATCCGGGCCCGGCCCTGCAGCCCGATCAGTTCTCCGATCGTGGGGGCCAGCCTTCCCCGGTTCCACAGGTACCAGGCAAGTTCCTGGAGCGGGTTGGCGAACTCCTTGGGAAAGTAGGGGAAAGTGACGGTGCCGAGGAAGGTGAAGGCGAGGGAGACCAGCCCGAGAACCGCCAGGATCAGCCCCGCGGGAAACCGTCCCTTCGGGGAGGAGTTGGCCAGTCCGCAGACCGCCCCGGTGGCCAGGAAGGGCAGCAGCGGAATCAGGTGCCGGGGGCCCATCGACCACCCCCCCTCCCAGTCGGAGAAGGCCGCCAGGAAGAGGAGGTAGAGCACGGTCAGGCCGATGAAGAGCACTCCTTCCCTCCGCCAGATTCTTTGGCGGATCATCTTGATAATACCGATGATTCCGAAGACCAGGAAGGGGGAGTAGAAGAAGATCCCCCGGTAGGGGCTGATCAGGAGGCGGCGGAGCCGGATCAGGAATTGGCGCAGTTCCTCCGGTCCGGTGGGGAGGGAGACCCCGGCGATCCCCCGCTGATGGGCGAGGGCGAAGGCCGGATAGGTCTCGTGATAATAGGGGAACTGGAACGGGCCGCCGAAACAGAGGTTGTGATAGTAAAGGGTCAGCCCGGTAGGAAGGGCCGTCCCGAGAAGAAAGAAGATCGCCCGCCGGCTCCGGGAGGGGGAGCCGGGAAGGGATAGGGCATAGCAAAAGATGCCGGCGGCGATCAGGACGGTGGGGTATTCCAGGGCAAAGGCCATCCCGCAGAGAAAGCCGGCCCCGAACAGTCTCCGCCATCCGGGGGAGGAATCGCGGCGGGAAAAGATAAGGATAAAGGACCACATCAGGCTGATGGCGGCCGGGATATGGCTATAGAACATCGTGGAGTAAGGCCAGCTCATCGTCCCCGCCCCCAAGAGGACGAGGATCGCCCGGCGGGTGGGAATATCGCCGGTAAAGGCGGACCAGAACCTGAAGAGCAGGAAAAGGAAGAGGACCGCGGGGATGCTGACGGTGAGCGCGGTGATCAGGTAAAGCGTCAGCCCGTCAGGGAGATCGAAATTTCCGGTTTCTTCTCCCAACCGGACGGCGAGATAGGCGGGGACGGCCAGGAAGGATGATGCCGGCGCCTTGTTCGAGTAGTGATTACCCCGGTAACGGGATTTGTCCTGGGTATCGTGAATCCTGAGCAATGGGTCGATAGACAGGGTCCGGTACTCGACCAGGGCCCGGGTGAGAAAGAACCGGCTGTATTCGTTGGTGTTGCGGAACCTGTCCCAGGCATAGGTTAGGGAAAGATAACAGACCAGAAGCAGGGCCAGGGTAAGCAGGGGCGGACGGAGACGTCTGGAGAGGTGGGAGTCCATAATCAGTGTCTGTCCACCGGGCCCGTCCCGTAACGGGGTCGGGTATAGAAATTCAGGTTTTCGCTACCGTTCTTAGGGGAGCAGACCGTCCGGTATCCGGATCGGCCGTCCGGACCGGTTCAGGCAGGCGTGAATGGTGTGCCCCTCGGCCAGCGGGATATCTCCCCGCCGAACCAAGTAGTCGATCCGGATTCTGGTCCTCCCGAGCGGGCGTACCCCTCCGCTGACCGTGAGGATATCGTCATAACGGGCGGAAGATCGGTACCGGCAGAATACTTCCACCACCGGAAGCACAATCCCCCGCTCTTCCCACTGGCGATATGAAATCCCGGTCCGGCGGAGAAGCTCGTTCCGAAAGCGTTCGAAGTAAACCAGATAATTGGCGTAGTAGACCACCCCCATCTGGTCGGTATCCGCGTAGGGCACCCGGTAGGTGACGGTTAGCAGATCTTCGCCCATCGTCCCTCTCCTCGCCCCGGCAGAGGCTCTCCGACCATTGCCGATTGGGCAAATTCCCGAGTCATTGCGAGGACCCCGAACGAAGTGAGGGGGACGAAGCAATCTACCCCGGTTGGTTCAGAATAAATCATGGCCCCGTTTGAGATCGCTCCGCCCCTTCGGAATTCGCGGTGACATTGGTGGTTTTGTCGGACCCCATCGCCAGGCCGTACTCTTCCAGTTTCCGGTAAAGCGTACGCCGGGAAACTCCGAGCAATTCGGCCGCCTGGCTCTTGTTGCCGGAAGACCGCTTTAGGGCGGTAACGATCGCCTTTTTCTCCAGTTTCTTCAGGTTGACCTCGCCCTCCGCCGACTCCGGCCGGTCGGCGGCCGGATGGATCGTGGGGGGGAGATTGTCCAAGTCGAGAACCGGATTCTTGGCTAGGACTATCATCGATTCCAGGCAGTTCTTTAGTTCCCTCACGTTGCCGGGCCAGGGGTATGCCTGCAGGGCCCGGAGGGCGACCGGAGTGATCGAGCTGATCTCCTTATGATTGGCCCGGCTGAGTTCGGAGATGAATTCGTGGACCAGCAAGGGGATATCCTCGGGCCTTTCCCGCAGGGGGGGGAGTTTGATCCGGACCACGTTCAGACGGAAATAGAGATCCTCCCTCATCCCCCCCTTCCGGATCAGTTCTTCCAGATTGGCATTGGAGGCGGCCAGGAGGCGGACGTCAACCGGGATCGATTCGGTTCCTCCCACCCGCTCCAGTTCCCGCATCTCCAGAAACCGCAGGAGCTTGACCTGCATCTCCAGAGGGATCTCGTTGACTTCGTCCAGGAAGACCGTCCCCCCGTCGGCGACCTCGAACTTGCCTTTCTTCCGGCTGACCGCTCCGGTAAAGGCCCCCCGTTCGTGGCCGAAGAGCTCGCTCTCCAGCAAGGACGGGGAGAGGGCGGCACAGTGGATGGCGATGAACGGACGGTTCCTCCGGAAACTCTGCTGATGGATGGTCCGGGCCACCACTTCCTTCCCGGTTCCCGACTCGCCGGTGATCAGGACGGTGGAGTTGGTATCGCTGACCTGGCGGATCAGTTCCAGGACCTTCTCCATCGCCCGACTCCGGCCGGTTATATGTTCCAACCCGTACTTCTTCTGGAGCTGTTCCTTCAGGTAGAGATTCTCCCGCTCCAGTTCGCGTCCCTTCAAGGCCCGGGCGATCAGCAACTCCAGCTGATCGATGTTGACCGGTTTGGTCAGGTAGTCGTAAGCCCCCTCTTTCATCGCCTCCACCGCGGTATCAACCGTCCCGTAAGCGGTCATTATGATGAACGGGGTCGAGGGGGAGAAGGAGTGAACCTGGCGCAAAAGCTCCAGGCCGCTTATCCCCGGCATCTTCAGATCGGCCAGCACCAGGTCGACGTTGCGGTCCCGGAGTATCTCTTCAGCCTGGAAGGCGTTTTCGGCCGCGAGCACCCGCAAATTGGGCGACTGGATGGCCTCCCGGAGGCCCTCCCGAAGGTTCCTTTCGTCTTCCACTATCAGGACGGTCGCGGCCATAATTATTTTTTCCTCCGGATCTGTCTCTGCGGGTTGAGCCCCGGAAATTATTTCTCTTTTCCAGCCGGGAGAAGCTTGATCTTCTTCGGGCGCCGGGGGAGCCAGATGGTGAAGGTGGTGCCCTCCCCCGGATTACTGGTCACTTCGACGTATCCCCCGTGCTGCCGGATTGCCTTGTAGACCACCAGCAGCCCCATCCCCGATCCGGTCTCCCTGGTGGTGAAGAAGGGTTCAAAGAGCCGGGCCATCCTGTCTTGCGGGATGCCGCTGCCCTGATCAGAGACCGCCATCTTGAGATAAGCGTCCTCATCCTCCACCCGGATGGTGATGGTGCCCCCCCGCGCCATCGCCTGGGCGGCGTTCTTGACCAGGTTGAGGACCGCCTGTTTGACCAGGTTCTTATCCATCCGGCCCCGGGTTTCCTCTTTGGGGAATTCCCGAACCAAGGCGATCCCCCTTTCCCGCAGTTCCTCCTCGGCCAGGTCGGCCACCTCTCCGACCACCTCGGCCAGGTCGTTTTCCTGGAGATGGAGGGTCTCCGGGCGGAGTGTCTTTAAAAACTGTCGGACGATTCCGTCGAGCCGTTTCAGTTCCTCCATAATCAGCGAGATGGTCCGCTGGAATTTATCCCTCTGGGGAGCGGGCAAATTCCGGGCCTGGCGCTCGATCAGCTGGGCCTGGATGAAGAGGGAACTGAGTGGATTGCCGATTTCGTGGGCGACCCCGGCAGTCAGGTGGCCGAGGAAGTTCAGCCGTTCGACCAGGCTGGTCTCCGCCTCGGCTTTGCGCTGGCGGGTGATGTCGGCCAGAATCAGCAGGACCCCTCGGAACTTCCCCTCGCCGTCGCTCAGGCCTGACCGGCTGAGCCGGATCCAACGGGGTTGGGGATGGACCATAATGAACTCCCGGACCAGGGACTGACCGGGAAATTCCAGTCCCTGGTCGATGATTTCTTGCAGTCCCGTATCCTCGATCACCGCGGAGAAAGCGCGGCCGGAAGAATCCTGCGGTATATCGAGGAGCCGGGCGGCGGAATGGTTGAGCAGGCCGATGGTTCCCTCCGGTCCGACCACCAGGAGGCCTTCCTGCATACTGTTGAGGATATTTTCCAGCAAGCCCTTCTCCCGGGCCAGGCTGGAAAGATATCCTTTCAGTTCCCGATGGTCGAGTTGCTCGATCCGCTTGATCAAACGCTCTGTGAATCGTCGGCTCATCAGGAAATGGCTCAGGGCAGAATCAGCTTCAGCCGCTCGGAGGTCAGGCCCTCCACCCGGATCAGTTTATCCCGGCCGGTGGCGCCGCGGATAATGGTGACGGCGCTCTGGGGAACCCCGAGCTGCTTTTTCAGCAGTTTGATCAATGCCCGGTTGGCCTGGTCCTTGACCGGGCCCGGAGTGACTTCGATCTTCAGTCTTCCCGCCCGCACGCCGGCGATCCCTTCCCGCCCCGCCCGGGGATAAAGTCGGACCGGGAAAGTAACCCCCCCGCCTTGCTCGGAGATCTCGATCTCGGCCGTCTTCATCTCTACAGCGCCCGATAAACTTCCCAGAGAATTCTCTCCGCCACCCGGCGGAAGATACTCAGCCCGAAGATCGCCGCCAGGGGGGTAAGATCGATCCTCCCCAAGACCAGGTTGAAGCGGCGCAGGGGCTTGAGGAACGGTTCGACAAAAAACTCCAGCCAGGAAAAGGCTCCGGCCCCCCGACGCCCGGCGTCAAACCAGGAGAGGAGCGCCTGGAAGATGATCAGATAGATGATCAAAGTGGTTAACTGGAGGGGGATGACCAGGGAGTTGATCAGCGAGCGGATAAATATCCTACCCTCCCCCCCCAGCCCCCCGAGCGCCTGGAGGAGGCTCCAGAGACCGGCCATCGCCGCCGTGAACGCTGTCGGGAGGAGAACGGCCGCGGCGGGCCGGGAACGCACCACCCGGATCAGCGGCTGGACCATAGTCCGGATCAGGCGGGATACCTGGTCGGAGGAGATTTCGGGAGAAATCAGGACGACCAGGAAAAGAAAGGCGAGGAAACGGTAAGTCAAGACCAGATAATGTCCGAGCGCGGCTCCCAGGCCCCAGAACGGCCGGGCGGTAGCGAAGTCCCAGGAGATGAATCCCCAGCTGAAGATCCCGGCCCGGGGATCGGAATCGCCCATAAAAATCACACCGTGGAGCAGGATCAGGAGGCCGATCGCCGGGAGAGCGGCCAGCCGGCGGGAACCGGGAGGTAGGAGCCGGGCGGAAAAGGCGATCACCGGTTCGGTCAGCTTCACCACCAGCCGAAACGGCTGGTTGAAGGCCATCTGGCCGGTATCGGGAACGACCGCCCGGATCAGGAGGAAGACGAAGTAGGCGGAGAGCAAGAGCCCGATCAGCCCCATCTCTTATCCCCCCAGTTCCTTCGACCGGTCGGCCGCTGCCCGCATCGCGACTTCCACAATCTCCTCCAGCCCGCGCTCTTCAAAGACCTTCAGGGCCGCCTCGGTTGTCCCTCCCGGGGAGGTCACCTGCCGCCGCAGTTCGCCGGCCGGACGGCCCGACTCCACCAGGAGGCGCCCCGCCCCGGCCAGGGTTGCCGCTGCTAGCTTGGCGGCCTCTTCCCGCTCCAGGCCGAGCCTCTCCCCGGCCCGGGCCATCGCCTCGACGAAGAGGAAGAGATAGGCCGGGCCGGAGCCGGAGAGGGCGGTCACGGCGTCGATCAGTTCTTCCCCCATCACCCGGACTTCCCCCACCGCCCCGAGGATGGTCCCGGCATCGGCCAGGGCGTCCTGGCCGGCCTTCCGGCCCGTGCAGATGACCGAGACCCCGGCTCCGACCAGGGCGGGCGTGTTCGGCATCACCCGGACCACCCTGGCCCCGTCGCCCAGCTTATCCTCCAGCTTCCGGGTGGAGATCCCGGCCAGGATCGAGATCACCAGCTGCCCGGGCGTGATCGCCCCCGCGATCTCCCCGGCGACCCGGTCAAGCGACTGGGGCTTGACCGCCAGGATGACGATCTCGGCCCGGCTCACTGCCTCCCGGTTGTCTCCGGTCACCCGGATCCCCAGTTCACGCTGAACTTTCTCCCTCCGTCCAGGATCGATCTCCCCAGCAATGATTTCTTCCGGCGCCGCCAGCTTCCGGCGGACTATCCCCCGGATCAAGGCCTCGGCCATATTCCCCGCCCCGATAAAAGCTATCTTGCCCATAGTCTCTCCTCGTACCCCCCCTCACTGCCCGCTTAAATCCACAGATTACACAGATTACTCAGATCAGTTCCTACTGCCCACTCCCTACTGCCTATTCTAATCTTACGAATCCTGTCTCACTGTTTACTGTCCACGTCAAGTGCGGCGATACCACAATTAATCCAAGGAATGCCGCAGGCATTCCGATCCTGCAAGCCCGAAGGGCGATACCGCGATCACTTCTTGCCGTTTACTGCTTACCGTTTACCGTTTTACTATTCCCCATTCCCTATTCCCAAACTATCTTGTCAACTCTCGACGACGAAGCGGAAGGCGATCTCGGCGTCGTCGACCTTCAGGGCCAGCTCCGAGGTCATCCGGGTTAGAAGCAGGTAGTAGGGTACAACCACCTTCTTCTCCCCGACTTCGACCCCGACGCCGCCCTCCCCCAGGATGGGGCGAGCCTTCCTTAAAGCGACGATCAGGTCCTGCAGGAGGCCCAGTTTCCTGATTGCCTCCGGCGATAGCCGATGGGTTTTTCCGCAAGCCGGGCAGGGGATTTGGGGATCTCCATCTTCGATAACCCGGAGGTTGAACCGGATCGGTTCTCCGCACCCGGGGGCCGGACAGTTAAACTCGATCTCTTGTTCTCTGGTCATATCCTCGCCTTGGTGGCGGTTATTTTTCCGTCTCCAGAATCGCCTCTCCCTCCCAGTAGTCTCCCGACTGCTCCAGGTCGAGCTTCATCTCCACGGGATGGGGCTGATATCCGTCCAGCTTGAGCGTATAGTGAGGCAGCTGGAGATAGCCCTGGTCGTCGTCTTCGGCGGTCGCCGTGAAATGAAGATCCAGGGGGGTCGTACCCATATAGTAACCTCCCTTCCAGACCTCGGCCCCGGTCGGATCGGAGAGCAGGCGAACCCGGCAGTCCCTCTGGTAAGTCGAGGAACAGCCGGGGAGCAAAAACAGGGCGACGGCAGCCAGTAGCGCCGTGATGGGGATCTTCTTCATCTGCTTCCTCGGGCGATCTTCTTCAGTTCCGGATAGGTGCCGATCAGCTCCGGGGGAACCGGGATCCGCCGTCCCTTGACCCCGGCGGCCAGCTGGAGGGCGTTGCAGGCGGCCTGCCCCCGGAAGTGATTGTTGGCGATCACGTACAGTTCCCCGGCCTGGCGCGAGATCTTGTCGATCCGGGCCCGCCACTCGGCGAGCTCGGCCGGGGAGTATAGGTAGTTATAGCGTGCGTCCCGGCCGGCGCCCGGACGGAACCAGTCGCGGACATTCCGGCCGTGGAGGCGGATATATCCTACCGGAGAGGTGGCCGAATTCAAGGGAAGAATTGAGAAGGATACCCGGGGTTGGTCGATCACGCAGTATCCCAGTCCGTAATCCTTGAGAAACTGGAAGGTCTCGGTTCGGTCCCAGGAGCGGTGTCGGAACTCGATCACCAGGGGATAATCCGGGAAACGGTCGGCCAGGAGACTGAGATAACGCTGATGGTTGGGGGTGTAATGGAAGGAGTAGGGAAACTGGATCAGGACCGCCCCCAATCGCTGCGTTTCCCAGAGGGGTGCGATTCCCTCTTTCCACCGCCTGGGATCATCGGGGGAAGCGCTCGCCCAGTCGTGGGTAAAGTTTCGGTGGAGCTTGACCGTGAAGCGGAAATCCGGATGGCCCGCGATCCGATCGACCCAGCTTTGGGAGATCCGGGCTTCGGGAAAACGGTAGAAGGTGTTGTTGATCTCAACGGTCTCGAAGAAACCGGCCAGGTAGGAGAGCCGGTCAAAGGATCGGCCCGACCCCTCCGGGTAGACTACTCCTTCCCAGTCCGGGTACGACCAGCCGGCCGTCCCGATCCTGATCGTGGTCACAGTCCGACCTCTACCCTCTCCCCGTTGTTTAGTCCCAGTCTCTCAGCTGCCGAACCTCCATTGACGGACAGTTCCAGAAAGCCGCAGCTTCCCCAGACCGCCAGGAGTTCGCCGGGAGAAACCGCACAGTAAGACTCGACCAGGCGGAGACGGAGAGTCCGGCCGCCGGCCTTGAGGACCAGTCTGTTGGCGGCGGAGGGCGAACTTCCCCGGGTCAGGGAGGTGAGGAGGTTGCCGAAGCGGTCCCGGCCGATGATCTCAGCTTCCCATCGGTTCTCTCCCAGGGGCCGGAGATGCGGCGGGGAGAGGAGGACGGGGTCGGCCAGGGGCGGGCCGGTCTCTTCCGGCTTCAGCCCCTGAGCCAGCCGGGCGGCCAGGGGGGCGAAGATGTCGCGGCCGTGGAAGGTCGTGGAGAGATCGGGGAGGAAGAGCTCCCGCCGGTTCGCCCGGAAGGCGGCCGCGCCCGCTTCCTCCCGGAGAATCCAGCTGAGCAGGCCGTTGTCGGGGGCGACGAAGAGATGTCCGCCGGCCCGGGCCGCCAGCGCCGCCCGGTCGGTCCCCACCCCGGGGTCGACCACCGCCAGGTGGACCGTCCCCGGCGGGAAGCAGCGGTAGGAGCAGCGCAGGACCAGGGCCCCCCGGCGGATGTCCCCGGGGGGGATCCGTTGGGTGATACCGATTGTTCGGGCCCGGGGGGCGAGGGCGGCGATGACCCCCTCCATTGAGGCGACAAACCAGTCCTCATCACCGAAGTCGGTGAGGATGGTGACGATACTGGACCTTTCATCTTTCATAAGTTCTTGAGCTTTGTTCGCAGCATGGAGAACCAGGACAAGTTGAAAAGTGTCGCCCCCTGCGGGGGCTTGCTATCGTTTTGCGTATCTTCATTCCCCGGGCTGTCGCCCGGGGCTAAAAGAGTACCGCCCGCTGCACGGGCTTATATCACAGCTATTCAGATATGCCCTTTGCCAGATCGCATCCGAAAGCCCCCGCAGGGGGCGATAGAAACATAGCCACGGGCGTTAGCCCGTGGATGATAGTGGTTCAATAAGCTGCTCCAAGCCCCCGCAGGGGGCGACACTTATTGTACCGACGGCACAAAAAGGAGTCAAAATGAAGCACAGAATATGAGGATGTTCTTGCTGATTGGTAGGAGATCTTCAGCCGCCGGTTAATATTATTGAAAGTCGAAGGCCGAGAATTCTTCCCGGGCCGCCACGGCCGTGATCTCGACCCGGACCCCTCGGGGGAGGGCTGAGACCTCGACACAGGCCCGGGCGGGAGGGGCCTCGGAAAAGTAGCGCCCGTAGATCTCGTTGAAGACGTTGAAGTCCTTGAGGTCCTGGAGATAAACCGTAGTCCTTACGACCTCCTTAAGACCCAACCCCGCCTCTTCCAGTACAGCCTTCAGGTTCTCCAGCACCTGGATCGTCTGTTCCTCGATCCCCCCTTCCACGACCTTGCCCTCGAGATTGAGCGGGATCTGCCCCGAGGCAAAGACCAGCCCACCCGCCTGGACCGCCTGGGAATAGGGGCCGATCGTCGCCGGGGCCTGGTCGGTTTGGATAATCTTCTTCATTCTCTTCCCTCCTTCCGAGTTGGAATTGGGCCTGATCGTCAACCACCCTCCGGCAACCGTCACGATCAAGGCAGATCGTCTCTCCGCAGCCGGGCGGCATAGTAGCCGTCACCGCCGCTTTCGCGGGGAAGGCCGCTCTCTTCAGCGGACAGGGTATAATCCGGCCGAAGTTCGAGGAATTTTTCCACCACCATCCTGTTTTCTTCCGGTTCCAGGGAGCAGGTAGAGTAAACAATCCGGCCCCCGGTCCGGACTCTCCCAGCCGCCGCCGTCAGCAATTCCAACCCCTGTTCGGCCAGGCGGGTGACGTCATCGTAACTGATCCGCCAGCGGGCGTCAACCCGTCTGCGCAGAACCCCGGTATTGGAACAAGGGACGTCAAGCAGGACCCCGTCCCATCTTCCCCGGTCTCGGCCGGAAGCTTGCCGCCGAAGATCAATCTTCCGGACCAGGACGTTTTCAACCCCGAGGCGGGACAGGTTCGACCGGAGTTGTTTCAGCCTCTCCCCGGATGAGTCGGCGGCCAGGAGCCGACCGGAGTTCTGCATCTTCTCGGCGATATAAGCGCTCTTCCCCCCGGGGGCAGCGCAGAAGTCGGCGATCCGCTCGCCCGGCCCCGGGCGGAGCAGCTCGACCGCCTGAAGGGTGGAGAGGTCCTGGATTAGGAACCAGCCGCGGCGGAAGCTCTCTAGCGAGGCGATATCCCGGCCCCCGGACAGGATACCGACGTCATCCCGTCCGGGGAGGGGATCCCAGTGGACGCCCTCTCCCTTGCCGGCCCGGATCAGCTCTTCCGGGGTCGCTTTCAGTCGGTTACATCGGGCGAAGACCGGCGGGGGGAGGTTGTCGACTCGGCAGATCTCTTCCGCCGTCTCCCAGCCCCACCGTTCTCCCCACCTCTTGACCAGCCAGCGGGGATGGGAATGGACGATGGAGATGTAACCGGTCCGGTCTTTCCGGGACGGGCGGGGCAGGTCCTTCCCGGCCCGCTGGACCGTCCGGAGCAGCCCGTTGAGATAACCCCGCTCTCCCGGGGAGACCAGGATTTTCGCCAGTTCCCCCGCCTGGTGGAGGACCGCGTGGGGCGGGATGTTATCCAGGTAGAGGAAGTGGTAGAGGGAGAGACGGAGGATCTGCCGGGCGAAACCGGTCCGGCTGGGAGGCCTCCGGGAGGAGAAACGGTCGATCAGCCAGTCCAGGGTCAGCTTTCTCCGGATGACCCCGTTCAGAGTGACGGTGACCAGGGCCCGGTCGGCTTCACTGAAGTCTGTCCGATCCCTGATCTCTTTAAGCAGTTCGGCGGCGAAGATCTCTTCCCTCTCCCAGCGCCGCAGGGCCTCGACCAGGCAACGCCGGGGATCCGCTTTTTTGCTCCTCGCCATCAGTAATCTTCCGGCTCCGTCCCCACCGCACGGGTATGGCGGGGAGTCCCGCAAGTCTTGGCCCCCGAATCAACCTCACTCCTATCGCGCGGTCATTGCGAGGACCCCGAACGGAGTGAGGGGGACGAAGCAATCTCACTCCGTTGGGTTTGGTTATCCCGAACGTGTTTCTGCCGCCGGTCCGGCTAGCCCAGGAGCTCTCCTGGCCGGAGGTGACATCCACGGAGGAACACCTCCGCCGGGTGGGGCTGCTTTCCCTCCAGCTGCAATTCGCCGACCTTCAGGGCCCCCTCCCCCGCCGCGATTACCAGTTCCCCCTCCCCCGCCCGGATAATCTCCCCCGGTTCTCCTCCGGTCTCCTCCCGGGGATCGGCGGAGATAATTTTCAGGGATCTCCCCCCCCGTTCGGGGGGCAGAAAGGTAAAACTCCCCGGCCAGGGATAGAGGCCCCGGATCCGGTTGGCGATCTCGACCGCCGGCCGACACCAGTCGATTTGGCCGTCCTTTTTTGTCAGCCGGGGGGCGAGGGTGGCCAGACGTTCGTCCTGCGGCCGGGGGGAGATCCCGCCCCGCTCCATCATTTTCACCACCTCGGCCAGCAGTTCTCCCCCCTCTTGGGCCAGTCTCCTCGCCAGGGTCTCGGAATTGTCCGCCGGTTGGATCGCCACCTTCCGCTGGGCCCAGATATCGCCGGCGTCCATCCGCTCGGCGACCGTGATCACCGAGACCCCGGTCTCCTCCTCCCCGTTGATCAGGGCCCACTGGATCGGGCCCGCTCCCCGGTAGCGGGGCAGCAGCGAGGGGTGGAGGTTGATCCCGCCCCGCCGGGCCAGGTCGAGCAGTGCGGAGGGGATGAAACGGCCGTAGGCCGAGACCACGAAGAGATCGGGCGCGATCCGGACGATCGCTTCGAGAAACTCCTGCCCCGACGGGGCAGCCGGCTGCCAGACTTTCAGCCCCAGTTCCTCCGCCCGAACCTTGACCGGGGACGGAGCCGACTTTTTCCCCCGCCCCGCCGGTCGGTCTGGACGGGTGATCACCGCCGCCACCTCATTTTCCGCCGCCAGCCTCTTGAGTCCGGGGAGGGAGAATTCCGGCGTGCCCATAAAGATGATTCTCACTGAAAACCCCCTGACTTCTGATTGATCCAATATCCAACAGCCAACAAGGAATACCCAATATCCAGCGCCGGAACCGGTCGGCACCCTTCTTCATTGGCTATTCCTTGTTGAATATTGGATATTCGATTTTCCTGCCCAGTGTTGTGTTTTGATATTAACTTGAATAAAAACGTCATTGCGAGGAGCGAAGCGACTAAGCAATCTGTTCAGTTGTCACGATTTGAATATATCTAGCGCGGTTCTCCCCGCCTGCCCATCTCGACCCGGTCCCCGACCCGGATCCCGTTGGCGGCAAACCACCCCTGATTCATCTCCAAAGCGTAGAGGAACGGTTGTTCCGGACCGTGTGTCTCCTTACCCCCGTCCGGTACCATATCCTGGATGTTGATGATCCGCCCGCCCGGATCGAT
This sequence comes from uncultured bacterium, assembly GCA_964587835.1. Lineage (GTDB taxonomy): Bacteria > Auribacterota > Erginobacteria > Erginobacterales > Erginobacteraceae > Erginobacter. The sequence goes on from CAZPMN010000004.1 coordinate 112,360, forward strand.
GAAAGCGATGGAGAGCGGGATCCAGGTGTCCTTCATCCAGAAACCGGTTTGAACCGGCCGGGGGAAGACAAAGAGCATCCCCTGATCCCGGGGGAGATTGTTGCGGTACTTGAGCCCCTGTTCGATCTGGGCCGGGGTGAGGGCCAGTTCCACCGTGATGGTCTTCTCCCCCACCCGGATCTCCCGCTCCCCGAAGACGACCCCGGTCTCCGGCCCCCGCCGGCAACCGTAGTCTCCGAGGAGGAGGACCGCCGCCGCGATGATGACGGTTGGCAGTCGCATAAATACCTGAAGGGCTCAGGCTGGAGAACAGCAGCGTCGCACGGCACTGATCAGGTAAAAACCGTAAACGACCAGGAAGACCAGCAACGGATAGGAGACATTAAATCCGAGCAGGAGCAGCCCGAGGTAGATGATAAGGAAGATAATCGCCGGGGTGATTGCGTAAAGAGCGAGGGCGAAGACCTGTCGGAAGGGCATCGGACACTTGAGCAGGGAAGCGGTCAGCCCGCCCGCCGCGGAACCTCCCAGGATGACCACCAGGAGGACCAGGTAACAGATCACCAGCATCATCCCGATCATCACCGGGATCAGCTGCCAGATAAACGACTTCCGCCAGCTGTCCAGGATCTCGTCATTGATCACCGTAGAAGTGGTCTCCGGGAAGCTGATCTTCTTCGGCATCAGGGGAGTGTTGATAGTGTAGGAATGCGACCCCAGGGCAAAGCCCATCATCCCCGGGGGGAGTTCCGGATCGTCGGTTCTGAGATCGACCCGGAAGACGAAATTGAAGAAATGGGAGGAGTCCCGGAGGAGTTTCTCTACTTCCGGATCTTCCGGGGGAAATTCTTCCAGCTGGCGGTCGACCGCTTTGCTGGTGATGACCGCTTCCGGATCGGCGAAGTACTCTTCGATCCAGGCCCTCCCGGCCGCCCCGGCCGTCTGTCGCCGTTCAAAGGCGGCGAGCAGTCCCTCCTCCTCGCCGGTGAGTTCTTCGCCCGCGTCCCGCCGCCGAAGAATTTGTCGAACGGACCGGTCGGGCCGGGAACTGAGAAGGATGAGGATCTCCTGCCAGCTGGCCACCGGAAATTCGTTCTCGGTTTCAAAGTGGAAGACCTCGCCCTCATCCATAATCACCGCTCCCTGATCAATTCTCAACTTGGGGAGGTTCCCCTGGAGGGAACTGGTGATCCGGATCATCAACTTGTTCATCTCGTAGATCTGGGGGATGGTGAAGAGGGAAACCGGAAGCAGGGCCAGGATCAGCAGATAGAGGAAACCGTGGCCCAGGGGCCGCCGGACCAGCTCCCGGTAAAACTGGAAGTTGGTCAGGGCGCCCGAGAAGGTGGACGGCACCGATTTGATGTTGAAGCTCATCGGTTAATTTTTTGGTCGGCGGGTGGAGCCGGAGTCGGTTCTCCGCGGTTCAGTCGATGATCTCGATATCCGACGGAGCGAAGATGCTCAGCTGGACCGATTCCCGGAAGGTGGTGACCTTGCCCCGGGCCCGGATCTTCCGCCCCTCGAATCGGGACGGATCGCCAAATCCCCGGTCCTCCCCGTCGCGGCTCTTCTTGTAGAAGACGACGGTCAGGCTGTTCCGGTAATCCCGGTCGGTGTTAAGCCTGACCGGCCCCCCCTGACCCCGGGCCTCCGGGTCGTAGAACCCGACAATCTCCGCCTCCACCGTGACGTTATCCCCCACCCGATCCATCGCTTCCTGCCAGGTGATGGCGTTTCCCGCACTTTCCGCCGGGATCGGGTCGGCCGCCGGAGAAGAACTTTGGCCGGTGGCGGCCGGAACCGCGGGCGCCGCGGCGGCGGCCGGGACGGCCGGTTTAATTCCACCGGGGGCATCAAAGGTCGCCCCTGTCCAGTCGCCGTACATCGGGTTGGGGATGATGATCAGATCGGTTCCAAACCGGTCCTTGACTTCCTCGAAGCTCTGGTCTTCGTAGAGATCGTGGGTCTGATCGCCGGCCAGCATCAGGATCTCCAGTTTGGGCATCCCCGAGCCCAGGGGGAGTTTTCCCTCCTCGATGTCCCGGCGGCGCCGGACCTTGGACCGGTCGTCCTTATAGACGCCCTCCCGATTGAGGCAGAGGTCAAAGGGGATCCCGGCTTTTTCCAGGTTCTTGACCGTGGGTTCGTGCAGGGGCGCCTGCCGGTTGGTGACGATGATGATCTTCCCGCCCAGCTCGCGGACTGCGGTCAGGAACTCGATCGCCCCGGGGATTGCAGTCGCCTCCATCCGCTGGCACCAGGAGTTCCAGGCGTTGCGGGAATAACCGGACCCGCTCGCCGCCAGCTCGGCCTGGAACCGGACATTGCTCAGCACGGTCTCGTCAGCGTCGAGAACCACGCACCAGGTTCCCGGTTTCTTTCCCTCAGCCAGGACCTTCAACCGGCTGATCGCGTTCAGGTAGGCCTGCTGACAGCAGGCCCGGTAAGTGTCGGCGGACATCACCCAGGCGATGTCGTTGGGCAGGGTGACGGTCCGGGCCGCGGCCGACGCCGGGATCGAGATCGCCAGGGCGATCAGGATAACCAGGGACAAATTCTTGCTCAGCTTCATAGCTCCTCCTCTCCGGTTGTCCGGCAGGTGGGGTTGGATTCAATTAGATTACATCATAGGCAACCTTCCCGTCCGACGGAAGGAAAATCTTCCCTGGCCCGACTAAGGGACCGCCCGCTCCAGATAGTCCCTGATCCCGAGAGCGATGGCTTCCGCCACCGCGGCGCGATGGGCGCCGTCGGCGAGATCATCCCGTTCCTGGCTGTTGGAGAGAAAACCGGTCTCGACCAAGATGGAGGGCATCCGGGTGCGCCGGAGGACATAAAATCTCGCCTTCTTGACCCCCCGGTTCGGGGTCCGGGTGGCGGCGGCGAGCCGTTTCTGGATTCCGGAGGCCGCCCGGGCGCTGTCCCGCCGCCGCCCGGCGGCTTCCACCTCCCCATTGATCTCCTCCACGGCCGGATTCTCCGGGTTCTCCAGGCGCAAGGCGGCATTCTCCAGCTGCGCCACCGTCCGGGACCAGGGGTCCCCAGCCGGGGCGTAGTAAAAGGTTTCCGTGCCCCGGGCCAGGTGATTGAGGGCGGCGTTGGCGTGGATGCTGACAAAGAGGTCGGCCCGCAGCCGGTTGGCCAGGCGGATCCGGTGACGCAACGAGACGTAACGGTCGTCGTTCCGGGTCATAGTTACCCGGTAGCCCTCCCCTTCCAGGAAAGCCCGGACGGAGCGGGCGATCTCGAGAACCACGTCCTTCTCCAGGAGCAACCCCTCGCCGACAGCCCCGGGATCGACTCCCCCGTGACCGGGATCGAGGACCACCCGGATCCCCTCTTTTCCCGGGGCCAGGTTCTCGATCAGGTCATCGTCGTCGATCTGTCCCGGCAGGCTGACCAGGGCCAGATAGATCGGGGCGATCAGGACCCCCTCCCGCCAGTCCACCGGATCTTCCAGGAGGAAGGTCTCACCATTGATAGTCACCTCCGGACTCCCGGCCTCGACCCTCAGTCGGATCCGGTTGCTGCCGAAGGTGAAGAACCTTCCGTCATCTTCCTCCAGGATCAGGCCGTAAGACCGGGCGATCGCCGCCACCGGGACGTAGAGGCTGTCCCGATGGCGGATGGAACTGACCTGCATCCGGGCGACCGGACCGGGGATGATAATCGCCGGGATGGAACTCCCGCCCGAGATCAGGAAGGGGAGGAGGCAGCCGAGGAGAGTCGGGGAGGTTTGGAGAGCGGATAAACGGCGGAGCTGGTTCCGGAGCCGGCCCATCGGTTATTTCCTGATCCAGCGGCCGAAACCTGCGAATCCGGGATGGAGCGGGGTGTTCCGGCTGATGTACTCGGCCATCGCCTCCCGGAGGAGCGCGCCGCTGTCGCGGCGGATGGTCCCCTCCCGGAAGGTGGCGAAGTAATCCCCTCCCCCGGCCAGAAATACATTGGTGGCGATTAGGTAACGGGAATTTTCTTCCAGGGGGTCTTCCCCGATCTCCACCGAGATTACCCGTTCCCCCTCCGACCGTTTCGGGTCGTAGACCACCCGCAGCCCGGAGATCTGGAGCAGCCCTTTCTTCAGGGTCAGGCTCTGTTCGAGCAGTTCCCGGATCTGGCTCCCGGTCAGCTCCATCGTCACAATCGAGTTGTCGAAGGGGAAGACCGTGTAAATATCCCTCCGGGTGATCGGCCCCCTCAAAAGGTCTCCCCGAATCCCGTAGGGATTTTGGAAGGCGGCCACCGCGTCCGTCTTCTCGCGCATTGCGTCGGTGATCAGGTTGCCGAGCGGGGATTCTTCTTCGTCGGCGGTGGTAATGTCCTCGAGGGCCATCCCGACCACCTGGTCATAGTCTCCGCCGACTTCTTCCCGAATCTCCGCCAGCAGCCGGTTGGTCTCGAGATCGGCCGCGTAACTGTATTGACGGTTGACGAAGATCGTCTCCCGGTGGTCGGTGATCCGGTTCTTCCTGGTATCAACTCGGAGGTCCAGCCGTCCGGCGAACCGGCCGTAGCACCCCGCCTGGACGATCAGGGTCGGGCGGGTTCCGACCCGGAGAGGTCCGGCCAAAAGATCGTGACTATGGCCGCCGACGATCAGGTCGATTCCGGCCACGGTCTCGGCCAGCACCCGATCCGCCGCCAGGCCCAAATGACTGAGGACGACCATCAGGTCGACTCCCTCCCGGCGGAGGAGCTGGAGATAGGGCCGGATCGACTCCGCCGGGTCGCGGAAGGCGATCTGATTCACGTTCCCCGCCGCGGTCACTTCCGGGGTTTCGACCACGGTCACCCCGATGATCCCGACCTTCAGTCCCTGGTAATCCCGAACCAGGTAGGGACGGATGCTCTCCGGCGGTTTTCCGGAATCGCTCCGGAAGATATTGGCGCTGAGGAAGGGGAAAGTCGCCGTCTGGGTCAGTTGATGAAAGTTGAAGAACCCATAATCAAACTCGTGGTTCCCGACCGCCGCCGCGTCGTAATCGGCCAAGTTCATCAGCTCAATCACCGCCCGGCCCCGGGTCAGGTTTCCTTCCACTGTCCCCATATAGACATCCCCCGCGTCCAGGAGCAGGGTGGGGATATCCTTTCCCTCGTTCTCCTCTCGCACCCCCCTCAGCCAACTGACGAAGACCGCGTAACCCCCGGTCCGGTCCGACCACCCCTCGACCCGATCCGGCAGGATGTGCCCATGTAGGTCGTTGGTATGGAGGATCGTGATCTCCCGGTCCCCCCTCCCCCCGCAGCCGAGTAGCAGCAGGGACAGGAGCAGCGCCAGCCTAGCCCAGGGCCGGCGATCCCTCCAGCGGTCAGGGATGCGCGAACGGAAGATGTTCATATCGATACTTGGCCGGATAAAGGTTTTCTCCCCTTGCCATTCACAATATGATGGTCTATTATGTATTCAGCAACATAATTTTCCTTCCGGGGAAATTATGGGGGCGACCCGGTTTCGACTGGGATAGTGAAGCCGTTGCGGCAGGCAGAGGTGGTCGGGAGGCCTCTTAAAACACCCGGCAAATGACAACTGCCAACGAGCAGCTTGCCCTGGCCGCTTAAAGCGGTCACGTCCCTACCGTCTAGCCCGCGGGATGGATAGGGACGTACGATAGCGGGCTGGCCCCGATCCCGGACCGCCGGGGAGAGGGGCGAGATTTATACGTGGCGGTTAGTCCCCGGTCAATCCTGTCGGCCGGAGTCTCCGGGGGCGAATTCAAATGACCGACTAAGCCTGTAGAAGCGCGGAGGGATCTATTTCAGGACGGGGGTTCGACTCCCCCCGCCTCCATACCCTCTTTGAATTTGACTTTTGTAACCATTTTGTTACCATAAGTCAAATTCAAGGAGGGTTTTTTCTTATGTCCACACTCCGTCTCCGGGGCAAGTATTGGGTCATCGATTACCGTCTTGACGGCCAGCGGAAAGTCAAATCCACCAAGATTCCCAAGGGCCAGAAGAAGCTTGCCGAGCAGTATTTCGCCGAGTTCCAGGGCAAGATGGCCCGGAGACAGATCGGCTGGGACTCCCCTACCCTTTCCCTCGAGGCTGCGGCCGGCAAGTGGCTGGACACCATCAAGGCGACCAAAGCCCCGAAGACATACATACAATACAAGGAACGGATTGGCCAGCTGATCGATTTTTTGAAGTCCTCTCATCCGAACGTTTCCCTTCTATCCGAGATCACCCCCGAGGTCCTCCAGGAGTTCGTCAACCACCGCGCCACCATCCGCCACCCCAACACGGTAAAAAATTCCTTCATCCACGTCCGCGGATTTTTCAACTGGTGCCGCAAGATGGGCTATCTCCCATCCAACCCCGGCAACGGGGTTGACCTGCCCCGGGAGAAGAAAAAGCCCATCCGGTTCTTTTCGGTCGAGGATGTCCAGCTCATCTTCCAGAATGCCGGGGCACGTCTCCCGTTCTACCAGTTTTTATATTATTCGCTTGCCCGCCTCAACGAAGCGGCCACGTTCAGGGTGAACCAGGTCAACTTCTCCCGGAACGTTCTCGCCTTCCACACCACCAAGTCCAACCGTTACGACGAGGTCGAGATTGCCGGAAAACTCCGTCCCATCCTCGAAAGACTCTGCGCCGGCAAGAAACCGGATGACCTTCTATTCCCCAATGCCTTTGCGAAGAGGCATAATTCCCTCCGGCTCGAGTTCCAGGATCTCCTCCAATCTCTTGAACTTCCCCACGCCACGATCCACACCTGGCGCCATACCGGGATCTCCCACCTGGTGATGGCCGGGGTGACCCTCCGCGCAGTGAAGGAGATCGCCCGCCACCAGGACATCAAGACCACGATGCGCTATTCCCATCTCGCTCCCGGCTACCTCAAGGGGCTGATCAATCACCTCCCGGTCTGATTCAGTCCATCAGCCTGTCGGATTGCAGGCCCTTCTTCCGGTTGCTCCTGACCGCCTTCTCCAGATCTTCCCGGTGGAAAAGTTTCTTCGTGCTGCCGGGAAAGATGCAATATGGGACGAGTTTCAAGGCCACGGCGTGCCGGAAACTGGTCTTCCCGACATTGCAGAAGGAAATCGCCTCATCTTCGCTCAGAAATAGCTTTTCCGAAGAGGGGATGGATAAGAATATGTTTATCCCCCCGCCCTGACTGGACAGGACTTCATTGTTACCTCGGCAGGTCGCCAAGATATCGGAGATAAATTTCTCAGCTTGGGGGGTCATTCACGTATCCCATACAAAGCAAAATCAGGACATTGCCTAGTCAATCTTCAAAAGCTGTTCTTCCTCATTGCATCGCCGGCCGGGATCCCATCCAGGCGGGTGAGAAGGTCGATCACCATCCCCCCGATTCCGCGGCTATTGCAGGCCCAAACCTGTTTTTTTCTGATCAAGCCTCCGCGTACAATCCCTTGTAAATGCCGCCCTTGTCCTTATTCGATGATCCGCAACCACGCCTTCCCCAATTGTTTGATTTCCAGTTCCGGACCGCGGCCTTCCAGTCCTTCATCTGGGTTCTACCAATCATCCAACCCTTTTGCTCATAAGAATTGATGAACTTTTCGGGATCGAGCGGATAACCGATTTCTTGAGCGTATTGTTTGACCTGTTCTTGAGTAGGGGGAATAAATTTAGAACTGCCCGATATATTATTTTTACCTTCCTTTCTTACTTTCTTCTCTTTCTTGTTTATAGTGTCTGGGGGTTGTGGTTCTGTTGTGGTTTTACTGTGGCGCTCTTTGTGGCTCTCGTAGTTGGCCGGGTTTTGGTAATGGTCGTAATTGCAGATAGTAATGATCAATCCGCGTGTGGTTTTCTCTGTGGTTACCATCTCATGTTTCGTTAACCACTTCATTGCTGTCTCGCATTGCCATTTGGTGTAGCTTTCCTTCCGAAATCCCACATACCAGGAGAGGCCTTTGAGGATATCCTCGTACCTCCTTACACATTGCCCCCTGCGGATTATCCTGCCGTGGGACTTTCCGTCTGCGTGATTCGCCTCTTTGAGCAGCCAGTCCCATATTTCCCGAATATGTGGTGGAGCATTTGCTATGGCCGATTCTTGGATGCATCGCGCCTTGATGTAATAACCGTTCGGTATCATCTCAACCTCTCGTCTCACTGAATTTCTACCCTTAACTGGTAGCCACCCCTAACTCACTGTGTTTATACCCTTTGCTTTAAAGAAAACAGATGGTCTCGCAATCCGCGGTAGGATTGAAGATACCGTGCCAGGTTGACCGTGGCTCGCTCGCCATAGAAGTCATCAAGGGCACCTTCTACTTCGCGAGAACGGGGGAATAGAAAATAACACCGGTGGGGATTGGCTGAGTCAATGCGAACCAACTCAAAACCCTGGCTGACGAGGTAGGCTGAGGCGAATAGAGACCGGGTCGAAATTATATTGTTTTCACTGTGTTTCATACCTTGGGCGCTCTTACTTCTGGGAAATGCTTTTCGCAAATCCACCACTGGGCTGTCGACCCTGTTGCTGGATGTAGTCTCGAAGATCGCTGCCAAAAATCAAAACTCTCCGGCCAACACGATGGCCGGGAATTCTCCCCTCCCTCAGTTTCTTGCGGACAGTCCACTTCGATAAGCGAAGCAGCTTTCCTGCTTCACTCAAGTCATATACTTCCTGCGGATCAAGTCTCATGCCGATCTCCCCCTTAGGGTCTTGGATGCTCCGGTGGCAACGTTATTGCAATACGCTTTCACCTTATGCCGGAACCGTGCATAGTTTTGGGGTCGAAATCTGTATTTTTTAGATTTTATTCAGGTGGCCGGGAGAGGACCGGAGTCTAGGCCGCCACGCTGGCCGGTGACCGGGGAAGCCCGGGAGACTGAGCCCGGGGTCAAAAACAGGAGAGATTTGACCCGGAGGGGGGAGGGGTTGCTCTCGGAATATGCACGATCGCGGCTATTAATGGGGGAACACTTCCACTTTATTTCAAACCATGAACGGCTCAGAACGCAATTTTGGAGTCGGCATACTCTTAAGCCTCCGGGACTCTTTCTCCGCCGGGGCGCAGAAGGCCGAGCGGTCGTTTAAGGGCCTGAGCGGGGCGGCCGATATTCACGCGCGCCGGATCGAGCAGTCGATGCTGAGGATCAAGCGCGGGGCCCTGATGATGGGGGCGGGGGTGGCGATGATGGCCGCTGCCGCCGTACCGGTGAAGATGGCGTCTGATTGGTCATATGGGATGGCGGAAGTCTCCACGCTGGTCAACACGGCCACCTTCGATATGGACAGGTTCTCCAAGGGGGTCCTGAAAATTGCGGCCTCCGTCGGGGATGTCTCGGAGGCCTCGCAGCGCGCGGCTTATGATCTTCTCTCCGGGATCCAAGGACTCACCGAAACGCAATACCTGGCAGTTTACGAAAAGGCCGCAAAGGCTGCCGTGGCCGGCGTCTCCGATATTAACACTTCTCTCAATCTGGGTATGGGGATCCTGAATGCCTATGGAATGGACGTCAATGAACTGGATAGACTATACGATCAGCTTTTTACAACCGTCCAGTTGGGAGTGACCACTTACAGCGAACTGGGGGGAAGTCTGGGCAAAGTGTTAACAACGGCCAAGCTGGCGAAAGTGGAAGTCGGGCAGGTGTTGGGAGGTGTCGCAGCGCTGACCAAAGCGGGCATTCCGACCTCCGAGGCGGTAACGGCGATCAATGCCCTGCTTATGGCGATGGCCGCCCCGGAGGAGAAGGCGTCCAAAGAGCTGGAGAGGCTGGGGGGAGCCGCTTACGTGGCCGCGCGCGAGTCGGGGGACCTGATCGAGCAAATGCGGATATTCGCCCCGCTGGTCAAAAACCTGGCCGACATCCGGAAGCTCACCCCGGAGCGGGAAGCAATCAAGGCTTTCGGAGCTCTTACCCAAAACCTGAAACAGTTTATTGAAATCGCACGCCAGACCAGCGATCCCAGGGCCGGGACTTATCTGGAAGCCTTCGACAAAATGGCCAAAGAGATGAAGAAGAAACTGGAGGTGATAGGTGCCACGCTTAAGCGATTTATGATCCTGGCTGGAATGCCCCTCTTAAGCGTGTTGACTCCCGTTGCGGATAAGTTTGGAAAGCTACTCACGAGGTTGGCAGACTTCGCTGAGGGCCACCCAGGTTTGTCAAAGGCGGTCCTGGTCCTGGTCGGGGGCTTAGGTGCGTTGGTTTTTATCCTCGGAACCGGATTCATGGCTGCCGGTCTCTTCGGCCTGGCAATGACCAAGGCCGCGGTGGGGATGGGGTTCTACTCGACCAGCCTCGGGCCGGCGATCGCCGGGACCTGGGCCCTGCTCGGCCCCTGGGTAGCAGTGCTCGCCATTGCCGTCGCCCTGGCCGCGGCGGTTTACCTGGTTATCAAAAACTGGAAGGCGATTGAGGGGTTTTTCGTGGGGCTGTGGGGCCGGATCGTCGGCGGGATCCGGTCGTTTGTGGCGACGATTAAAGAGGTTTTCAAGAAGGTGGCGGACTTCTTCCTGGCGCCGTTTAGGGCAATCTGGGCGGCGATCCAGAAGGCCATATCCTATATTCCGAACTGGGCGCTGCCAGCGGGGCTGGAGCGACTGAAAACCGCGGCGGTGACCGCGGGGACGATCGGGGTGACGGCGATCGCTTCTCCGGCAACCTCGGTGGCGGCGATGCGGCCCGTGGTGCCGGCGGAGAACCGGGTTCCGCGGGCAATGAGCGGGTCCGCGCAGGTGCTCGAGCGGGAGGTTGTCCTCAATGAGCAGCTCCGAAAGCCCGAGGGGCTTACCGAGCAGCAAGCGGAGCGGATGATACAAAAGCTCGACGACTTCAGTCGTAAATCAATCGAGATGAAGGCTCGACTGTTTCTGGATAGTGACCAAATTGCCGAGACGGTCAGTAAGCGGCAGTATCAGAGGCATATGGAGCGAGGCCCCCGGTAAATGAAAAGGAGCAAATCCAAAAGGCTGAAACGGCAAAAACGGCAAAAGAAACACTCGAGCCGCCCGACCGTCGGCAACCCGTTTCTGCGAACTCTCGCGACCGGCCACCCCTCGCAGCGCGAAGTATTCAACTCCCCTGAAGCGAAAATCCTGGCCGACGCCGCCTTTGCCGTGGCGGTCGCCAGACCTCCGAGCAATCCCGACGCCGGCGCCTACTTGGCAGCGTTGCAATCCATCCTCCCAAAAACAACTTACGACCTCGAGGGGATTTTTATCCTTACGTTGGGTACCCTGGCCATTATCCAAAACGCCGGGCGTCAATCGACATTGCTCGAGATCCTGGAGGATATGGACCGGCGGCTTTCGCCGGCAGAAAAAAGCGACTATGAGGCCGAGATTAAAACCTACGTCACCTGGCTTTATGGCTAATTTAAATATCCCCTGCCCTCGCGGATCCGGAACCACCCCCAGCCCCCTCCCCCGGCAACGTCAATTTCCCGATTGACTTGTCACGGGGGCTGGGGACCGGATCCCTTTTGAGCGCACCGCCGCGCCGCACAAAAAACCGCGCGGCGCAGCTCCTCTTCTGGCGTGTCCCCGGTCCCGGGTCTGCCTGGTCGGCTCCCCTTCCCCCCGACCCGGTTTCAGCCCGGCCCCCCGCCTATCCCCCTGCTGGCCGGGCTGAAACCGCCCCTCGCCTGTGCGCCAAGGCTTTATCTCGAAACCAAGCCCCAGGTAGGCAACAACCTCCGCCCGAGCCTAAGCCGATTCCACTGTCTCCCTCACCTGGCGGCTGCGCATTGGACCCTTGGCAGCCCCCGGGGCTATTCCGGCGCCGGAGCTCCTGGTAGGAGCCGTCGACGTTGTCCTCCCGGTCCATCTGCTCTTTGAGGTCGCCGTACTCGGGGTTTTCTTGGGCGGCTTGGACTACTTGGCGGGCTTTGGAGATGGTGTCTGTGCTTCGGCCGGTAGCCTTGGCAGCTCGATCTTGCGTATTTCGGAGCAAGGTAGCCACTCATTCCGCTCCAAGGTAGCCACCTATT
>CAZPMN010000005.1:0-21995 GCA_964587835.1 uncultured bacterium
GAAAGACCCGGTCGCCTTCGAGGCGGATGACCTGGGCCAGGGATTTTCCTCGGTTGGTGGTGATCTCGGCCAGGGCCTCGTTCCCGACATCTTTCGCCTCGACCGTGATCACGTCCCCGGAGATCTGGAGTATACGATTGTATATTTTCCTCATATTATTTTTTACTCCGTAAAAAATAGTGTAAGAGTACTAGCCGCGGATACGGAAATATTCAGCCGCGGCATTAAGGTGGTGGAAATTTATTTGCTGTTTTCTTGTACTTTTTGCCGGAGGTCGGCTTCGAGTTTCTTGAATTCCTCGCTCTCCCAGGGGGCGGAGTTCCAGTTCCGGAAGATCTGGCGGATCTCGTGGAAAAATCCCCGGGCGCCCTCCTTGTCCTTGAACTTCAGATCCGCGGTCAGTATGTCGTGGAGGACGTTGAAGACATACTTTTGCCGGTCGGCGGAGGTAGCGCCGTCCACCTCGTCGTAGGCGTTCTGCTGGAGATATACCTCATCAATATACTCGCCCTTGAGGTAATCGACAAAGTCGGCCAGGGCGGTACCCTCTTCCCCGACCACCTTCATCATCTGGTCGATCTCCGAGCTTTTCTGGAGGAAGGACCGGGCCAGGGCGACCTGCTCGGGAGCGACGAAACTCCGGTACTTCGACCAGGAATCGAGGACATCGATCGAAGGGTATCGGCGGGCGTCGGAGCGCTCCCGGGAGAGACCGTGGAAGGCACCGACCACCTTCAGGGTGGCCTGGGTGACCGGTTCCTCGAAGTTACCCCCGGCCGGGCTGACGGTTCCGCCGATGGTAACCGAGCCGGTCTTCCCGTTGTTCAGCTTCACCAGCCCCGCCCGCTCGTAGAAGGAGGCGATCCGCGACTCCAGGTAAGCGGGAAAAGCCTCTTCCCCCGGGATCTCCTCGAGCCGGCCCGACATTTCCCGCATCGCCTGGGCCCAGCGGGAGGTGGAGTCGGCCAGGAGCAGGACGTTGAGCCCCATCTGGCGGTAGTACTCGGCCAGGGTGACCGCGGTGTAGACGCTTGACTCCCGGGCGGCGACCGGCATCGAGGAGGTGTTGCAGATGATGACCGTCCGCTCCATCAGGGACTTCCCGGTCCGGGGATCGGTCAGTTCGGGGAATTCCTTCAGCGTCTCCACCACCTCGCCGGCCCGTTCGCCGCAGGCGGCGATGATCACGATGTCGACCTCGGCGTGGCGGCTGGTGATCTGCTGGAGTACGGTCTTGCCGGCCCCGAACGGCCCCGGGATGCAGTAGGTCCCGCCCCGGGCGATCGGAACCATCGTGTCGATGATCCTGACCCGGGTGACCAGCGGTTCTTCGGGTTTGAGCTTTTCCCGGTAGGCGGTGATCGGGAGCTTGACCGGCCAGACCTGGACCATCGTCACCGGGCAGGAATGTCCCCTCGGGTCTTTGAGCTCGGCCACGGTATCCTTGATCGTGTAGGAACCGGGCTTGACGATGGAGACCACCTCGTACTGGCCGGTCATCCAGAAGGGGACCATAATACAATGCTCGAAGATCCCTTCCGGAACCGTACCGAGGACGTCGCCGCCGGTGACTTTCTTCCCCGCCTCAACCGTCGGCGTGAAATCCCATTTATCGGTCTCGGAGAGGGGAGGGAGATAAAATCCGCGCTGGAGGAAAAACCCGCTCTTCTCGGCCAGAGCCGGAAGCGGGTTCTGCAGACCGTCATAGATCTGGGTCAGAAGCCCCGGACCCAGCGTCACCGCCAGCAGTTCCCCGGTAAACTCGACCGGGTCTCCGACCTTCAGGCCCTCGGTATCCTCGTAAACCTGGAGTTCGGCCCGCTTCCCCCGGACCCGGATAACCTCGGATTTCAGACGCTCCTTCCCGGTGATCGCGTAGGCGACCTCATTCTGGCGGACAAAATCGTCGAATTCAACCACCAGCATATTCCCGTTGACACCGGCAATCCTTCCTCTTCGTTGAGTCATCGTCAAGACTCCTTTGCGGGATTAATCAGTTCATCGAGCACTTCCCGGCCTTTCTCTTCCCGGATCGACTGCCACTTGTTGAGCAGCTGGAGCTTGAGAAAATAAACGATCAGGAAGTGCAGGTCGAAGTAGTGCTGGAGCTCGATCTCCTCCAGTTTCTCCCAGCGGGCGAGATCGATTCTCCGCTCTACCTGGAGGGGGTCGGCTTCCCCGGCCGCTTCCGTCACCAGGGCGGCCAGGTAAGGGTCGGGGACATAATCGCCCCGGTAAAATTCATTGGGGTCGCGGTTGAACTTCTTCGCGCGGAACTTCGCCGACTCGTTGAGCAGGGAATTTTCGAAACGGAGCCACTCGGAAAGGGCGCTGACGCCCTTTCCGTCTTTTTCCGGGGGGAGAAGACGGGCATTGGCCAGCACCTCGGCATCACCGGAAGAGAGAAATTCCCCGGCCTGCTCAAGGAACTTATCGTCAGCCAGCGGCGGCCTTGTCCCGAAAGAGAGCATCGGGAGAGAGGCCGCGAAATAATAGTAGTTCCGGCTCATCAGCGGCTGATGATTTCCTTGAGGTGGGGACTGAGATAGGTGGAAAGCAGTTCCCGCAATCCGGTATCGGTGAAATCGTAACTTGATTTGCCGCCGTCAAAGCTGATGGTGAATCCGGCCTCGACCGAGGGGACGGGGTTGATCGTCAGCTTTCCCTCGGCCTCTTTCCGGAAACCGGCCAGGAGTCCGTCGGAGATCTTCTTCGCGTCCTCGGGGGAAATCCCGATCTCGACACTTTCTTCTCCCCCGATTTGCGCGGCGGCTTTCTCCACCAGTTTCAAGATCGCCGCGGTCATCGCTTCCGGAGTCAGGCTCTCACCGATCGCCGCGGTTAGGATCCGGTCAAAATATTTCCGGACCTCATCCTCCAGCGACAGCATAACGTTGCGCGCGGATTGTCCGATCGCTTTCTCGGCGTTTTCTTTCAGCTGCCCGGCGGCCGTCTCGGCGGCGGCTTCCCGTTCCGCGGCTCGCTTCTCGGCCGATTCGACAATCTCCTTGGCCTTCTTCTCGGCTTCGGCTATGATGGCGGCGGCTTTTTTCTCCGCCTTCTCCACGCCTTCCCGGTTGATCCTCTCCAGCAATTCCTGCAGTTGTTCGGCCATGTCTATATCTCCTGGATTTACGGGTATTTTGCGCAGGGTGAGACCGGGCAGAGTATAATTCCCGTCCCCAAACCGGTCAATAAATTATCGGATATTCTCCTCTCCGACCCCTTGTTCATCGGACCGATCAATCCCGCCCCCTCCATCCCCTACACCATCCCGAACCCCCAGTATCCGGCAGAGCCGGGCCAGCTCCTGGTCGGAATAAAACTCGATCTCGATCTTACCGGCCCCGACCTGATTCCTGGTAATGGTTACTTTTGCTTTAAGTTGTTCTCTTAGAACGTCTAACGCATATGACAGCTCGGGATCTGCATCCTTCCGGGGAGCCTGGGCTTCCGCGCCGGCCGGCGAACGGCGCCCCTCCCTCTCCAGTTCCCGGACTGACAACTTCCCGTCGGCCGCCCGCCGGGCCAGGCGAATCTGGCGTTCCCGAGAGTCGAGGGAGAGCAGCGCCCGGGCCTGACCAAAGTTGAGCCGCCCGGCTTCGATCAGATCCTTGACTTCCCGGGGGAGATCGAGAATCCGGATGGTATTGGCGATGGTTGAACGGTCCTTGCCCACCCGCTCGGCGATCTCCTCCTGGGTTTCCTTGAATTCATCGATTAATCTCCGGTAACTGAGAGCGCGATCAATCGGATTGAGATCCTCCCGTTGAATATTCTCGATCAAGGCAATCTCCAGCAGCTCCTGACGGTCCCTGACTTCTCGAACCAGGGCGGGGATATGTTTTAAACCGGCGCGACGCGCGGCCTGAAGGCGCCGCTCGCCGGCAATCAGTTCATATCCGGCCCCGCTCGGGTGGACGAGGATCGGCTGGATGATTCCCTTCTCCCGGATCGAGGCGGCCAGTTCCGTCAATGCGGTCTCATCAAAACGATGGCGCGGCTGATAGGCGTTCTTGCGGATCGATTCTTCCGGAATGAGAACCACCCCTTCCTGCCCTCTCTCGGATTGTTCCTCTTTCGCATTCACGGGCGCTTGATCAACCCCAATTATCACTTCTTCCCTTTCATTCACATCTCACCTCAATCTGTTGATTTATTATCGTCCTGATTCTCAGCGGATTTACCGACTGTCGCCATAGTATTTACTCCCCTACCTCCCGGCAACAAAATTCTTAATTCTCTTCCCCTTTCTTCCGGTGGCGGCCAGGCACCATTTGCGTTCGGCCGAGTTTGCGGGATCGTTTGAGACAATAGATCTGATTAAAATCGGCCAGTTCATCCCATCACTCCGCTCCCTCCGGGCAGAGAAGACGATTTCGTAACTATCTGGCGTTGTTCCACGTGGAACATTTCGCCAGATTTTTTCCTTGTCCAATATGGACACCTGGTGTACATTGTCCCTGTTGTATTGGACATTGTCCGGGACACCGTGGTCAGCCAAGAAATCAGGCGTCCCGGACAGGTTTGTCCCGAATAAGGAATTGCCTTCAGAGGACGTGTCCACCATCTGTCCCTCACTGCGGGAGGACATAATGAATGGAATCTCCACCAGTTCAAGTGACGACACCACCTGGATCACCCTGAAAGAAGCCGCCCGGATCCTAGGTTGCAGTGTCAAGACTATCCGGCGCCGGATCAAGTCCGGATCCTGGCGATCGATGATCGAGTACCAGGGACAGAAGGCCATCCGACTGGTGTCCCGGGAGGACGTTATGAGCGAGTCGACCTCGCTCGACCGCTTCCCGGCCGACTCACCGGAATCCAGCCTCGCCCTCCAGGCGCTCGACGGACTCCCCATCCAGCTGGGGGAGGTCCTCAAGACCTACCTCGCCCGGCTCCAAGCCGACCTGGAGAGAACAGCCCGGCGCGGGCGGATCTATCTCATCCTGGCGGTAGTCTCCGGGGCGGTGATCTTCGGGGGAATCGGTTTCTACCTGATCCGTCACCAGCAAATTTCCCTGGAGGAGCGGATTGGGGCGATGTCCCGGACATTGTCCACCACCTTTTCCCGGGGGCAGGAGGGTTTGGAATCGGAGCTGGCGCAGATCGCCGCCACGGCCGAAACCGACCGCCGGCGACGGGAAGAACAATCGGCCGAACTGCTGAGCGACCTTCGGGATCTTGAGGATATCAGCCGCCAGGCCCGGGAGGAAGCGGCGGCGGCCCGGGGCGAGGTCGCCTCCCTCCGCGGGCAGATCGAACGCCTGGAGAGATCCCTTCGCGGAGAAGAGGGGGGATCGAATCCGTCGGTGGAAGAGTCGCCTCCGGCCGAGGCGATCGGGGGAGAGCCGGAGTCCGGAGGAAGCGCCGGCGGCCCGGCCGAAAGGAAAGGGGAAGAAGCGGAGGAGGTAGAACGGGAGTCTCGTTTTCTGGGGATATTTTAGTAAACCTACTTGCCGACGCAGAACCGGGAGAAGATCTCGTCGAGGACGGCATCGTCAAACTCTTCGCCCAGGATCATCTGCAATCTCTCCCGGGCCCGGTTCAAGTCCGGGGTGATCAGCTCGCCGGATAACCGCTCCCGACACCCGGCCACGGCACGCTCGCAGGCGTCAATCGCCTCTTCCAACGCTGAGCGCCGCCGGCGGCTAAGCATCACTCCGGAAGCCCCCCCGGCGAGAAACTCCTCCCGAAGCAAGAGAGCGATCTCTTCCCGAAGCCGCTCGATCCCCCGGTTCTCGGTGGCCGAGATCTCGACTACCTTCCGCTTTGTTAATTCAACCCCCAGGCCCTCCAGGTCCCCCCGGGCCGGGAGATCGATCTTGTTGACCACGATCAGGGCCAGTTTCTCCCGGACCAACCGAAGGATCTCCCGGTCGTGCTGGTCGATCCTGGTCCCCCGGTCGAGGACCAGGAGCACCAGGTCGGCGGCGGCCAGTTTCTCCCGGGCCCGGGAGACCCCCGCCTCCTCGACCTCCCCCCGGGGACGGCGCAGACCCGCGGTGTCGATCAGCCGCAGGGGGATACCGTCGACGACGATTGTCTCCTCAATGGTATCCCGGGTGGTTCCCGGAGTGTGGGAGACGATGGCCCGCTGCCGTGAGAGGAAGGAATTGAGCAAGCTCGATTTCCCCACGTTAGGCTTCCCGACAATGACTACTGACAGGCCCTCCCGAAGAAATTCCCCCGCCCGGGCCTCCCGCTCCAGCCAGACCAGTTCCCGCTCCACCCTCCGGATGATTCCTTCCACCTCCGCGTAGGGAATCTGCTCCGACTCGAATTCTTCGAAGTCGAGGGTAGCCTCAATGGCGGCCAGGACTTCGACCAGCTCCTTCTCCAGGACCCGAATCCGATCCCGTAATTCTCCCCCGATCTGGGCGACGGCGTTCTGCAGCTCCCTCTCCGAGCGGGCCGAGATCAGCCAGGCGATCGACTCCGCCCGGGTCAGGTCCATCTTGCCGTTGAGGAAGGCCCGCCGCGTAAACTCACCCGGCTCAGCCAGCCGGGCCCCTCGTTTGAGGAGAGCTTCAATCACCGACGCCGTCACCGCGCGGCCCCCGTGGCAGTGGATCTCAGCCATATCTTCCCCGGTGTAGCTCTTCGGCGCCCGCATCACCACCCCCATCACCTGGTCGATCTGCTTCTTCCCATCTACCAGCCAGCCGGGATAGAGTCGGAAGGACTCGAGGGGAGCCGAGGGGGGATGGACGGGATGGAAGAGAGAGGAGAGAAATTCAAGGGCGCGGGGGCCGGAGACCCGGATCACTGAGATCGCCCCTTCCCCCTCCGCCGTTGCCGGCGCGGCGATGGTATCTGGAGAAATCCGCTCGTGTCGTCCCGTTTCCATATACCCGGATAAGAATCGGGATCCGTATGAAATCTTACTGTAACCAGACTACCGATTACCGATCACTGATTACCGGCCCTCGCCGCTTTGAACTTCGCGGTCAGCATCTGCTGGGCGACAGTGATGAAGGTCGAGAGCATAAAGTAGAGGTTGAGGCCAGCCGGCAGGGAGTAAAAGAGGAAGGTGAACATCACCGGCATCAGGGTGGCCATCATCTTCTGCTGCTGCTCGGCCTGGGGACTTCCCCCTCCGGCGGTGGGGGTCATCTTCTGCTGGAGATAGAAGGAGACTCCCATCAGGAGGGGGAGGATATTGATCTGATTGCCGATAATCGGATAGGACTTCTCCAGGGTGGCCAGGACGTCCGGGCCGGAGAGATCTTTGATCCAGCGCCCGGGGATTATCCAGAAGGGGGCGTTGCGCAGGAGGATGGTGTTCCGCAGCGTGGTGAAGAGGGCGAAGAGGACCGGCATCTGCAGCAGCATCGGGAGACAGCCGCCCATCGGGTTAACCCCGTTGGCCTTGTAGAGCTTCATCGTCTCGGCCTGGATCTTCTTGGCGTCGCCCTTGTACTTCTCCTTGAGGGCGGCCAACTGGGGCTGAAGCTGCTGCATCTTCCCCATCGAGGCGTAGCTTTTGTGGGTCAGGGGCCAGAGTACCACCTTGATAATCACAGTGAGCAAAATGATCGCCCAGCCGTAACTTCCGACCAGCCGGTAGAGCCAGGTCAAAAGCCAGATCAACGCCTGGGGGAGGTAAAAGTTGCCGAAGAATCCGAAATCCACCAGCCGTTCGAACCGGTTTCCGGCTTGCGAGAGGGCTTCGTAATCGGCCGGTCCGAAATAGAGAACAAACGAATATTCTTCCTCCTCCCCCGGCTCCAGGGTGAGCGAGGGGAAGGTCATTGAGGCCCGAAGGTACTCGTAGGGGGAGGCGCCGGGGCCGCCGGCGCAACCGAAGGCCGCCGTTGCCGGCGCCGGGCCTCCTTTCTTTTCGCCCGCGATGGTGAAGAAGGAAGCCGGCCGTTCCTCCGGCTTGAAGATGGCGGCGAAGTACTTGGTCTTCAGGCCCATCCAGTTGACTACGGCCGGTTCCCGTTCCTTGGGGCTCTTCTCCCGCAGGACCTCGTCGCCGCTGAGGACGTCCACTCCCAGCTGGTCGTCGGGATCGATCGGGTAGATCGACCCGCAGCCGAAGGTCGGGCCTGCCGGCCAGGCCAGGGCGGAAGCGGAATCGTTCCGGACCGCGATCTCCAGCCGTCCGGTGTAACCGTCCCGGGAGAAGGTATAGCGCTTGGTGACCTTCACCCCATTCTCATAGGTCAGGGAAAATTCCGCCCCGTCTTCCCGCCGAACGGTCTCCATCCGGGCGGCGGGAAAGTCGAGAATCCGGCCCGGGGCATCGGCGACCCGTTGGATGTCAAACATTTCGACGGCGCCGGAATCCGTACCGGCCAGCTTCCTGATCCCGGCGGAAGGGTTCTCCTTCAAAACCAGCCGGCTGATCACGCCGCCATACGAGTTCAAATCGACGGAGAGGTAATCAGACTCGAAACTCACCGACTCCGCATCTTCCGGCAGGACCGGAGCCGCTTCCGGGGCGGGGACGCTGACCGCCCCGGCGGCCGGGATAACTTCCGCCGGCGGCGCCGATTCGGCGGGAGCCGGCGGCTCTTCCCGGATCGAGACGGTCTCCGAGCTGCTTTCAACTGTCTCGGGGGGGTCGGCCGGTGGGGTCCTTTTCTGCTGGGCGGTCAGGTAAAACCAGCCGATCAGGATGAGAACGGTTACGGTCAGTCCGATCTTGCTAACTTTATCCATTATAAAATTTTTCCTTAAAAAGTTTTAGGGTTAGACCGGATCGTAACCTCCGGGGTGGAAGGGATGGCACTTGGCGATCCGGACTATCCCCTTTCCCAACCCCCGGATCAGGCCATACCGGCGCAGGCAGCCGCAGAAATACTCGGAGCAGCTGGGGTAGAAACGGCAGCGGCCGCCCAGCCAGGGCGAAACCACATACTGGTAAACCCGGATCAGGGCCACCACCGCCGCCACCGGAATTTTCCGAATAATATTCATCTCAAGAGGCCGGCCTCCCCGAGCAGGTCCAGTATCTCCCGCTCGGCGGCGGCGTAGCGGACGGATCGGACCGGCCCATGCCAGATCAAGAGGCACTCGATGTCCTTCCTGATCTCGTGCTGGTGGAGCCGAATCACCTCACGCATCAGCCGCCGGGCCCGGTTCCGCCCCACGGCCCCGGCCAATTTCTTCCGGGTGGAAAAACCGACCCGGAAGGGGCGGCCGCCGGAATCACGATAGCAGATGGTTACCAACCGCCCCCCTCGGCGGCGGCCGTCGTGGCAAAGGCTCCGGAAGGAACCCGACTTACTGATAGTCCAATCTCGGGGAAAGGTGAAGGAGGGCCCACTCACCGTCTCAACTGACGACCAATCTCTTCCGACCCTTTTTCCGGCGATCTCTGATCACGCGGCGGCCGCCGGGGGTCGCCTTCCGGGCAAAGAAACCGTGAGTCTTCTTCTTCTTTCTCTGGGAGGGTTGGTATGTTCTCTTCATTTGAATTGCGCTCCAGACGCAGGCGGCCGGGCTCCCCCGGCCGCCGATGGGAATTCAAGATCCGGTTTGATAAGGGGCGCATTATCATATATCACCCTTTCCCTGTCAACAGATAGAAGGAACCTGCCGCCGGAAGAAAATTTTTTGCGATTTTCTAATTTTTTCCTTGATCCGTCGTTCACCCCCGGATATAATCCGGTCGGTTTAGCGAAGCGCAAATGAACACTCCTGTGGATAACTTGTTGATAATATCCGCCCGTCGGGAGAGGTTCTTCGTAAGCCGTTAAAAACTATGAGATAATAGTACTCTACCCCTGAAAGGGCTTTATTTGTCGAGGAATTTTCCGATTCCGGGGCAAGTGATATTGTCTAATGTTCTCTCCAGCAATGATTTAAGGATTCGGGCCTCTGGCGGGTTCGCGGATGCGGCCGTTTTGTGGGTACTGCCGCGGTCCCGGAAAAACCCCGGGGGAGAGAGCGGAGAGGCTCCTTTCCGGGTAACAATAGCATTTACAGGTCCTTGTGGATAAATTCGCCTGCCTAACCGGAAATCAAGGCTGATGGATACCCTAAGCAAAGAAATCTTTTCCCAACTCCGGGAACGCCTCGGCGAGCAGAATTTCTCGACCTGGATCAAACCGACCAAACCTCTAACCATCGAGGGCGAAAACCTGATCCTGGAGGTCCCGAGCGCTTTCTTCCGGGACTGGCTCCAGGATCATTATCTGGAGATCATCGAGGAAACTGTCTCCCGTCAGGCCGGCCGGCCGCTCAAAGTCGCCTTCAGCATTACCCGTCACCCCGTCCCGGCGGCGGAATCCCCACCCCGGGCGACGGTGAAGCGAAAACCCAGTCTGCTCTCGGGATCCAACCTCAACCCGAAATATACCTTTGACCGGTTCGTGGTCGGCGGTTCCAACCAGTTCGCCAACGCCGCCACGATGGCGGTCGCTAACGCTCCCGGCAAAGCTTATAACCCGCTCTTCATCTACGGGGGGGTAGGACTGGGAAAGACTCACCTGATGCAGGCGGCGGCCAACTGCATCTTGGCCAAGGAGGAGAAGTACCAGGTGCTCTACCTCTCCAGCGAGAGTTTCACCAATGATTTCATCAACTCGATTGCCAATCGGACCACCGAGAAGTTTCGGAAGAAGTACCGGGACGTGGACTGCCTGCTGATCGACGACATCCATTTCCTCGGCGGCCAGGTCAAGACCCAAGAACAGTTCTTCCACACCTTCAACCACCTCTTCGATCTGCACAAGCAGATCATCCTTTGCAGCGACCGGCCGCCCCAGGATATCCCGGACATCGAGGAACGCCTGATCTCCCGCTTCGAATGGGGGCTGGTGGTCGATGTCCAGCCCCCCGATCGGGAAACCCGGATCGCCATTCTGAGACGGGAAGCCGAATATTCCGGAATCGGCGTTCCCGACGATATCATTCTTTACATAGCCGACCGGATTAAGTCGAATATCCGCAAACTCGAGGGGGCCCTGATTCAGGTAGCTTCCTACGCCTCCCTGACCGGGACGGAACTGAACTTAAAGACCGCCGAACTGGTTCTCTCCGGGATCGTGGAAGACGAGATGGAGAAGATCATCACCATCGACCAGATCCAGCGAAAACTCAGCGACTACTACGACATCCGGCTGGCGGATATGAAGAGCTCCCGGAGACCGAAAGCCATCGCCTTTCCCCGGCAGCTGGCGATGTACCTCTCCCGGTCAATGACCGGTCGGTCTCTGAGCGAGATCGGAGAGGCCTTCGGCGGACGCGACCACACCACCGTGATTCATGCCTGTCAGAAGATCGGCGAACAGCTGAACACCGACAAGCAGCTCTCGGCCACTCTCTCCCATCTGGAGAAAGAAATCCGCCAGGCCCACGGTTGACCGTCCAACCGTCCGGGGGCTTCCGGCCGCTTCTTCCCGAACCGATCCCCCACCGGCGGGATAAACCTGTGGCTGGACGGGGGATAAATTGTTCATAACCGGTACGGGCGAATTTCGGGGGAGGTTGTCCACAACTGTCCACCGTTTATCCACCGGATTATCCCGGAACAATCGCTTAGGAGCTCAGGTAGGTTATTAACATATCAACAGCACTTATTAATATTATTATATTTACATATAAATACCTTATATAATATATTAGCTGTTGAAAATTTGATATCGCGGCCAGTGAGACCAATTTTAAGGGGGAGAAGATGAAACTCACTTTTCAGAAAGAAGACGCCCTCCGGGTGATGACACCGCTTCAGGGGGTAATCGGGGCCAAAAGCATGCTGCCGATCCTCTCGCATGTGATTCTGGAAGCCGGTCCGGAGAGGGCCACCCTCTCCGCTAGCGACCTGGAAATCTGGATCTCCTGCGCGCTCCCAGCCTCGATCGAGGAGGAAGGATCGTGCAGTCTGCCCGGGCGCAGGTTCTTTAACATCATCCGGGAACTGCCCGGGGCCGCGGTCCGGGTGGAGAGCGGTGACGATCTCTCTGCTCGCCTGACCTGCGCGAGATCCTTCTTCCAGATGAACGGTCTGCCCCGCGAAGAATTTCCCGCCGCCCCGGAATTGAAGAACGCGGTGGAGGTGCCGGTGCGCGAGTCCCAGCTCAAGGAGCTGATTAAGAAGACCGGCTATGCTATCTCGGTGGAGGACAGCCGTTTTGTGCTCAACGGTCTCTACTTGCTGTTTGAGAAAGGGGAATTGACCGCCGTCGCCACCGATGGTCGGCGGCTGGCCATCGCCCGGACCGAATGCGCCACCCCGCCCGATTGCCGGCGGGAAGTCATCCTCCCCCACAAGACTGTCCTGGAGCTGAGCCGGATCCTGGAAGACGAAGGGGAGTGCACGGTCAGGCTGGGGGAGCGGCAGATCGCCTTTGAATTTTCCGGGATCCTACTGATCTCCCGGCTGATCGAGGGACGCTACCCCAACTACCAGCAGGTCATCCCCCGGGCCGAGGGGGTGACCCTGACCCTACCTCGGGAAGAGCTGATGCAGACCGTGAAGCGTGCCTCCCTGATCACCGACGAGAAATCAAATTCAGTGCGCTTTGCCTTCAGCTCAGGGCAACTTCAGGTCAGCGCCGTCACTCCGGAAGTGGGCCAGGCCCGGGAGGAGATGGAGATCGAGTATGCCGGCCCCGAGCTGAATATCGCATTCAACCCGTATTATCTTATCGACGTGCTCAAGGCGGTGGATGAAGAGGATAAGATTAACCTGCAGCTGATTGATTCAGGCAGCCCCGGGTTGCTGAAGGTCGGCGAGAGATTTCTTTGCGTGATTATGCCGATGAAACTTTGAGAGACCCGGAGGCCAGGAAGGACGGACCGGAAGCAATCGGTCCGATAGTCAGGGACATCTTAAGCCGGCTGGGGATGAAGGATCTGCTGGTCTCCAGCCGGGTCTTTGAGATATGGCCCGCCACGGTCGGCCAGGCCATCGCCGGCCACGCCCAGCCCCATTCCCTGCGCGAAGGAACATTGGTCGTTCACGTGGACAGTTCCGTCTGGCTGGCCCAGCTGGAACGGTTTCGGAAGAGGCAAATCCGGGAGAAGCTCAATCGCCGGCTTCCCCACCCGATGGTCAAAAGAATCGTCTTTCGGATCGGAGAATTGCGGTCCGAGGATGGAGATAACGGATAAGTTATGGTCGAGAAAAAGCCGACAGTGAGAAAGAAGTCCTCCGCCCCCTCGACCCGGGGCAAGGATAAATCTTACGACGCCACCACGATCAAGGTTTTAAAGGGGATCGAGGCGGTTCGGAAACGCCCGGCGATGTACATCGGGGACACCGCCATCCGCGGTCTTCACCACTTGGTCTACGAGGTGGTTGACAACGCGATCGACGAGGCGATGGCCGGGTTCTGCAAGAAGATCGACGTGGTGATCCACGCCGACGGTTCGGTCTCGGTCAGCGACGACGGCCGGGGGATCCCGGTCGACCGGCACAAAACAGAGAAGAAGCCGGCGGTCGAGGTGGTGATGACCACCCTCCACGCCGGGGGGAAATTCGACAACAAAGCCTACCGGGTCTCCGGGGGTTTGCACGGCGTTGGGGTTTCGGCGGTCAACGCCCTCTCCGAGTGGATGGAGGTTGAAGTCAAGCGCGAGGGCAAGATCTACCATATGTCGTTCACCCGGGGAGCGCGGGAAAAAGCCCTGAAACAGGTCGGTCGGACCAAATCCACCGGAACCAAGGTCACCTTTCACCCCGACGGGGAGATCTTTCCCGAAACTGAGTTCTCTTACGACATTCTGGCCAAGCGGCTTCGGGAGCTGGCCTTCCTCTCCAAGGATGTCAAGATCACCCTCTACGACGAGCGGACCGAACAGAGCGACGAGTTTCGGTACAAGGGGGGGATCGTCAGCTTCGTCCAGTATCTCAACCAGAACAAGAATACGCTCCACCGCAAGGTCCTCTATCTTGACAAGAGCAAGGAAGATCTGGAAGTCGAGGTGGCGCTGCAGTACAACGACGGCTACAGCGAGAACATTTACTCTTACGCCAACAACATCAATACCATCGAGGGCGGCACCCACTTAAGCGGCTTCAAATCGGCCCTGACCCGGACCCTGAACAGTTACGCCCGCGGTCACAATATGCTTAAAGAGAAGGATGCCCCGATGTCGGGAGACGACGTCCGGGAGGGTCTGACCTCCGTCATCTCGGTTCGGGTCCGCCAGCCCCAGTTCGAGGGCCAGACCAAGACCAAGCTGGGAAATTCCGAGGTCAGCGGGCTGGTAGAGTCGATCCTCAATGAGGGACTGGGCGCCTATCTGGAAGAGAATCCCACCGCGGCCCGGGCGATCATCTCCAAGTGCATCGGAGCCTCCCGGGCCCGGACCGCGGCGAGAAAAGCCCGCGACCTGGCCCGGCGCAAGGGGGCCCTGGAGAGCGGAGGTCTGCCCGGGAAGCTGGCCGACTGCTCGGAAAAAGATCCCGCTCTCTGTGAGGTCTACCTGGTTGAGGGCGACAGCGCCGGCGGTTCGGCCAAGCAGGGCCGGGACCGCCGTTTCCAGGCCATCCTCCCCCTGAAGGGAAAGATCCTCAACGTGGAGAAAGCCGCCCCGGTCAAGATGCTGAGCAACGCCGAGATCCAGACGATGATCACCGCGATCGGGGCCGGTTTCGGCACCGAGGATTTCGACATCGCCAAGGCCCGCTACCACAAGGTCGTGATTATGACCGACGCCGACGTCGACGGCTCCCACATCCGCACGCTGCTCCTGACCTTCTTCTACCGGCAGATGCCGGAACTGATCGAGAACGGCTACATCTATCTGGCCCGGCCCCCGCTCTACAAGGTAAAAAGGCGCAACACCGAACGCTACGTGGAGAGCGACGAAGAGATGAATGCCATCCTGCTCGATCTCGGTTCGGAGGATCTGAAACTGGTCCGGTCGGCCGACGGCAAGGAGTTCACCAGGAGCCAGTTTCAGAAGCTCCTCGAGATCCTGACCCGCCTCGATCGGCTGATCACCCAGCTGCGCAAGAAAGCGGTCGACTGGGACGAGTACATCCAGCTCCTTGATCCGGAATCCCTCCAGCTCCCCCGCTACCGGGTCCGGTTCAATCACGATGAGCGTTTCATCGTCGATGACGAGGACCTCTCCGAATTTGCCCGGGACTGGGAGGATTCCCACCCGGAGGAAAACGGGGAGGAGGAGGAAAAGGAGGAAAAGGAGGAGAATGGCGAGGATTACGAGGTGATGGAGATCTACGAGTCGCGCGAGATTTCCAAGTGCCTGAAGGATCTGACCAAGCTGGGTATCCTCCCCGAGGAGGAAAAGAAGAAGGGAAAGGGTGACGAAGAGGTAGAGCCGCCCGTCTACGAGCTGGTCTCCGACAACCAGCGCATCCCGCTCTATAAGTTGATGGAGATTCTCCAGCAGGTTCGGAAGCTCGGGAGGGAAGGGTTGGCCATCCAGCGTTACAAGGGACTGGGGGAGATGAATCCGGAACAGCTCTGGGAGACGACGATGGATCCGGAAAAGCGGACCTTGGTTAAGATCAAGCTCGAGGACGCCGTGGCCGCCGATGAGATCTTCACCATCCTGATGGGAGACGTGGTTGAGCCGCGCCGCGATTTCATCTTCCGAAACGCGCTCTTCGTCAAGAACCTGGATGTATAATCAGCTTTCCGGCCCGCCCGGACGGGCCGGAAAGCTGATTATAGTGAGAGACTTCCACGGATTGAGCAACGTTAAAAGTTAAATCAGTCTGGCAAGGTATTAATCGTTGAAAGGATTTACTATTTATGTATGCCCGGAATGAGAAGGTAATCGCCTGCGACATCAAGGACGAGATGCGGGAGTCCTATCTCAATTACGCGATGAGCGTGATTGTCTCCCGGGCTCTCCCCGACGCCCGCGACGGTCTCAAGCCCTCCCAGCGGAGGATTCTGGTGGCGATGAACGATCTCGGGCTCGGCCCGCGGAGTCGCTACCGGAAGTGCGCCAAGATCGCCGGGGACACCTCCGGTAATTACCATCCCCACGGCGAGGCGATCGTTTATCCGACCCTGGTCAGGATGGCCCAGGATTTCAACCTCCGCTATCCCCTGGTCGACGGCCAGGGCAACTTCGGTTCGGTCGACGGCGACCCGCCGGCGGCGATGCGATACACCGAAGCCCGCCTGGATTCTCTGGCGATGGAGATGCTCAAGGACCTGAAGAAGGACACCGTCGATTTCGTCCCCAACTACGATGAGACTCTCCAGGAGCCGGTCGTCCTCCCGGGGAAGTTTCCCAACCTGCTCTGCAACGGGGCGGCCGGGATCGCGGTCGGGATGGCGACCAACATCCCGCCCCACAATCTCACCGAGGTAGCGGAGGCGATCAAGCTCTTCATTGACAACCCGGAGGTGGGAGTCGATGAATTGATGGAAAAAATCCCCGGTCCCGACTTCCCGACCGGGGGAATCATCACCGGCCTGGAGGAAATCCGCCGGGCCTATGCCACCGGCCGGGGAAGGATCAAGCTGCGGGGCCGTCTCGGCGTCGAGCCGCTCAAAGGTGGCCGCGAGGCGATCATCATCACCGAGATCCCCTACAACGTCAACAAGGCCAAGCTGTTGGAAGATATCGCCGCCCTGGTCAACGCCAAGAAGATCACCGGAATCTCCGATCTGCGGGACGAGTCGGACCGGGAGGGGATGCGGATCGTGGCCGAGCTCAAGCGCGGCGAGGTGGCCCGGGTGATCATCAACCAGCTCTACAAGAAAACCCAGCTCCAGGTCACCTTCGGGATCATCCTCCTTGCTCTCGACGCGAACCGTCCCCGGGTGATGGACCTGAAGTCGGCTCTGCGCTGTTTCGTCGACCACCGCAAGGAAGTGATCATCCGCCGGACCCGGTTCGATCTCGATGTCGCCGAGAAACGGGCCCATATCCTGGAAGGCTTTAAGATCGCTTTAAAGAACATCGACGAGGTGATCAAGATCATCAAGGCCGCCGCCGACCGGGAGGCGGCCCAGGTGAAGCTGATGAAGCGTTTCGGCCTCTCCTCCCGCCAGGCCGACGCCATCCTCGATCTGCGGCTCTACCGGCTGACCGGCCTGGAGGGGAAGAAGATCGAGGAGGAGTACCGGGAGCTGATCAAGCTGATCGCCCATCTCCAGTCGATCCTGGACAGCGAGCAGCTGGTTCTGGAGCTGATCAAGGAGGAATTGGAAGAGCTCAAGGAGAAGTACGGCGACGCCCGCCGGACCGAGATCATCCCCGCCGAGGGGGAGTTGAAGATCGAGGATCTGATCGCTGACGAGGCCGCCCTGATCACCATCAGTCACCGCGGCTACATCAAGCGGGTACCGGTCAGCACTTATCGGGCCCAGCGCCGGGGGGGGAAGGGAGTGGCCGGGATGCAGACCCGGGAGGAGGATTTTGTCGAACGACTTTTCACCGCCTCCACCCACGATTATCTCCTCTTCTTTACCACCTCGGGGAGGGTACGCTGGCTTAAAGTCTACGAGATTCCGCCTGCCTCCCGGACCTCGATGGGGAGATCGATCGCCAACCTGCTTCAGATCTCCGACCAAGAGCGCCTGGCCGCCCTGATTCGGGTTCGGGACTTCGAGCCCGGCCGGTTCGTGATGCTGGCTACGGAAAGAGGGATCGTCAAGAAGACTCCGATCGAACATTTCGGCAACCCGCGGGCGGGAGGGATCATCGCCGCCACGGTTGATGCCAACGATCGAATCATCGCCGGTCTGCTCACCTCGGGAAGCGATGAGCTGCTCCTGGTTACCAGGAAAGGAAAGTCGATCCGCTTCAAGGAGAAGGACGTCCGGCCGATGGGGCGGACCGCTCGAGGAGTGAAGGGAATCCGCTTGGGGGTGAAGGATAAGGTGGTGACGATGGAGAAGGTGCAGGAAGATCACACCCTGCTGGTGGTCTCCGAGACCGGCTTCGGCAAACGGACCGCCTTCGACCAGTATAACGTTCAGGGCCGCGGCGGCGGGGGGGTGATAACCTTAAGGACCGGGGGCAAGATCGGAGCCCTGGTCGGGGCGGGATCCTTCCGCGACGGCGACGAACTGATGCTGATCTCGGCGACGGGCAAGATGATCCGAATGTCGGTGGACGAAATCCGGGTGATCGGCCGGGCGACCAAGGGTGTGCGGTTGATCGGTCTCGACGGGGATGACCACTTAGTCGGCCTGGCCCGGGTGGCGGAAGAAGAGGAGAAGGCGGAAGAGGAAGCCCTCGGGGCGGGGGCCGAAGAACAGACTCCGGAAGAGAAAACCCCGCCGTCCCCGGCAGGGGGACAGAAGAAGAAAGCTTGACCACGGTTTTTCCGGCGGTGTCGATTTCGCAACCGTAAACCATGGGCGGACCCGGGTACAGCTTCGGGAACCACCCCTCCGACCTCGAGTTGATCGCCCGGGGGCGGACCCTGAAGGAACTCTTCGCCGAGGCCGGCCGCGGCCTGATTGAGTACGCCTCTCCGCCGGAACCGGCCGGCCCCCGGCAGCGCCGGATGGTGCGCCTGAGCGCCGCCGACCGGGAGGAACTCCTGGTCTCCTGGCTTGACGAGATCATCTACCTCCTGGAAACCGGTTTTCTCCCCCGGCTACCCCTCGAGATTGAACGGCTGGATCACCGGATGCTGCGGACCTCCCTGGCCGGCCGCGTCCTTCCCCCCGGCGCCACCTTCGCCGGGTCGGAGGTCAAGGCCGCTACCTACCACCGTCTCGAGATCCGCCGGTTCGGGCGGCTCTGGCAGGCCCGGGTCATCCTCGATCTCTGAATCACGGCCGTCTGGTTCAGTTGTTCGGCGGAGAGTATATTAACAGTGGGGGGTAGCTGATGATGATGCTTGAGGACCAATTGATTCAGATCGACGACTGGCGCTGGGAGATCCCGGTTGCCTTCCAGCCGGGGATGCGGGTGCCGGGGCTGATCTACGCCGACCGGGAGATGCTCGCCGGTATTGTCCGGGACCAGGCTTTGCTCCAGGTGGCCAACGTTGCCACGCTTCCCGGGATCGTCGCCCGGTCCCTGGCGATGCCGGACATCCACCGGGGTTACGGATTCCCGATCGGCGGCGTCGCTGCCACCGATCCTTCCGCCGGCGGGGTGATCTCCCCCGGCGGGGTCGGCTTCGACATCAACTGCGGGGTCCGGCTGTTGCGGACCGGATTGGAAGCCGAGGAGGTGCGGGGAAAAATTCACCGGCTGCTCACCGCCCTCTTCCGGGCCGTCCCTACCGGGGTCGGCTGTCACAGCGATCTCAAGCTTACGCCCAGGGAAGAGGAACGAGTCCTCCGGGAAGGAAGCGGCTGGGCCGTCTACCGGGGCCTGGGGACGGAAGGCGACCTGGACAACACCGAGGAGCGGGGCTGCCTGACCGGGGCCGACCCCTCCCGGGTCAGTCCTCGGGCCCGGGAACGCGGAAGAAATCAGCTGGGGACTCTCGGTTCCGGAAACCATTTTCTCGAAGTCCAGTACGTTGATGAGATCTACGATCCCGCCCGGGCCCGGAGTTTCGGGATCGAGCTGAACCAGGTCACGGTGATGATTCACTGCGGCTCGCGGGGTCTGGGCCACCAGGTCTGCTCCGATTACGTGAAGACGATGGGGGCGTCCGCCCGGAAATACGGCTACTCCCTCCCCGACCGCCAGCTGGCCTACGCCCCCGCCGAATCTCCGGAAGGAGAGGCTTACTTTGCCGCCATGGCCGGTGCCGCCAACTATGCCTGGGCCAACCGCCAGGTCATCATGGAACAAGTCAGAAAGGTCTTCCAGCGGGTTCTAGGGCGGACTTCGGGGGAGCTGAAGATGGGCCTGGTCTATGACGTCGCCCATAACATCGCCAAGTTCGAGGAGCATACGGTCGGCGTCGCCCGGAAAATGCTCTGCGTCCATCGCAAGGGGGCGACCCGGGCCTTTCCCCCCGGCCGGAGAGAACTGCCGGCCCGCTACCGTTCCTCCGGACAGCCGGTCCTGATCCCGGGGGATATGGGGAGCTCTTCCTTCCTCCTGGCCGGAACCGAACGGGCCCTGGAGGAAACCTGGGGTTCCGCCTGCCACGGGGCCGGCCGGGTGATGAGCAGGACCGCCGCCCGGAAGGCGATTCGGGGTCGGGAGCTGGTTGCGGAACTGAAAGCCGCCGGCATCGAGGTGATGGCCGGTTCAATGGCCTCCCTGGCCGAAGAGGCTCCCCGGGCCTACAAGGACGTCGCCAGGGTGGTGGAGGTGGTCCACCGGGCCGGTCTCGCCCGCAAGGTCGCCCGGATGCGGCCCCTGGGCGTGATCAAGGGGTGAGCGGTAAGGGCAGAGAGCAAAGCGCGTAGCGCATAGCGGTCTCGCCAGGGATTCTCTTAGGGGCGCCGCAATATGGTATTGCCCGAATCGCCTTCAGCTACTAAGCTATCCATCGATCAGCGAGACGAAAAAAACTTCCGGAGAAAAATTTAATGCTCGATATCAAGGTTATCAGGGAAGACCCGGAGCGGGTCAAGAGGGTTCTGATCCAGCGGCTGATGGAGCTGGATGTCGATCGGATCGTCGCCCTCGACCGGGAGAAGCGGAATCTCCTGACCGAAGTCGAGGAGCTCAAGCACACCCGCAACGAGGTCTCCCGCCGGATCGGGGTGCTGAAGAAATCGGGTGGGGACGCCGCCGCCGAGGTCGCCGAGATGAAAGCGGTCTCCAAGAAGATTCACCTCTTTGACGAGATGATCCGGAAACTGACCGGGGAGCTTGATGGTCTCCTCGCCCGGGTCCCCAACCTCCCCCAGGAAGACGTCCCAGTGGGGCCGGACATGCGCGCCGGGAAAGTGGTCCGGGAGGGGGGGAAGAAACGTCGGTTCGATTTCTCCCCCCACAACCATCTGGAGCTGGGCGAGGTGCTGGGGATACTCGACTCCAAGCGGGCGGCGAAGGTGGCCGGGTCGAATTTCGCCCTCTTCCGGGGGCCGGGAGCCCGGCTGGAGCGGGGGTTGATCAACTTCATGCTCGAACTCCACACCGGGGAGAGAGGCTACACCGAGATCTCCCCGCCCTTTTTCAGCAACCGGGAGTGTATGCACGGGACCGGGCAGCTCCCCCTCCTTGAGGACGATATGTACCACCTGAAGCGGGACGATTTCTTCCTGATCCCGACCGGGGAGGTCCCGATTACCAATCTCCACCGGGAGGAGATCCTGGAGGAGTCCGCGCTCCCGATCCGCTACGCCGGCTACACGCCCTGCTTCCGGCGGGAGGCCGGTTCCTACGGGAAGGAGACCCGGGGCCTGCTCCGGATCCACCAGTTCGACAAGGTCGAGCTGGTCCGGCTGGTCCGGCCGGAAGACTCCGCCGCGGCCCACGAGGAGCTGCTCGCCGACGCCGAGGAGGTGGTAAAGAGGCTGGAGCTCCCCTACCGAATTGTCCTCCTGCCCACCGGGGAGATGAGCTTCGCCTCCGCCCGCTGTTACGACATCGAAGCCTGGGCGCCGGGGCAACAGGAGTGGCTGGAAGTTTCCTCGGTCTCCAACTTCGGGGATTTCCAGGCCCGGCGGGCGAATATCCGTTTCCGCGACGGCGAGGGTCGGATCAATTACGTCCACACCCTTAACGGCTCCGGCCTGGCGCTGCCGAGGATCGTGGCCGCCATCCTGGAAAACTATCAGGAGGCCGACGGCACCGTGACCGTCCCCGAGGTCCTGCGGCCCTACCTGGGGGGGATGGAGAGAATTTCCTGATCGGGAGGGGTGGCTGAGTGGATTAATGGGACGGTCTTGTCCCGGTGTCGCATCCTGGCATTGGCTTGAATAAAAACGTCATTGCGAGGAGCGGAGCGACGAAGCAATCTATTCCACTGCAATGAATAGAGATTGCTTCGGCCTGAAAGCTTTCGGGCCTCGCAATGACATTCTATCGCATATATTAATGAGACCAGACCATAAGTATTCAAGGGTTTAGGCAACCGCAGGGAGCTTAGACCGATGAAGCCCTTGGATCCCGATAACAGCGATTATCGGGAAAAACCGGATTGTAGTCTTCAGGAGGGGTGGCTGAGTGGACGAAAGCGCTGGTCTTGAAAACCAGTGTACCCGTAAGGGTACCGTGGGTTCAAATCCCACCCC
>CAZPMN010000005.1:22095-59975 GCA_964587835.1 uncultured bacterium
CTCCGTTATATTATTTTTGCTACGCAAAAATAATAGTGTGAGGATACTGGATCGGAGATCTGATTTTCATTCAGTGGATAGGACAAAGCGGGATCAAGGTTTCATTCCATCTTGATATTCCGTGGGTTCTGCGTCACTCCGATGGAAATCGGAGTGCCGCATCCGGCACCGCGAAGCGGTGACGGAGAATCCCACCCCCTCCGTTATATTATTTTTGCTACGCAAAAATAATAGTGTGAGGATACTGGATCGGGGATCTGATTTTCGTTCAAGCGGTAGGAAGATCGGGATCGGGAATTGTATTCTTATCTTCCTTCCGGTTCCTTCTCCGATTGCTAATTATCAACTCACAACACCCATTCGCCCGTCCAGATATGCAACCCTTCTCTAAATCTTCCATCCCGGTCCTCTCTCCAATATGGCGCCGGCGGTGGCGGCAGCGCAGTGTTCCCGCCCTCCTCATTCTCGGGGGGATAGTAGCCGCCTCCTGCCGGGGCCCGGAGGCGGCGGCCCGGGCGGCTCACCGGAGAGAAGTGGAAGCGGTCACCGGCGGGCCCACCCGCGTGGTCTGGACCCAGGACTTCGAGGAACTTCGGGACACCCTCGGCCGGGGTTCCCGCCTGCGGCTGATGGGGTACGACAGCCGCGCCGGGCGCGGGGAACGGGTCATCCTCCCCGGCCCGGGACCGATGCTGAAGCCGCTCTTCACCCCCGACGGGGAACGCGTGGTCTATTCCCTGATCGGGGAAAACGCGACCTATATCGTTAACTGGGACGGCGGCGACCACCGCCGGCTGGCCGAAGGCATGGCCGTGGCCACCTGGCGCGACCCCGCCGAGGGCACGGACTGGATCTACCTCGGCCGGGAACGCCAGGAGGACGAGGTGTTCACTTTCTCCTTCGGCCGGATCGTCCGCATTCCTCTGGAGGACAGCGGGGCGGAAGAGACGGTCTGGCCGGGACCGAGGATGGCGATGGACAACATCCAGCTCTCCGCCGACGGGCGGCGGGCTTGCGGGCAGTTCCCCTGGCCGAGGGTCGGCGTGGCGAGCTTCCCCGACGGGGGGTACGAGCGCATCGGGACCGGCTGCTGGACCGCGCTGGCCCCGGATAACTCCTACATTATGTGGGCCCTGGACGGGGCCCACCGCAACCTCCTGATGGCGGACACCCGTT
The DNA here is from genome assembly GCA_964587835.1 of uncultured bacterium. Taxonomy (GTDB): domain Bacteria; phylum Auribacterota; class Erginobacteria; order Erginobacterales; family Erginobacteraceae; genus Erginobacter. Next base: position 23,272 of record CAZPMN010000005.1, read on the forward strand.
CCGGCGACCGCTGGATGGTCAACGTCTGCCGGGCGCCGGGCGTGGGCGGCCACGAGGTCTACCACCCGCGCTGGAGCAATCACCCCCGGCTGATGGTGATGACCGGCCCGTACACCATCCAGGACGGCGTGAACAATATCGGCGGCGGCGGCCCCGAGGTGGAGATTCATGTCGGCCGGTTCAGCGAGGATCGCCGCGCCATCGAAAAATGGGTGCAGATCAGCGACGACGACCACGCGAACTTCTTCCCCGACCTCTGGGTCCGGACGGTCGATCAGGCTCCGGCCCCCGCCGCCACCGTCGCCCTCGCCCCCGCGACCCCGACCGGGGTGACGGAAGCGGCCTGGCCGCCTCTCCGGGACGATCTCGTCTTCGTCTGGGGTAACCGTGACGGGGACAACCGGATCAAGACCCCCGACGGCGAGGTCCGCCGCGGAGATCCCGAACCGGCGGCGCGGGCCCGGTACGGCCGCTATCTCGATATGGACCTGCGCCGGGGCTATTTCTCCGCCCCGGGGGCGGGGCAAGCCCTGGCCGAAGCGCTGGAGAAGACCGGATCTTTCACCTACGAGGCCTGGCTGACCCCCGCCGGGGAAGGGGAAGCCCGGGCGGTTATCTGGGGGGTGGGGCCGTCCGGCTCGGCCCCCGCCACCGCCATCACGATCGAGGGGGGAAAGCTCTGCCTGCGCCGGCGGGGGTCGGGGCGGCCGGTGGTCCTGGCCGACTGGGAGGATTCCGGCCGCCCGCGCCATCTGGCGGTGACCGTCGAAGAGGGACGGGCGGCGGCTTATCTCGACGGCGTCCCCGCCGGAGCGGCGCCGCTGGAACCACTACCCCGAGATACCCCGATGGGGTCGATGATGTATTTCGGCGGCAGCCCGGAAGGGGGAACCAACTGGAGCGGGTTTATGGAAGGCATCGCGCTGCACCGGCGGGCGCTGACCCCGGAAGAGATTGCCGACCAGGCCCGGGCCGGGGGTCTTCGGGCCGCCGGCCGCCCGCCGCCCCGGGTGGCCACCGTGCGCGCGGAGCTGACCGAGGCCTCCGCGGTTCCTTCCCCCGCGGATATCGCGCCCTACCGCCGGGGCCTGGTCGTCAACGAGTACCGGGTCGTTGAGGTTCTCAGCGGGGAACTGGACGCGGAGAGAATCCTGGTGGCCCACTGGGCGGTGATGGACGGCCGGAACCTGGAGACGGCCCGCCGCGAGGTGGGAGGGCGATATCTGCTGCGCCTGGAATCATACGGCGACCGGCCGGAACTGCAGGGCGAGCGCCTCTCGATGGACACGGATAATTTCCTCCTGGACATCTACTACGACATTGATTCCTGAATCCCCAGCCGGCGGCTGATCGCTTATGGTCTTCAGTTCCCAGCTCTTCCTATTTTATTTCCTCCCCCTCGCGCTGCTGGGTTACTACCTGGCGCCGCGGCGCGGTAAGCACCTGGTCCTCACGGTCTTCAGCTACGCGTTCTACGGCTGGGCCAACCCTTCCTTCGTCATCCTTTTGGCCTTTTCCACGGTGGTGGATTACATTTGCGGGTTGGTCATCGTCCGCCACAACCCCTTCAACGGGCGGTACGACGTGGAGCCGCTGGTCCCCGGCTCACCCCGCCGCCGCAGCCAGAAGGTCGCCGTGGCGGTCTCCGTGATTACCAACCTCTCCCTGCTCGGCTTCTTCAAGTATTTCAACTTCGCCGCCGCCAACTACGACGCCCTGGTCCAGGCTCTCGGGTTGGGCGGCCTGCGGCTCGACTTCGCCATCCGGATCACCCTCCCGCTGGGCATCAGCTTTTACACCTTCCAGTCGATGAGCTACACGATCGATGTCTACCGCGGCCACGCCCGGGCCCTGCGTAACTTCATCGACTTCGCCTGTTACGTCTCGATGTTCCCACAGCTGGTCGCCGGGCCGATCATCCGGTTCACCGAGGTCTCGGAGCAGCTCCGGTACCGCTCCTATACCCTGGTCAAGTTCGCCCGCGGGGCGGCCTTCATCTCCCTGGGCCTGGCCAAGAAGATCCTGATCGCCAACCCCTGCGGCAAGCTGGCCGATGTCGCCTTTGACGCCGGTTCGATCGGGGTCCTGGATTCGTGGTATGGCCTGCTGTCCTATGCCTTTCAGATCTATTTTGATTTCAGCGCCTATACGGATATGGCGATCGGCCTGGGTCTGATGCTGGGGTTTGTCTTCCCCAAGAACTTCGACTCCCCCTACCAGGCCCGGTCGATCACGGAGTTCTGGCGGCGCTGGCATATCTCGCTCTCCTCCTGGCTGCGGGACTACCTTTACATCCCGCTCGGCGGCAACCGAAAGGGAGCCGGAAGGACCTACGTCAACCTGGCCCTGGTTATGCTGCTCGGCGGCCTCTGGCACGGGGCATCCTGGAACTTCGTCATCTGGGGCGGGTTTCACGGCCTCCTGCTCGGTTTCGAACGGATGCGGGGCCGGGACTCCGCCTATCACCGCCTGCCCGGCCCGGCGCAGATCGCCCTGACCTTTTTCCTGGTCGGCATCTCCTGGGTGTTCTTCCGGGCGGCCGACCTGCCGGCGGCGCTGGCCTACCTGGGCGCGATGTTCGGCCTGGTCCCGGTCGCGGCCCCGGCGCCCCTGCTCGGCGGGCTGCTTTACCAGCCCTACTACCTGGGGACCTTCATCCTGGCCGGGCTGATCACCTGGAAAGCGCCCCAGACCTGGGATTGGACCCGTACGCTCTCCGCGGGGAAGATTGTCATCCTGCTCGCACTCTTCCTGCTCTCGATCCTGGTCCTGGCGACCCAGGCCTACAACCCCTTCATCTACTTCATCTTCTGATATGAAAGTGACCCGTCACCAGCAGAGTCGCGAGGAAGAGGCCTGGCGGGAGGTCGGCCATACCTCCGTCCGCGCCGGCGTGGCCCGAGCCCTGGCCTTCTGTTTCCTGGCGGTGATCTTTGCGGTGCCCCTGCACCAGCTGGCCAGCGAATACCGGGCCGCCCGCCGGACCGGCCGGCCCTGGCGCCCGGCGGCCCTGGAGCTGGTCCGGCGGATCCCGGAGATTCTCGCGCCGATCCGCGAGGGCGGTCTGCGGCTGTCGACGGTCGCCGCGGCCAACCGCGCCCTGCTCGCCGAGTTCGACGCCTTCGAGGATCGCCTGGACGACGAATCGCTGCTCGGTCGCTACGTCCGGCCCCGGCTGCAGGAATGGTTCTGCGGCTGGCCCGGGGTGGGCAACGAAAAGGCCTACGTGGGTCGTCAAGGATGGCTCTTCTACCGCCCGGGCATCGATTACCTCACCGGGCCGGGTTTTCTCGACCGCCGCCGGCTGGACCGCCGGGCGGAATCCGGCGAAGAATGGCGGGTGCCCCCGCAGCCGGATCCCCGTCCGGCGGTCATCGACTTTAACCGCCAGCTGCGGGACCGAGGCATCACCCTGATCGTCGTGCCCGTTCCCGTTAAACCCTCGATCCAACCGGAGAAATTCTCGGGCCGATTTCAACGGATCGAGCCGGCCGGGGAAGCCGCCCGAATCCGGCCGTTGCAGAATGTTTCCTACCGCCGATTCCTGGCCGATCTCTCGGCCGCGGGCGTGAACGTCTTTGACCCATCGGATCTGCTGGCGGAACGCCTGCCGGCGCCTCAGTATCTGGCCGCCGACACCCACTGGCGCCCGGAGGCGATGGAGGCCGTGGCGGCGGCCCTGGCCGCCCGGATCGCTCAGATTGCGGGGGCAAACTTCCCGGCCGGGAGCGCCGCCGGCCTCCGCCGCCGGCCGGTCCGGATCTCCGGCCGCGGCGACCTGGCCCTGATGCTGGACCTGCCCCCCGGCCAGACCCGTTTCCCGCCGGAGCCGGTGACGATCCAACAGGTCCTGACCGCGGACGGCCAGTTCTGGCGGGCGTCGGAGGCGGCGAAGGTCCTCGTGCTCGGGGACAGTTTCAGCAACAACTATTCCCTCGAACCGATGGGTTGGGGCGAGTCGGCCGGGTTCGTCGAACAGCTGAGCTACTTTCTCGGCGCGCCGGTGGACCGCCTGGTCCGCAACGACCACGGCGCCTGGGCCACCCGGGCGATGCTCGCCCGCGAACTGGCCCGCGGCCGCGACCGGCTGGCGGGGAAACGGGTGGTGGTCTGGCAGTTCGCGGCCCGCGAGCTGGCCGCCGGCGACTGGCGGATCATCTCCCTGGAACTGCGCCCGCCGCCGCCCGCCCGCTTCCTGGTCCCCGAACCGGGCCGGCTGGTCACCGTCACCGGAACCGTCGGGGAGATAGCGCCGGTGCCCCGACCGGGCACGGTCCCCTACCGCGATCACGTCGCGGCGGTCCACCTGGTCGACCTGCCCGGCGCCGGCGAGGCGCTGGTCTATATGTCCAGTATGCGGGAGAATCAATGGACCCGGGCGGCCCGCCTCCTCCCGGGCCAGGAGGTCACGGTCCGGCTGGTCCCCTGGGCCGATGTCGCCGACCGCTACGACGGGATCAACCGCGGTGAACTCGAAGATTTCGAGCTCCAGCTCCAGGAACCCTGCTGGGGCGAGTTGATCGATTGATCAAGATCCCGCCCGCCGGTTGCCCTTGACGGTGTCGGCGAGACGAACCTATAGTCCTTCCGTGAACAAGTTCAACGGCTCATTCATTCTGGCGGGTTTTCTCGCCTCGACCCTGATCGCGGCCGGCGCCTTCTCCGGGACGGTGCTGGACCGCATGGCCGCGCTGGCCCACGAAGCGGACCGGGAGGGTCGGGCCGTGGTGGAAGGAAAATCCGGCTGGCTGTATCTCGTCTCCGAACTGCGGCACCTGGCCGCCGGGCGATTCTGGGGCGAGGCGTCGGCGACCGTCGGCCGGGCCGCCCGGCCCGACGCCCGCGACCCGTTGCCGGCAATCCTCGACTTCAACCGGGCCCTCCAGGAGAAGGGAGTCAAGCTGATCCTGGTCCCGGTCCCGGCCAAGGCCGTGATCTATCCCGAGTTCCTCCCCGGGCCGTCCGCGCCCGCCGGCGGCGAGCGTCCCGACCGCCAGCACCGGGAGTTTTACTCCCTGCTCCGGACTAAGGGGGTGGAGGTCCTGGACCTGACCGACCAATTCCGTTCGGGTCCGGAACCGGAAAGGGGACCTCTCTACTGCCGACGGGACTCGCACTGGTCGGGGACGGGTTGCGTCCGGGCGGCGGAAATTCTGGCCGGGGCCGTCCGGCCGCTGCTCTCCGGCTCCGGCGGGAGAACTTATCCGGTCGCCTGGAAGGAGATCGAAATCGAGGGCGACCTCGGGCGGATGCTGGCCGGGGCCGGGGGGCCGCGGGAGACCATCGCGGTTCGTCAGGTCGAGGGGGAGACGATCGACCCGTCCAGCCCCGTCCTGGTGCTGGGGGACAGCCACGCCCTGGTCTTTCACGCCGGCGGGGATATGCACGCCCGGGGGGCCGGCCTGGCCGATCAGCTAGCCCGCGAACTGGGCCGGCCGGTTGAACTGATCGGCGTCCGCGGGTCGGGCGCGACCCCGGCGCGGATCAACCTGTTCCGGCGGGCGCAGGCCGATCCCGGATACTGGTCATCGCGCCGCGCGGTGGTCTGGGTCTTCTCCGCCCGCGAGTTCACCGAGAGTGACGGCTGGCGCCTGGTCCCGATCGCCCGCTGAGCGCGGGATCTTTCCCCCGGACTCCCGCCCGCTTCCCGGTACCCTGTTATTTGCGGGGAAGAGGAGAGGCGGTCGCCGCCGGCCCGGCGCTGGTTTCGCCGTTCCGCGGAGGCCGGGGGGGGAGGCCGAGCGCCTCCAGGACGGCCGGGGTGATCACCGCGGCGCAGCCTTCCTCGCCGGGATGGACGCCGTCGGGGACGTAGCGGTCGAAGAGGTCGGGGTCGGTCCGGCGGATCCGGTCCCAGTTGCGGGCGTGGTCGATCAGGGGCAGTCCCCGCTCTTCGGCCACCTCCCGGTACATCCGGTAGTAGTCCCTGATCCGGGGGCGGCGGAGATAGGATAATCCCACCGGCGGGTTCATCGTCATCAGGATGATCTCCGTCTCGGGGTCGGCGGCCCGGATCCGGTCGATCATATTCATTAGGTTGGCCCGGGCCTGGTCCCGGGTCAGGCCGTTGTCGAGGCGGGCGTCGTTGATGGCGAACTCGATCAGGACGGTATCCGGTTTTTTCCCGATCACGCGTTCTTCCAGGTTCTCCACGCCCCAGCGCGAGCACCGGTCGTTCCGGCCGCTGTTGATGACCGTGGCCAGTCCCGGGTAGTTGGAAGCCAGGCCCTGCCGCAGATGATCGACCCAGGCCCCCCAGTCAGTCAGGCTGGTTCCGTAGGCGACAACCGTCTGGGGCCGCCCGGCCTTGAGGTTGGCGACCAGCCGGCTCTCCGTTTGCCCGAAAGAGCCGGGCGGCAGAATCAGAACCGCGAGGACTGCCGTCAGGGTTTTCACCGTCCGCATGGTTTTCTCCTTGAGTTGATGATGACCGGATTCTTCTCCGGGCGGAGTGCCGGATAACCCGCCGTCGGAGTTAATTTATCTTAATCGAGGTGATGCCCCCGGGCGAAGCAAAAGTTTTGTTCCCCTGGCGCCGGTTATGTTAGAGTGCCGGGGTTATGAATGCGCGGCTCTATCTGCGGATCGCCCGGCCGGAATACTGGGCCACCCACGTCTTCATCCTCCCCGGCGTCCTGCTGGCTTTCTTCTACCAGCCCGGCCCCCCGTCGGCGGCGGACCTGGTCCGGGTATTCCTGGGCCTGGTCGGCGCCTGCCTGGTGGCCTCGAGCAACTATGTCCTCAACGAGATCCTCGACGCCCCCAAGGACCGCTTCCACCCGGAGAAGAAGAACCGCCCGGTGGCCAGCGGACTGGTCAGCCTGCCCCTGGCCTACCTGGAGTGGCTGGTCCTGGCCGCCCTGGGTTTCCTGCTCGCCTTCCATATTTTCCAGCCCCTGGGGTGGGCGATGGTGGCCCTCTGGATCTCGGGGATGGTCTACAACGTCCCCCCCCTTCGCCTCAAGGACGTCCCCTACGCGGACGTGGTCTGCGAATCAATCAACAATCCGATCCGCCTCTGTATCGGCTGGTTCGCCGCCGGCGGGGTGGTGCTGCCGCCCTTCTCGATCCTCTTCGCCTACTGGATGTTCGGGGCCTTTTTGATGGGGATGAAGCGCTACGCTGAGTACCGGCATATCAAGGAGTCCGGACAGGCCGCGAACTACCGCAGGTCCTTCGGCTACTACAACGAGGAGCGCCTCCAGGAGAGCGTCTTCTTCTACGGGGCGCTCTTCGGGATGCTCTCGGGGTTCTTCCTGGCCCGGTACCACGTGGAGGTGGTCCTGGCCGCGCCGCTGGTGGCCCTGGCGATGGCCTATTACATCCACCTCGGTTTCAAGCCGGACAGCCCGGTCCAGCACCCGGAGCGGCTCTTCCGGGAGAAAAAGCTGATGCTCCTGGTCTCCCTGGCCTTCCTGGCCTGCGCGGTGCTTCTCCACGTGCGGATACCTTTCTTCCGCCGGGCGATCTCCCCCTGGATCGCGCCGCCGGGAGGGCTGGAGTGGGTCTCCGGCGTACCCGCCCCGAATTAAGTCCGGTTCCGTTTCCGCGAATAGCTTTCGAATCGCCCGCGCCCGCCCTTGCTTATGAAGAAAACGAACGGATGGTATTTGATCCCGGCCCTGATCGTGCTCATCTTCTTCCTGGCCGGGCAGGGGGTCCCGGTCCACAGCGCGGCGATGGCCTATCCGGCGGCGGCGGTGATCGTCTTTCTCCTGGCGTTCCTGCTGGTCAGGGCGCGGGCCGGGGGGATTCTGGCGGAGGGTTTTGACCGGCTCTGCCGGCTTCCCCGGATCCAGTTCAACGCCGGGGTATTCCTCCTGTCCGGGCTGATCTACGGCCTGATGGCCGGGGTCTTCTTCTCGGGGATCCCCCGGATCGACGACGGGTTGGCCTCGCTCTTCCAGGCCCGGCTCTTCGCCCGCGGCGCCATCACGCTCCCCCTGCCCGCCGACGCCGACTTTATGCAGATCTTCGGAGTTTTGGGCGCCCGGGAGGGTCTGGGCCACTGGTGCGGGATGTATCCCCCGGGGTGGCCGCTGCTGCTCACCCCCGGGGTCTGGCTGGGGGTGCCCTGGCTGGTCAACCCGCTGCTCGGCGCGCTCCTGGTGGTGTCCATCGCCGAGCTGGGCCGCGACCTCTACGGCGACCGGGTCGGGCGGATCGCCGCCCTCCTGGCCATCCCCTCGCCCTTCCTGCTGGTGCTCTCCGGGCTCCATATATCGAACATCCCGACCGCGCTCTTTCTCTGCCTGACCCTGATCAGCCTGAGGAGACTGCGGGCTTCAGGGCGCTGGATCTGGGGCGGATCGGCCGGCCTGGCCTGGGGGGTGGCCCTCCTCTGCCGCCCGCTGGACGCGGCCGTCCTGGGCCTGATCTTCACCGTGAGCTTTCTCTTCCCCCTGCGGGGGTTGTCCCGCTGCCGTCTCGGTATCGCTGCCGGCCTGCTTTTGGCGCTGCTGGCGGTGGGGGTTATGCTGGGTTTTCAGGAGATCAACACGGGGGACTGGCGGACCCCCGGCCACGAGATCGGGATGGGGATCAAGGGCCGGTTCGGCTTCATCTACCTCTGGCCGGGGCGCTCCCACACCCCGGCCCGCGGCCTGGAGCACACCTTCCTCCGGCTGCGGGCGGTGAACGACAACCTGCTCGGCTGGGCGCTCCCCTCGCTCCTGATTGTTATGCTCCCCTTCCTCCTGCGCCGGTCGGGGCGGCGGGAATGGACCCTCCTCCTTCCCCTTCCCGCCCTGCTCTTTACCTTCGCCTGCTACTGGTACTACGAGGGCTGTTTCCCCGCCCGCTACATCACCGCGGCGGTCCCCTATCTCTTCATCCTGGCCGCCTCCGGTCTGGTCGTCCTTCAGGGGGCGGTCCGCGCCCGCGGCCCGATCTCCCGGCTGCCCGCCTTCCTGGCGGTCTCCGGCATTCTCTTCCTGCTGGTGAGCACACCGCATCACCTGCGGCAGTACGGACGGAGATACTACGACGTCGAGGAGGTCCTGCCCCGGGTGGTCCGCGACTACGGGATCACCAACGCCGTTGTCTTCATGGACTCCGTCGGTGTGGCCAAGGATCTCGACGATGCCACCAACGACTACTACGCCACCGGGTTTATGCGCAACGACCTCGACCTGGAGGGCGATGTCCTCTACGTGAGAAACCTGGCCGAGCGCAATATCGAAGAGGTCCGCCGCCGCCCCGGCCGGACGGCCTACCTCTACCGCTACCATCGCGGCCAGGACCAGGCCTGCCTCTACCGGATGACACCGGAGGGCGATGATTTGATCCTCGATCCGGTGGAGCCGAAGACGGAAGACCTTTTCTTCGCCCCGCTCCCCGACCAGGATTGAACTGATCAGTCCGCTCCGATTGATCTGGCTGGTTCCCGCCGGGACGATCTGGTAAACTCATCCAGCTATGAACACCCTGCTGGCCATCGGGCTGGGGGGGTTCCTCGGGGCCGCCGGGCGGTATCTGCTGGCGGGGGGGATCCACCGGCTGCTGAAGACATCCTGGTATCCCGTCGGGACCCTGGGGGTGAACGTGCTCGGCTGCCTCTTGATCGGGTTCCTCTCCGGGTTGGTTGAGAATCGGGAACTCTTCACCCCCCCGGCCCGTCTCTTCCTCCTGGTCGGGCTTCTGGGGGGATTCACCACCTTCTCCACCTTCAGCTACGAGACCTTCGGGCTTCTCCGGGAGGGTCAGTTCCTGGCCGCCGGGGCCAATATCTTTCTCCAGGTGACCCTGGGGCTGGCGGCGGTCTTCGGGGGCTACTTCCTCTCCCGGCTCCTGAAATACTAACGAGGGTACGATATAGATTGCTTCGTCGCGCAGTTTACCATCAATTTACCGGGGCTCCTCGTAATGACGAACAACCTATTCTGTGTTTTCCTCAGTAACGAATAGGAGGGTTGCTATGGAACCGAAAACCGACGGATTGCTGCTCCGGGTTTATATCGAGGAACAGAGAAAGTACCAGGGGCAGCCGCTTTACGAGTGGATAACCGGTCTGGCCCAGCGGGAAGGTCTGGCCGGGGCCACGGTCCTGCGGGGACTGGAGGGGTTTGGCCGCCATCACCTGCTGCACACGGCCCGGGTTCTCCGGCTGTCCTCCAACCTCCCCATCGTCGTGGAGATAGCGGACACCACGGAGAAGGTGGAGAGGTTCATCCCTCTCCTCGAAGAGGGGCTGGAGGTTGGCCTGGTGACCACCCAGAAGATCAGGATGCGGTTCGCCCGGGGAGAGGACTGATCCCGGTTTATTCCGCGTCCGGTTTTTCCGCCCCCGTTCCCAGGACCTTATCCTTCAGGACCTTAATCTCCTGGTTCAGGGCGTCCAGTCCCTCCCCGGCGCTCTGGTACCAGGCATCCAGGGTCTCTCCCGCCTTTTCCCCGGCTTAAGCGGTCCTGAATATTATATCCCGGTTGGGGGAACCGGCAAGATATTCGCTGTCCTGCTTTCCTCCATTAAGTATAATCAGATGCGGACCAAATTCAGCGCGGCCGACCGGATATGAGGCTGAAAACACTTATCCCTGTATTGGGGCTGATCTTCTTCACGGGGGCGGTTTCGTGCTCCCGTTCTCCTGACCGATACCTGGTGGGTGCCTATTACTACCACTGGTACCCGCGTAACTTCCGCAAGCAGGGCTGCTTGAGGAGGTTGCTTTCTCCACCCCAGCAGCCTGTGCTGGGGTATTACAGTTCCAGCGATCCTGAGGTGGCCGGGCGGCACATCGCCTGGTGCTCCAGGTATGGGGTCGATTTCCTCGCTCTTGACTGGTGGCCGGACCGGCCGGAGCAGAACCGGGCGATCGAGGAGGGTTTCCTGGCCGCCGAAAACATCGGGGATATCCGGTTCTGCATCTTTTATAATTCCTGGGGACTGGGTCGAAGTCGCTATGGGACTATAGCCTGGAGTGAACGGTCGAGCGAACGTTTCATCGATGATCTCCGTCGGATCGCGGCCCGGTTCTTCCATCATCCTTCCTACCTGAGAATCAACGGGCGGCCGGTGGTCTTCCTTTACCTGACCCGGCTCTTTCAGGGTAATACCGCCTCGATCATAGAAAGGTTGAGGTCCCGCCTTCAGGAGGACGGGTACGACCCCTATATTGTGGCCGATGAAGTATTTTGGTGGGTGCTTCGGGAGGACAGCCGGGCGGGGGGGAGACCGCAGTGGTCCGAGGAACCCCAGTTGGGGCGGATCCGGTGTTTCGACGCGATCACTCCCTATAATATGTACGAATCGAGAAATAAACGTCATATTGGTTACGCTTCTGAAAGCACATTTATCGCTGACGTTTCGGAACAATACCGCCGCTACCGAAAGGCCGCCGGCCGGGATTTGGTATTTGTCCCCGGCGTCATCCCGGGGTACAACGATCGGGGTGTGCGATTGGCCAAGGACAACTACGCCATTCCGCGCAGCTGGACAGAGGAGCCGTCTAGCGGTTACCTCCTCTCCCGGATGCTCGACCGGGTCGGACTGCCCTTTGTCGATCCGGAAATCCCGTTGCTGATGATTACCACCTGGAACGAGTGGAATGAGGATACAGCCATAGAACCGCTTAGGCCGGCCCCGGCGACCCGGCGGGATCACACCCCGAGCGGGTCGGCGGCGACCCAGGGTTATGCTTATGAGGGATTCGGAACCCGCTACCTGGAGATAATCCGGGACAAGGTGGTCGCGGTCAGCGGTCGCATCGTCGATGATGAGGGCAACCCGCGGGTCGGCGAGTCCCTCCGCGCCCGCTCCGGGTGGAGAACGGTGGCCCGGGCCCGGTCCGACAGCGACGGTTACTACCGGTTCTCCCGGCTGAAGATGCCCCCGGGGGATTATACGGTCGAGTTTCCGGCCGGTGGCGCCGCCCGCCGGATCCAGGTCGTTTCGGGCCGGACCGCGACCGGCGTCGACTTCAGGGGGTTGTAACGGCGCGATGTTTCCCGGGGAAAGGACAGCGCGAGACGTTTTCCCTTCCCGGCCTCCCGGGTGGTGGCCTATTCCGATCCTGGTCGTTCTCGCCGCGGTATTTTTCGCGGGCATTCTCTTCTCCGGGGAGCCGCTGCTGCCCAGCCCGTTTCCCGACCTGACGGATAAATTTCTTCCGATGCGGGCCTGGACCGCCCGGCAGCTCCTCTCCGGCACCCTTCCCCACTGGAATCCGCATATCTTTTGCGGAATGCCCTTCCGGACCGAGACCGCCGTCTACTATTTGCCCAACGCGATCTTCCTCTTCCTTTCTCCCGGCCGGTCGCTGGCCCTCTCCATCGCCAGTCATCTGGCGCTCTCCGGGGTCTTCTTCTACCTTTTCATCCGCCTGATCGGTGTGAGCCGTTTCAGCGCCTTCGCCTCGGCGCTGGTCTATATGCTCTGGGCCCAGCAGGTCCTGCGGGTCCACGCCGGCCACCTCCCGATAACCCTCTCGGTGGCCTGGATCCCCCTCCTCTTCTTCTTCGTCGAGCGGTATCTCCGCCAGGGCCGCCGGCGGGATATCGCCTGGGGGGCGCTCGTCTTCGCCGGCCAGATCTTCGCCGACAATAGCCAGATTGTCTTTTACACCGCCGGACTGGCCATCTTCTACACGCTCCTCCGGTCGTTTTATATCTCTCGGGAGACGGGCCGCCCGGCGGCCGCGCTCGGCCGCGCCGGCGGAGTCCTCGTCTTTCTCGTCCTGGGGTTGGGCCTGGCCGCGGTACAGCTGCTTTCCGAGGTGGAACTGGCCCGGCATTCCGTGCGCTCCCTGGGATCCTATACCTTCGCCTCGTCCTTCTCCTTCCCGCCGGAGAACCTGCTCACCTTCCTGGTCCCGGGATTGATGGGCGATGGGATCACTTTCCCCTACTGGGGGAGATACTACTTCTGGGAGGCGGTGGCCTATATCGGTGTCCTGCCCCTGCTCGCCGCCCTGGTGGCCGCCACCCGATTCCGGAACCGCTACTGCCTGATCTTTGCCGTCAGCGCGCTTCTTACCCTGGTGGTGGCCCTGGGGAAGTATACCCCGCTTTATCCCCTCCTCTTCCGCTTGCTCCCCGGTTTCGGCCTTCTCCGGGGCCAGGGCAAGGCGCTTATCCTGACCGGCTTCTTCCTTACCGGCCTCGCCGCTTTCGGTATCGAGGAAATCCTCTTCGCCCGCCCGGGGAGATACCGTCGGTCTTTCCGCAACCTGCTGATCCTTGCCGCCGGTACCGCGGTCCTGGTTACCGTGATCTCCCTCGTCGGGTTGCCCGGCTCATTCTGGCGGGATCACATCCTTTCCCGGTCCGCCGCCCTGGAACGGGAGATCAATCTTCCCCCGGACCTGGAAAATGCCGGAGCGGTCCGGGAGACGCTGCTGGGGGCGAAAAGGAGTGTCGAGAGGTTCTCCGCCCTGTTTCTGGCCGCGGCGCTGATCTGCTTCGCCCGGCGAACGGGCCGGCTGGGCCGGCGGCCGGCGGCCGCCCTGATGCTGGCCGTGCTCCTCGTCGACCTCTGGTCCTTCGGCTCTCCCTATATCATCCCCACCCGGGCCGATTCGGCGGCCTGGCCGGAGGAGGTGACCGATCTTGTCCAGAAGGATGGGAAGAACTCCCGGGTCTTCACCTCGGGAGGGATCAGCTCCGGGCCCGGGCTGGCCGATGGGATCTCGAGCATCGCCGGCCACCACGAGAACCGGCTCCTGAGATACATGGAGCTGCTCCATTACAGCCAGGGAGGTGACCCGGGGGATCTGATCCCCGGCCGCCTGGTCTTCGACCACCTCCGCTTCTCTCCGATCTTCAACCTTTTGAGCGCCCGGTACCTTTTGCTCCCGCCGCCCGTGAAGGTGAATCCGGAATCTTTTCCCTGCCTGGCGGAATCAGGCCGGGTGCGGGTATATCTGAACCGGGAGAGTCTTCCGCGTTGCTATATCGTCCACCGGGCCGTCCTCGTCCGCGATAAAGAAGCAATCCTCGCCCTGCTCGATTCGGGCGGATTTGATCGCCGGATGACGGTGATTCTCGAAGACGCCGCGGCCCCCTTCCTCCCGGCGGCTGTTGCGCCCGCGGGGGACGGGGCGGAAATTACCGCCGCTTCCGCCAACCGGGTGGAGGTCGCCGCCCATCTCTCCGCTCCCGGCTACCTCGTCATCTCTGACACCTTCTATCCCGCGTGGGTGGCCGCTGTAAACGGGAAGCCGGCCGAAATATACCGGGCCAATTACGTCCAGCGGGCTGTGTATCTCCCCCCCGGGGAGCATACCGTGGAGTTTGTCTACTCCCCGCCCCTCTTCCGGATCGGTGCGGCGGTCAGCCTGGTCTCCCTTGTCCTGGCGATTTTGCTGCTCGCCCGCCGCTCGGGCGGGAGGAGGCCGGAGGGTAAACCTTGTTTCAAGCGGGGGAATGTGGAATAAATGGTTCTCTTCCGTCCGGAGGTTGACTGACTATGCTCACATTGATCCTGATCCCGCTCCTGATCGCGATGTTCCTGGCCGTTAATATGGGGGGGAGCGGGACCGCCCCCGCCTTCTCCGTGGCCTACGGTTCCAATCTCATCCGCCGTAGTCTGATCCCCGGGTTCTTCGGCCTCTTCGTCTTCCTGGGGGCGATCATCGGCGGGAAGGAGGTGGTCAAGACCATCAGCCGGGGGATCATCCCGGCGCCCGCCCTCACCGTCATCCTCACCTCCATTATCCTGCTCAGCATCTCGCTGACCCTCTTCATCGCCAACCTGCTCCGCGTGCCCCAGTCAACCAGCCAGTCGACGGTGGGGGCGCTGGTCGGGGCCGCCCTCTACCTCGGGAGCCTGAAGACCGAGAAGCTCTTCTGCGAAATCCTCCCCACCTGGTTCATCCTCCCCCTCGTCTCCTTCGGCCTGACCTTCCTGGTGGCCAAGCTCGTCTACCGCTCCGGGCTGAAAGAGCGCCTGGACAACGCCTCCCCGGGCCGCTGGTACGAGCATGTCCCCCGGATTCTCTCGATCTCGGTTTGCTGCTACGTCGCCTTCGCCATCGGGGCCAACAACGTGGCCAACGCCAGCGGGCCGATCGTCTCGATGGTCATCAACCAGTTCGGCCTCCAGACCGGGGGGGATGATTTCCTCCTCTGTATGATCCTGGGCACCCTGATCATCGCCCCCTGCTTTGGGATCGGGAGCTCCTTCCTCGGCTTCCGGACGGTGGAGACGACCGGGAAGGGGATAACCGACTTCGGGCCCCTGGGCGGGGTCCTGATCGCCCTGATCACGGCCAGCCTGTTGCTGGTTGCTTCCCTGACCCGGGGTATCCCGACCTCCCTGGTCCAGCTCAACGCCGGTTCGATCATCGCCCTGGGGGTCTGCAAGGTGGGCCCGCGGAGGATATTCCAGAAGACGGTGGTGAAGAAGATCTTCCTGGTCTGGATGATCGCCCCGGTCATCTCCCTCGCCTTGGCCTATTTCCTGACCCGCCTGGCCGCCGGCTGGGGCCTGATCTGACGCCCCCGCCGGGTTTAGAGGTAGCCGAGGCTCTTCAGGCGGGCTTCTACCTCCCATTGCTCTCGGCGGGAGAAGGCCGATCCGGGGGAGGCCATAACCGGGAGAGATTCGGAGTGACGGACCGGGTTCTCGGCCATGAATTCAGGTCGCAGTCTTTCCTCGAGCACCCGGCCGTCCAGGCCGGAGGGGACCTCCAGTCCCATCAAGTGCAGAGCGGTGGGGGCCACGTCGACGATGCGGGCCCGGAAGGAGGGGGCTCCGCTTTCCCGGCGCGCCCCGGGACCGGCCAGGAAGAAGATCCCGTCGGGGTGATGCCAGGGTTTGCCCCACCGCCGGTTCCAGGGCCCCTTCCTCCGCTTCATTGAGATCAGCGTTTCGTCTCCCCGGAAGCGAAGCAGGATATCAGGGACCCGGTCGAGGAAAGGCCCGGAGTAAAGATCTTCGCGGCGCGCGACCAGGGAGCAGGCCTTCTCCCCGGTGAAAGGGTTTTTCACCCTCTTTAGGAGGGCCACGATCTCCCCGGCGACAGCTTCGGCCTCCCTCCCCGGTTCCAGGACTCCTCCGGGTTCGCGGTCCCGGATGGAGAGCCGGATGCCGTAGCCGCAGGGGAAAGCCCGGGTTTTTTCCCAGCAGATTTCGAGCCGGGGGGAGTGGAACAGTTTTCGCGTTCCGGACGCGAGTCGGGAAAGCAAGCCCTCTCGAGACCCCACCTCCCTGTTCTCCGAGAAGGCGAGGAATCCCTCTTCCCGGAGCCAGTGGGAGATGACGAATTCATAGCGCATCGGGGCAAATCCGTGATCGGAGACCACCATCAGATGACCTTCCGGCTCCATCCTTTCCAGGATCCAGCCCAGGTACCCGTCAATCTGGCGAAAGTAATCCCGGAGGAGATCTTCCCGCCTTCCCTTCAGAAGGTGCTGAAGCGCGTCTCCCCCCTGGAAGACCACCCAGAGAAGCTTCCACTCCGGCACCTCTTCGTCCAGGAAGACCAGGGTCTCGAACTTGGAATCTTCCACTTCGGCGATCTCACGACGAATCCTTCTCGGAGTTGTTCGCCCGGGAAAATCCCAAGTCTTCCAGGGCTCCCCTCCCAGCCGCTTTGCCAGAGGCGCCCGGAGCCGCTCCGGGTGGATACAGGCTGTCTCCGGCGAGGGGGTGAACATTCCGGTTACAATGGCTCCCGGGAGAGCCCGGGCCGGATAGGTACCCGGGATGTTGATGATCAAGGATTCGCCGCCGGCTGCTCCCACCTGGTCCCAGAGAGCGGGGCGGCCCAGGTCCCCGGAACCGATCTGGGAGAAACTTCGCTTCTTATCTCCGGGGGCGAAGGAATCGAAAGAGCAGCAGCCATGGCCTCCCGGGTGCAGGCCGGTGGACATGGAAGGCCAGGCCGGGATGGTCACGGGAGGGATCGTACTCTCCAGGTATCCGCCGGATCCCCCCTCGAGGACCCGCGCCAGATGGGGCAGCTGGCTAGTCTCCAACAGCGGCTTGAGCACGGAGAACGAGCCCCCATCGATTCCAAAGATTGCCAGCTGGCGCACGGAACAATCCTCCCGCCGGACGGGGTTAATCTTCCTTGGGTATGAAATAGTACACTTCGTAGACCTCGTGGTGGCCGCGGACGTCGGGATTGACTTCCTCCTTCTCCAGCCCGACCAGGCGGTAGTCGGCTGCCATCTCCTCCAGCCAGGCCTCCCGGGCCGCCCGGTCCAGCGCCGCGTGGGGGAAGAGATTTTCGGGAACGGAGAAGACCACGCATTTCAGGGGGTGGTCCGGGGAGACCAGTTCCCAGCGGGGGGGGCAGGGACCATTCCGGTGCCGGGGAGAATAGATGGCCTGGTGGCAGAGATAGCGCGAGGAGTTTCCCCATTCCCAGAGACGGGGAAAGAAGTCCCGGCCCAGGTCGGTATAGACGCAGACCAGTTCGGCGTTCCTCGCCTCCTCGGTCCAGAACCGCCGGGCGAACCGGCGGGAGTTGAGATCCTCCAGGTTTTTATACGGTTGGATGAGATCGGCCGAAATATTGCCGATCGCGAAGAGAGCCAGGATAGAGAGGAAGATAAGCGTCGCGATCAGTCGAATCCTCTCCCTTCGGATCAGGGCGAAAACCCGGGCCGCCCCGATCCCGGCCAGCAGACAGATGATGGGGGCGAAATAGAGGTTGAAACGGGCGTTGTATCCGTAAGGGTAACGATGGAAGGCGGCGGCGATCAGGGCGAGCAGAAAGGGGGCGAGAAAGAAGGTCAGCAGGTCCCATCCCTTCCGCCGGGTCAGGACGACCGCCCCGACGATGAAGAGGACCAGGGTCAGGGCTGATCCCCCGTTCCGTCCCCCGTTGGGATAGGCAAAGAGCATCCCGCTGTGGATCTTGATCAACCAGAGAGGGAGTTCGGCGGGGTGATCGAGAGGGGGGAAGGTCTTCACCCAGGCTCCGTCCCGATATTTGGGGTTGTGAAAGGTTTGGGATTTCTCTGCCGGGCCGCTGAGCCATTGCTCGGTCCGGTACTGGGGGCCGGTGGAGAGGGCGTACATCGCGAGAAAAGATCCCCCCAGGACCAGGGTGTAAGCAATCCAGGCGGCCCGGGCGGACTCCATCCGGTTCTTCGCCAGGGAGACCAAGATGCCCAGGCTGACCCCTCCGCCGACAAAGACCGCCGGAAAGGAAAGCCCCACGGCGATCGGGGCCAGCGCCGTCAGGAGCCAGAGCGGCCGGGTCCGCTCCGGACGCCTCCACCAGGAGACCGCCGGGAGGAGCAGGATCAGGGTAATCAGGAGATCGGTGGAGTAAGGTTTGACCTCGGCCGAGTGACGGATGGGGAAGTAGGAGACGGCCAGGAGCGCCACCGCCAGGAGCAGGGTTGCGCCGCCGGCCAGTTTCCGGGCCAGGAGGAAGAATAAGACCACCGCCGCCATTCCGGCCAGGGCGGGAAATAGCCGGAGGGTCAGTTCGCTGAAACCGAGGATGTTGACGAAGAGTTGTTCAAGCCAGAGAAAGAGCAGGGGGGCGACCTGGTGATAGGCGAGCGGCCCGAGCAGATCGGAGTAGATTCCGTTGATGAAGTTGGCGGCCAGGAAGGTCTCGTCCGGCCAGAGGGGAAAGTTGAGCAGGTACCGGAAGAGCCGGGCGCTGATCCCCAGGATCAGGAAGATGATGGTAAACTTTCCGATCTTCCCGTCCCACTTTTCCGGGAAGACCCGGAAATCGAGAGGGGATTCTCTTCCGGATTCCCTCATCTCCTGTGCCGGGATTGGATCTCGCATCTTAACCTCTCCGGGGTTCGGTATCGGTCCGTGATCGGGGCAAGCTTCGCCGGAAGATCAGCTCGAAGAAGTAGATGAAGAAGACGTAGTAGGTGAATAGTTCCCGGAATTCCGAGATCTTTCCGTGGAGGGAGCCGATCGTCCCCGCACCGGTGTCTTCCAGATAGTGGGCCAGGCGGGAGAGGACGAACATCAAAATAATGGTCAGAATGAACCAGCGATCCGGCGCCAGATAGCGGAGGAGCTTGTTCCGGCTCCGGGAGTAGAGGAGGGGAAAGAGGATAAAGAGAACGACCAGGGTCAGGTCCCCGGCCAGCTTGAACTTCGGGGAGGCCTCGCCGATGTTGTGGACGTTGATGAATTCGGAGGCGATCCGCTCATCAATTGGATTTCCGGTCAGGAGCCGGTAGTAGAAGAGGCCATAATCGAGTTCCTCCAGGAACATGAAGAGCGAGCCGGCCAGGATGAACAGCAGGATAATTCTTTCCGTCCGGCCTTCGTTCCGCCTCAAGCCGACGACCGCGCTGGCCACTATTCCCAGCAGACAGACCAGCTGGAGGTTCTCCACCAGCCCGTACTCCCGGTTGCCCGGGGGGGCCACGATCGCCTGCAGCCACTCGATCCCGGAGAAGTAGGCGGCGATCAGGAGAACGGTTCCGATCCCCGGGATGAGGAGGAAGACGATGATTTTCTTGCCGGTACCGCTTTTCAACTCCAAAAGCTTCCCCTGTTTGGTTTGGCCGCTGCGGAAAATATCCTGCACCGGGCCCGGGATTCTTATATACTCCTGAACGTTTTGGGCCGGGCGATTATAGTAAAAGCGGGAGAAAATCGAAATGGAAAAAGTCAGCGGGTTGGTGGTCTGTTACAACAATATGCCCTACATCAAGAACTGCCTGGAGAGTATGGCCTGGGTCGACGAGCTGATCGTGATCGATGCCTTCTCCACCGACGGGACGGAGAAACTGGCCCGGCAATACGCCGATAAGTTCATCCAGCGGGAGTACGTCTCCGACGGCAACCAGAAGAACTACGGCTTCAGCCAGGCCTCTCACCCCTGGGTGGCGGTGATCGACTCCGACGAGATCATGCCCGAGCCCCTGCGCGATGAGATCCGCCGGACCCTGGTCAACCCCGGTTACGGCTGTTACCTGGTCCATCGCAGCGGATTCTTTCTCGGCCGGGAGATGCGGCACGGCGGCTGGAACCGGGACAGGAACTATCTCCTGCTCCGCCCCGACCGGTATCGCTTCAGCGACGAGGAGGTCCACCAGCGGCTCCTCCCGGAGGAGGACTTCGGCATCCTGAACAACCGGCTGAAACACTACACCCACCGTTCCATCGACGAGTTCGTCCGGAAATCCAACGACTACGCCACCCGGTCGGCTTGCAAATACCACCGGGCCGGGAAAAAGGGGTCGGCCGGGAAGATTTTCTTCCACCCGTTTTACAATTTCCTCAAGGTCTATCTCCTCCGGCTCGGGTTCCTCGACGGCGTCCGGGGCCTGATTTCGGCCGCCCTCTCCTCGGCCTACGTGGCCGAGAAGTACGCCAAGCTCTGGGAGCTGGACCACCGGCGGGAGATCGAGTCCTCCCTTCCGGGAGGAGGTGACGGCGGAGCGGGAACCGAGTGAACGGCAATAATCGCCATACCCCACCCCGGCGCTCGCTCCTGGTCACCCACAAGAAGCGGTGGAACGGGGAGACGGAGTACGCCGCCTGCCTGATCGGGGCCGAGGTCGAACTGGGCTACCGGGTGACCCTGGTCGCGCCGGAGGCTTGCGAACTGGTCCGGCGGTTAAGGGACCGCGTTAACTTCGTCCCCCTCCCCGGTCTCCGACCGGCGGCCTCGCCCCGGGATTTCATCCGGGATTACCGGCTCGTCGCCGGGCTCCTGCAACGGGAGAGTTACGATATCGTTCATTCCTCCCGGGCTTCCGCCCACGCCATCACCGCCCTGGCCGTCCGGAAGCGGTTCCCCTTCCTTCACGTCCGGAGCGGGGCCAAAAAACCCTACGGCCACCCGGCCAACCGGTTCCTCTACCGCTCCCTGACCGACGGGGTGGTCGTCTCCTCGACCCGGATCAGGGACTGGCTGGTGGGGAACCTGGGGCTGGATCCGGCGCGGGTCCACCGGCTCCTGGCCCCGGTTGATACGGACACCTTCTCCCCCGGGGAACCCGACCCCGGACTCTTCCGGGAGCTGAACCTGGAGCCAGAGCAGCCCCTGGTGCTCAACGTGGCCCGGCTGGCCCCGGTCAAGGGACACCCCGTCCTGGTGGAAGCGATGGCCGCCGTCCTGAAGAGATTCCCTCGGGCCGTCCTAGTCCTGGTCGGTAATCCCTGGCGGGATCAGACCGGTCTCATTCTCCGCCAGGCCCGCGGGTTGGGGATCGGGAAATCGGTTATCTGCACCGGTCGGCGGGACGATGTGCAGAGGTTCATCCACTCCGCCGCGGTCTGCGTCTCCTCCTCGGTCGGGAGCGAGGAGAACTCGCGCGCGGTCTCCGAGTACATGGCTGGCGGGAAACCGGTGGTGGGAACCCGGGTGGGGGTGATCCCGGAACTAGTCGAGGATGGAGTGACCGGCCGGTTGGTTTCCCCCCAAAATTCGGTCGAGCTCGGAGCGGCGATCGGGGAGATTCTCGCCGATCCGGGCCGGGCCCGGAGGATGGGCGAGGCCGGACGCCGGGCGGCGGAAGAGAGATTCTCCGCAAGGGTCTTTCAGCGGGAACTGAAATCCGTCCTTGACCAGACAATCGCCCGTTCCCTTTACCGGTCCGGTTAGCGGAGGACAATCCCTTCCGGGTTCCGGCGGGGTCGTTCTCTCCCCCGCCGGTTCTCCTTGTTTTCCCGGCACGGTTTCTGCATAATTCTCGCCCGACGATCGGCTCCCCTCTCCCGGGGGGACGTTGAGTAACTTTCAAGTTCGCCTGTCCGCCTCCGGACAGGCGAGAAAGCTGTGATGCAAACTGGGGGAAGAAAAACGTGAAGTTGTGGAGTCTGACAGTGATAATCCTCCTGGCGGTCCTGCCCCCGCTGGCGCCCGGAGAGGAGGAAGAAGTCCTGGCCGACTTCCGGGTAGTCACCATCGGCCGGCTGGCCTACGAAGTGGGTTCATCGGAGCCATTCACCGGCATAACCGTTTCCTACTGGCCCGACGGGAAGAAAAGACTGGAGACGGTATACCGAGCCGGGCAGCGGGTCAAGCAGACCCATTACAAGGACGGGCACAAGGAGCACGAAACCGAGTACCGCGACGGCCGGGAACACGGCACGGCGACCGTCTGGGACAAGAGCGGGCAGGTGGTGGCCATGACCGAGTATCGGGACGGCGAACGGCACGGCCGGCAGACCAAGTGGTATAAGAACGGGCAGAAGTATGAGGAGGGGGAGTACCGCAATGACCGCAAAACCGGGAAGTGGATCCGGTGGTCTCGGAAGGGGGCGAAGATCGCCGAGATCGTCTACCGGGACGGCGAGGTGATTAGCCGGAAGGATTGGGACGAGTTCGGCAACTTGATCAAAGAGCAGTAAGGGAGAAGGCCCGCAACCGTAATCCAGGGCAAGCAGGAATGAGACCCCCCCGGCGTCCTGATCCATTGCTTCCGTCTCCCCGGCCCGGTTCCCCCGGTTCGTCCCGATTCCCCGCCCGGCACGGTATTATCCCGCTCCTGCTGCCGGTCTTCCTCCTGCTCGGTTGGTTCCGAGCCGGGAATTGCCCGGCCGCCCCGATCCGGGTCGGTGTCTACCAGAACAGCCCCAAGGTCTACATCGACGACGCCGGGACGGTGAGGGGTATATTTCCGGAACTGCTGGACTATATCGCCCGCCAGGAAGGCTGGGAGCTGGAATACATTCCCGGATCCTGGGCCGAGAGTCTGGAGCGTCTGGAGGGCAACGAGATCGATATTATGGTCGACGTGGCGGTCTCCCCCGAACGCCGGCAGATCTATGATTTTCCCGAGGAGACGGTCCTGGCGAACTGGGGGACTGTCTACGCCAACCCCGACGTGCCGGTTGATTCCCTGCTCGATCTCCAGGGCCGGACGGTCGCCGTGATGGAGGGGAGCATTCATACCGCGGGCCCGGGGGGGATCCGGGAGCTGGTCGAACGTTTTGGCGTCAAGTGCACCTTCGTCGGGGTTGACAGTTACCAGAAGGTCTTCGAACTGCTCGATCGAAAGGAGGCCGATGCCGGGGTGGTCAACCGCCTCTTCGGCACCGTCTCGGAGAAGGATTACCGAATCCGGAAGACTGCGATCATCTTCAACCCCCGCCGGTTGACTTTCGCCTTTCCCAAAGATTCGGCCCGGGGCCGGCAACTGGCCGCCCGGATCGATCACCACCTGCGCGAACTCAAGGAGACCTCCGGGTCGTTTTACTACCGGGTGATGGATGTCTATCTCTTCGGGATCGCCGCTGGTCAGCTGGCGGCGGAGGTGGATCCGGGGAAGGTCAGGAAGATCCCCCTGACCGCGCGGGAGCGGGAGTGGATCGAAACCCACCCGGTGATCCGTCTGGGGGTCGATCCGGAGTTTGTTCCCTTCGAGTATATTGACGAGGAGGGGAATTACCGGGGGATCAGTTCGGATTACGTGAAGATCCTAAACCAGCGTCTCGGGCTGAAGATGGAGTTGGTCCCCGGTCTCAGCTGGCCCGAGGCGGTGGCCGGGGCCCGCGCGAAAGAGATCGACGTCCTGCCCTGCGTGGGCCGGACCGGGGAACGGCTCCGATTCCTGAGGTATTCCATCCCCTATATCGATTTCCAGCGGGTGATCATAACCCGTTCCGACGCTCCCTTCATCGGCGGGCTGGAGAGCCTGGGCCGGGAGGCCGTCGTGGCGGTGCAGGCCAACTCCTCCCACCAGGGGTACCTGGAGGAGAATACCGATCTTACCCTGCGCGACTACCCCACCCTCCAGGAGGCCCTGGAGGACGTCTCCGGCGGCCGGGTCGATGTCTTCGTCGGCAACCTGGCCTCGGCCACCTACTGGATCCGGAAACTGAACCTGACCAACCTGAAGGTCGCCGCTCCGGTCCGGGGCGACCCCCGAAGCCTCTACTTCGCCGTCCGCGAAGATTGGCCGGAATTAGTGGGGATCATCAACAAAGGGTTGGCCTCAATCACCGCCCGGGAGAAGAATGATATCCACCGTCGTTGGGTGAGCATTGATTATTCCTTCGGCCTCCACCCCCGGGTCCTCCGTCGGCATCTGCTTCGGCTGGGGGGGGGGAGCACTGCTGATCGTGGTCCTGATCCTGGCCTGGAACTACCGGTTGAAGAAGGAGATCGCCCGCCGGAAACAAGCGGAGATCGATCTG
This sequence comes from uncultured bacterium, assembly GCA_964587835.1. Classification (GTDB taxonomy): domain Bacteria; phylum Auribacterota; class Erginobacteria; order Erginobacterales; family Erginobacteraceae; genus Erginobacter. Next base: position 47,294 of record CAZPMN010000005.1, read on the forward strand.
AAACAGGCCAAGGTCGCCGCCGAGTCGGCCGACCGGCTGAAGTCAGTCTTTCTGGCCACGATGTCCCACGAGCTGCGCACCCCCCTCAACTCCATCATCGGCTTCACCGGGATCGTCCTCCAGCAGATCCCGGGTCCTCTGAATGAGGAGCAGCGCAAGCAGCTGGGGATGGTCCAGAAGAGCGCCCAGCACTTGCTGACCCTGATCAATGACGTTCTCGATCTTTCCAAGATCGAAGCCGGGCAGCTCAAGGTCGCCCGGAAGGAATTTGTAGTCCAGGAGGCGGTGGCGGCGGCGGTGGGCACGGTCAAACCGCTGGCGGAGAAGAAAGGTCTGCGCCTGATCTCCCGGGTTGACCAAGGGATCGGTACGGTCGTCAGTGATCGCCGGAGGGTGGAGCAGATCATCATCAACCTGGTCAACAACGCGGTCAAGTTCACCCGGGAGGGGGAAGTCGAGGTCACCGCCGTTCTGGGGGACGGCGTTGTGGAATTCCGGGTCCGGGATACCGGTGTGGGAATCAAGCCCCAGGATATGGACAAGCTTTTTCAAAATTTCCAGCAGATCGATACCGGGCTGGACCGGCAGGTCGAGGGATCGGGGCTGGGTCTCTCGATTTGCCGAAAGCTGGTGCGGCTCCTGGGCGGGGAGATCTCGGTCGAGAGCATCTGGGGGGAGGGAAGCACGTTCACCTTCACCCTTCCCCGCCGCGCCCCCGAAGCCTGATCTTCAATCCGTCCGTCCCCTTTGCCCTTGCCCCGGAGGAGCCGGTCAACCATAATCCGTGGCGTGAAAGCGATCCGTCTCCAGAAATTCGCCGCGGTCCTGGTTCCGATCTTTCTGGGCGGGGCGGTGCTCTTCGCCTGGGGGGCCGCCTTTCGGAACAGCCCCCGGGAGATTCCCATCCTGATGTATCATCGGATCAGCGATTGCGGGAGCAAGTGGTGCGTCCCTCCGGAAGTCTTCGAGGACCAGATGAGCTTTCTCCGGGAGGAGGGATATGTCAGTATCCTCCCCGGTGACTTGGTTGCCAACCGCCGCTGGGGCAAACCGCTCCCCGACCGCCCGGTGATCATCACCTTCGACGACGGCTACCTTGACGTGATTACGGAAGTCGAGCCGGTGCTCGCGAAGTACGGCCTGCGGGGCATTGTCTACCTGATCACGGACTACGTGGCCGACCGTCCGGAAGAGCGGAAGCAGTTCGCCGGCGCCGACTGCCTGACCTGGCCGGAGGTCCGCGGGATCAGCCGCCGGGGGGTTCTCGCCTTCGGGGGCCACTCCTGCTCCCACGCCTCCCTGGTCCGCCAGCCGGCCTGCCGGAGAGAACCGTCTGGCTGTTCCGCCGCGATCGAGAGGTCCGCCGGTTTTCGGGTCGAAGACTTCTGCTATCCCCATGGGCAGTGCAATCAGGAGACGGTCACCTCCGTCCGTGGTGCCGGCTTCCGCACCGGGGTGACCAGCGAGAACAGGGTGGCGGCCTGGGGACCGGAGGCCGACCTCTACCGGCTGCCGCGGGTGTCGGTGATGGGGGGCCGGAATAGCTTTTCCCTGGAACGCCGGATTGTCCCGGGTTCTTTGGAGCCGGTCTTCGGTCTCGGCTATCAGGGAGTGGATATGGAGGTCAGCTCGGCGTTGAGGCTCCCCGGAGTTGACGGGGAACCGCTCTGGCACGCACCCCTCGAACTGCGGCCGGGGGGGGAGTACTTATTGCACTGGCCGGTGCCGGAGGGGGCCGAAACCGGTCCCTTCCAGGTGGAGATCTGGGACAAGAACCGTATCCTCCGGCTTCACGCCGAAGAGTTTGACTGACCGGCCCGTCCGGCCGCCGTTTCCCCGCTCTCCCGCTCCGGGAAATCGATATGAGCTCACCGACAGGAATTAAGCGGAACGAAAGAGGGCCGGTCCGTTTTTCGGTTGTCCGGTGGGCGCTCCGTATCCTCTTCGCGGTTTCCCTCTTTGCCGTCGCCTTCAATCTCCGCTTCCGGGGGCTGGACTGGCCGGACCTTCATCCCGACAGTGAGAATATGACCCGGTGGATGCGCTGGACGCGCCATCATCCCTACGTGCTCGACCGGGTCTACCCGAGCGGGTTCTTCACCCTCTTCCGTCCCTTCCAGAAGCTGGAGGCCGGGGGAGGAATCTCCCGGATCAACCGGGCCGCTGAACGGCTGGGCCTGCTAACCCCGCCCGCCGCGCGGCTGACCATCGTCCTTCTGGCCCGCCAGTTCAACGCCCTGCTTGGCGCCCTGACCTGCCTGGTCTTGCTCCTCCTGACCTGGTCGGTTACCGGTTCCTTCCCGGCGGCCGCCTTCGCCGCCGCCCTGGCCGCTTTCAATCCCTGGCATATCGAGCACTGCCATTACGCGGAGACCGATATCGCGATGGTCTTCGCCCTCAGTCTCGCCCTGCTGCTCTGGTCCCGGGTGGAGCGGCGCCCGGGCCCGGTCTTCTTCATCCCCGCGGCCCTGGTCTCCGGTTTCGCCGCCGGGGTCAAATACCCGCTTCTCCTCCTGATCGTTCTGGTTGCCGCCTACGCCCTGGGCCGACCCTTCCGTCGCCGGGCATTGCTCTGGCTGCCGGCCGGTCTTTTGCTCTTTTTGGCCGGGTTCCTTCTGGCCGACCCGGCGCCGCTGCTCGATCCCGGCCGGTTCGCAAACGAATGCCGGGTTGGGGCGGCGGGGGTGGCCGCCGAGGCGCCGGGGGTGGTCGGGCTGGCTTCCGGCCTCCCTCTGGCCCGGTTCCGGCACCAGTTATTCTGGGGCAGCCGTTTCCTCCGGGCGCTGGGGGCGGTCCGGCTGGTGGTGATCCTGGTCGGGACCTGGTTTCTTCTTCGGCGTCCCTGGCGGAGCCGCTGGCGGGTGACCCTGCTCTTTCCCCTGGTCTATGCCGCCTACCTGGTCGGCCTGGCCCCCTGGATCCGGATGCAGGAGATCCTGCCTCTGATGCCCTTCTTCGCCTGCGCCACGGCGTCGGTCGGGGCCCCCCTGGCGGCTTGGGCCCGGTCCGGTCGCTCCCGACTCCGTCGGACCCTGGTCCTCCTCCTGGTCGCCGCCGTCTTGCTCCCGGCCGCGGTCACGGGGACCCGCCGCGCCAACCTTTTCACCACTTGCGACACTCGCCACTGGGCGGAAGACTGGCTGCAGCGTCACTTCCCCCGGGGGACGGCCCTCGGCGCCGAGATCTACACCAAGTCCCGACCCGGCCGGCCGGTCCCGGTCCCGGAGCTGGAGGCAATCTCCAAGATCGAGTGGCGCGGTCTCGATCACGCCCGGGACGTCGGCGCCTCCTACCTCCTCCGCAATGCCACCCTGCCCGGCCGGGGGGCCTTCAACCCCTTCACGGGGCGGCTCTACGGGGTCTATGAACGGAACCGCCGCGAGTTCCTCGACGATTCGGAACTGCTGGCCGCCTGGTCCCCCCTCGGCCCGGAGGACGAGACGACCTTCGCCTTCGTCAACCCGGAGCTGCAGCTTTACGGCCTGCGCCGTTACCGGGAGCGGCTCTCCCTAGAGGTTCCCCTGCTCACTCCCTGCCTGGTCCCGACCGACGGGGAAGCCGGGTGCTTTCCCCTCGGCCGCCGCCTCGGGGGCTCGGCCGCGATCGCAGTTGATCCGCGCACCCGCCGCCTGGTGATCGGCGGTCCGGAACTCCCGCCGGGTGGCCCCTTCCTGGTCTTCGTCAACCGCGGTCCGGCCACCGTGGTCCGCTGGCGGGGACGGGGTCGGGTGGAGACCCGCCCGGCGGCCGTGGGCGGGGCTTTCGCCGTTCCCCTGACCGATCTGCCCTTCCGGTCCCTGGTCGAGCGCTTCGCCTCCATCCGGGTGCGTACGGAAAGGGCCGGCGCCGGCGCCGCCCGAGTCGTCTTTGACCGCTGGCAGGCGGCGGCCCTCCTCCTTGACTCGGGCGACCCGGAAGGCGCTCTGGAACTGCTCGAGACCCCCACGACGCCCAACGAACTCCTGGTTCGTTTCCTGGCGAAGGTCTCGGCCGGAATTCCTCCAAACGTGGCGGAGGTCAAGCAGGCCCGGGAGACGCTTCGCCTGCTGGAACGAGCCGATGGTCTTTCCCCCCGGGAGTTGCGGGTCAACGGAGTCAGCGGGTACTATCTCGAACAATTCGCCCGGATTTATCTCGGAAAACGCGACGTGGTCTATCCATCAGGTGCTCTGAGGGAAGGAGTTCTCGCCCCCTCCGGGCGCTGGCATCTTCGGGCCGAGGTCCGCAGTGAGCCCGGTTCCGACTGGACAACCGTTGTCGAAAAACTCCAGGCCGATCGACAAAAATGGCTTGATCTGTTTGTGAGCCGTCTGGATGATCCCGGAACCGTCCCGGGCGGGGAATTCCCGCAGTACCGCAACGCCGAAATTTTCTGGACGCTGGCGGACCAACTCGCAAACTTGCGGCAGCGGCTGGTTACAGCCCTCGCCGCGGCGTCCCCGCCCCTCGGGGAGGCCGGCCGGCCGTGAATACGCTGACCGCGACCTCCGCTCCCTTCCTGGTTCTCTCCGCCTGGCTGGCCGCGGAGCTTGTCCGCTTCTCCGCCCGGCGGCGGCCGTCCGGGGGCCGGGGCGAAGTCTGGACCCGGATCGGGGTCCTGGCGATGCGTCCCTGGGCCGTCTGGGCGGTCTTCAACGCTCTCTGCCGCCTGCACGCGGAGAAGATCTTCAACGATCCGCGGACGTTTCCCCTCTATGCCGGTCCCTGGACGGACGACCCGCTCCCGGCCTATTTCCGCCGGGTGCTGGCCGCCCCGGAGTTCTGGATCTGGTCGCTGGCGGCGGCCGGCCTGGCCACGGTTCTGATCCTGTTCGCCCGGGCGGTACTCCGCCGGAAGACCATCGGCCCCGGCCGGACGGTCCTGGCGGCGGGCCTGCTCTGCCTGCTCGCCTTCGCCTTCTGGAGCTCCGTGGCCTGCCTCCCCCGCGGGGCCTGTCCCCGGTCCGACGGAGATCCCGGTTCCTTCCTCCGGGTCTGGCATACCCCGGGATCGACCTTTCTCTACGTTATGCCCCACATCAAATCCCCCGGCCACTTCATCCGCAACTTCGCCGCGATCCAGCCCCGCCTCCGGCCCACCATCCATGGGGTTACCCACCCCCCGGGCGCGGCTCTCTCCCTCTACTGGGCCGGCCGGTTATTCGGCGCCTCCCCGGCCCGGATTCGCGAGAACGACCAGAAGGTCCGTTACGCGCTCGCCCTTATCGCCCTGGCCGCCCTCAACGTCGCCGCCGTCTGCCTCCTCGCCCGAGGGGTTTTTCGGAGTTCCCGGACCGGGCTCCTGGTCGCTACCCTCTGGGTGGCCTCCCCCGCCGCCACCGCCTATGGTGTCTTCGCCCAGGATATGGTTTACGCCCTCTTCTTCCATCTCGGCCTGGCCGGAATTTGGTTCGCGGTGACCGGAAAACGGCGCCCGGCCACCGGCCTCGGGCTCGGGGCCGTCTTCTTCGTCCTCACCATGATGACCTTCAGCTGGATCATCCTGGCCGCCGTCTTCGCGGTCTTTGCCGTTCTGGTCGGGATCCGCCGAGGGTGGAGCCGGGCCGACTGGCTGGTCCGCGGGCTCCTCCCCCCGGCGGTGATGGTTTTTCTCTCCGGCGCCGTGCTCCTGATCTACCGCCTCGACTACCTGGCCGTCTACCGGTTCGCCCACGACTATCACAGCCAGTGGTATCGCTACACCGGTGCCGGCCAGTGGCTGCTGGCCCTGGCCGGCGGTCAGCTGGAGATGATCCTGATGATGGGGACGGTGCCGGCCGCGATCTGCCTCGGGCTGCTCTTCCGCCGCCGCCGGCTCCCGCTTTCTCCCGCTGGGCTCTTCCTGGCGGTGACGGTGGCCGCCTACCTCCTCCCCATCGTCTTCGGGCCCAATCCGCTGAAGATGGAGACCTCCCGCTGCTGGATCTGGGTCCTCTCCCTCCCCCTGGCCTTCGCCGCCCGGCGGATGGAAAACAGCCCGCGGCCCGCCATCTGGTTTACGGGATCCATCGTCGCCTCGGTCCTTGCCAGTTATCTCCTCCGCCTCTTCGTCAATTTCGGCGTCTGAACCGGCGCGAAGAGGGGTGACCCGGATTTACTTCGGCCATTCGGCCGACCTTCCGGTTCCGGCGGACTACGCGGGTTCTGGCGCCGCCGGGGCTGCTGTCTACCGCCCTCCCGAAGGGATCTGGGCGATCAGGGGATTCACCCGGGCCTACTGGGGCGGGGCGGGCTATATCTCCGTGCCCGTCTCTCGGTAAGGACTCCGGCCCGCCGCCCTTATTCTTCCCCGTTCCCCGCCCAGCGGTTGGCCTGGAGCAGCTGATGGGCTATCTGGTTGGTGCCGAGGAGCTTCTGCTCCAGGCGGTCGAAGTAATTCTCCCCAACGGCGGGATCAAGGGCCCCGGTGTCGAGCCGGTTGCGGAGGCTGTGTTTCAGGTAGCCGCGGGAGCCGAAGATCGCCGGGATCTCGTTGTCGAAGACCAGGGCGTAATCCTCCTCCTTCCGGAAGAGCGAATCTCCCAGGGCGGTGAAGCGGTCGTCGAACCCCAGCAGGTCGATGATGGTGGGCATGACGTCAAGCTGGGAGCCGACGGTGGAGTGGACCGCCGGTTCCAGAAGCCCCGGGGCGTAGACCACCAGGGGGATCCGGAACTGCTCGACGAAGTCCTTCCCGGCATAGGAGTGGTCGGCGGTGAGGACGAAGATCGTGTTCTCGAACCAGGGTTCGGCCTGAGCCCGCCGGAAGAACTCCCCCAGGCTCCAGTCGGCGTACTTGAGGGTGTTGAGGAAACCCTCCCGTCCGCTCTCCGAGTAAGGGAAGACCTCGAACCGCTCGTCGATCTTGACGTAGGGGATATGGGTGGTTCCGGTGAAGACGGCGGCCAGGAAGGGTTCATCGCCCCCCTCCCCGAGTCGGTCGAGGAGGAAGAGGAAGGTGTCGTAGTCCCAGCCGAACTTGGGCCGGCTCTCCTCCGGGTAGGGATAGACCACCGGGATGTCCTCCATACCGTACATTTCCTTGAAGCCCAGGGACCGGGCCACCGCGTCGAGGTGGAAGGAACGCCGGCGGGAACTCTGGACGAAGATGGTCCGGTAGCCGTCGCCCGCGGCGATCTCCCCCAGCTTGGAGATGGAGAAGACCTCGAGCCCGTTGCCGATCATCGGCACCCCGGGGAGGGAGGGGATCCCGGTCATAATCGCCTGGATCCCGTAGAGGCTCCACCGCCCCATCGCGTAGAAGTTGGTGAAGGTGATCCCGTTTCGGGCGATCCGGTCGAAGTTCTCGGTGATCCCGGTCTCCTGTCCGCTGAAGCTGTCGAGGTAGTGGGCCCCCCAGCTCTCCAGGATGATCAGGACCAGGTTGCGTCCGTTCTTCTCTCCGGAGGAGAACCGGGCGGAGAGGGGATAGGGGCGGTCGAGGTCGACCCCGGTGATCTCTTCCAGTTCCCGGTCGGTAAAGAAGTCGTAGTCGACGGAGGGTTTGGCCTTCCGGAGGAACTGGTAGGAGGTAAAGACGCCGTTCAGGGTCAGGTTGCCCCGCAGGGTGCTCCCGGAGACAAAGGCGTCGATCACGTGGAGGGGCTTGCGGGCGAAAGTCCCCCGGTTGCCCAGGATCACCAGTACCGCCAGGAGGACGAACCACCCCGCCGCCGTCGGCCGGGAGAGCGGTTTCACCCGGATCTCGACCAGCTTCTTCCAGGCCAGTCCGCCGAGAAGGGCGAAGAGGAGAAATCCGGCCAGGGCCCAGCGGTAGGTGGTGAGGATGGTCGAGAAGAATTCGCCCAGGTCGTTGCCGAGGAGGAAGAGTTCGGCCCCGACGTGGCGGTTTCCCATCGCGAAGTAGATGATGTCCCCGATCAGGACCAGCAGGGAGACCAGGACGACCGGGTAGAGCAGCCACCCGCAGATTCTCTGCCACCACCTCCGGGCGGTGAACCGGAAGGGGAGGTTGAGCAGGATCAGCGGCCCGCCGAAGAAGGTCATCACCGCCACCCCGTCGAAGCGGATCCCCCCGAGCAGCGCCGCCAGGATACCTTTCAATCCCAGTCCGCGGAAGAGGTCGAAGTATCCGAGCAGGAGACCCAACCGGGCCAGGGAGAAGAGACCGAAGAGAACGAGGATGTAGATGAGGCTCTTGGTAAAGTTGTTGACCTTCATTTTATTGACGCGCCGGGTGGGTAGTTATACAGTCTTGGCCGGAGATAACCCCGCCGGACCGGAAAAAAGTTGGTTCCCGGGCCGAGGAAATATGGGTTAATCTACCACACCAGTTATGAAGTTCAATCCACGAAAGACGATTCTCGTCGTGGTCGGCGTCATCCTGGCGGTGGTCCTGCTCCAGTGGATCTTCGCCCAGTTCCAGATCCGGCGTGACGTTCTCTGGATCGGACGGTCGGCCGAATACCGCTACGCCACCATCCAAACCTACAACGAGGCCCTAGAGGAGCTTCAGGGGAAGACCTCCTTGCTGGAGGGTCCCTGGGCCGTGGTGATGGATGTCGACGACACCTGTCTGAGCTCGATCCGCTATCGGCTGCACCTGAAGCGCTGGCGGACCCTCTTCTACCGCCCCCGCTGGTCCAACTGGATTATGCGGGGGACCGACCCTGCTGTACCCGGTGCGGCCGAGTTCACCCACCGGGTCCGGGAGATGGGCGGGAAGATCATCCTGATCACCGGTCGATCGGAAGAAGCCCGGGAGCCCACCGAGAGAAACCTTCGCCGGGAGGGGATCGCCTACGACGCCCTCCTGATGCGGGGCGAGGGGACGAGCAAGGACCTCTGGAGGAGAAGGGTTACGGAAGGAGAGGCGGTTCCGGGACAGGGGCCGCTGGAGATCGTGATGATCATCGGCGACCAGATGTCCGATTTCGAGGCGGAAGCCGGCCGGACTGGAGAGGAAGAGCACTGGGGAGATAGGTATTTCCTGATCTCCAACCCGATGACCGGAAAATGGGTGAGAAATTACTGAACTGTTGCCCTTCCGCCGGGTCCGGTTGGATGCAACCGCCCGACAACCGCGAACTACAGGAGGTTCCTGATGGCCAGTATCGACGAACATAATCTCTTCCGCCAGGCGCGCCAGACGCTGAAGGGCGAGGACGACGCCGTCTTTATGTACGGCGCCACCCGGCCGGACGGGGAGGCGATGAAACAGCTCTCCTCCGAAGAAGCGGAGGAGGTTGGCCGACTCCAGAACGAGATCCTCGACGACACCGAGAAGCACTCGAAGTTCCTCCAGGAGATGCTTCAGGAGGCGGAGGGGACCAAGGGGAGCAAGCCGCTCTCTCCCGACCGGATGGGGTTCCTACCCCAGTTCGAGGGGCTCTTCAAGACCGAGGCGAAGATGCTCATTGAACACCTGGAGCTCTACCAGAAGTATCTGAATATCCGCGGGTTCGATAAATGGGCTCGGGGGCTGCAGTCCATCATCCGCGACGAATTCAAGCACGTGGAGATGACCCAGCGTCTCCTGACCCTGGCCGTCCTCTTCGACCCCGAAAAGTAGCCGCCGCCGGCTGCCTGGTTGAACCGGCGTCCTGGCCCGGCATCGACATTTACGGGCAAGTCATCGCGAAGAGCCCCGGTAAACCGAGGGTAAACTGCGCGACGAAGCATCAGCACCCAGGTCATTGCGAGGAGCCCCGGTAAACCGAGGGTAAACTGCGCGACGAAGCATCAGCACCCAGGTCATTGCGAGGAGGCCCGAAAGCTTTCGGGCCGACGAAGCAATCTCATCGCCGGCGATTAATTGAGATTGCTTCTTCCCGATTGCTATCGGGGTTTGCAATGCCGGGTCAATACAGGTTATTTAAAGCGGAGCCGGGGGAGGGGGTCTGAATCCCCTGTTTTGCGGATCGTCGTCTTTCAAGCTTATGATCCGGAAAGAAAAAGAGATCCCTTTTCTCATCGCCCTCTCCTTTCTGGCGGCGCTGGTCTACATCCGCCTCAGCGTCTTCCTGGCCGGGGCGGCCGACACTGATTTCGCCCGGGCCGCCGGGATGGGCGAGCTCCCCGGGGTCAGGTTCCACCTTGGCTCTAACATCATCCTCTTCGGCTACCACATCCACCACTTCTACATCGGGATCCTCCTGATCGGCCTGGCCGGTTGGTGGGCGCTGGTCGGCAGCCGCCGGCTCTCCCGGAAACACCTGGCGGTGATCTACGGGGTGGGCCTGGGGCTCTTCTTCGACGAGATCGGCCTGCTCCTGACCTGGGGGGATTACTACAGTCGGCTCAGCTACTACCTGAGCCTCTTCCTGGGCGCGGTCTTCTGCAACATTGTCTTCTTCGCCGATTTCTGGTCCTCGATGCGGCGCAACCTCGCGGCCGACGAGCCCCAGGCCGATTTCACCCGCTCTCTCCTGGGGCGGAGGAACTTCCTCCGGCTGGCCGATGCGATCAGCCGGCGGACCGGGCGGACGGAGCGGACCGGCCTCTTCTATACCGGGATCCTTTACCTGCTGATGGGATACCTGGTCTACTCGCTGCCGCAGATGGTGCGCTACTGGGCGGCGATCATCTTCTTTGTCCGGGGGGTGAGTTACCTGGCCCGGATCTTTCAAAAGGAGTACTCGCTTATGAAAACCGCCGAACGGATCAGTTTCATCGTTACCGGTTTAGCCTACCTGGCCGTTGGTCTTCTCATCCTGGCCCGGCCCCAACTCTTCTACTACTGGGTGGCCGGGATCTTCTTCCTTCAGGGGGCCTTCTCCCTCTTGCGGGCCCTCGCCCGGTCGAAAGAGGAGACGCCCGTACCGGTCCCCGATCCGGCGCGGACGGCCCGGGAATGACGGAAAACGCCGGAACCGGCCGGCCGACCCCGGCCATCGAGGTTCGCGGCCTGGTCAAGCGCTACGGCGTGGTTCGGGCGGTGGCGGGGATCTCTTTCTCAGTCGGCCGAGGCGAGCTCTTCGGCTTCCTCGGCCCCAACGGGGCAGGGAAGACCACCGCGATCAATTTGATGACTGGACTGGCCCGCCCGGACGGCGGCGAGATCGCCGTCGCCGGTGTCGACTGCCAACGGCACCCCAAGGCGGCCCAGCGGATGATCGGGGTCGTCGCTGACGAGAGCAACCTCTACCCGGAACTGAGCGGCTTTGACAACCTCTGTTTCTGCGGGGCCCTCTACGGGATGGGGAAGCGCCAGCGCCGGACCCGGGCCCGGGAACTGCTCGAGGATTTCGGCCTCTTCGAGGCGGCCGGAAGGAAGTTCGCCGGCTACTCGCGGGGGATGAAGCGGCGGTTGTCCATCGCCGCCGGGATCATCCACCGGCCGGAGATCCTCTTTCTCGACGAGCCGACCACCGGGATCGACGTCGCCGGTGCGCGGCGGATCCGGGGCCTGATCGCCGACCTCCACCGGGCGGGGACCACCGTCTTTCTCACCACCCATTACATCGAGGAGGCGGAGCGGCTCTGCGAGCGGGTCGCCTTTGTCGTGGCCGGGCAAATCGTCGGGCTCGACGATGTGGAGCGGTTCATCCAGCCGGAGCGATCGCGCCACGTCCTGCTGATCTCCAGCCGGGACTTGCCACCGGCCGCCGCGGATGAACTCTCCGGCGGTTTCCCCAATCTCGACTTCCGGTTCCCCGCCCCCGGTCGGATCCGGGTCGAGGCCTCCCGGCCCCTCCCCGTCGGCCCGCTGGTCCGCTTTCTCGAAGAGCGCGGCGCCGAGGTAACCGAGGCCCGGCGGGTCCGGCCCTCCCTGGAGGATGTCTTCGTGAGGATCACCGGGGTGGCGGCCGCCGCGATGGAGAAAGAAAAGAGAGGGGGTGGGCGATGAGGGGCTGGATCGCTTTCTGGAATATCCTACTCAAGGATATGCGGTCTTATTACCTCAAACCGCCCAACATCAGTTGGGGGTTGCTCTTTCCCCTGGCCTGGACGGGGATGTTCTTCGTCCGTTCCGGCTTGGGGCTGGACAGTGTCCCGGCCCTGCTCCCGGGAGTGATGGGGATCTCGGTTCTCTTCGGCACCACCAGTATGCTCTCGGTCACCGTGACCTTCGAGAAGAAGGGGCGCTCATTCGAGCGGCTGCTCCTCGCCCCGATCCGGCTGGAGACGCTGATGCTGGCCAAGACCTCCGGGGCCATCATCTTCGGTTCCGCCAACGCCTTCGTCCCGGTGCTGATGGCCGCCTTCCTCACCGATCTCTCCGCGGTGAATTGGCCGTCGCTGGTTTCGGCCGTGATCCTGATCGCCGTCAGTTCTACCTTCCTCGGCCTCTTCATCGCGGTCGCCGTCCGCGAGGTCTTCGAGGCCCAGACCTTCTCCAACTTCTTCCGTTTTCCGATGGTCTTCCTCTGCGGCCTCTTCTTCCCGGTCGAGAAACTCCCCGTCTTCCTCCAGCCCCTCTCCTACCTCCTCCCCCTGACCTACGGAGCCGACATTCTCCGCGTCGCCGTCGGGGGGCCGGCCCGCCTCCCTCTGGCCCTGGATTTCGCCGCCCTGGTCTTCTTCGGCCTCGTCCTCTTCCTGGCCAGCCTCCGCAATATCCGGCGGAAGTGGATACTCTGATTGAGCCGGAAGACTCGATTGAGGATTTGCCCTGGCACCCCGTTGGGGTGCCTATGATGTGGAACACCGTTGGTGTCCCTGCTCTGCTATTGCGAGGAGGCCCCATCCCCGTCATTGCGAGGGGCACCCATCCCCGTCATTGCGAGGGGCACCCATCCCCGTCATTGCGAGGGGCACCCAT
>CAZPMN010000005.1:60237-123422 GCA_964587835.1 uncultured bacterium
CGAGGAGGCCCCATCCCCGTCATTGCGAGGGGCACCCATCCCCGTCATTGCGAGGAGCACCCATCCCCGTCATTGCGAGGAGCACCCATCCCCGTCATTGCGAGGAGCGGAGCGACGAAGCAATCTCACCCCGGAGGGGCACCCCCTCGAAGCCCGCAGGGATTCACCGGGATCGATATCGCCGAAGGATCATTCCGCACCCCAACGGGGTGCTACGTCATAGCCCGGGGTGAAACCCCGGGAACCTCGCGACCCGCCTTCCCCCCCTGCACCCCAAAGGGGTGCCACGTCATAGCCCGGGGAAATCCCCGGGGTGCCTCTCCGGGAATCAGGGAGATTGCTTCGTCGGCCCGAAAGCTTTCGGGCCGCCTCGCAATGACTCGATTACTCAACATAATTCTGAGACGGCGCAATAAGAGCGTCTTCATTCTTGTCCCCCCGATTCCTCATCTGCTATATTCCCACCTATGACCACCCAGCACGGATGCTCATCCCGGGAAAGGGTCCGGCCCCCCGCCGTGTCCGAGTCCCGGCAGCTGAAGATCCTCGGCGAGATCACCCGGGCGATCACATCCAGCCTCGATCTGACCGAGGTGTTGGGGGTCATCTTTCGGGAGACCAAGAAGCTGATCAGCTTTGACCGGGCCAGCGTGGACCTGGTCGACGAATCGGGCAAGGTCAACATCGTCTACTTCCTCCAGCCCCGGAGCGGCAAGCGGGTGGCCCGGGGGGAGATCTTCCCGATGGAGGGGACGGGGGTGGAGTGGGTGGTCAAGACCGGGAAGACCCTGATCCGGACCAGTTACGAGAAGAGCCCGCGCTTCCGGGAGGATGAGTACATCATCAAGACCGGAATCCGTTCGGGGATTGTTATGCCCCTGGTCTACCGGGACCGGGTGATCGGCACCTTCAACCTCGGCAGCAAGGAGGAGGCCGCCTACCGCCGCCGGGACGAGGAACTGCTCGAACACATCTGCGGGAACATCGCCATCGCCATCGAGAATGCCCGCCTCTACCGGGAACTGCGAGAGTATGCCCGGACCCTGGAAGCCAAGGTGGCCGGGCAGACCGCCGAGTTGCGCCGGTCCCTGGCCGATCTGAAGGCGACCCAGCGCAAGCTGATCCAGTCGGAGAAGCTGGCCGCCACCTCCAAGCTGGTGGCCGGGGTGGCCCACGCGGTCAAGAACCCCCTGAACTCGATCTTCTTCTCCGCCGCCGTAATCGAGAAGTCGCTCGCTCCGGGCGCGGATCGCTCCCGGGCTGAGAAGTACTGCCGGGAGAGCGTGGCCATCATCAGGGAGGAGATTCAACGGCTGATCAACCTGGTCGATCGGCTGCTCGCCTTCGGCCGACCAGCCCCGCCCCGGCTGGAGAGATCCAGTGTCAACACGGTGATCGATCGGGTGGCCAGAAGCCTGCGGGATGAGCTGGCCCACCGCCGGATCCGCCTCTCCCGCTCCCTGGAGAAGCGGCTCCCCCGCGTCAGCCTCGACCGGACCGAGTTCCACCGGGCCGTCCTCAACCTTCTGCGCAACTCTCTGGAGGCAATGGAGGATGGCGGCCGGATCCGGGTGGCGAGCCGTCGGGCCGGGGACCGGATCGTCCTCGAGTTCGTCGACGACGGCTGTGGGATCGATCCCGCGGTGCATAAGGATATCTTCGACATCTTCTTCACCACCAAGCCCGCCGGGGGCGGGGTTGGCCTCTCCCAGGTCCACCGGACGGTGGAGTGCCTCCACGGGACCATCTCCGTGGAGAGCGAGCCCGGGCAGGGGACCAAATTCACCATCGAACTGCCGATCGAGGGCTGAGATGAAAAAGCTGAAGATACTGGTGGTGGACGACGAGGAGAACATTCTCAAGAGTGTCTCCACTTTTCTTGAGATGTCCGGCCACGAGGCCGAGACCGCGGGCAAACCTTCCCGGGCCCTGAAGAAGCTGGAGCGGGGGGATTTCGATGTCCTGCTTACCGATTTCCGGATGCCGGAGATGAACGGCCTCGAGCTGGCGGACCGGGTCCGGGAGAGGTTTCCCGACTTGACCTGGCTGTTGATGACCGCCTTCGGGTCGATCAAGGACGCGGTTGAGGCGATGCGCAAGGGGGCCTTTGACTACCTGACCAAGCCGGTGGACGGGGAGGAACTGCTGGCCGTCCTGGAGAAGATCGCCTCCCACCGGGCGCTGCTGGCCGAGGTGAAGTCGCTGCGCCGGGAACTGGGGGCGGTCTCTCCCTATCCCGGCCTGGTGGGGAGGAGCCCGGCGATGCAGGCGGTTTACGAATTCATCGCCAAGGCCGCTGCCAGCGAGCTGAGCGTCTCGCTGGCCGGCGAGACGGGGACCGGGAAGTCCCTGGTCGCCCGGGCCATCCACCAGCAGAGTTCCCGTGCGTCCGCCCCCTTCGTGGTCGTCAACTGCGGCGCCCTGCCCGAGACCCTCCTGGAGAGCGAACTATTCGGCCACCAGAAGGGCGCCTTCACCGGGGCGGTCCAGGAGCGGAAGGGAAAGATCCTCTCCGCCGACCGGGGGACCCTCTTCCTTGACGAGGTGGCGACCCTGAGCCTCCCCGCCCAAGCCAAGCTCCTCCAGGCCCTGGAGGAGAAGCAGTTCCATCCCCTCGGCTCCGACCGCCCGGTCCGGGCCGACGTCAGGGTGATCGCCGCCACCAACGAGGATCTGGCCGGGGCGGTCGCCGCCGGCAAGTTCCGCCAGGATCTCTACTACCGCCTCCAGGTTCTCGGCTGCCGGCTGCCGCCGCTGAGAGAGCGCAAGGAGGACATCCCGCTCCTGGCCGGCCACTTCCTCAATCAGATCAGTCCGGAGGGGATTCGGGTGGACCCCGGAGCGATGAACGCCCTGCTCGCCCACGATTGGCCGGGGAACGTTCGGGAGCTGGAAAACGTGCTCAAGGGCGCGGTAGCCGGTTCGGAGAAGGAAGTACTCTCCCGGGAAGATCTGCCCGAAACGGTTCGGGGCAACCACCGTCCCGCCGGCCTGACCCTCGGCAACGGGGACTCCCTCAAGGACAAGGTGGCGATTTTCGAGCAGTGCCTGATCGAGGAGGCGCTACGCCGGACCCGGGGCAATGTCACCGCCGCCGCCCGGGAACTCGACTTCCCCCTCCGTTCCCTGAAGCGCAAGATCGACCTCTACCGGATCAGACCGAGGGATTTCTCCCGTCCCCCCGGAGAAAAATAGGGCCAATCTGGCCCGTATTATCTCCCCTCTTCCCGCCCGATCGGGCCAGAATGCCGGTTCTTCTTTAGCGGTCCTGGGGAATTTGAACTCCTAATTGACTGCCGGCCAATAGATTACAAATAAACTATTATCTACTGGGGATTTGGCACGGGTAATGCTTTATAAACTGGCGTCAATGGAAAAGCCAACCCAAGGAGGGCGGCTATGAGAGTGAAGTTGTTAGCGGTTGTGGTAATGATGGCGATGGTGGCGGCGGTTGTCCCGGCTTCCTGGGCGGGCTTCTCCGTTTATTTCAACAACCCGACCAATACCAACTACATCGACAAACGGGTCTCGGACGTCATCGACTCGGCCGGGTCCTACTGTTATGTCGCGATTTACGGTATGAACCGTTCCCGGATCGTCAACTCCCTGATCGCCGCCAAGCAGCGGGGGGTCGATGTCCGCGTCGTCACCGACACCGACTACCGTTACAAGACCGGCTACAAGCCCTCATACGACCTGCTGGCCAGCTACGGCATCCCGATCAAGTGCGACGGCCGCTCGGCCCTGATGCACCACAAGTTCGTCGTGGTCGATGGGGCCAAGGTGGTGACCGGTTCCTTCAACTTCACCGACGACCAGACCGTCAACGACAAGAACAACGTGATCGTCATCACCTCCTCCGGGGTGGCCGGCCGGTTCAAGAACGAATTCCTCCAGATGTACAACGGCAAGTTCGGCACCGCCAAGACCGACTACTCGGGGAGCAACACCGTCGACGGGGTCACCGTCTACACCAAGTTCGCCCCCAAGGCCAACGTGCGCTCCTCGATCCAGTATCATATCGGCACCGCCAACACCAGCATCTACTTCAACATCTTTACCTTCACCGACGCCGGAATCAAGGACGCCCTGATCGCCCGGAAGAACGCCGGAGTCACCGTCAAGGGAACCTTCGACGCCTGGCAGGCCGGCAGCTCCTACTGCCAGTACAACAATCTGAAGAACGCCGGCTGCCTGGTCCGCAAGGATTCCTACAACGGCCTGCTCCACGACAAGTTCATGGCCATAGACGGCGGAACTTCGAGCGGGCCGAGAACGATCACCGGTTCCTTCAACTGGACCTCGTCCGCGGACCTGAGCAACGACGAGAACTGTATGATCATCTATAACGCCACCGTTACCAACTCCTACAAGGGTAACGCGGTCTACGTATACACCTACAAGGCCTACTGATCGGGAGAGAGTGTCCGTAGTGAGAGTCTTCAAGGGGAGAGCAGCGTCGGTCCTGGCGCTGCTCTCCCTCTCTTTTATCCTGGCGCCGTTACTCCCGGCTGGCACCTGGGAACTCCTCCTGGAGGACGGCGCCGGCGCCCGAATCGACCCGGTCGTCACAGTTGGTGACCCGGCCCGGGTGGTTTACCGGCAGGAAGAACCGTTCGAGGACGCGATCGCCTTCCAGCTCTTCTTCCGCGACGAGTACGGGGGTTGGAAACTGGTCTCGCTGGTCATCGAGAAGCCGGAGGCCCCGGCGCTCGAGGTCGGCTCCGACCTCCACACGGAGGATCTCTCCCCCGGCGAGTACCGGATTGTCCTCTTCCGGAACGACGAGGAGATCTCGAAACTGCTCTTCTCCGTCTCCCCCCCGCCGGCGGAGGAGTGACTGTATCTTAGGCGGCCGGGATGGTATTTGTCTTCGGGACTCCCGTGGCGCCCGGTCCGCACGTTGTTGCGAGGAGTCCCGAACCAGCCACACCTTGTCATTGCGGAGGAGTCCCGAAGGTTTTCGGGACGACGAAGCAATCTCAACTTGTTTCTCGTTAAAAGATCGTTCCCATCGCCTTCTTTCTTCCAGGATGCGAACTATGTCCTGGTACAATCAATAACTTCGACAAGGCAAGAGCCGCGCAACGCCGCGGCGGGAGTCTGATTATGAAGATAGTCTGTGTCCTATCTTTCCTGGTCCTGGTCTTTTCAGCGGGAGCGGTTGTACATCTGGCCGCCCAGGAAGATATCGCCGTCATCCCGTCGGAGGAGGGGATCGATGAGGCTGGAGGAGATGCCGCGGCCCCGCCGTTGGAGGAGGTCATATTTCCGGAAGGGGAAGAGGCCGCCCTTTCCGATCTCGCGCCGGTCGGGGAAGACCCCGGCGCGGGCGGACTTGACGGGGAGGTTTCTCTCCCCACCCCGGAATCGACCGGGGAGGATCTGGAAACGGGGATCTCCCCCGCGGATGACCCGGAACCGGAACTGACGGATGGATACGAACCCGAGCCGGAACTGCCGGCCGGGGAAATCAGCGCCGGCGAGGAATACTCCCCGTACGAAGACGCTTCCTGGGACCTCGACGCCGCCGTCCCGGTAGAGCCGCCCGAGACGGCCCCGGAACTTCCCCCGGAACCCGAAGACCTGGGGCCGGGGGCGTGGGACCTGGCTCCGGGCACCGAGGTCCTGGTTTCGGGGTACGGGGAGTGGTACCCGGGCGAGATCGTCGAGGTCTCGGCGGGGATGTTCACCGTCCGCTACCTTGACCCCTCCCGTTCGGAGGAGGTTATCGACCGGGAGCAGTTTCGAATCGGGAAGCTGGACGAGGGGATGAGGGTTCAGGTACCGGGCCTCGGGGGAGAACCGGTCGAGGGGGTGGTCGTCTCCCGGATGGAGTCGGGCTGCACGGTAGTGACCGCGGACGGCGAGGTCAGCGAAGTCGGCTACGAGTCGCTGGTGGTTACCTCCCCGTGATTTGCCCTCGGGTATTTTCGGGTATTTTCACCCTTGTCTTGCCCCGGGACCTCTCCGTATAATCTCTCACCGGGCCGGTCTTCCCGTTTCTGAGGAATCCGGTTCCGACAGGCAGGCGGTCTTGCGGCAACCCCGGCGGACGGAATGGCTTCCTTTTTCCATCAGCTTCCGATCCTCTCCACGGTCGGGCTGGTCCTGATCTTCGGCTTTATCGGCAGCCGACTGGCCCGGCTGGCCCGTCTCCCCTCGGTCACCGGCTACATCTTCGCCGGGGTGGTGGTCGGCAAATCGCTGCTGGGCTGGATCCCCGGGGAGCCGGAGAGTACCACCGCCCTGATCCTCGACACCCTCTCCTTCGCCGCCCTGGGAATCATCGCCTTCAACATCGGCGCCGAGTTGCGCCTGATCAAGCTAAGGCGGTTGGGGAAGAAGGTCCTCCCGATCGCCTTGACGGCCGCCCTCGGCGCCACCGCTGCGGTGGCGGCGGCGGTCGTGCTGCTCTCGTTGCTCTTCCCCGGCCTTTTCCCGGGAACCGGGGGGCGTTGCCTGATCGCCCTGGCCCTGATCCTGGGGGCGATCGGCTCGGCCACCGCGCCGGCGGCCATCCTGGCCGTGATCAGCGAATACCGGGCCAAGGGCCCCCTGGCCGACTCCCTGCTGGCCACAGTGGCGATCGACGACGTCTTCTGCATTATGATCTTCGGGGTTCTCTTTCCGGTCGCGGTCGCCCTGACCGGCCCCGGCGGCGCGCTTTCCTTCTCTTCCGTGGTCCTGGTCCCTTTGAGGGAGATCGTCTTCTCCCTCGTCCTGGGAGCCCTGGCCGGGATGATAATGACCTTCGCTCTCCGCCTGCTCAAAGGGGAGAGCGCCCACCTGGTCCTGGTCCTGGCCTTTATCTTTCTTCTCAGCGGCCTGGCCCAGCACTATCACCTCTCCCCGCTTTTGACCAACATGGCCTTCGGCTGCCTGGTCGTCAACCTCAACCCCCGGAGCCGGATCATCCGGGGAGGGATCGAGCACGTCGAGCCGCCCCTCTTCGTCGCCTTCTTCACGATCGCCGGTATCCACCTCGATCTCAGCCTCCTGGCCGGGATCGGCGGCCTGGGGCTGGTCTACTTCCTGGCCCGGGCGGCGGGCAAGATGGGCGGGGCGGGTCTGGGCGCCCGGATCCTCAACGCCCCCACGGCGGTCCGGCGCTACCTGGGCCTGGGGCTGCTCCCCCAGGCCGGGGTGGCGATCGGCCTGGTCATCCTGGTCCAGGACAACCCCCGGCTGGACGGGATCTCCCTGGGGGGACAGGCCTTCACCGATATCGTCACCAACTGTATCCTGGCCACGGTAGCCCTCAACGAACTGGTCGGCCCAGTGGCGGCCCGCTTCGCTTTGCGCCGGGCCGGGGAAATACCCGAGGAGGCCCGATGAAAGAGAAAAAACCGGCCCGGGCCGGGGAGATAATGGCCACCCCGCCGATCTCGGTCCGCTATGACACCAGCCTTCACGAAGCCGAGGAACTGCTCAAGGAGAAAAAGATCACCGGGATGCCGGTGGTCGACGACCGCGACGAGATCGTCGGCATCATCTCGGAGAAGCACCTCCTCTCCATCTATGATACCCGGGCCGGGAAGCCCGACCCCGGGGACCTATCTTTCCGCCTTCCCTACGAGTACCAGACCTGGGTGGAGGAGGTGATGACTAAGAAGGTGATCTCGGTGACCGAGGAGACCCCCCTGGTGGAGGTCTGTCGCCTCCTGGTCGAGAATCACATCCACCGGGTCCCGGTGCTGCGGGGAAAGAAGGTGGTGGGGGTGATCTCCTCCCTCTCCCTGGTCGGCTATCTCCTCCGCCTTCTCGAGGATAATCCCGCCGACGGGGGCATATGATGTGGCACCCCTTCAGGGTGCTTGAGGGAAGTGGGGCCTGGTCTCCGGTACCCCGGGGCGTTACCCCGGGCTATGACGTGGCACCCCGTTGGGGTGCCTGGGGGGGCGAGACCCGGGCTATGACGTGGCACCCCGTTGGGGTGCCTATGATGTGAAACACCGTTGGTGCCTGCGAGGAGCCCCCATCCCTGTCATTGCGAGGAGCGGAGCGACGAAGCAATCTCACCCCGGAGGGCCGGCCCATCGAAGCCCGCAGGGATTCGCCGGGATCGATATCGCCGAAGGTTCATCCCGCACCCCAACGGGGTGCCACAACATAGCTCAGATCAGTTTTAGTTTCCGCGGCTCCGGCGGTTCCCTTCTCAGGAAACGGATCTCCAGGACCCCGTCCTCGTAGGAGGATGAGGGGTTTTCGGTGTCGGCGGTGGGGGGCAGAGTGACGGTCCGGCGGAAGGAGCCGTAACTCCGCTCGATGCTGCGGTATCCATCCTCGCTGACCTCCTTCTCCTCCTTCCGCTCCCCGGCGACAGTCAGGAGGTTCCCCTCCACGGTGACGTCGAGGTTCTCCCGGCCCACCCCCGGAAGATCGACCCTCACCACCACCTCTTTCTCCCCCTCCCGGATGTCGACTCGGGGCTCCCAATCCAGCTCGATCCGGGCGAAATCGTCCGGGTGCCAGGGCGAGCGGGACAGCTCGAAGAACCGGTCCATCTCCTCCTGGAAACCCTCCAGCCATCCGAAGGGTTCGGCCGCCCGGCCGGGCCACCGTCGGAAGAGATCCCCTCGCCGGTCAAAGGCGCCCTCCATCTCCCGGCGGAACTCCTCCATCCAGGCAAACGGGTCCCAGTGCTCGGCCGGAGCGGGGGTCTCCCCGGCGAAATCAGGTGCGGGCGTGATGTCCGCCGCCGCTTCCTCGCCGAGGGCGCCGGCCGGTCCGGCCAGAAGCAGTACCGCCAGGAAAGCTCCTGCCGACATCCAATTTGGGTTCGATCTCTTCATGCCTGTATCCTCCTCTGGTGTAATGATGTTACTCAGTAGGGCGTGATCTGGATGGAATCACCGCATCAGGTCATTGCGAGCGCAGCGAAGCAATCTCATCTGGTGTTTTAGGTTGAGATTGCTTCGTCCCCCCACTCCGTTCGGAGTTCTCGCTCCGGCCGCGGGTTCAGCCGACGATTTTCTCCTTGAATTGCTGGAGGTTCTCGATCAGATCATCAAGCAGACCTCCCGCTTCTCTCTCCTCGTTGATCTCCTCCTCGATTCGCTCGATCTGCCGGCAGAGGCTGGTGAATTCCCGATCCCGCCGGCCGTAACCGAGTTCCTCAGCCAGTTCGAGTTCCTCACGGGCCCGCTCGAGCAAAGCCAGGACCCGGTCCCGGTCCTCGTCCGTCAGTTCCACCTCCCGGGCTTCCCCTTCTTCCGGCCGGATCATCCCGGCCGCGGAGTCGAGGAGAAACTGCGCGTTGAGGATGGGGATGGGGATACTCTGCTCGGTCACGACCAGGGTGCTGAGAGCGGCGACCAGCGCCGACCTGGCCTCGTCCAGCTTCTCCTCGTCCACCATCCGGACGGCCGACTTGATGGCCAGGGGATAGGTGTTGAGGGGGAGATTCACCGTGGTGATCCGGATCTCGCTGACCAGGGTGTCAAGGAGTCTCCGGGCCGCCTGGAGATACCCCTTCTCCAGCAGGTACTCGGCTTCCGCTCGGGCTCCTCGGACCGCCTGGATATCGGCGACGATGTCAAAGGTGGCGGTGGAGGCGCTGATCGGCATCAGCCCGAGTTCAGGCCTCCGGGCGAGGAGCAGCTCGAGCTTGCCGGTGACCTTCTCCAGGGCCTTCACGGCTTCCTTCCGGTCACCGGCCTCGATCGCCGCCACGGCGTTGCGGGTCTCGAGCACCGCGCTGACCGCCTCCTCGACCAGGCTGTCCGCGGCCTCGGACAGTTCCCGCGATTCCCGGTCCTCGATGTTGAGCTGGATACTCTCTACCACGCCCGCCTCCGGGGCGGGGTTCGTCGCCTCTTCCGCTTCCTCGGCCGAAAGCCACGGGGCAAAGAGGAAGAGAGCGGTTAAGGAGATGAAAACCAGTCTTGTCTTGCCCAGGGTGATTAATCCATTGGATGTTTTCATATTCATTAATCCTCCTCAATTTTTTCGGGTTGATGGGTTGCCGGCGGCCGGCCGTTGCCGGTCGGCCGCCGGAGGACCGACGCCGGCCCGCACCAATCGGACATAATCAGTCCGGCTTGATTTCGATCTTCTTCGGCCGGGATTCCTCCAGTTTGGGGACCTTGATCTCCAGCACCCCATCCCGGTAAGAGGCCTCGACCTGGTCCGCATCCACCGATGCGGGTAGGGGAACCGCCCTCTCAAAATAGCCGTAAGAGCGTTCGATCCGACGGTACCGTCCCTTCTTCACCTCAGATTCCTGCTTCTTTTCGCCCCGGATAGTCAGGACATTATCCGTGATCGCCAGATCGATCTCGTCTTTCTTCATACCCGGCAGGTTTCCGCGGATGATGACGAGGTCGTCCTCCTCGATCACGTCCACCGCCGGTGACCAGCCGCCCTCGAGGATTCCCGCGCCGGCTGGCCTCCAGGGAGAGAGCGACCGCTCAAAAAGGCGGTCCAGCTCGTCCCGAAAGCCGCGGACCCAGGTTGCCGGGTCCCACTCATTCCGGGGACGCCACTTGATCAGAGACATGTCACTCACCTCCTTTTCTATTTAGGTAGCTGTGCAATTATTTTCAGCCCCTGTCGGGGCGTTCTTTGGTTCTATTTGCAGCAAAACCCGTGCCAGATTTTTCGCGGGGAAAAATTTTTAATAAGGTCTTGACCGCAAAAAAGTTCCAAAAAATTTCCGGAGGCGCGCGGCCGCGGGCCGCGCGCCTCCGGTTGCGAAAAACTGTCACATTCAGCTCGCGCTTGAAACATAATGACACAGACGGCCCGGAGTCAGATTGGAATTATCTTTTTCCCGGCCTGTATCAAATATGGTAATATCCCACTGTCGGTGCGGTGCGAGAGGTATCTAACCGGTGAACGTGGGGAGAGCAGAACAGGGCAACCTTACGCGGGAAGGTCATCATTACGGGGAGGCCCGAACCGGGCCACCCCTTGTCATTGCGAGGAGGGCCCGAATCCTTTCGGGCCGACGAAGCAATCTCCGCATTGTCCGAACCGAAGAGATTGCTTCTTCGCTTATTGCCCCGAAGTATTCGGGGCAAACGCTCTTCGCAATGACAGGTTGCCGGATCAGTTACTCCGGGCAATAAATACTTGACAACATTAAGCTATGGTCGGGAAACCAGGCAACATTAGCCATCCGAGATTGCGGATAGCCGTCCTCTGGCTGCTCAATCTGGCGTCCATCCCCCTGCTCTCTTGTTTCGGCCGTCCGCTCCAGCGTTCCCTGCAGGTTGCCCTCGGCGCCGGGCCCCTGGCCTGGATCCTGGGGATCCTGGTGGCCCTGGCCCTATTTCTGGCCGGGCGCCTCCTCTACCGGCGGCTGGGCTGGCCGGGCCTGATCCACCTGGCCTGGATGGTCGGGTTTTCGGCGGTGCTGATGATCTACGTCGGGAAGTACCCGGCCCGCTGGCTCCACATCCCCCTCTTCGGCGCCTTCGGCTTCCTCTCGGTGAGGCTCTTTACGTTGCGGACCGGGACGGAGGTCGCTCTTGCCCTCTCCGTCCTCGACGAGATCCTCCAGCACTACCTCCCCGACCGCAAGGGAGACCCCGAGGATATGCTGATCAACGCCCTCTGCGCCCTCGTCGGGCTCATCTTCTACCTGATCCTCCGCCGGACCGCGGCAAAAAACAGGGTCAGTCATTGAATATTGATATTTCTTCCCTACCCCGGGCGGATACGGGCGACCGAGTAACGGGCCGTCAGCGCCGGGAATTACGATAAGCAAGAAAGCGGGAGAATCGAGACGAGAGCCATCCTGATCGTAGTCTCGGCCGTCATTCTGCTCAGCGTGCCGTCCCGCCCGGCCGGGGCCGGGGTGGAGCTTCCCCCGCCCACCGACCACGCCGGCTACATCGCCCGGCTGTTGATCAACGAGGTTCCCTTCCCGGGAGAGCGGGGTTACGTCAGCGAAACCGATACCAAAGCGGCGATGCTGGCCGTCCTCTGGGTGGTGGAGTCGCGCCTGCGGCACATCCCCGGAGGCTATACCCAGCCCGAGGTGGCCTCGGTCCACGCCGACGACGCCATTGAGGTGATTACCGCCGGGGGGGAGAAGGGGCAGTGCGACGGCTTCTACCGGGACGGTTCCGGCCGTCCGGTCTTCTCCCCCCGAGTGGAGGAACGGGTGGAAAACCTGCTGCGGATCGCCGCTTCCGGAACCCCGGGCCGGTTCTCCCGCCTGCTCGCCTACGGCCGGGACCTGGCCGCCGCCTACGTCCGGGGGGGGATCGAAGAGGCCGACCGTTTTGCCGGCCTGGAGCGGATCGGCGCCGTCCCGGTCACCGGCCGGGGCTACGCCTGGATGGCCGACCGGGACTATTACAACCCCGGGGGAAAGTTCGTCCGGATCCCCAACGCTCAAGGGGGAGTGCTCGGCGGCAACCGCTTTTTTACCCTGGAACGGCGGTGAATGCTGATAATTCCTGTCATTGCGATCCGGCTTCCGCAGGAAGACGGAGAAGCAATCTCAATCCTGCCCAGCCCCGATCATCAGGAGTCAGCCCATGAAATTTAGATCAGCCGCGATTCCGATCGCGTCAATTCTTATCCTCTGCTGCTGCCGTTCCCCGGGCCGGGTGGTGGAGGAACCCGAGGTGGATCCCACGCTGACGGACGAGAGTTACCTCCGCGAGGTGGTCCGCCACCTCTACCGCTGGTATATGGACGAGTTCGATGTGGAGAAAGAGGCGGAGCGGGACCACTTCGTTTTCTGGATCCGGGAGAGGCATCCGGCACTCGATCCTGGCGACTTCAGCCGCTTCGGGGAGATCGTCATCCCCGGGCTGGACATCCACGTCACGGTGAAGAAGCCGGACTACCCGATCGAGCACTCCGAGAGGCGGGTGAAGTCCGATGTTTACAAGATCGTCAACGTCGCCCGTTACCCCGAACCGCCCGTCCGCCCGCCCGAGTACCGGGAGGTCCGCCTTTCCCACTCCGAGCTGGTCGAGCACCTCTTCCTCACCCGCGCGCAGGCCCGCTACCCGACACCCGACCTCCTCGAGCGGATGAGGGAGGCCGTCCACGAGGGATTGGAAGACGAGTATCCCCTCCTCCCGGAGGAGAGGGATGACTTCAGCCGGGTGGTTCACGTCTCCCCCCTCTCGCCGGTGGCCAACGAGGTCTGGGTCTTCTGGGAGGCCGGCCGGATGCTGATCCACTTCTCCTCCGACCTTGACCTCGAGCACCCGGAGACCTGGGCGGCCGACCTGCCCTCCGTCCGCGTCTACGAGATCGACGAGCAGACCGTGGTCTCCCTGCACGAGGCCGCCGGGTCCAACGCCTACCTGACCCGGGATCAGGTCGGCCGGGCCCTCTACAACTGCCTCATCCTCGGCCGCCGCCTCGAACTCCCGCCCCCTGAACAGCCCCATCTATAGACAGGATAACAGGATCGACAGGATGAGGGGTTCTTGAACCAGATTCGGTTTTCTTCCCGGTAAGGAGACAAACCGCAATCTATTATTTGATGTGGCACCCTCTCAGGGTGCTAATTCAAGGGAGATTTGGAAGGTCCCGGGGATCCTCCCCGGGCTATAATGTCTCTCTTCGACAAGCTCAGGACAGGTTACCCCTTTGGGGTGAAAGGGATTTCGGCAAGCAAGTCCCGACTCTTTACAGAGAAACCAGGAGCAGCCGGATGACAACACGCAGCAGGGTCGTTTTCACGGACAGCCTCTTAATAGTATTGTCTATGCTGTCTCTTCCGGCCACGGCCGCGCCGCCTCGGCTGGCGGAGGAGGTGGTGGTGGAGTGGCTGGACATCCTGGAAGAGGACGGGGTGCCGGGGGCGATTATCCACGTCTCCACCCCCTACTGGGAAGGGACCTGGACCCGGGGAACCGCCGACCTCTCCACCGGCCGGGCGATCAAGGCCGGGGACTACTTTCGGATCGCCTCCATCTCCAAGACCTTCACCGCGGTCGTCGTCCTCCAGCTGGTCGAGGAGGGGTTACTCTCCCTGGACGACACCCTGAACAAATTCAAGGGCGGCTTCGGCGTTCCCCGGGCCGACCGGATCACGGTCCGCCAGCTGCTCAATCACACCAGTGGCCTCGGCGACTGGCAGGAGAGCACCGTTTTTCAGGTTTCCTCCTGCTCCCGGATCCTGGTCCCCCTCGGCCTGGACCGGACCTCCTACCCGCTCGATTCCGCTATCCTCTCCCCGGCCGTCCACGGTTACTGGACCCCGTCCGAATTCTCCGACTGGTGCCCGTCCTGGAGCGGTTATACCGGCCTCAGCGACGGCATTGACTACAACCCGTCCCGGGAGTTCGGCTGCGGGGCGATGATCTCGACCGCGGCCGACCTGGCGGTCTGATCGGCGATGCTCTCCACCGTCAGCAGCTGACCTGGGGATCTTGGCCCCGGTCCAAGTCCGAGGGCGGTGGTGGGTACGGCCTGGGGATAGGGTCGATACTGGGTGCGGTCGGCCGCGGCGGGGATTTCAGCAGCGGCTACAGCAGCGGTATGTACTTCCTGCCTTCCCGGCAAGCCGTCATTGTGGTCCTGCTTAACAGCGAAACGTTTGGCGCCACCAGACTGGCTGCTAATCTGATCATCGACCTCTTCCCCCCGGCCCTTCCCCCGAGCCCGGCCGGCGGCGATTACAGCGGGTCCGGGGAAGCCGATATCGCCGTTTTCCGCCTCTCTAACGGCCTCTGGGCGATGCGGGGGTTGACCAGGATTTACTACGGGCGGACGGGGGATGTCCCGGTTCCGGGCGATTATGACGGCGACGGCAGCGCCGCCGTCTTCCGGGCCGGCAGCGGTCTTTGGGCGGTCAGGAGCCTGACCCGATTTTATTTCGGGCGGCAGTTTGACGTCCCCCTGAGCGGCGACTTCAACGGTGACGGCACCGCTTCGGCGGCGATCTTCCGTCCCCAAACCGGGCTCTGGGCGGTGCGGGGTCTGACCCGTTTTTATTACGGCCGTCCCGGCGATGTCCCCGTCCCGGGGGTTTACGGCGGGAACGGCGCGGGGTGGTCCACCGGATCTTCCGCCCTCCGGCCGGCAGTCTTCCGCTCCGCTTCCGGACTCTGGGCGATCCGGTCCCTGACCCGGGCCTACTTCGGCCGGGGTCGCGACCTCCCGGTGACCCGGTAAGAGGATACCGGCTCTTAATAAACCGCGGATTTAACGGATTGGGCGGATTCGGTTCTCGGCGATCGGAAAAATCCTCCCGATCCGTGGTTGAAGGGAATTACCCGGTCTCCAAACCGTGGGCGGCGCAGTAGTCCTTGATCAGATCGAGGAAGCGGTTGCCGTAACGGTCTTTCTTCGCCTCGCCGACCCCGGAGACCCCGAGGAAACCGGCCGGGGTCGAGGGGCGCAGCCGCGCCATATCCCGCAAAGAGCGGTCGCCGAAGACGATGTAGGCCGGGACGGAGCTTTCAGCGGCGATCTCCCTTCTCAGTTCGCGCAGCGCCTCGAAGAGTCCGGTATCGACTCCCTCCCAGGAATCCCGCACCGCCCGGGCCGACGCCTTCTTCAACTTTTTCTCCGGGGGCTGGAGCAGCCGGGGGGTCTCCTCGCCCCGCATTACCCTCCAGCCCGCCTCCGTGGCCCGGAGGACCCGGAACTCCCCGGCCTGTTCAAGGTAACCCCCGTCGACCAGCTGTTCGATGAAGGTCCGGAGTGCCGGATGGGAATACCCGGAGAGGATGTTGTAGGTGGAGAGCCGGTCGTGGCCGTTTTTCAGGATCCGCTCTTCCCGGGAACCGGCCAGGACCCGGGCGGTGTAGTCCGCCCCGAACCGTCCCTGCAGCCGGACCGCGCAGGAGAGGATCTTCTGGGCCACGGTCAATGAATCCTCGAGGAGGTTCAGTTCGCCCAGGCAGGCGTCGCAGGCCCCGCAGTTCTCCCGCTCATACTCCTGGCCGAAGTATTTGAGGAGCGCCCGGTGCCGGCAGGTGATCCCGTTGCAGTAGCGGTAGATACGGTCCAGTTTCTCCAGGACGGTCCGGCGGACGGCCGGGTCGAGATCGCCGAGAAGCTTCTTCCAGATCATCAGGTCCTGCCCGGAATAGTAAAGGATGCACTCCGCCTCCAGGCCGTCGCGGCCGGCCCGCCCGCTCTCCTGCTGGTAATGCTCCAGCGATTTGGGCATCGCCGCGTGGACGACGTAGCGGACGTTGGACTTGTCGATCCCCATCCCGAAGGCGATGGTGGCGACGACGATCTCCGCTCGCTCGGAGATGAAGTCTTCCTGGCTCTTTTTCCGGTCGGGGTCGCTCATCCCGGCGTGGTAGGGGACCGCCCGCAACCCCCGGGCGACCAGGGCCGCGCAGAGCTCGTCCACATCCCGCCGCCGCAGGCAGTAAACGATCCCCGATTCGTTCGGATGGCGGTCGATGACGGAGAGGACCTGGTCGAGCCGCGAGGTCCGCCGCCGGACCCGGTAGACCAGGTTGGGCCGGTCGAAGGAGCCGACCAGGATCCGGGGTTTCTCCAGCTTCAGCTGGCGGGCGATGTCTTCCCGGACCTCCGGGGTGGCGGTGGCGGTGTAACCGTGGACGGAGATCCCGCCGAACCGTTCCTTCAGCTCCCCCAGCCGGCGGTACTCGGGGCGGAAGTCGTGCCCCCACTGGCTGATACAGTGAGCCTCGTCGATGGCGATGAAGGAGAGGGGAATCCCATCCAAAAATTCCGCTCCCCCGCCGATCAGTCGTTCCGGCGAGAGGTAGAGGATCCGGAATTCCCCTTTTTTCAGGCGGGGGTAGAGCTCGGATTTCTCCCGTCCGGTCAGGGAGCTGTCGAGCCTCGCCGCCGGGACGCCGTTGGCGGCCAGGGAGTCGACCTGGTCTTTCATCAGAGAGATCAGGGGCGAGACGACCAGTGCCGTACCTGCCATCATCAGCGCCGGGGCCTGGAAGCAGAGGGACTTTCCTCCCCCGGTGGGGAGGACGACAACCGAGTCCCGGCCGGCGAGAACGGCCTTGATCGCCTCTTCCTGCAGGGGGAGGAATTCCGCGAAACCCCAGTAGCGCTGGAGGATCTCGGGCAGGGCTGGCGGGCTGGCATCCATCTCGGCAGGGGCGTCTTTTGGTGATCGGACCGGCCCGTACTCTAACACCGGGCCCGGGCTCGGCCCAAGGAATTAAATTGGCAATCGCCGCCCGGGCTGGTAGGATGACCGGGTTGGCAGATTCCGGGCGGTGCGGCCCGGAAGACCAGATCCGGCGGACGTTATGCATCCGGAAGAGAAAGAGTTCAGGGAGGAGAACCGGTTCCTCGCCTCGGTGGCCGGAAGGCTTCTCCGCGCCGATCCGCTGCTGCTCCCCTACTTCGAGGACGGGGTCTTCAAGATAACCGACCGTCCGGAGGAGGAGTTCTGCTGGTTCGACCCGTCCCTCGCCCCGGCGACCCGGGAGTTCATCCGCCAACGGTCCCGGGAAATCCTCTCCCAGCCGCCCCCGCCCGGGGACGAGGCCGCCCGCTGGCTCTGGGAGGAGCGGGAGAAGGTCCGGAGAGAGCTGGAGACCGATCCGGAGCTCTTCCCCCGCGTTCTTGACGGGTCCCTGGCGATCCGCAACTCGCCCGAGGGTTTCAAGATTGAGATCGCCCCCGGGATTCCCGACGAGGAGGCCGCCGTCCTCAACGAGCGTCTGAGCTACGTCCTCGCCTTCCACTTCGGGATTGTCCCCCGGCCGGAATGAACCGGCGGTCCTCGGAGTGTAGAGAAGCTGACAGACCTCCGGCGGGGAAGAAGCGAGGGAGGTTATACCGGGGAACGACCTAGAGGTACGGGAAGACGTCCGGCGCTGCCGGGTGAAACCAACCGGGAAGGTTTCCCGGGCAAAATGGAAAGGAGGCAAGGTATGGCCAGAGTCGCGCGCCAAATGGTGGAGGAGGCAGGGGTGGATGTCGACAGACTGCTAGAGTTGCTGGTGAAGAACGCGTCCGCCGAGCTCACCACCTTTTACTACTACACGATCCTTCGGGCCAACCTGATCGGACTGGAAGGTGAAGGAGTGAAGGAGATCGCTGAAACGGCCCGGATCGAGGACCGGAACCACTTCGAGGCCCTGGTGCCGCGGATCTACGAGCTGGGGGGGAAACTTCCCGACGATATGAAGGAGTTCCACGACATCTCCGCCTGTCCCCCGGCCAACCTGCCGAAGGATCCCAACGACACCATGGGGATCCTCAAGGTGCTGGTGGGCGCGGAGCGTTGCGCGGTGGCCGGCTACACCGAGATCTGCCATCTGACCTCCGGCAAGGATCACCGGACCTACGACCTCGCCCTTTCCATCCTCCACGAGGAGATCGAGCACGAGTCCTGGTTCTCGGAGTTCCTCGGGGAAGGGCCTTCCGGTCACTTTCTCCGCCGGGGGGAGACCTCGCCTTTTGTCTCCAAGTTCCTCCGCTGAACTTAATTTGCCCCCGGGAAGTCTCCCGGGGGCAAATTAAGCTGGAGGTTGGATCGACAAGAAACGAGGGATAATTTTTTCGATTTCAGAGATTCGGTGGTTGTGCGGGGGAGGGTCCGGCTTTTCGGCCGGACCCTCCCCCGTTGATTATTCCTGAATTTTTCGCGATATTTCTGAAGCACCACACTACTATCTCCGCCTCTGGCTATCTGTGCACCGCGGGGGGGTCGAGCCGATAGCGATTGAGCCTGTTCCCGGAGAGGTTCGGTGTCGCTTTTGATTCCTTGAACGTTGCGGCGGAGCTGTGCTAAACTGAAAAAGTAGCAAATATATTTATCAATCTGAAAAGTGGGGTTTTATGAGCAATCGTCTGATTATCGTTTCGAACCGTCTTCCCGTGGTCGTGGAACGGGAGGGCGAGGAATGGAAGCTGAAACCCGGCTCGGGCGGCCTGGTCACCGCCCTCGGCCCGGTCCTGAAGGAACGGGGAGGGCTGTGGATCGGTTGGCCGGGTTCGGAGGGGGACGCCCCCTACGAAGAGATCTTCCGATCGGCCCGGGAGAAGATCGGCTACGAGATCGCCCCGGTCGCCCTCTCTCCCGAGGAGGTGGAGGGATACTACTACGGTTGCTCCAACGAGACCTTCTGGCCCCTCTTCCACGGTCTGCTCGACCGGACGGTCTTCGACCGGGGCGACTGGGGGACCTACCGCTCGGTCAACGTCAAGTTCGCCGACCGGATCCTGGCGACGACCTCGGGGGACGACTTTGTCTGGGTCCAGGATTACCAGCTTCTTTTGGCCGGCAGCTCGGTCCGCGAGCGCCGTCCCGAATCCCGCCTCGGCTTCTTCCTCCACATCCCCTTCCCCTCGCCCGATATCTTCACCCGCCTGCCCTGGAGGGAGGATGTCCTCAGGGGTCTGCTCGCCTACGACCTGGTCGGGTTCCAGACCCGGAAGGACGCCCGCAACTTCATTCAATGTGTCCGGGCGCTCCTCCCCGACGCCTCGGTCGGTTACCGGGCGCCGAATTCCCTGGTCAACTTCGGAGGGCGGCGGACGATCGCCGGGGCTTTTCCGATCGGGATCGACTTCAACCGCTACCGCGATCTGGCCCGGTCGCGGCCCGCGGCCGAGGGAGCCTGGTTCCTCCACGAAAAGTTTCCCGAGCACAAGCTGGTCCTGGGGATCGACCGGCTCGACTACACCAAGGGGATTCCCCAGCGACTAGAGGCCTTCGAGGTCTGCCTGGAGAAGTATCCCGAATTGAGACAGAAGATCTCCTTGATCCAGGTTGTCGTCCCCAGCCGGATGGGAGTTCCGGAATACCAGGAGATGAAGCGTGAGCTCGACGAGCTGGTGGGGCGGATCAACGGCCGTTTCACCGTGCTCGGCTGGGTCCCCATCCACTACATCTTCGGGACCCTGACCCCGGTCGAGCTGGTCGCCCACTACCGGTCCTGCGAGATCGCCCTGATCACCCCGCTCAACGACGGGATGAACCTGGTGGCCAAGGAGTACTGCGCCAGCTGTATCGACAACCGCGGGGTCCTGGTATTGAGCGAATTCGCCGGGGCCGCCAACCAGTTGAAGAAGGGCGCCATCCTGACCAACCCCTACGACACCGAGGGGACGGCCGAGGCGATTCACCGGGCCTACCTGATGGGTGCCGAAGAGCGGGAGGGCCGGATGCGTTACCTGAGATCCCGGATCCGCCGCCACGATGTCTTCCGCTGGGTAACCGGCTTCCTGGACACCGCGGAAGAGATCGGAAACCGGGACTGATGACCGGCCTGCTGGCAGCCTGGCCGGAGAATTCCCGGCGCCTCACCGCCGCCGGCCGGATCCTGCTCTGCCTCGATTACGACGGCA
Organism: uncultured bacterium; assembly: GCA_964587835.1. Taxonomy (GTDB): domain Bacteria; phylum Auribacterota; class Erginobacteria; order Erginobacterales; family Erginobacteraceae; genus Erginobacter. Next base: position 80,467 of record CAZPMN010000005.1, read on the forward strand.
CCCTCTCGCCGATCGTCCGCGATCCGGCCGCCGCCCGGATTTCCGCCTCCACCCGGAAACTCCTCCAGCGTCTGTCCGCCTCGGACCGGATCACGGTGGCGGTGATCAGCGGTCGGCAGCTGGAGGATGTCCGCCGGCTGGTCGGCCTGCCCGACCTGATTTACGCCGGCAATCACGGCCTGGAGATCCGGGGCCCGTCCGTCACCTACCTCAACCCGGTGGCCGCCAAATCCCGTCCCGCGCTTCGGGCCCTGGCCCGGAAACTAATCCGGGAACTGACCTCCTACCCCGGGGCCCAGATCGAGGACAAGGGCCTGACGCTCTCCATCCACTACCGCCGGGTCCGCCCGACCGACCGGGACCGGGTGAAGGAGGCGATCTTCCGGGCCGCCGCACCCTACCGGTCCGGCCGGGCGCTGCGGCTGGGGGAGGGGAAGATGGTGATCGAGATCCGTCCCCCCACCTCCTGGAACAAGGGCAACGCCGTCCGGCTCCTCCAGCGGAAGAATTCCCGGGGCGGGGACCTGCTCACCGTCTATCTCGGTGACGACCGGACTGATGAAGACGCCTTCCGGGCCGTGGGCCGGGAAGGAATCACGGTCAAGGTCGGCCCGCCCGGAACCAAGACCCTGGCCCGCTACCGCCTCGCCGGGGTGGGGGAAGTCAGAGAGTTCCTCCGCTGCCTGTCCCGCCTGCCGGCGGACGGAAGATAATGGTTTTTACCGCCCTCCGGAGTTTCCGTCTTTGCTGCGCTTCGCCGGCTAGGCCCCCCGGGGAGCGGAAGTTTAGCAGTTAACCGCCGGTCAAGAAGACTGCCCGCCCCCGGTTTCATCGCGGTCATTGTCGAGAATATCCCGGACGGCCCGGAGAAGGGCGTCGGGGAGATAGGGCTTCTGAATCAGCCTCAGACCCTGTTTGAGGATGAAATTGGTATGGACGGCGTTTTCGCTGTAGCCGCTGGTGAAGAGGACGGGGATATCCGGCCGGTTCTTCCGGATCGCCTGCCAGGCCTTGTATCCGGACCGCCGGGGCATCACCATATCCAGAATCAGCAGGTCCACCTCTTGAGCGCGGCGCCGGTAGACCTCGACCGCTTCCGCGCCATCCGCCGCCGTCAGGACGGTATACCCCGCCTGTTCGAGAATCCTCACCGTCAGGTTGCGGACCATCGGGTCGTCCTCGGCCAGCAGGATCTTCTCGTCACCCCCCACCGCCGCCCCGGCGATCAGGTTCCCGATTTCGGCCGCCTTTTCTTCACAAATCGGGAGGTAGATTTTAAAGGCCGTTCCCCGGCCCGGTTCGCTGTAGGCCCGGATTATCCCGTTGTGCTGGGAGACGATGCCGTAAACCATTGCCAACCCCAGCCCGGTTCCCTTGCCCTCGGGCTTGGTGGTAAAGAACGGTTCGAAGATATGGCTCAGGGTTTGCTGATCCATCCCGTGCCCGCAGTCAGTCACGGATAAGAGCGCGTAACGCCCCGGCGCGGGGCCGGGGTGGACGGCGCAGTAATCGGAATCGATCAGCACGTTCCGGGTTTCAATAGTCAATACCCCGCCGCCCGGCATAGCGTCGCGGGCGTTGATGGCGAGGTCCACCAGTACCTGCTCCAGCATATTGACGTCGCCCGGGACCGTTCCCAGGCGGCTCCCGGGGATAAACTCGAGCCGGATGTCCTCCCCGATCAGCCGCCGCAGCATCTTCAGCAGATGCTCGATCACTCTGTTGAGGTCAATCGGCTCCAGGCGGATTACCTGCCTCCGGCTAAAGGCCAGCAGCTGCTGGGTTAGGGTGGCTGCCCGCTCCCCGGCTTTCAGGATTTCATCGAGGAATTCCCGCTCCCGGCCGCCATCGTCCAGGCCGTCCCGGAGGAGTTGCCCGTATCCGAGAATGGCCTGGAGGATGTTGTTGAAGTCGTGAGCTATCCCCCCGGCCAGCTGGCCGACCGCCTCCATCTTGTGAGCCTGGCGGTATTGTTCTTCCAGATTCAGCTCCCGGGTGATATCGGCGAGCGCGGCCACATAGTTGTTGATCTTGCCGTCCGAGCCGCGGACCGGGGAGACGGCGACTTCCGCGGTGAAGAGTTCACCGTTCTTCCGGCGGTTGACGATCCGGCCCCGCCAGGTCCGTCCGCCCCGGATCGTTTTCAAGATTTGATGGTAAAATTTCGGGTTCTGCTCCTGATTTTTGAGCCGTCGCGGGCTCCGGCCGAGGGCTTCGGGTCGAGTGTATCCGGTCATCGCTTCAAAGGCCGGATTGGCATACCTGATGATCCCCCGGGAGTCGGTGATCAAGATCGCCTCCCCGGCCTGCTCGATCGCGGTGATCAGGCGCTCCCGCTCGATCTCCGCTGTCTTCCGGGCGGTGATATCGGTGAGGAAACCCTCGATCACGTATCCTCCCCGCCGGTCCCGCTCGGCGATCCTGGCGTTCAGGCTCAGACAGCACTTTGATCCATCCGCCTTGCGGGCTTCCAGCTCGAAGTTGTTTACCCAGCCGGTCCCCTCCAGCTGCCGCAGCAGTTCTGCCCGCTGTTCGGGGTAAAAGTAGGTGTCCCGGGCCAGGTCGCGGCACTTCTCCATCATTTCCCCGGTCCCCGTATAGCCGAAGATCGAGGCCAGGGCCGGATTGACGGAGATCAATTGCCCGGAGGAGTGGGAAGTGAAAACCCCGAGCGGCGCCCGCTCGAAGAGGTTGCGGTAGCGCCGCTCGCTGAGGGCCAGATCGGCTGTCCGCCGTTTCACCTCCCGGCGCAGCGACCAGGACCAGAGAAGGATGGCGGCTAAAATTAACAGCAGCGGAAGCAGGATCACCGCCGAATAGCGGAGGATGTTCCTCCAGCTGACCTCCGGCTCCTCGTAGATCCCCATCCATTTGTCCCGGAGGCGGCGGTATTCTCCCGACCCCAGTACCACCCGGAGCCCCTCGGTGATCTGGGCCAGGAACGCCTTCTTTCCTTTCGGCACCGCGTAGCAGTATTCCGGGGAGAGGAGGGGCTGCTTCCCCGTCTTCAGGTTCTCCCAGCCGTGTTTCTCGATCAGGTGGAGAGTGGTCAGGCGGGCGGCCAGGGCGCAGTCGTGGCGCCCGCCGGCCAGCTCCCGGAGGGCCTCTTCCTGGCTGTCCACCCGGGTGATCTCCGCCTCCACCCCCTGCTGGGAGATGTAGTCGTCCATAATGTCGCCCCGCTGGACCACGATCCGCAACCCGGCCAGTTCCTGAGTCGTCGCCGGGGGTTCGCCCGCCTCGGCGCGGACCACCGCGACGTAGTGGTTGACCAGGTAGGAGGGGGAGAAGTCGAAGTCGCGGGCCCGCTTGGGGGAGTAGAGGATTCCCTGGATGGCGTCGATCCCGCCTTCCGCCAGTTCCCGGCGGATCTCCGTCCAGGGGCCGAGGCGGATCTCAACCTCCAGGCCTCCGGCCGCAGCGACCGCCCGGGTCAGTTCGACGGAGAAGCCGGCCGGGAGGCCGTCCCCGTCGAGGAATTCGTAAGGAGGGTAGTTATGGTCCCCGCCGACCACGATCACCCGGCGGGGAAGTTCGAGGGCGGCGAACCAGCGGGCGTGGAGCCGCTGGAAAGTGCCGTCGGCCATTACCAGGGCCAGTCCCTCGTTGAGGAGGGCCAGGGTTTCACTGTCCCCATTCCGGACGGCAAAGGAGAAGTCTTGGCGGAAATCCTCCACCGGGTTGGGGAGGATCTTCAGGTTCCCGATCCCCGTTTGCTGGAGGAGGCGGATCGCCACCAGGCGCTGGATGAAGACGGCGTCGTGCTGTCCCGCGGAAAGTTCACGGAGGGCCTCGGCGAAGGTGGGGGCGGTCCGGATCTCGATCCCCCGTTCGGTCCGGCGGAGGAACTCCTCGGAGTTATCCCCCGCCATCACCACCACCCGCCGGCCGCGGAGATCTTCCAGCGTCCGGATCTCCCGGTTATCCTTTCGGACCACGATCGCCCCGTGGAGGGAGAGGTAAGGGAAGGTGAAGTCGAAGAAAGGTTCGCGCTCCGGGGTCCGGCCGACCAGGGGGAGGGCGTTGATTTCGCCGGAGACCAGCATCGCCTTCAGGTCCGACCAGTAGCCGGTCTGGAACTCGACCTTCCGGCCCATCGTTTTCAGGGCGGCCCGGAAGAGTTCGACCGAAAATCCGTCGGTTTGCCCCGCGGCGTTCACGAAGCAAAAAGGCGGGTAGTCGTACTCACTCCCGGCGGTAATCACCTCTTCGGATCCCGCCGGTCCGGCTGCAAGGCAAAAGACGGCCAGGAGAGCGAAAACCAGTCCTCGCCGCCGATAGCCTGTTCTCCGCCGATTTCCGGATTCGGTCATCTTGCAGTCCGTGTTTTTAGATTGGGGAGACAAGGCCACCAATGTTACCATCGGTCGGCGAAATCAAAAATACAGTTTTAATCGAGACGGAGGTCGGGACCGTGAAGAATATCGAACTGCCCTGGATGGAGAAGATCTGCCAAGAGGCCCGGGAGGCCTCCTACCGGATGGCGGTGCTCGAGACTGAGACCAAGAACGCCGCCCTGCTGGCGATGGCGGACGCCCTGGAGAAGAGCCGGGAGGCAATCTTGAAGGCTAACGGCGAGGACGTGGCCGAGGCGGAAGCCCGGGGGGTGGCTTCCCAGCTGCTCGATCGGCTCCGTCTCTCCCCAGCCAAGCTGGAGGGGACGATCCAGGGGGTGCGGGAAGTAGCCGCGCTTCCCGATCCGGTGGGGGAGGAGCTGGAGCGGACGGTTCGGCCCAACGGCCTCGTCATCCGCCGGATTCGGGTTCCGCTCGGGGTGGTAGCGATCGTCTACGAGGCGCGCCCCGAGGTCTCGGCCGACGCTTCCTCGCTGGCCCTCAAGGCCGGCAACGCGGTTATCCTGAGGGGTTCCTCGATCGCCGCCCGCTCGGACGGGGCGATCACCGCCGCTGCCGTTGCCGCCTTGGAAGAGTCCGGACTCCCCGCCGGCTCGCTCCAGTTGGCCTCCGGGGGTGGCCACGGGGCCCTGGCCGCCCTGGCCACCCAGGACCGTTACATCGACCTTTTGATCCCCCGGGGGGGTGAGGGGCTCAAGGCCGCCCTGATCGATACGGCCACCGTGCCCCTGCTCTTCGCCGCCGACGGCAACTGCCACGTCTATGTCGATGCCGCCGCCGATCCCGAAATGGCCGAAGAGATCACGATCAACTCGAAGACCCAGAAGGTGGCGGTTTGCAACGCCGCCGAGACTCTCCTGGTCCATAAGGATATCGCCCCGTCCTTTCTCCCCCGGGTGATGAAGGCCCTGGCCGGCCGCGGGGTGGAACTGCGCCTCGACCGGAAAGCCCGCGAGCTGGCCCCGCCCGACCTCGACCCCCCGCCGAAGGACGCCGAGGCGGCGGACTGGGACACCGAGTACCTGGCCCTCATCCTGGCGGTGGGGGTGGTTGACTCCCTGGACGCGGCGGTCGCCCACATCAACCGCCACGGAAGCCACCACAGCGACGCCATCGTCACCGCCGACGAGGCCGCGGCCCGGACCTTCCAGAAGTCGGTGGATTCGGCGGCGGTCTTCTGGAACGCCTCCACCCGATACACCGACGGGGCCCGTTTCGGGATGGGAGCGGAGATGGGGATTTCGACCCAGAAACTCCACGCCCGGGGTCCGATCGGGCTACGGGAGCTCTGCTCCTACAAGTTCGTCATCGACGGCACCGGCCAGCTAGTGACCTGAGCTTATTGCACAAAACAAGTCATACCACTTTTGTGCAATAAGAGCCGGGGAGAGGATTATCTTCCCCCGAGATGGCTGGGGAATTTCTTCGGACGGGGGCCGGTGTAGCCCCGCCGGGTTTTCAGCTCGATCTCCCGTGGCCCGCCTCCCCTCTCCACCACCACCCCGTCAAAGGGGACCCCAGCCAGGTCGCGGGCCAGGACCTCGATCCGGTCGGGATAGACGTCTCCGGTGCAGAAGTGGTGTCTCTTCGCCGACCAGACCAGGTAGGGATTTTCCAACTGCTCCGGCTTGGCCAGGGTGTCGCCGCCCCCGCCGGTGATGAGGTAGGCGATCCCGTCCTTGTGGAAGCGCTCGTAGTTGTGGATGTGCCCGGCGAAGACCAGGTCGACCCCGCCCGCTTCCAGGACCGGAAGGAAGTGTTTGCGGGTCTTGAGCGCCCCGCCCGGCCAGGGCCAGGAGGAGGCATAGGGGGCTTCGTGGAAGAAGACGACCCTGAAGATATCCCCGACCCCGGCCAGTTTCTCCTCCAGCCAGTGGGCCTGCTCCCCGAGGCTTCGGTTGGAGTCGAGACCGAAGAAGGCGACCGGCGGTTTGACCGCCGCGAACCAGGACCGCCCCTCCGGCGGCCGGACGATCTCGTAGTAGCGGCGGCTGTTCCGGTCGTGGTTGCCCTGGATGCCGAGAAAGAGGGTGTGTTCGAGCAGGCGCCCGGCCGGGCGGCGGAACTGTTCGTCCCACTGCTCGGTTTTGCGTCCGTCCTGGACGTAATCGCCGACATGGAGGACGACTTCCGCCCCCGAGATCAGGATGTTCTTGGCGATCCGGCGGTGGACCGGGACCCCCCGCTGGTTATCGCCGTAGACGGCGAACCGGAAGAGGAAACCATCACCATCGGGGAGGGCGAGAGCGGCCCGGTTCAGGCGGGGGAGGGGCCGCTCCCAGTCCTGCTTCCGGGCCCGCCGCTTCCCCCGAGGACGCCGCGGCCCGGTTTTTTGGCCCCCATTATCCATTCCCCAATCCCCATTTCCCGTTACTGCCGGGAGAGGATATCCCGCTCCGCCTCCTGCCAGTCCTGGAAGTGCCGGCCGTGGTGCCGGCCCCGGTTGACGAACTTATAGTAGGCCGCCACCCGGACCCGCCGCTGGATCTCGTAGCGGCTGAGCGCCGGAGCGGCGGGAGCCGGTTGGGAGGCGGCAGCCGCCTTCTTCCCCGGAGTGGCCTGCTTCGGAGCCGTCTTTTTCGGGACCGACTTTTTCTTTGGAACGGCCTTCTTCGATACGGCCTTCTTCTGAACGGCCTTCTTCGATACGGCTTTCTTCGGTGCGGCCTTCTTTGGAGCGGCCTTCTTCTTCGGGGCGGCCTTGGTTTTCGGGGCCGCGGTCTTCTTCTTCGTGGGCATAGCTGAATCCTTTCCCTCGGGGATTGGTTGAGCGGGGACAGTCCCCGCTGATTCGGATCAAAAATCCGGCGCAGTCAAATCCTTCTGCCGCGTCCGACGCTCGGCGGGTATATCCCAACCGGGCGATCCCCGTCAAGGGCAATCTTCCCTACCGCCGTCCGAATCGCCCCCGGCAGTAATCGATCATTCCCCGGCCCCAGGCTCGCGGCTGGAATCCGGCGGTGACCAGGGCGAAGAGGAGGGTGTAGAGGGCGATCAGCAGATTGCGGCCCGCTCGGGCGGACGGGGGGAGGGGGATCCGGCGGTTGAGGAGGAGGAAGTGGTTGCGGGTCGAGTAGTAAACGACCAGGGGGGAATATTCCCCCCCCATCGATTTGCTGACCGCGTGGTAAACCCGCGAGCCGGGTACGGTCATCACCAGCCAGCCCCGCTCTCGGGCTCGGAGACAGAGGTCGAGATCCTCGAAACAGAGGTAGTAGTCCTCATCAAGCAGCCCGGTCTCATTCAGCACCGCCGCCCGCAGGAGCATCGCCGCCCCGCTGACCCCCTCCGTTTCCCGGGGGGAGTCGGGAACCTTTCCGGCGGGACGGTTGTGGTGGAAGGTCAGGACCCGTCCGGAGCGCGGCCCGATGGAGATGCCCTCGCTCCAGACCGTCTCCGGACGGGAGCGGTAGAGGACCCGGGAGCCGAAGATCCCCGCCTGGGGGTATTTCCCGGCGACCAGGAGCAACTGGTGGAGAAACCCGGGATCGACTACGGTATCGTTGTTGAGCAAGCAGATGTAGTCCGCCCCCCCGGCCCGGGCTCGTTCGAGGCCCCGGTTGTTTCCTCCGGCAAAGCCGAGATTCTCGGGGAGGGAGACCAGCTCGGTGCTGGGGAATCTCTCCCGGACCGCCCGGGCGGTTCCGTCGGTCGAACCATTATCGACTACGATGACCCGGGGCCGCTCCGGTTCGAGTTTCTCCAGCGAGGCCAGGCACTCCAGGAGGTCCTGCTTCCCGTTCCAGGAGACGATTACGATGGCGATGTTCGCACTCAAATCAGCAGAAATGAAATTCATCGCAAAGACGCAAAAAAGAAGATCACCGCAAAGACGCAAAGAACGCAGAAGAAGATAATGAACCGCCCAGAACGCAAAGAGCGCAGAGAAAGATTGGGGCAATTGGATTCTGGGTTATCGGGTCGGGTCGATACTCACAGGAAGACAGAATTATAGAGAGTTGAGATCGCTTCGTCGCTTTGCTCCTCGCGATGACAGCAAATTAGATATTCGTAGCAACGCCGAATCGCGATTAAATTCGGAGAAAAATCAAAAAAGAATTCTCTTCGCGACCTTTGCGTTCTTTGCGGTTCATTATTTAAAGGACGGCGGTGCGGTGTCTCGGGAGGCAACAGTCAAGGTTGACGGCCACCGGGAGAGAGGCGATGTGGCAGGGGCGGACGAGGAGGCGGCAGTCGAGGCAGGTGAAGCGTCCCCCCAGGCCTCCCGGGCCGATCCCGGTCCGGTTGACCAGCTCGATCACCTCCTCCTCCAGGGAGGCGTAGAAGGGGTCGGGGTGCCTCTGCCCGAGCTTCTTCATCAGCGCCTGCTTGGCCAGGAGGGGAGCGGTCTCGAAATTACCGCCGATCCCCAGCCCGACCACCACCGGGGGGCAGGGGTTGGCGCCGGCCCGCTCGACCCAGCCGGCCACGAAGGCGGCGATCTCCTCCCGGCCGGCCGCCGGGGTGAGCATCTTCACCGTCGACATGTTCTCGCTTCCCGCCCCCTTGGCGGCCACGGTGAGGGCGAGCCGGTCCCCGGGGACCATCTCCAGGTGAAGGACGGCCGGGGTGTTGTCCCCGGTGTTCTCGCGCCGGAGCGGGTCGCCGACCATCGAGGGTCTCAGGTACCCCTTTCGGACCGCCCGCCGGACCCCCTCGTCCACCGCCTCCCGCAGGTCTCCCCCGACGATCTGTACTTCCTGGCCCAGCTCGAGAAAAACCACCGCGGTCCCGGTGTCCTGGCAAGGCGGCGCGCCGGATTGCCGGGCGAGCCGCAGGTTCTTTAACAGGTCGTCGAGAACCGCCCGGCCGGCCGGTGACTCCTCCCGCTCCCGCCCGGCCCGGAGGGCCGCCTCCAGCCCGGGATCGGGTGAGCAGGCCGCCTCCTGGTAGAGCCGAGCGACCGCTTCGGTAACTTGTGCCGCCTCAACAGAACGCATACCAACAACCCCCATTTTTGAACCGCAGAGAACGAAAAGCAAAAAGAATGAACCGCAGAGAACGCAAAGAGCGCAGAGAACAGATAAGTGTTTCAATTCGATAGTATCAGATCGGACCAATAACCGCGGGGATAACACATTACAGCGGGTTGAGATTGCTTCGTCGCTTCGCTCCTCGCAATGACATTCACTCGGTACTCGCAATGACAGTAAACTTACTCCCCGCGATGACAGCAAAGAAATTCCTCCCTATGAAAGTAAATTTGATATTGGCAATACCCCCGAATCGGGATTTCATCCAAAAAATCAAATAATCTCTTTGCGTCCTTTGCGTTCTCTGCGGTTCAATATTTTCTATTCTTTGCGGTTCAGTCTTTGTTCTCAATGAAGCCCTCGCGCATCAGGGTCTCGGTTTCGTTTCGGGCCCGGTTGATGACCGTCTCGGCCCGCTCCCGCAGCTCCTCCCGGGTCAGGGGCACGGCGGCCAGACCCTCCTCGATCGCGGCCATCCCCACCGCCACCGCCACCCGGGGGTAAACCTCCCGGTCGGCCATCGTCGGGGTGATCCGCTCCTCGCTGAGTCCCCGTTCCCGGGCGAAGGCGGCGATCTCGGCGGCGGCAGCCAGGCACATCCCGTCGCTGATGGTCGCCGCCCGGACGTCAAGGGCGCCCCGGAAGATCCCCGGGAAGCCGAGCGAGTTGTTGATCTGGTTGGGAAAGTCGCTCCGCCCGGTGGCGACGATCCGGGCCCCGGCCTCTTTCGCCTCCCAGGGCCAGAGTTCGGGGACGGGGTTGGCGCAGAGGAAACATACGGGGTCCGGAGCCATCAGCTTGATCCATTCCGGACGGATGGTCCCCGGCCCGGGGCGGGAGAGGGCGATCAGGACGTCGGCCCCGGCCATCGCCTCCGGGATCCCGCCCGTTAGCTGTTCCGGGTTGGTCTGCAGGCACATCTCCCACTTCCGAAGGCGGGTGGTCTCGAGTTCCTTCCGCCCCCGGTGGAGCGTCCCCCGGCTGTCGGTGATGATGATCCGGCCCGGGTCGGCCCCGGCGGCTATGATCATCCGGGCGATGCAGAGGTTGGCCGCCCCCGCCCCGACCAGGGCGATGGCGACCTCGCCGAGCCGCTTGCCCACCACCTCGAGAGCGTTGTAGAGGCCGGCCAGGGTGACGGCGGCGGTCCCCTGCTGATCGTCGTGCCAGACCGGGATCCGGCACTCGGCCCTCAGCCGGTCGAGGATCTCGAAGCAGCCGGGCTGGGCGATGTCCTCGAGGTTGATCCCCCCGAAGGAGGGCTGAAGGGCCTTGACCGTCCGGATTAGGTCCTCGGGTTCGCGGGTGTCGAGACAGAGGGGGAAGGCGTCCACCCCACCCAGGTACTTGAAAAGAAGCGCCTTGCCCTCCATCGTCGGCAGGGCCGCCTCGGGGCCGATGTCGCCCAGGCCGAGGACGCGGGAGCCGTCGCTGACCACCGCCACCGAGTTCCACTTATTGGTGTAACTGTAAACCAGCTCCGGTTCATCCCGGATCGCGGTGCAGGCGGCGGCCACCCCGGGGGTGTACCAGATGGCGAAGTCGTCGATCGAGTCGATCCGGCACTTGGGGACTATCTCGATCTTCCCCCGGTAGCGGGGATGGAGGCGGAGGGACTCCCGGACGGGCTGGAGGGCCTTCTCGAGAAGTTCCTGGTGCTTGTTCAAGGACGGACTCCCTGTCCTCTCAGCGCTGTCGGAGTTTCTCCCACTTGGCATCCAGGGCCGGGTCGGCCATCGTCTCCAGGAGGTAGTCGGCAATCTGGCGGGTGGTCGCGCCGTTTTCCCGGCCGGTTACGACCAGTTTCTTCTCCAGGCTGCCGCAGATATCTAGGGCCCGTTCGAGCTTTGCCGCCTGTGCCGGATAACCGATGTGCCCGAGGAGCATCGCCGCCGCCCGGATCATACTGAAGGGGTCGGCATAGATCTCCCGGCCCTCGGCGACCATCCTGGGGGCACTGCCGTGGATCGCCTCGAACATTGCGTACCTCCGGCCGATATTGGCCGAGCCGGCGGTCCCCACCCCGCCCTGGAGCTGGGCCGCCTCGTCGGTCAGGATGTCGCCGTAGAGATTGGGGAGAACGAACACCCTGAACTGGGTCCGCCGCTGGGGGTCGATGAGCTTGGCGGTCATAATGTCGATGTACCAGTCGTCGGCGGAGATCTCCGGGTATTCGGCGGCGACGGCGGTGAAGGTGTCGAGGAAGAGGCCGTCGGTGGTCTTGATCACATTGGCCTTGGTGACCGCGGTCACCCGGTCGATCTGGTGTTTTCGGGCGAACTCAAAGGCCAGGCGGATAATCCGCTCGGCCCCGGGCCGGGTGATCACCTTGAAATCAACCGCCAGGTCTTCACCGACCATCATCCCCTCGCTCCCCAGGACATAGGCGCCCTCGGTGTTCTCCCGGAAGAAGGTCCAGTCGATTCCCAGCTCGGGGACCCGGACTGGCCGGACGTTGGCGAAGAGGTCGAGAGCTTTGCGCATCGCCACGTTGGCCGACTCGATGTTCGGCCAGGGGTCGCCCTTGCGGGGTGTGGTGGTGGGGCCTTTGAGAATCACCGGACACTGCCGGATCTCTTCCAGGACGTCGGCCGGGATCGCCTGCCCGGCCGCCGCCCGGTTCTCGATGGTCAGACCCTCGATATCCACGAATTCCACCCGTCCGACCTTCACCTCTTCGGCCAGGATCTCTTCCAGGACCCGCCGCGCCTCCCGTCCGATGAAGGGCCCGATCCCGTCCCCCCCGATCACCCCGATCCGCAGAGGATCGAGGTCCCGATAGTCGATCCAACCAGGGGCATTTTTCAGCTCTCTGACCCTGGCCAGCTGCTGGTTCAGGATACGGGAAAAGTGTTCCCCCGTTTCCGGGGGCAGGGCGGGCTCATTCTTCATGGTGCCGATGCTCCTCCCCCTCTTCCAGCTTGGCCGCGTCCTCGAAGCGGACATCCGCTCCCAAAACGCCGACAATTTCGTCCCGCTCGTTGCGAATCGGGGCCGAGACGGTGATGCAGAGAGCGCCGTCGAAACGGGAGACATAGAAGTCGGTAATGTAGGCCTGGCCGTCCTTCATCGGCCGGATGAACCAGTTCCGGTCGGAGAAGTCCTGGTGGAGTTCGAACTCCCGGTCGTACTTGGCCCGGTCGTAGGGATGGACCACATTGCGGGTGATCTTAATTCCCCTGGTGTCGGTGATGTAGAGGTACTTGATGAAGGGATCCTTGACGATGTATTCCTCGAGGACCGGCTCCTGGAGTTCCGATTTCATCGAACGGATCGCCGGGTTGGTCACCATCTCGGTCACCAGGTCAAGCCCGATCGCTGCCACCCGGTCCTTGATCCGGTCGAACTCCGACTTGAAGAGATGGGGAAGGTGCTTCTTGACCTGGAACATCATCTCGTCGGAGGAGATCGAGGTGGTCCGGCCGGACTGGTAAATCTCGTCCACCCAGTCCCGAAGGTTGACCACCCCGGGGTGGTTCTTGTTGAGCTGGTCGGTCTTCAGGTCGGTCTGGGTCTGGATCCAGTAAAGGATCCCGGAGATCCCCGACTTGTCGGTGACCGAGATCGAGGGCGGCCGATTGAGGATCTTCCCGGTATCGAAGATGTTGTAGATCTCCTCGTTCTTGATCGCTCCGTCGGCGTGAATCCCGGCCCGGGTGACGTTGAAGTCCCGACCGACCAGGGGTAGGTTGTGGGGGATCCGGTAGTGAATCTCATCCTTGAAGTACCGGGCTAGCTCGGTGATCGCGGTCAGGTCCATCCCGGCGTCCGAACCGGTCAGCTCGGCGCGGGTGATGCAGGCGATCTCGATCGGGGTGTTTCCGGTCCGTTCCCCGAATCCGAGGGCGGTGGCGTTGAGTCCGGCGCAGCCGAAGAGCCAGGCGGAGATTGAGTTGGAGGTGGCGAGGTAGAAGTCGTTGTGTCCGTGCCACTCCAGCCATTCCTTGGGCACCCCGCCGTCCTTGTGGAGGGCCCGGACCAGCTTGGGAACCGACCTGGGCAGGGCCGCCTGGCCCCAGGGGATCCCGTAACCCATCGTGTCGCAGAGCCGGATCTTGATCCTGGTCTTCGCCTCTTCGGCCAGCGCCATTAGTTTCTGGGCGAAAGGGATGATGAAGCCGTAGATGTCGGCCCGGGTGATATCCTCGAAATGACAGCGGGGGATGACCCCGCTGGCCAGGGCGGCCTTGACCAGCCCCAGGTACTTGTCCAGGGCCTTGCTCCGGGTGGTCTTCAGCTTGAGAAAGATATGGTAGTCGGAAGCCGAGGTGAGAATGCCGGTCTCCTTCAGACCCATCTCCTTGACCAGCTGGAAGTCCTTCTCCACAGCCCGGATCCAGCCGGTGACCTCCGGGTAGCGGTAGCCACGCTCCAGGCAGCGGCGGACGGCTTCCTGGTCCTTCTCGGAGTAGAGAAAGAACTCGCATTGCCGGATGACTCCCGCCGGCCCCCCCAGCCGGTGCAGCAGGTCATAAATGTCGACGATTTGCTCGACCCCGTAAGGGGGGCGGGCTTGCTGGCCGTCCCGGAAGGTGGTGCAGGTGATGAATGGGTCTTCGGCCGGGTCGAGCGGGATGGTAGCCCCGTCGAAGGGGATCCGGGGGACCTCAACGTAGGGGAAGAGGTCGCGGAAAAGGCTCGGTTTCTCCACGTCCTGGATTTCGAGCTTCTTCCCGGTCGGTTCCCGCCAGAGGTTTTCCCTCGGTTGGATGGGAATGAACTGATTCATAGTCTTCTCTCTCGGTGAAGTTTTCGTCTGGACCACCGGTCCGCGGAAGCAAGCCGGCCTTCCGGCGGCGGCGGGGAAGCGTAATCTTATCCCGGTGGGAAAGGAAAAGGGAAGGGAAAAATCGTCCTTCAGCCCTCTCCGTCCGGGAAGCTGACCCGGTGGGCGAGGGTCGGGATCGTACCGTCCCGTAGGGCTCTCTCCAGGGACCGGGGGTCTTTCAGCTGCCGGCCCCGGTTCCGGTCAACGGCGATCAAACCGGTGGCCAGTCCGTCGAGCCCGGACATCTCCCCCCAGAGCCGCTCGCACTGGGCGGCCGGGACCGAGCGGGACCGTCCGTCCGCGTCGGTGAAGCGGGCTTGCTTCAGGGTGAGGTAGATCGGGATCTTGGGCTCCAACGCATCCAGGGCTCTCTTGACCCGCCCCCGGGCCGCCGGATCGCGGCCCGCCTGGCGGATCGTCTCCCGGTCCAGGTGGAGGAAAGCAAAGAAGCCCTCGAGGCTGATCCAGGAGGTGAGCGTATTATAACGGGTGAACCGGAACTCGTCCTCCTCCCGGGGGAGCGCCCCCGCCTCCAGGATCCGGCACTTCCCGTCCACCCGGGCCGGGAAACCGCCCCGGTCCGCAAAGGTCCGGGGGATGATCTCGAAGTTGATGGTCCGCCGGGAGAAGATATGGGCTCCGAGGACCAAGGGGTCGAGAGTCGCCCCCAGGGTGTCGGCGTTGTGGACCAGGAGATAGGCGAGATCGGGGTTCTCCTCCAGCATCCTCCCCAGGGTCCCGTTCCGGAGCAGGTTGGGGATCTCGTACCAGTGGCCGGGGGGGTGAAAACGCTGCCGCACCGGTCCGTCGGCGAAATCGGTCCCCGGGCCCCGCTCCCGGGTCCAGCGGAGTATCCGGTCAAGCCGATCCCGGGCCTGTCGGCGCTCTTCCCGTCCGCCCTGCTCGCGGATCCGGATCTGGAAGTAATCGCGCAGGTCCTCTTCCCGGGGATAGAACCGTCCGACCAGCGCCCCGGGCGGGGAGAGGTGGACCCGCAGTAACCCGGCCGGGTCCCGAAAAGCTTCCAGGGCCTGGCCGAGCGGTTCCTCGGTGAAGGGGCTGGAGGTGACGGCGTGCTGTCCGGTCCGGGGATAATCCCGGGCGGTCCGGGCGGTCTTAGCCAAGTGGATTTCCAGAAAGGATCGGTACCGGCCGGCCAGGGGGACGGTGGGACTGAGCAGTTTCACCACCGCCCCTCCCGGCGACCAACGGCTGCCCAGGCCTCCCCCCAGGGTGACCACCGCGGCCTGACCGGAACGCAGGGCGGCTTCCCCGAGGGCGCGGCAGAAACGGTGGTCCGGGCTGCCCTCCTCCGGCAGGAGAATGAGATCGGATTCTTTCGGGTCTTTGAGTACCGTCCCGCCGGGAAGGCGGTTGGCGGTCAGAGAGACCTCTCCCCGCTGGTAGAGTTCGCGGTGCCGTCGGTGCAGTTCGCCGTCAAACCCAGGCGGGGGAGTGGCACCGCCTTCCTTCCGGGTTTCCGGGTCCGGAGCGGGAGCCGGATCGCTCCGACTCCGATAAGCTCCGGGGAGTCGGGCGTCCCCGCCCCGGAGCAGCTGGCCCCGGATCCCCGTCCGGTTGATGGCGAAGTCGAAGACCACCGGTTCCATCGCAAAGGGGAGCGCCCGGCGGTAGTGTTGCTTGACCTCGCCCATCAGGGCCGTCATCTCCGCCCGGCACTGGGAATGGATCGAGGGATCGACGATGAAGGCCATCCCCCCGCCGGCCTGCCCGCCCAGCATTAAAAAACCGTAGAAATTATCCCCCCAGCGCTCCCGGACCCGGGCGATCAGCTCCTCGGTGTAAGCGTCAGCGGCGCCCGGGATGATCTCCTTGGTCCCCCGCTCCCAGTCTTCGGTTACCGCCCGCCCCAGTTCCTTCATCTCTCCCTTTCTCAGCGCGGCCGTGATCCGGGTAAAATAGCCGGCTTCCCTTTTGCGGGCCTCCCATTCGCGTTGCAGCCGCAGGAGGTACTTTTCGGTCACCAGTTCCAGGATCGGGCCGACGTCCCGGGCCAGACCCCCGTGGACCAGGACGATGCTCTCTCGCAGGATTCGGTCGATCCCCTCCGGCAGTTCCTCCGGGGGGATGACCCGGTAATCGGGGAGGAGCCTTCCCCGGCTGATCCCCGCTTCCGGATCTTCGGGCCGGGCTATCTCTCCGGTAATGATCTTGATCCCCGGCCAGAGGCCGCCGGCGTCCTGCCAGCCGCCGCCCGATCCGCCCAGCCACTCTCCGAGCAGGGCCCGCCCGGTGACCCGTCTCCTTTCCGCGTCGGTCAATCCACCTTCCGCCGAAGCAATCTGTCCGGTCAGGCGCATCAGCCGGGTGATGATCGTGGCCAGCAGCGTGGTCGAGACGGCCATCCGGGACCCCGGGGGGAGGTCCCGGACCCGGGTGATCAACTCGATCCCCCGTCCCCGGCCGAGGATCCGGCCGAGGATCCGGGTCAGCGCGGTCTCGTCCCCCCGGAAGACGGGAGGGACCAGGCCGGAGGCCACCACCCCGGCCTGGAGGAGGCCGAGGGGGCCGGAGTCAAAGTCGAAGAGTTCGGAGGTGCAGCAGATCTCCCGGACAACCCCGAGATCGAGCGAGACCAATTTCAGGACGGGCCGGTCGATTACCCGGCTGTAGGCTTCGATCGGAGGCCGGGGCGGCCCCTCGCCCCAGCGGGAGATATCGACCGAGATATTGACCACCCGGGCCGCCCGGGGGGCGTCCATCGCCAGGAAGAAGATATCCGACCAGCCGGAATGGCAGGGGTCGATCCGGACCGGGCACCGGTCGACGCCCAGGGGATACCGTCCGGTTCCGGGGTCGCGGGCGGTGTAGAACTCCGGTACCCGCAGGGGATAGTTGCCGATCCCGGAGATTTGGAATATCCCGCGGTTGTCCCCGGTGCGGGTGATCGTTTCCTGAACCTGATCGCGGAGGAGCCGGAAGGAGAGTTGGTAATAGGCCTCGGCCGCCGCCGAGCGGGCCGGTTCCGGCGGGTCATCCCCCAGCCGCGGGCGCAGCTGTTTCAGGGCCTCGAGCCAGTTCCCCCGGCGGAGCATCCGGCCGGCGTTCTCCGGGAGGGGTTCGAGCCGTCCCGGCCCCGCGGCCGGGAGGAAGTAGCGGTAAATGGCGG
The DNA here is from genome assembly GCA_964587835.1 of uncultured bacterium. Classification (GTDB taxonomy): domain Bacteria; phylum Auribacterota; class Erginobacteria; order Erginobacterales; family Erginobacteraceae; genus Erginobacter. The sequence continues at coordinate 97,693 of CAZPMN010000005.1, forward strand.
AGAGGAAGAGCCCGGCCCTGACCCGCTGGTAGAGGTTTTTCGACCGCCAGAAGAAACTGTCAAGTTCGCCGGCCAGCCGGGCCAGTTCCGGGGCATCCCGCCCGGCGAGGAGTTCTTCCGCCGTCCGGTCTCGGATCAGAGGATCGTCGCTGGTGATGGTCTCGATGACCGGATTATCTTCCATCAGTTCAATGGCGAGATAAATTTTCGAGATTGCTTCGTCCCTCTCACTTCGTTAGGGGTCCTCGCAATGACCTGGGGCGGGGTTGTTATTGCGCAGCCTGTCCCGAGCTATAGCAAGGGATCCCGCTCCTCGCGATGACACTGAACAGGGTGAAAATACTGCACCGGTGTCTTCCCTTCATTATTGAATATTCCTTGTTGGATATTGGATATTGAACCCGCCTCTTGCAGTGTCTCCCTGCGCCGCAACCTCCCCATCCTGTAGATCCTGTTATCCTGTCTAAAAATCCATCCGGTTAACCCATCGAAGATCGGTAGCTGTTTTATTTCCCGTCCGTCAGTCTTTCCAGTTCCCGCTCCCGTTCCGGGCCGGGCCGGAGGCGGAGGCTCTCCCTGAGGTGGCCCGCGGCGGCTTCCCTCGCCCCGGTCTCCAGCAGGATCGCCGCCAGGTGGTAATGGGCCTCGGCCCGCAGGTAGGTCTCCTCCTCCGGGGTCTGCTCGAGGGCCAGTTCCAGCGTCCGGCGCGCTTCCCCGACCTTCCCCTGTTGGTAGAGGGCCCAGCCCATGGTGTCGAGGTAGAGATAGGGATGGTCGGGATCGGCGGTCAGGGCCAGGGTCAGGAGGGAGATGGCGTCTTCCAGGTCCCGGTCCTCCATCACCATCACCCAGGCCAGGTTGTTCAGGGCCTGGGGGTTGACCGGATCTCGGTCCAGGGCCTCCCGGTAGAGTCGTTTTGCCTCGGCGAGTTTGTTCATTTTGACCTGGACATTCCCGGCGTTGATGTAGGCCGGGACCAGACCGGGATCGAGCTGGCGGGCCCGCCGGTACTGCTCCAGGGCTCCTTCCAGGTCGCCTTCCTGTTCCAGGGCTACCCCGAGATCGTTGCGGAAGACGGCCTCCTCTCTCTCCCCGATCGGGTCGGCCTGGACCGTCCGGCTCTCGACCAGCCGATCGACCTCGACCCCCTGGACGACCACCCGGTAGGAGGAACATCCGGCCAGGGCCAGCCCGAGCAGGCAGGCCGTCGTCCTGGAAGCAAACCGGGCCATCTACAGGTCCTCCTTCCTCTCCACCGTCAGCATCCAACGGTCGGCGGCCTCCCAGTCCCGTTCGAATTCCCGGTAGGAGACATCGCCGTCCCGTTTTTCCCCGGAATGCACCGCGAGGGTTTGGCTTTCATCGTCGTAGCCGAAGACGACCAGGTAATGATAGCGCTCCGGTTCGGCGGAGACCCGGATTAGGGCGATCACCGGGATGTCCCGCCGGAGGAAATCTTTCAGCAGTTTAAGGGACCCCCGGTGCATGGCCGCGGCGAACCCGTGTCGGCGGGCGGCCGCCAGGAGATCGAGATTGAGGGAACCTTCGAGTTTGCCGAGGTAGATTTCTTCCGCCAGGCGTTGTTGGGGGACGATCACACCCCAGTGCCCGAGAACCATCCCCAGGCAGGCCGGACCGCAGAGAAAGCGATCCTGGCGGAGGTAAGGGACCCCGTCGATCCGGTGGCGGGCCGGTCCGGGCGTCGGGGCGGCAAGCAGGGCAAGGAGGGCCAGGACCCCGGAAAGATTCATAACAGGAGGGCCGTCGGTCCGCCGCCGCGGTGAGGGTCTCTCTCCCCGCTCAATCCGCGTCGGCAAAGAGATAGATGCCGGTGAAGAAGGCCAGGACGATCACGATCGCCAAGCCGACGCGAAAGGCCCGTTCATTCTGGCCATCCCCGTCCTCACCCGCCGCCCGCAACCCGGCCTCCGCCATCCGGCGGATCTCCGGGTCCGTGAGCCGGGCAATCCGTTCGGCTGCCGCCGAACGGCTCCAGCCGGCCGCTACCAACGCGGAGGTCACCAGCTCTCTCTCCAGGTCGGTCCGGGAGAGGGAAGAGGGGGATTCGGTCCGGGAGAGGAGAAGTCCGGCCCGGACCGGGGTGGCGAGGCAGAGCAGGCTGGCGGCGAAAAAGGCCGCGGTGAGACCGGGCCACTTCAACATTGATTTGCAGGACATGGCACTTTCCTCGTTCTCCCCCCTTCCGTCCCCGGGGACGGGGGAGGGAGGGAACAACTATTCACCCTCGGAGATGGCGTCCACCGGGCAGACCGCCGCGCAGGCCCCGCAGTCGATACACTTGTCCGGGTCGATCACGTAGGGGTTGCCCTCCGAGATCGCTTCCACCGGACACTCCGCCTGACAGGTCCCGCAGGCCACGCAGTCGTCACTGATGACATAGGCCATGATTTTCCTCCTTGATGATTGCGATTATCGGTCCGTTAATCGTGGTGAATCTATAACATCGAATCACGATGTCAAACTAATTCTCGATATTTTTTCCCCGCTCTCATCCAGGCCGTCCGGTGATCATAAAATAAATCAGTTCAAGCCCCAGTCAAGGGGAATCTGATGTCGGCGCCGGCCGGGATAATGGTTGTTTCTCTGCCGACCGCCGCCCGACCGCCGGGCCGAAGTGGAAACAGTCAGTCGGGCAGACGTCCCGGCATTTCAGACAGCGGATGCAGGCGGAACTGCGGTTCCCGCCCCGCTGGGGGGCGAGATCGACCGGGCAGGCCTCTTCGCAGAGTCCGCATTCGATGCAGCGGTAGGGGTCGAAGGTGAGGTTGAGCAAGGCAACCCGGTTGAAGAAGCCGTAGATCAGCCCCAGGGGACAGGCGGTCCGGCAGAAGAACCGGGAGATGAAGACCGACCCGACCAGGAAGAGGACCAGCAGTCCAACCTTGAAGAAGTAAAGCGTGCCGATCAGGGTCCGGACCTGGGAGCTGAAGATTCCGAAGGGGACTCCGCCTTCCAGGGTTCCGGCCGGACAGAGGTAACGGCAGAACCCGGGATGCCCGGCCAGGAGGGGGACCAGCACGACCAACCCGATGAGAACGGCCCAGGGGAGGAGGTGGAAGGGGCGGGGGAGTTTGAACTTGGGGCTTTTGATCTTGTGCAGCAGGTCCTGGACCAGCCCAAAGGGGCAGATCCAGCCGCAGATCAGCCGCCCGGCCAGGGCCCCGAAGAGGAGGAGGAAGCCGGCCACGTAAAGGGAGAAGCGGTACTGCCCGTAGCCGATGAAGTACTGGAGCGACCCGACCGGGCAGGCGTTGACCGCGTAGGGGCAGGCGTGGCAGTTCAGTCCCGGAGTACAGACCTGTTTCAGGGGGCCCTGGTAGATCCGGTCGGGCCGGGCCTGGCCGAAGAGGAAGGAGGAGTTGGCCGCCAGGGCCGCCGCCGCCTGGATGATTCTTCTCCACCTCTCCATCAGCCGATCCCCAGGCAGTCAAGGCAGAGGTAGTGGGCGTTTCTCTCCACCAGACCGTTCTCTCCCAGGATCGTTCCGGCCGCCAGGAGAGCCCCGGCCAGAAGGAGCAGAAGGAAGAGGAGGAGATAGCGCCGGCCGCCCGGTTGGGGCGAAGCCTCCCCTGTTGTCCGTTTAGCCATCAGTCCCAATCTGCCCCGGTTCCGTCGCCCCGGCCCCGAGCAAGTCCTTGATCGTCGCTTCGAAGACGTTCCGAGGCCGCAGCCCCACATAGCGCTGGCGGATCTTCCCTTCCCGGTCGATCAGGAAGGTGGTGGGGATACCGGTTATCCCGCCGTAGTCTCGGGCCACCCGGTTGTCGCCGAGCAGAATCGGGTAGTTGACCTGATATTTTTTGATGAATCGGGGCAGAACCTGCCGGGGGTTTCCATCAAGACTGACCCCCAGGATCACCAGGCCGTCATCCTCCAGTTCCCGGTACAGCTCGACGAAATCGGGAATCTCCTTAAGGCAGGGGGGGCACCAGGTGGCCCAGAAGTTGAGCAGCACCACCTTGCCCCGGTAGTCGGACAGACGGGCCTTTCCCCCGGCGAAATTCTCCAGCTCGAAGTCAGGAGCCAGCCCGGCGACGTCCGCGGTACTTTGCTGGGCCTGCCCGCAACCGGCCGTCCCGGAGGCCGTTGCCAGGGCGACCAAAAAGGTCAGGATCTTTCTTCTTTGCGGGCTCATCTCGTTTTCTCCTCTGCGGTTATTCTGTTCCAGAATAATAACCATATCCAATCCGATCGGGCAAGCCTCCTTTCCCGTCTCCGATCTAAATCGGCTTGCTGGCCGGAAGCATTGGTGCTATGTTCTTACCTTTACATCTATCAGCATTCCCACGATTCGAGCTGCGGAAGCGCGATGAGAAAAACCGTACTGACAATAATAATCTGCGCTATTCTCCGGCTGTTTCTGGCCGATCCGGCCTTGGCCTATATCGGTCCCGGGGCCGGTTTCGCCTTCTTAAGTTCCTTTATCTTTGTCCTCGGGGCGGTGGTGGTGGTCTTCCTCCTCATCTTTACCCTCCCCTTCCGCCTGGCCCTGGGGGCTCTGCGGCGGAAGAAGAAGCACGGAGAAGCCGCCGTCGACCGGCTGATCATCCTCGGTCTCGACGGTCTCGACCCTGAGCTGGCCGCCGGTTTCATGGAGCGGGGAATACTCCCCCATCTCTCCGCCCTGCAAGAGGAAGGAACCTTCCGGCGCCTGGGGACCAGCAATCCGCCGATCTCCCCGGTCGCTTGGTCGACCTTCATGACCGGGGTCAACCCGGGCAAGCACAACATCTTCGACTTCCTCCGCCGGGATCCAAAGACCTACCTCCCCGCCCTCTCCTCGGCCGAGATCAGCACCTCTCCCCGGACAATCAAGATCGGGCCGCTCAAGATCCCGGTCGGGAAGCCGGTGATCAAGATGCTGCGCAAGTCCGTGCCCTTCTGGAAGATCCTCGGCGAGCACGGAATCTTCAGCGTTATCCTCAAGGTTCCGATCACCTTCCCACCTGAACCCCATAAAGGGCTCCTCTTGGCGGGGCTCTGCACGCCGGATCTGAAGGGATCCCAGGGAACCTTCACCTCTTACACCACCGCAGCGGAAGATTCCGAGCTCACCTCCGGATATCGCTGCCGGCTGGAGGGGGCCGGCCCGGTTTACGAAACCGTAATCTCCGGTCCCCCCGACCCCCGCCATCCGGGGAAGGACCTGACCGTCCCGCTGCGGATCGAAGCCGACCGGGCCGCCGGCCGGGTGAAACTGGAAGCGGGAGGGGAGAAGCTCGAACTAGCCGCTGGATTTCTCTCCCCCTGGGTGCCGCTCACCTTCCGGATGGGGCTGAAGGGGCGGGTTAAGGGGATCGCCCAGTTCTTTCTGAAGAGCCTTGAGCCGGAAATCGAACTCTACCTTTCCCCGATCCAGATCGATCCGGAAAAGCCGGCGCTGCCAATCTCCGCGCCCTTCATCTACTCGATCCACCTGGCCAAGCTCTTCGGGCCCTTCGCCACCCTCGGTCTCCCCCAGGACACCTGGGCGCTCAACGAGGAAGTTCTCACCGACGACGGTTTCCTCCAGCAGGCCTGGTCCGTTCACGCCCAGCTGGAAAAGATCTTTTTCCACTCCCTGAAGGGATTGAAGAAGGGCCTGCTCTGCTGCGTCTTCGACACCACCGACGTGATCCAGCACGAGTTCTGGCGCTACCTGGAGGCCGGTCATCCGGCCCTGAAGGAGGGCCAGGACAACCGCCCGGAGGTGATCGAGGAACTCTACCGGCGGATGGACGAAATGGTGGGGAGGCTCCGGGGACAACTGAAGTCGCGCGACCTACTCCTGATCGTCTCCGACCACGGCTTCAAGCTCTTCCGGAGGGGGGTGAACGTCAACACCTGGCTTTTTCGGAACGGCTATCTGGCCCTGAAGGAGGGGCGGACCACCTCGGGCGAGTGGTACCGGGACGTTGACTGGTCTAAGACCCGGGCTTATGCCTTCGGCCTCTCCGGGCTCTACCTCAATCTGAAGGGAAGGGAGCGGGAGGGTATTGTGGAGCCGGCTGCGGCCGGGGAACTAAAGCGGGAACTGATAAAAAAGCTCACCGCCCTGAAAGATCCCGGCTGGGAAGACCGCCCGGCTTTGGCTGCCGTCTACGACACCGCGCGGATCTACAACGGACCCTATCGGGATAACGCTCCCGACCTGATCCTGGGTTTCTACCCCGGCTGGCGACACTCCTGGGAGTCGGTCTCCGGGAAGGTGGAGGAGGAGGTCTTCATCGACAACCAGAAGGCTTGGTCGGCCGACCACTGCATCGACCACCTCCACGTCCCCGGGGTCTTCTTCTCCAGCCGCCCGATCGGGGAGGGGGCGATCTCCTTAGCCGACCTCGCCCCGACCGCGCTGAACCTCTTCGGGGTCCGCCCGCCCGCCTATATGGACGGGAAGGTAATGGAGTTTGTGGACAAAGCCCGGCCGTCGTTTGAACCTTCAGAATCAAAGAACTGAATATCCAATATCCAACAAGGAATATCCAATGAAGAAGGAAAGGGAGCCGGGCACACCCACTGGACAAGCGGATTCGAGCCGGCAGCATTTGGACATTGGACATTCCTTGTTGGTTATTGGTTATTGGTCCAAGGAAAAATCATTGTTATGAAAACAGTTATTTCACGGATCCGCTATCCGTTCATATTCCTCACCGCCCTGCTGCTGCTCGCCTGCTCCCGCTCCGAGAAGACGGGGAAGAAGGTGATCGTTTTAGCGATCGACGGGATGGACCCCCGGATCGTCCAATCAATGATGGATCGGGGGGAACTGCCTCACTTCAAGAAGCTGGCCGAGATGGGCGGGTTCAAAAACCCCTGGTCCTCCATCCCTCCGCAGTCCCCGGTAGCCTGGGCCAACTTCATCACCGGTCAGAACCCGGGAGGCCACGCCATTTTCGATTTTATCCACCGCGATCCGGCCAACTATATGCCCTTCCTTTCACTGACCGAGACCATCCCGCCCAAGACCGTCCTCAAACCGGGTTCTTACGTCTTCCCCGTCTCCGGCGGCCAGGTGGTTCTCCTAAGAGAGGGGAGGGCCTTCTGGGAGTACCTCGACGAGGCCGGAATTCCGGCCACTATCTTCAAGATCCCCTCCAACTACCCTCCGGTCGAGGCCGGGCAGGGATCGGTCTCCGGGATGGGGACCCCGGACCTTCAGGGCAGCTACGGGATTTACCAGTACTTTACCACCGACCGGGCCGACATCCCCGACGACTACTCCGGCGCTCGGCTGACCCTGGTCGACGTGATCGACGGCGCGGTTCGGGACGTGATCGAGGGGCCGCCCAACTCCTACCGCGAGGAAGCTCCCACCCTGGCAGTTCCCTTTACCGCCTGGATCGACCCCGAAGAGCCGGTGATTCGGCTCGACCTCCAGGGGGAGGAAATCATCCTCAAGGAGGGGGAGTGGTCCGACTGGGTCGTCCTCTCCTTCAAACCGCTCCCGGTGATCCCGGCGATGACCGGAATCGTCCGCTTCTACGTTCGCCAGGTCCATCCCTACTTCAAGCTCTACGTCACCCCGGTCAACATCAATCCGAAAGATCCCATCCTCCCCATCGACTATCCCGCCGGCTATGCTAAAGAGATCGCCGAAGAGGCCGGATTCTTCTACACCCAGGGGATGCCCGAGGACACCAAGGCCCTGACCAACGGCTCCCTCTCCACCCGCGAATTCTACGGACTATCCCGGATGATTCTGCAGGAGCGCAATCGGATCTTTCACCACCTCTTCGACCGGTTCGAGGAAGGGCTCTTCTTCTATTATTACTGTAGTATCGACCAGGGAACCCACATCTTCTGGCACCTGAGGGACGAGAACCATCCGGTTTACGACGCGGCGGCCCGGGCCGAACTGGGGGACGTTGTCGAGGAACTCTACGCGGAGATGGACCCGATCGTGGCCAAGATTCTCGACCGTCTCGACGATCAGACCACCTTCATCATCATGTCCGATCACGGTTTCTCCCCCCTCTACCGCAACTTCCAGCTCAATTCCTGGTTGGAACGCAACGGCTACCTGACCATGAAATACGGGAAGAAGTCCGGATCCTTGCTGGCCGGCGACGTCGACTGGTCGAAAACCCGAGCTTACGCCCTTGGCCTCAACGCCCTCTACGTTAATCTCCGGGGCCGGGAAGGACAGGGCATCGTTAACCCGGGTTCGGAACGCGACCGGCTGGTTGAGGAACTGGTGGAGAAGCTCCAAGCGGTCCGCGATCCGAAAAATGACAGTCCGGTGATCAAGCGGGCTCATATCCGGGAAGATATCTACGATGGGGACTTTCTGAATCGGGCTCCCGATATCCTGGTCGGCTATGACTGGGGATACCGGACCGGCTGGGAGAGCGCCCTGGGTGACGTGGTCGCGGGGGAACTGATCACCGATTGCGAGGACAAGTGGTCGGGAGACCACTGCGGGGCGACCGAGATCGTTCCTGGGATCCTCTTTGCCAACAAGCCGCTTCTCCTCGAGGGGCCCCACCTATACGATCTCAGCCCCTCAATTCTGGCCGAGTTCGGCGTCCCGATTCCGGAGCAGATGATCGGTCACAACATCTTCGCCCCCGCCCCTCCCGAAGAAAAGAGGGTTCCGACCGAAGAGGAGATCAGGCAGATCCGGGCGCTGGACTATATTTAGAGAATGGGGAATGGTAATCAGTGATCAGTAATCGGTGAGCGGTATCGCCCTTCGGGCTTGTTGGATCGGAATTCCTGCGGAATCCCTTGTAGTAAATGTGGTATCGCTCCGCTTGCAAGTTGCCCGGGCCGACGAAGCAATCTCATCTCGCTGCCGGGAATTGGATTAGTGGACTGAGCGGTTAACTGTTGGGGCAGCGGCCGGGACCGATAATCCGCCAAATCCGCTTAATCCGCGGTTACTATCAGGAGGGTTGCAAGATGGCTAAGAAGATCAAGGTCGAGAGCGATCTCTATGACAAGCTGAAGAAGTACTCCGAAGCGGCCGGATACTCCTCCGCCGAAGAGTTTATCGTCCACGTTCTGGAAAAGTCTGTGGCCGACCTGGAGAAGAACGCCGACCAGGAGTCGGTAAAAGAACGTCTCACCGGTCTCGGTTACCTGGGGTAGGGAGTGGGGAATAGGAAATAGGGAATACTTTCGTTCCCTGACGGTCTCGCCCGCCCTCCGCCGGAGGGCCTCCCCGATTCTTAGATCTCTTCTTGGGAACTGTAGCTCAACCCCGTCTTCCTCCAGGAGTCGGGGAGCCAGCTGTGGCCATTTATCACGAACTTTTCCATTGTCGGGAGATAGTTGTAGTCCCAGCGTTTATTACTCCACTGATAGTAGTAGTACTCTCTCTCCCTCTCCTCCAGCTCATCTACCGTCATGATGACTCGGCCCGGGAATGTCCGCGCTAACTGCAATTCCGAGGCTATGGTCTGGGGAATATCCCCGATCGAGACCGGGGCGTCGGATATTCGAAGATCTCCCGCCGAGTTGAACGGCTTCATCAGCATAAGAGGTATACCCGAACAGATGACCTTTTTATCTACTACAAAATCCTGCTCTGATTTGGCCGCCGGCCCCAAGGGTTCCGCGTTCAATCCTGCACTGCCCCAGGGGTCGCCATGATCCCCGATGATAAATATCATTGATTGATCGTATGCATCGTTCCTTTTCAGCTGTCTGAGCAATTCTCCTGCGATCCGCAATACCCCTCGAGCCTGTTCCTTGCATCCGGAACGGTCCTGGGGCAGCTTTTCGCGCTGCAACTTAGAGTTTATCCGATACGGGGTATGAGCCCCTTTAATATGGTAGTATTTGAAAATTTTATTCTTACTCGAGATCACGGTGTTGGAGGCAAGAGAATTGTAAAAGACTATGTCCTGGTCTACCTGTTTGGCAGAGCTTGTTTCGATATAAGGAACAAAATAGAAATGCCTCTTGAAAACCTGGGGGACATAACGGAAAAATGTCAGTTGCAGCAATTCGCCGGCAGCTCGCCGGCCATCCACTCTCCTATCTACCTTTCCCCGCCTTCTCTGGGCATCGGCATTTGAGCATACCTTATCCGATACATAGATAGAGTTCTTTGCGGTCATCTCGTGGAGGTCAACCTGGTAGCCCTCCTCTTTCAGGTATAGGGGAAGCGAGTTGGCGAGGAATTCCCGCTTGATGAAGTCCTGGATGGGGATGGAATTGTCGTAGTATCGGCCGGTCAGGATAAAGGTTACCGATGGATATGTGGTTGGGAAGCCTCCGACCGTGTTCCGGTAAAAGGTAAACCCGTCAAACATATCCCGGAATTCTGTATCCTCATCGATTATCTCCTGGAAGATATCCGACTGGAACATATCCAATACCAGAATAATGACATTCTGCTCACTCGAGAATTCAAACATTGTCTTGTCATCATAACCGATAACGTAACTCTTCCATTCCGGTTCCCTGGGGGCCCGGAATATTTCAACAGCCAGACCTGAACCCTGGATTAAAATCAGAACTGCGCTTGCCCAGGCGATATGCTTGAAGAATGTCGGGCCCTTGATCAGAGCGACCGTCAGGACAGCGATCCAGATCGCCGAATCGATTATTCCGTTAAACAGGTGGTCTTTCCAGATGATAGGCCTTCCGTCCAGAACTCCGTAATCCCAGACCAGGAAATTGCCTTGAATCCAGAATAACAGGCCCAGAACGAAAACCAGGGCGACCATCCGCCGATGCACATTTCCTTTCAGGGAAAGCAGGAGCACCAGGATCAGGGCTCCCGCCGCCAGGGAGTAACCCGCAAAAACCCAGACCATATCGTTATAATAGTATGGAATCTCCAAAAGGTTCGTGAAATAGAGGTAGGACGGACCGATCAGGAACAGTGTGAAAGCCAGCAGAGCCGCTGCTCCGATGGCCGGCTTGATTTTTCGGGGCTTTGTAGGAAGGTATTGAAATTCTTGCTTGGTAGTCATTGGAGGCGGATTACGGATAGTTATAAATTTCGGGTATCGACAAGAGTTTGTTCTCTACAGCAGCGCCTGGCCGGCGGGTATCGTCAGTCAGACCGTCGCACAGTTTAAGTTCATTGATCGAGGATCATCGTTCTTCCCTCTCCGCCTTCCGGAGATTGTCATATATCCTTTCTCCCGCAGTTCGATCCCGGGCAACCCGGGCCAGAAGCAAGGAGAACCTCCTATCTTCCGGCCAGAGTTCAAGTCCCCGCCGAAGATATTCCTGCGCCCGGGCGTATTCCTTCTCGGCCTCCGCTGATTTATTTCGGGCCGCCTCCACCTTTCCGGATCGGCGGAGGGATTCGGCCTCCCGGCGGTAGAGATCGCCGAGATTAGTGTAGCAGGCGCCGAGATTGTAATGGGCGAGGAGGTTATCCGGGTCAAGCTCGAGTGCCTTCTCGAAATCGGCGATCGCCGGCTTCAGCCGGCGGTTGTTGAGGTGAATCACCCCCCGGTTAAGATACCCGGCCGGGTAGTCGGGGAAGAGAGCCAGGGAGGCGGCTATGTACTTCTCCGCCAGCCGGTAGTCTTTGAGATGGTCGATGTAGATCACCGCCAGGTTATTGTAGGCCCCGACCGCGTCCGGCTCGAGTTCGATCATCCGCTTGAACTCCTCGGCCGCCCGCTCGAAGCGCCCCCGGTCGAGGTAGGCCTTGCCCAGGTTACCCCGAATCCGGGCCCGGTCCGGTGCTTTGGCCGCGTTGTCCTCCCAGAGGCGGACCGGGTTGTTCCAGACCAGGTTGCGCCGGTAAGCCGTCCCCCCGAGGGCGATGATCACCGCCGCCGCCAGAAGAAGACGCGTCCGGGGGAATCTCGCCAGATTGCCCAGAAGCACGGCGAAGACCAGGGCCGCCCCGAAGAGGGGCAGGTAGAGCCGGTGCTCGACCATCACGTCGCTGATCGGGAAGAGGCTCGACTCCGGGAGCAAGGCGAGGAGGAAGAAGGCGATTCCAAATCCGGCCGCCCGGAGATTCCGGATCCGGTAAGAGAAGACCGCGGCCAGGACCAGGGCGGCGAAGACGGCTAGATACAGAGCCGGGCCCGCTGAGAAAAAGGAGATAATCTCAGGGTAGTCGTAGTCCACCTGCTGGTTGAGAGGGAGGATGATCAGCCGCAGGTAGGTGATCAGAACCCGGGATTGGGTCAGCAGATAGGATCCCCGGCTCAGCCCGGCGGGGTCGTTGTAGTAAAGATTATCATGGTGGAGGAGGAAGAGGGCGGGGATCACCAGGACCAGAAGGAAGTAGGGTAGGAGCCGGCCGGCGATCCTCCTCTCCCCCCGAGGTCCGGACGGAAAGGTGAATTCGGCCAGGAGGAGGGCCAGGGGCAGGGTGAGGGCGAACTCCTTGGAGAGGATCGCCCCGGCGGCGAAGAGCAGGGAGAAGAGATAGCGGGACTTCAGGTAAAAGAGCAAAGCGAGGAGGTAGCAACCCGCGGCCAGGGCGGTCGCCCGCTGGATGACGTAGGTTATCGCCTGGGTCTGGACCGGATGAACGAGGAAGAAGAGAGCGGCAAAGAGGGCGGGCCAGGATCCGCCCCCGCCCAGGATCCGCCGGCAGAGGAAGAAGACGGTGAGAGCGCTGACCAGGTGGATGATTACGTTGCCGGCGTGGTAGGGGGCGGGGGCGAGACCGGCGAAGCGGAAGGTGAGGGCGAGGCTGTAGTAAGTAACGAACCGGGTCGGCCAGAACCGGAAGACCGGGGCCGGGTCCAGGCGGCGCAGGGCCGGGTTTTCCCGGATCGAGGGGCCGTCATCGAGCTGGAAGGAGGCCTGGAAGGCCGGGAGATAGACCGCCAGGCCGATCCCCGCGATCAGTAAACAAGCCAGCCCTGTCCGCCAGAGTATCTTCATACCGGATTGGTTCCCCGTACTACGGGTGGAGAATATAACGCTTGCGCTGGGCAAACAATAGCGGATTTCCCCGGTGATCTTCGCCGGGGGTAAGGGCGGGGACGAGCTGTCCCGATCCGGCAATCTTCATTTACAAAATTCTTCCCGGTGGATAGTCTGTGACCCCCGGTAAGGTCGAGGCTCCCAACGATGATTTTTCCGGTCCGGGGAGAGTGGCGAGAGTTATTTTCTCCCTTTCAGCGTTCCGCCCGATAACCGGATAAGCTATCCGGATGAAGATGGATGAAGCGGTTAAGTCCAGTTATTCTCTATTTATTTCCGTTTTTCGTCGCCTTTATCTATATCCCCGGGGAACTCTACTCGCCTAATGTCGTCGGCTGGCGGTGGAGTGAATACTTACTGACCTATACGGCCGGGATGGGGCTGGTCACGGCGGTGGCGGTTTTCACCCTCCTCTGGTTGGGGAGTAAGATCTTCGGTTTCTCCTGGCGCCGCGCTTCTTACTGGCTATTTATTCTCGGCCTGTACATCGTTTTTGCCGACGCTATCTCCCCCCTGCAATTGGGTCTGCTTGACGGCACGGTGTCGGTCAGTCCTCAGCCGATATTCCATACATTGGTGGAAATCATCCTCCTGGGTACGGTTCTCTCTCTGGGCTATCTTTTCCGGGCCGAGAAATATGCCCGGGGCTGTCTCCTGGTTGCCGCCCTGGGCATCTTATTTATCCTGGGGAATTTTGCCTACGCCCTCGGCCAGTCGCCCGCCGCCGCTGGATCACGGACGGCGGAATCCAACTCATCCGATTCGAGAGCGGATAAGCCGAATGTATATCACATCGTTCTCGATGAGATGCAGACCGATTACTTTCTGGCGGCGCTGGAGGATCCGACAGTCCGGAGCTGTTTTAGGGGATTCAGTCTCTTTCGGAACAATGTGGCTAATTATTCCTATACTTCGGCTTCACTGCTCAGTTATCTCACCGGGACGATCTTCACCGGGGGATCCTATCGGGAATGGATGTCCAGAAACCCCGACAACTTATTCCACCTGGCCTCCCGCGCCGGTTACGATATCTGCATCTACGGTACTCCCAAACTAACGTTGATCGGTCCGCCCGGGGCCCGATACGTAAGCCAGGATACCCTTCTCAAAGACTACTCGGGCCTGCGATATCCCCTGCTCACGGAATTCATCCGTCTCTGGTTGGCCCGTCTGATGCCCAACTTCGCCACCAATCGGGCACTGGACTGGGGGGCCCGCCTGGGGAAGGGACTCAGTGAACTTATCGAACCCTCCAAGGGCGGGTATATCCCGAAAACGATTAAAGAAGGTTCCGAACCTTTTTCCGGGATGCTGATGTTCAAAGATGCCCTCCAAACGGAAGCGGACCGGTCCGCCAAATCAAGCTATCTCTATCTCCATCCCTTGCTTCCCCATTGCCCCTATGTTCTCGATGAAGAGTGCAATTACTCCCGGATTTCCGGGGAGACGGCCCCGCTCTACCTGCGGCAGGTCCGCTGCACCGTTTCCCTCCTGGTTGATTTTCTCTCGGAGCTGCGTCGCCTGGGCCGTTTGAACGAATCAATCGTCGTTGTCCACTCCGATCACGGTTCCGGGTGGGCGGGTTTCCTGGCTGGTTCCAAATCAGGGGTTGTTTACAGTTCGTTGGAGGGCCCCCCCAAGGAGAAGTCGTACGATAAAAATATCCATTACTGGTCCAAGCACCATCTAGAGGCGCGTTCGATGGCGCTGCTGATGATCAAACCGCCTTTTGCCGAGGGCGAATTCAAGGTGTTGGATGCCGCGACCCAGCTTGCCGATGTATGTCCGACGATCCTTGAATATGCCGACCTCGGCGTTCCGGAAGGGGATATCGAGGGCCGCAGCTTGGTGAAGTGCCTGGCCGGCTCTGGAGGCGGTTACCTCGAGAACCGGGGGAGATATTTCCACTATTTCCCCGCCACCGGGATGAAGGACAGTTATTATCGATTTCAGATCAGCATCAATGACCTCCATCGTCCGCAATTTGATGTCGGTAAGGAAGTGCCTGTCCGGAGCAAATAATTTTCGGCGGGATTTGGCAGTTCCCGCCGGGCATTGCCGATAAATTCTATCTTTACAGTTACCGCCCCGGAAGGTATCCTGCGACCCCTGGAGGCGCAGGGCCTGGAGAGTTTGTCTGCCCGTGTGCCGTCGGCGGGAAGCGGATCGCCTCCGCTGACCACCGATTTTTCTATCTCGTTAACTGGTTTAAAGGAACAGATTGCTGATGACTAAAGAACTGGATTTTCTCAAGACGGAGCTCGATTTCGAAAACTTTCAGCGCCTGGCCGCGCTCAAGAACCACAAGCTCAATGAGTTCATCGCCGATGCCGTCCGGCTCTGCCGTCCGGCGGAGGTCTTTATCTCCGACGACAGCGCCGAGTCGGTCGAGCGAACCCGCCGGGAGGCCCTGGCCACCGGGGAGGAACGGGCGTTGGCGATCGAAGGTCATTCCGTCCACTTCGACGGCTTTACCGATCAGGGCCGCGACCGCGCGGTCACCCGCTACCTGGTGCCGGAAGGCGAGCAGCTCGCCCCCACGCTCAACCAGATCGGGAGGGAAGAAGGTCTTACCGAAGTCCGGGGACTACTGGAAGGTTCGATGGCGGGCCGGACGATGATCGTCCGGTTTATGACCCTGGGACCGAACAACTCCCCCTTCTCCATCCCCTGCGTGGAATGTACTGATTCCTGGTACGTCTCCCACAGCCTCACCCTCCTCTACCGCCTCGGCTACAAAGAATTCCAGCGGATGGGGGCCGAGGGCGATTTCTTCGCCATCCTCCATTCCGCCGGGAAGCTCGACCGGCGGATGGTGAGCGCCGAGAGCGACAAACGGAGAATCTACATCGACCACTCCCGGGATACCGTCTACGCGGTCAATACCCAGTACGCCGGCAATACGGTGGGTTTGAAGAAACTGGCGTTGCGCCTGACCATCCGGAAAGCTGATCGGGAAGGCTGGCTGGCCGAGCATATGTTCCTGCTCGGAGTGAAGGGGCCGGGCGGACGGAAGTCTTACTTCGCCGGGGCTTTCCCCTCGGCCTGCGGGAAGACCTCGACCGCGATGCTCCCGGGGGAGCAGATCCTCGGGGACGATATCGCCTACTTCCGCGCGGTCGACGGCGAGTGCCGGGCGGTCAACGCCGAATCGGGCATCTTCGGGATCATCCAGAACGTCAGCGCCGAGAGCGACCCGACGATCTGGGAGGTGCTCAGCAGCCCGGTCGAGGTCATCTTCTCCAACGTCCTGGTCAAGGACGGCCGACCCTACTGGCTGGGGATGGGTGAGGAGATCCCCGAGACCGGGGAGAACTTCTCCGGCGAGTGGCACCGGGGGAAGAAGGACGCCCAGGGTAACGAGATTCCCCCCGCCCACAAGAACGCCCGTTACGCCGTCCGGCTTCAGGCCCTGGCCAACTGCGATCCCCACCTGGAGGACCCGGCGGGGGTCAAGCTTGAGGTGGTCATTTACGGCGGGCGGGATTCCCACGCCTATGTCCCGGTCCAGCAGGCTTACAACTGGGCCCACGGGATCGTCGCCTACGGCGCCGCTCTGGAGACTGAGACCACCTTTGCCACCGTGGGCAAGGAAGGGGTCCCCGAGATCAATATGATGTCGATCCAGGACTTTGTCGCCATCCCCCTGGGGAGGTACATCCAGAACGATCTGGACTTCGCCGGGAAACTGGAAGAAGTCCCGGCCGTCTTCGGGGTCAACTACTTCCTCCGCGGCGAGGACGGGGAATTCCTCAACGGCGTGCGGGACAAACATGTCTGGATCCACTGGATGGAACGGAGAATCCACGGCGAAGCCGGGGCCCGGCAAACTCCGACCGGCCTGATCCCCCAGTATGAAGACCTGAAAGAGCTTTTCTCCACGGTCCTGGGAAAGGAATACTCTGCCGACGATTACCGGGCTCAGTTTACCATCCGGGTGCCGGAGAATCTGGCCAAGATCGATCGAGCCATTGCTTGCTACCGGCAAGAGGAAGAGGTGGGGGAAGAGGTCTTCGGCATCCTCGAGGCCCAGCGGGACCGGCTCCGGGAAGCCCGGGAGAAATTCGGGGACTACATCTCCCCCGACTGCTGGCCCGAAGCGTAAGCAGTTCCCTGGCCGGTCCCGCTCCTCCCGCTCGCCCTTCCGGGCGGAACGGGGAATAACCAGATGCCACCTAAGGAAGTCAAAACTGATTTTCTGGTCATCGGTTCCGGCCTGGCCGGGTTGAGTTTCTCCCTGAAGGCAGCCGGGGCCGGCTCGATTGTCGTGGTGACCAAGGAGGAGGTCGCCGAATCCTCCAGCCGCTACGCCCAGGGCGGGATCGCCGCCGTAACTGATCGGGACGACTCCTTCGCCGAGCATATCCGGGACACCATCCGAGCCGGTGACGGCCTCTGCGACCGGGAGATCGTTGAGCTGGTGGTCAATACCGCTCCCGAGCGGATCCGGGAACTGATCGAGCTCGGCGTCAGGTTTACCCGCCGCCGCGGACACCGCCGCGAGTATGATTTGGGCCGGGAAGGCGGGCACTCCCGGCGGAGGGTCCTCCACGCCGCCGACCAGACCGGGGCCGAGGTCGAGGAGTGCCTAGTCGGGGCGGTCCGGGCCGACCGCCGGATCCGGGTGCTCGAAAACCATATCGCGGTCAACCTGATCACCACCCCCGACCCGTCCGACGGGGGGAGACCCCGCTGCCGGGGTGCCTACGTCCTCGACCGGAAGGCCAACCGGGTCAAAACCTTTCTCGCCCATACCACGATTCTCGCCACCGGGGGGGCGGCCAAGGTCTACCTTTATACCTCCAACCCCGACACCGCCGCCGGCGACGGGGTGGCAATGGCCTACCGGGCCGGCGCCCGGATCGCGAATATGGAGTTTATGCAGTTCCATCCCACCTGCCTCTACCACCCGAAGGCCAAGTCCTTCCTGATCTCGGAGGCGGTCCGGGGCGAGGGGGGGACGCTCTTAACTATGGCCGGGCGTCCCTTTATGGGGCGTTACCACCCGATGAAGGACCTCGCCCCCCGCGATATCACCGCCCGGGCGATCGACGCTGAGATGAAGAAAAGCGGGGAAGACCACGTCCTGCTCGACATTACCCACCGTCCGGCGGCTTTCATCCGCCGGCGGTTTCCCCACATTTACCGGCGATGCCGCGAGTTCGGGATCGACATCACCAAAACACCGATCCCGGTCGTCCCCGCCGCCCATTACTCCTGCGGCGGGGTCCGGACCGACTCCCGGGGGAGGACCTCGCTCCCCGGCCTGCTGGCGATCGGGGAGGTGGCCCAGACCGGCCTCCACGGGGCCAACCGGCTGGCCAGCAACTCGCTCCTGGAGGCCTTGGTCTTCGCCGACCGGACGGCGAAACTGGCCCGGGAGGAGATAACCGTTGCCCGACCCCTTCCCCGGGTCCCGGCCTGGAAGATCGGGAAGGCGGTCGACGCCAGCGAGGCGGTGATGGTCGCCCACAACTGGGACGAGATCCGCCGGCTGATGTGGAACTACGTGGGAATAGTCCGTTCCGACAAAAGGCTCGACCGGGCCCGCCGCCGGATCCGGAACCTGCAGAAGGAAATCAACGAGTACTACTGGAACTTCATCATCACCGCCGACCTGATCGAGCTGAGAAATATCGCCACCGTCGCCGGATTGATCATCACCTCCGCCCGCCGTCGGAAGGAGAGCCGGGGGCTCCATTACAGTCTCGACTACCCGAAGAAGGACGACCAACGCTTTCGGAAGGATACGGTCTTGCAAATGAGAAGAGGTGGCAGGCGATTAGTAAGCGGTAAGCAGTAAGCAGTAAGCGGTAAGCGGTAAATACTGCTTCCCCCTCCAGGTTTTTTTTGTTTTAATCCATCTCCCGGATACGGGAATTATCGAACCGTCACGCTTTCAGCAAGAGGAGAAGTCAGGATGACCGAAGAGAAGAATAAACCGGAAGATCAGATCCAAGAGCCCGCCGCCGCTCCGGCGGAAGAGGTAGACCCCTCCCCGGAAATCGGGGAATCGCCGCCGCCCGCCCCGAAGGAGCAGAAGGAGAGCGCACCGGAGTCCGCGGAAGAAGCGGCCCCCGCCCCCGAGGTGGAAGCCGCTCCGCAACCCGAAGCGGAGACCGCCCCGGCTGAGGAGAGCGGTCCGGACAAGGCCGCCGAAGTCGCCCCGGAAGCCCCGGCGCCTGCCGAGGCGGAGGAAGAACCGGAAGAGGAGGGCAAAAAGAAGAAGATCCGCCACCTCACCCTGGAAGAAGTAGAGAAGAAGCTGGCCCGGGCCCGGATCAAGATGGGGGGAGAGGCCTCGGTCTATGTCCGGCATCTCAAGGAACGGAAGCGGGAGTTGATGGGGGATGGGGAATTGTAATCGGTAAGCAGTAAGCAGTAAGCAGTGAGCAGTAAGCAGTGAGCAGTGAGAAGTGAGCCGGGGGGTGAGAGTGAAGATGATCAAGACCGGTCTGGCGTTTCTGGCGGTTTCCTTTTTTATTGCCCCGAGCGGACTCTCACAGGAGATGTATTCGATCGGGCTGGTCGGGGAATACCCAAATTGCGGGGTTGTCTTCGGGGAGTACCGGGACCGGGCCTGGGAAGAAAGTGCCTTCGCGCCGGCCGGCGAATTTGTCCAGAATTTCAACCCGGCTCTGGCCGCCGGCCCGTCCGGGGAGTTCTGGGCGGTCTGGGCGGCCCGGAATGACGGGGAGGAGTCCAGGATCTACTTCAGCCGGGGGCGGTCCGGGGCCTGGAGTTCCGCCCGCCGGGTGACGGCCGGCGGAGAGCAGTGGGAGCAGGACCCGGCCATCGTCGTCTGGCCGGACGGCGCGGTCTTGGCCGCCTGGGCCGGGACACTCGACGGCCGCTCGGGGATATACTGCGCCCGCCGGGAGGGGGATGGGTTCGCCCCCCCGAAAATGGTCAGTCCGCCCTCCGAATTTCCTCTCCGCCATCCGGCCCTGGCGGTTGATTCCTCCGGCCGGGCCCTCCTGGTCTGGCAGGGGTGGGACGGTTCCTACTACCAGATCTTCGCCAGCTTCTTCGACGGCCAGGAATGGTCGGAGGTGGAGATGATCGCCCCCCGGCCCGGGGTGGACCAGACCCTCCCCTCGGTCTTCTCCGGGGATGACGGAAGGTGGGAATGTTTCTGGGTGGAGGGCGGCAAGCTCTTCTCCGCCGCCGCCGGACCCGGGGGCTGGGCCGGACCGGAACCCGCCGGATCTTTCCCCGACAAGGTCATCCCCCGGGCGGAAGAACCGCCTTCCCCGGGATGGCTGGTGGAACGGGACGCCGCCGGCCGGCCGCGGACCCGGCGGACCGGGGTCCTCTTCGATCTGGCCCGGATCCTCCCCCCATCGGGGGTCAAGGCCGCCGCCGGCCAGGAATACATTGCTTACGGGGACAGCATCACCCTGGGCTGGAACTCCGCCGCCGGTCGGCAGGACATTAATTATTCCTACATCCCCTACCTCCGGTCCAAACTGCAAAGCCGTTACGGGGTGAGTTATACCATCCACAACCAGGGTTACGGGGGGCACATCACCTACTCCCTAGCTTACGGGGGAACCATCCCGGGTAAGGGATACTGTCCGGGGATCAACGGCGTGATCGACAGCTATCCCAACGCCTCCCGGATCCTGATTATGGCCGGAACCAACGACGGTTGCGCCCCCTCCGCATCCAGGGACTTCCTCAGCGTGATGATCGACCGGGCCCGATCCCGGGGCTGTACTCCCATCCTGGCGACGATGATTCCCCGCTGCGACGGCGACCAGTCCCGGGTGGACAGCTTGAGCCGCGATTACATCCGGCCGCTGGCCAGGGCCAAGGGTTGCACCCTGGCCGATCCCTGGCAGTACTTCTACAACTACGGCAACTGGCCCGGCCAGCTTCTCGAGGACTGTCTCCACGTGACCATCGCCGGCGCCCAGACGATGGCCAACGCCTTTTTCGCCGCCATCCCTCCTCCTTATTATGCCACCCCGGTTCCGCGGAAAACTCCGCCGCCGACCCCGACCCTTACCCCCACCGTTACCCCTTCACCTTCTCCTTCACCCCTCCCGTTGTTCTCCCTGATCGATTCGGGGGATTACGACGGAGACGGCACGGCCGATCTCGCCGTCTTCCGGCCCTCCTCCGGGCTGTGGGCGATCCGGGGGGTAACCCGGGCTTACTGGGGGAAGGCCGGCGGTAGCGATGTTCCGGTTCCCGGGGACTACGGAGCCGACGGGACAAGTGATATCGCGGCCTACCGCCCCGTTACCGGTTTCTGGTTCATCAGGGACCTGACCCGGGTCTATTGGGGCAAGTCCGGGGATGTTCCGGTTCCCGGGGATTACGATGGGGACGGCACGGCCGATCTCGGTGTCTTCCGCCCCTCCTCCGGTCTCTGGGCGGTCCGCGGGGTGACCCGGGCCTACTGGGGCAAGTCCGGGGATATTCCGGTTCCCGGATATTTTCGGGGGACCCGGCAGAAGAGCATCGCGGCCTACCGCCCCTCCACCGGCTACTGGTTCGTCAAGGACCTGACCAGGGTTTACTGGGGTAAAGCCGGGGATGAACCCGTCCCCTTCCAGAGCAATCCCTCGAGCGCCTGTCAGATCGGCGTCTTCCGCCGGTCCTCCGGCCTCTGGGCGGTTCGAGGGGTGACTCGGGCCTACTGGGGTAAGCAAGGCGGGAACGATATTCCGGTCCCCGGCAACTACGAGGGAGATGGGGACGACGCGATAGCGGCCTACCGCCCCTCCACCGGTTACTGGTTCATCAAGGGAATTACCAAGGTATTTTGGGGTAAGGCCGGGGATATCCCGGTCAGCGGCCCGGTTCCCCGCCGCTAGCGCCGAAAGCCCCGTCCACCGATCACCGATTACTGATTACTGATTACTGATTACTTGTTTATCAGTGTCGGCTGATCTCCACCGCGCCGATGATCACCGCCATCATCAGGACGGTGAGGACGATCGCCGCCGTCTCATTGGACATCAGGGACTCCCGCACTCCCTCGCCCTCTCCCCCCCAACGCCCGGGGAAGGCGCCGGCGGCGACCAGGCGGATCTCCTCCGGGGTCAGGCTTTCCAGGACCGCCTCGGCCTGCTCCCGATTCAAGCCGCTCCCCTTCAGGTGGGTGCCGGCCGCGCGCTTTAGGAATTCGGCTGTCTCTGCGGCCGGAGGCCGGGGGGAGGTGAGAAGGGCCGCCCGGGCCGAGGTCGGGAGGAGGGCCGCCGGGGCGAAGATCGCCAGTGACAATGCCACCGTGACGATCGGGAACGGTTTCTTCATCTGATACCTTCCTTTGGCTGCCGGGTTGCTCCGGCATTTCGTCGGTGATTTTCAGTTTATACTAATACGTTCCGGCCGGGCTTTGGTTCAGGGCGGAGATCAATTGCGGGTGGATCCGGGGGTTGCCGGCCACGATCTCGCCACGCTGGAGGTCGAACCGGCTTCCGGTGAAATCGCTCACCCGTCCCCCCGCCTCCGCCGCCAGCAGCGCCCCGGCGGCGGTGTCCCAGGGCTTCAGTCCCCTCTCCCAGAACCCGTCCAGCCGCCCGGCGGCGACATAGGCCAGGTCGAGGGCGGCCGAGCCGTCCCGCCGGAGCCCCTGGACCCGGGGAAGAAGCCCGCCGGCGATCTCCAGGGCCCGTTCCCGCTCGCCCAGGGCATAGGGAAAACCGGTCGCTACCAGGCTCTCGGCGAGATCCGCGGTCGGGGAAACCCTGATTTCCCGGCCGTTGAGCCGGGCGCCTCCCCCGCACCGGGCCTCGAAGAGCTCGTCCCGGCCTGGATCGTAGATCACCCCCGCCACCGTCTCCTCCCGCCGGGTCAGGGCGATCGAGACCGAGTAGAAGGGATAGCCGTGGACAAAGTTGGTCGTCCCGTCGATCGGGTCGATCCACCAGAGGTACTCCGAAGTTCCCCCGCCCCGGCCGCTCTCCTCGGCGGCGATCCGGTGGGAGGGAAAGTCGGTCGAGATGGCGGCGATCACCGCCCGCTCCGCCGCCCGGTCGACCTCGGTCACCAGGTCGGTGGCCCCCTTCCGGTCGACCCGGAAGCCGCTTGCGGCCCCGCGGCGGATAACCTCTCCGGCGGCGCGCGCCGCCCGCCGGGCGGTCTCCAGGGCCCGGTCAACGATTCTGGTATCTCTCTGGTCCATCCTTCTGGCTGTCGGATCCGGGCCGATCTCAACCCGGGGTCGGTTTAGCTTTTATCTTTTCCGGCCGCGGTGTACTCTAACCCGGGAAGGCGGATTTTCAAACCGAAAAGGAGAAGAGCGCGATGATCTCGTTTGACGATTTCAAGAAACTCAATCTGGTGACGGCCCGGGTAATTCGGGTCGAACCGCACCCCGGGGCCGACCGGCTGCTTCTGCTCACGGTCGATCTCGGGTCGGAGGAGCGGACCCTGGTCGCCGGGATCCGGCAGTTCTACCGGCCGGAGGAACTGGCCGGCAAGGACCTGATCGTGGTCGAGAACCTCGAGCCGGCGGTCATCCGGGGCGTGGAGAGCCGGGGGATGATCCTGGCGGCCAAGGATGGCCAGGACCTCTCTCTGCTCACCCTGGACCGGCCGGTCTCCCCGGGCACGCCGGTCAGTTAAGCGGCTTGAGTTCGGGAAGGACAAACTTTCCCTTCTTCTGGACCGGCCGGCCGTCGAGGTGGATCTCCCCGTCGGTCATAATCCGGACCAGGTCCCAGTGGATGGCGGAACGGTTCCCGTTGTCGCACTCCCCGTAAGCCTTTCCCGGGGTGAGGTGGATCGATCCGGCGATCTTTTCGTCGAAGAGGGTGGAGAGCATCGGTTTCCGAATTGCCCGGTTCAGGCCGAAGGAGAACTCGCCGAAGTAGCGGGCGCCCCGGTCGGTGTCGAGGATGCTTTTGAGGTGCTCGCCCCCCCGATCGGCCTGAGCCCGGACGATTCGGCCCTTCTTCACCTCGAAACGGATTCCGGAGAAGATTTTGCCCTGGTAGAGGGCGGGGGTGTTATAGCGGATGCAGCCCTCGGCCGAGGTCTTGACCGGCGCGGTAAAGACCTCTCCGTCCGGGAGGTTCCGCTTGCCCACGCATTTGATCGCTTCCATCCCCCGGATTGAGAAGGTGAGGTCGGTATCGGGGGCGACGATCCGGACAGTTTCGCTCCGCTCCAGCAATCGCTTCAGTTTCTCCTGCCGCCGGTCCTCCCGCCTCCAGTCAATGTTGCAGGCGCGGAAATAGAAGTCCTCGAAATCGGCAAAGCTCATCCCGGCGTCCTGGGCCTGGCTGTGGGTCGGGTAGCGGGTGATTACCCAGCGCGTATGTTCGACCCGCCGCTCCTGGATCGGTCTCAGCAGGCGCTGCCGTGCGGTGAGCGTCCCGGCCGGGATCCCGGAGAGGGTCTGGTTGTTGAGTGGGGAACCGATCCCGATGTAGACGGTGACCTTCTTCATGAACTCCAGCTCGTGGCGGGGAAAGTAGGCCAGCTGCTCGCGGCTGGCGTAGCGGTAGAAATTAAAGGTCAGGTCGGAGTCCGCGTAGCTGATCCGGACGTGCCGGGCCCCCCGCTTCAGGCAGAGAGTCTGAATCTCGCGGATGAACTCGACCGGGGCGCCGTCGGCGTATGACAGGAGCACGATGTCGCCCTTTTTCACTTCCGTGGAATAATCAACGATGATTTGGGCCAGTTTGGCCTGGCGGGGGTCTTTCATTGCCTGCTCCTTGGTTGTTTGAATTTAATCCGGAGTTGAACGATCTCCGGGGTGCTGCCGGTCCGGGCCCGGGGACCCCAGGTCCCGGCGCCGGCGGTGACGTAGATCTGGGTCTCCCCGACCCGGCCCCAGCCCCGGCTTACCGGGTAGAGGGCGGAGGTGATCAGGTTGACCGGAAATAACTGTCCGTGATGGGTGTGTCCGCAGAGGACCAGGTCGATTCCTTCCGCCGCCGCCACCCCGATCCGCCGGGGCTGGTGGTCGAGGAGGATGACCGGGCAGTCGCCTCCAATCCCTTCCAGGATCTTGCGGAGGGGAGTCTCTTTCTCCCCCCGCCGCAGAGCGGAGATGTCTTCCCGGCCGGCCAGGTAGAAGCTATCGTCGATCTTCACCGCGCGGTCGCGGAGGAAGACTATTCCCTGCCGGGAGAGGTACTCCACCGACTCCCCGACCCCGGTGATGTACTCGTGGTTGCCGGTTACGGCGTAAACCCCGAGGGGCGCCCGGAGCCGGGAGAGCGACTCCCCGAACCCGCCACGCTCCAGGATCCGGATATCCCGATCGACAATGTCCCCGGCGAAGACGATCAGGTCGGGCTTGAGGGCGTTGGCCGCCTCGACCACTTCTTCGAGGAAGTCGCGGTCTACCAAAACGCCGAGGTGGAGGTCGGCGATCAGGACCAGGTTGAGATTCCGGCGGGTCCCGCAGGAAGGGCCCAGCTCGATATCCATCCCGACAACCCGCAGGTGCCGGGCGTTGAGGTGCCCGGCGAAGAGGAGGATCACCACCACCAGCATACCGGCTGGGATTGCCGCCCGGGGGATCGCGGGAAACCGGACCGGCCGCCGTCCGGGGACCAACCAGCGGCCGATCCAGATAGCCGCCCGGGCCAGATCGGCCAAGAGCATGAGCAAAAAGGCGTAAACGACAAACCCGAACCACCAGGCCCCGATCCGCCAGAGCCACCCCGCCGCTTCCGGCGAGAGAAATTTTCTCCCAACCCCGGCCAGCAAGAGGGTGGAAAAGAGGAAAAGAAGAATTAAGGCCGCCGCCACCCTCGCCTTTCTGCCGGCGGGGAGGGCCGGGCGGAGGTGGAGAAAGAGATAGGCGTGGAGGACCAGGTAGATGCTCAGAACTATGATGACAAAAGCGGGAGATCGGAAGAGCGTCGTGTAGGGAAAGAGTGTAGATCTCGGTGGTCGCCGTA
>CAZPMN010000006.1:0-24935 GCA_964587835.1 uncultured bacterium
CCATAACCCGAATTATTCACGAAAAATCGCATTTTTCGTGAATAATTCGGGTTAATATGAAGATTAACAAAACTGATGATGCGGGAGGAGGTGGATCGATGAAACTATCGCCGGTCATTCTGTCTATCGGGGCGGTGTTGTTACTCTTCGGGTGCGCTTCCGGAACCGGGTCCGCGCCCACCACCGCCCCTCCGCCCCCGGAAGGCGATTTCCGGGGGGCGGTCTGGGGGATGGGGATGGCGGAGGTCGAGGAGACCCTGGAGGATGCCGGAGCCGTTATCTCCCGTTCCTCCGATGAACTGGTCTGCCGGGACACCTTGCTCAAGAAGTTCCCGGCCGAGGCGCTCTACCACTTCATCGACGGGAAACTGCGGCGGGGAGAATACCGGAGGGCCGAACCCGCGGGAATCATCGAATACACTATCTTCCGGCTGGTCCTGGCCCGGAAGTACGGTCCGGTCTACAGCGAGGCCGCGGCCCCGGAGGTTATCGAGGCGGTCTGGTTGACTCCCCGGACCGAAATCGACCTCTCCGGTGACGGTACGGGCCTCGAGGGTTACTCCTTCCTCCACCCGGAGCAGAGTCGCTCCGCCGAATTGGCGAAGATCGAGGTCAATTACTACGACCGGGATTGGTTCGCCCGTGACCGGAAACGGACCGCGCGGGAAGAGGCCTCTGTCCGAGAGAGCGAGTCCCTCTACCGGAAGCTGATCGGGGACTGGGTGGAGGTTTACCCCTCCTACCGCGATTATATGGAAGGGGCGATGATGCTGGAGCCGGGCGAGACCTACGTCTACGACCCGGAGTACTACGACGACTTTTGATCCGCCCCGGGGTCAGGGATGAAGCGGGAGGTTGATGGTTTCGGGTTGATCATCGTCGGCAGCGAGATCCTGGACGGCCGGGTGCGCGAGCGCCATCTCGACCAAGCCCGGGCTTCCCTGAACCGCCGGAACCTGCTGCTGAACTATGTCTTGGTCCTCCCCGATGACCCGGTCGTGCTCCGGCAGC
The DNA here is from genome assembly GCA_964587835.1 of uncultured bacterium. Taxonomy (GTDB): domain Bacteria; phylum Auribacterota; class Erginobacteria; order Erginobacterales; family Erginobacteraceae; genus Erginobacter. Next base: position 1,012 of record CAZPMN010000006.1, read on the forward strand.
AGCTAAAGTGGGCGATGGCCCGGCCGGAACCGTTCTTTTGCTGCGGCGGGATCGGCGCCACCCCGGATGATCACACCCGGCGCTGCGCCGCCCGGGCCGCCGGGGTCGAACTGGAGCCGCACCCGGAGGCGACGGCGATCCTCTCCGCCCGCTTCGGACCCCTGGCCACCCCCCATCGGCTGCAGATGGCCGAGTTCCCGGTCGGCTCGATAATCATCCCCAACCCGTACAACCAGGTCCCCGGATTTGCGCTCGCCAACGGATACTTCCTCCCCGGATTCCCCGAGATGGCGGGGCCGATGATGGAGTGGGTGCTCGACCACCACTACCACCCCGGCCGAGAGCGCGCTGCCCGCTCCCTGGTCATCCCCGACGGCCGGGAAGCCGACCTGGCCGGTCTGATGGAGGAGTTCATCTCCGCCTTTCCCGGCCTGATCTTCTCCAGCCTCCCCCGGATCGTGGCAGAGGGTTGGGACGTTGTCCTGGGAATATCCGGTCCCCCGCGGGTGGTGGAGGAGGGGATGGGGTGGTGGCGGGGGAAGCTGCGTGAGGCGGGGAGGGAGTTTGTGGAGGGCGAGAAATCAGTAAGCGGTGAGCAGTAAGCAGTGAGCCGGGGACTGCTTACCGCTTACTGCCAACTGCTTACCGATTAGTAGCCCTCCGGGTTTCCCGACTGCCAGCGCCAGGCGTCGGCGCACATCTCGTCGATCCCCCGGGTGGCCTTCCACTCCAGCTCCCGCTCGGCCCGGGACGGATCGGCAAAACATTCGGCGACATCTCCCGGCCGCCTTTCCACCACCCGGTAGGGAATTCGCTTCCCGCAGGCCCGTTCAAAGGCGGCGACCATCTCCAGGACAGAGTAGCCCCGTCCGGTCCCGAGATTGTAAACCGCTGTCCCCGGTTTCGACTTCTCCACGGCTTTGAGATGGCCGAGGGCCAGATCGACCACATGGATGTAGTCTCTTACGCCTGTCCCATCCCGGGTCGGGTAGTCCCCGCCGAAGACGTTGAGCTGCTCACGTCGGCCGACCGCGACCTGGCTGATAAAGGGTAGGAGGTTATTGGGAATCCCGTGCGGATCCTCCCCGATCCTCCCCGAGGGATGGGCGCCGACCGGATTGAAATAGCGCAGCAGCGTGATCTCCCAGTCCGCCTCCGCCCGGGACTGGTCGCGGAGGATCTCCTCGATCATCAGCTTGGTCCGCCCGTAGGGATTGGTCGGTCCGAGGGGGAAGTCCTCCCGAATCGGGACCGAGGCCGGGTCCCCGTAGACGGTGGCCGAGGAGCTGAAGACGATCCGTTTCACCCCGGCCTCTCGCATCGCCCGGAGCAGGTTGAGCGTTCCGGTGATGTTGTTGTGGTAGTAGTCGAGGGACCGGGAGACCGACTCGCCGACCGCCTTGAAACCGGCAAAGTGGATCACCGCCTCGATTTGCTCCCCGGCCAGAATGGCCCTGGTCCGCTCGTAATCGAGGAGGTCAACCCGGCGGAAGTCCGGATACTTTCCGCTCAGTTCGACCACCCGGTGGATGGACTCCTCCTTGCTGTTGGCCAGGTTGTCGATCACCGTTACCTCGTACCCCGCCCGGAGCAGTTCCAGGACGGTGTGGCTGCCGATATACCCTGCTCCTCCCGTGACCAGTATCTTCATCCGTCTGTTTCTCCTAAGGTCTGCCCGATGTCATTGCGAGGAGTCCCGAAAACTTTCGGGACGATTAATCAATCTCTGGGCACTTTCAGAAAATGGGATTGCTTCATCCCGCCGAGTGGGACTTGCAATGACTGCGTGTTAGTTCCGAGATACTATACTATCGTCCGAAGTTCCGGGCCATCCCGGCCAAACGATTGGCCAGTTTCGGGGTCAGCGCCTCCGGCCGGCAGCGCCATTCCCATTGCCCGGCCGATTGCCCGGGGGCATTCATCCTCGCCTCACTCCCCAGGCCCAGGATGTCCTGGAGAGGGATGATGGTCAGATCGGCGGCCGAGGCCAAGACCCGCTTGATGAACTGCCAGTTGATCTCCTCCCGGCCGTTTTGAAAGTACTCGAAGACTGCTTTTCGCACCTCCGGGTCGAGGGTGGAGAACCAGCCGACGGTGGTGTTGGTATCGTGGGTTCCGGTGTAGGCCACTGAGTTGTAAGGGTAGAACTCGGGCCGGTGGGGGGATCCTTTCTTACCCCGGAAGGCGAACTGGAGGACCCGGGTGGAGGAAAACTCGAGCAGCTCGAGGATGGCGCGCGCCTCCTCGAAATGCACCGGTTCCAGGGCCTCGGCGACGATCGGGAGCGTCCCCAACTTCTTCTCCAGCAGGCCGAAGAGCGCCGCGCCCGGTCCGTAAAACCACCGGCCCTCGGCTGAGCTTTGGGCGTCCGGTGGGATGTGCCAGGCAACCACAAAACCGGAGAAATGATCGACCCGGATCACGTCCACCAGCTCGAGGATGGTTCTAAATCTCCGGGTCCACCAGCCGAACCCGTCCTGAGACATGGCCACCCAGTCGTAGAGGGGGTTGCCCCAGATCTGGCTGACCCCGGAGTGACCGGTCATCGGGACACCGCCCAGGGCCCGCCTCCTGCCCTTCTCGTCGAGGAGGAAGAGGCTGCGGTTGGCCCAGACGTCGGCGCTGTCGTAGCTGACCGGGAAGGGGATATCCCCGATGATCTTGACCCCGCGCTCGTTACAGTAACCGCGCAGCTTCTTCCACTGTCGGAAGAAGAGGAACTCGGCGAACTTGCTCTCATCGATCCGGTCGGCCATTTTCTCCCCCCATTCTTTCACAGCCTCCGGCCTCCGGAAGGCGATCTCCTCCGGCCACTCGTACCAGGGAGCGCCCTGGAAGTGGTCCTTGATCGCTTTGTAGAGGGAGTAATTCTCCAGCCAGGGGCTGTGCTCGGTCTGGAAGTCGGCAAAGTCCTTCCGCCGTCGCTCGGAGGCCTCGCTCCGGAAGCGGCGCCAGGCTTTCCCGACCGCTTCCCGCTTGATTAGGATCGCCTCAGGGTAGGTGGCCCGGTCCTTCGAAAATCCCTCCCCGGGGGGAACTTCATCAGGGGAGAGGAAACCCTCCTCGGCCAGCCGCTCGAGGCTGAGCAGGGTGGGGGCGCCGGCGAAGGCCGAGGGGCTGGAGTAGGGCGAGTTGCCATAACCGATCGGATTGATCGGGAGGACCTCCCAGAAGCGCTGTCCGGCGTCAACCAGCCAGTCGACGAACGAGAAGGCTTCCCGGCCCAGGGACCCGATTCCGTGGGGCCCGGGAAGGGAGGTGATGTGGAGCAGAACCCCTGAACCTCGCCTGAATTTCATCCCATCCGTCTCCTGGCCGGAGGTTAAAATATCTTCGATAAAAAATCTTCCCCCCATCAGGGGGGAAGATTTTTTAATGGCGAGGGTCAGAATCGAACTGACGACACGCGGATTTTCAGTCCGCTGCTCTACCGACTGAGCTACCTCGCCTATATTATTTTTTTCGAAGAAAAAATAATAGTAATGAATCCCTTAGATCCCGATGGATATCGGGGCGGTGCTACCTCGCCTATATCGATTTTTCGGAGAAAAACCCATCAGTGAAGAGACTGCTATAGCATAATCAAGGTAGAAAACAAGGTAATTTATCTTCCCTTTGCTATGGGCGCTGCTGGATTTGAACCAGCGGCATCTACCTTGTAAGGGTAGCGCTCTCCCACTGAGCTAAGCGCCCTTGCTCCACTAGGAGACAACAATCATAAAGTACCGTTCCCGTCCCCCGACGTCAAGATCAAGCCGCCGGAATATCCTTGTGATCCGCCCCGGCCTGGTATATTCTCACGATAAGTGATCACCTAAATCCGAGACCCATGATGGATTCCGACAAGCCGAAAGAAGATTTTCTGGAAGACGAGTTCAGTTTTTTGCGGCGGAAGCGCTCCTTGCTCAAAAGGGACTTCCGCAAACGCCAGGAACTGATCAAACGCCTGCGGGAGAAGTATCTCCAGTGCGCGTCGATCGTCGATCACCTCAAGGACGGCATCTTTGTCGAGTCCATTCGCGGGGAAATCCTAGACGTCAACGCCGCCACCTGCCGGATGCTCGGTTACAGCCGGGAAGAACTCCTGCGGATGACGGTCGGTGACCTGGTCCCCCCCGAGGTCCGGGAGACCCTGCCGGAGAAGATCCAGGCCCTGACCGTCAAGAACGGGGTCTACATCGAGACGGTCAACATCCGCAAGGACGGCACTCTGCTCCCGGTGGAGGTCTCGAATACCCTGGTCAAGGTTGGGAAGGAGAAACGGGTGATTGCGATCATCCACGATATCACCGAACGGGTTGAGAGGCGCAAGGAGCTTCAGGCCTACCACGAGCAGCTGGAGATCAAGATCCAAAAACGAACCGAGGAACTGGTTCGGCTCAACTCGGAACTCCAGGCCGAGAAGCACCTCTTCATCGGCGGTCCGACCGTGGTTATCAAATGGCGTGCCGCCCCCGGCTGGCCGGTAGAATACGTCTCCCCCAACGTCGAAAACCAGCTCGGCTATTCTCCCGAAGAATTTTCCGGAAGTGACTTCCTTTACGAATCCATCGTCCACCCCGAGGACCGGGAGCGGGTGGCCCAGGAGGTCAAGGACCACACGTCCGCCGGCCGCGAGACCTTCGAGCAGATTTACCGTCTGGCCACCCCCGCCGGAGACTATCGCTGGGTGAGCGATTTTACCGTGGTGGTGAGGAACGAAGCCGGAGATGCCACCCATTTCCATGGCTACGTGGTTGATATCACCGAACGGAAGGAAGCCGAGGAAGAGTTAAGGAAGCACCGTGAACACCTCGAAGAGATGGTTGAAAAGCGGACTGCGGAGATGAGCGCGATGGTGGACGCGATGGCCCGTCGGGTGGTCCGGACAGCCGACCTCGAACTCGCGGTGGAGCAGTTAAAGAAACAACTTCGCGACGCCGGCCTGGACTCCGAAAACGGCGTTCTTCCGCCTCCCTCCGCCGGATGAAATCGCGGATCGTTCTCGCCCCCACCGGCTTGCCCTGTCCCGGTGTAGAGGAACTGACGGCATGAGCGAAGAGAGCCCACCTCTTCCCCGCGCCGGCCGCGGGATAGTCGGAGATTTTGCTTCATCGCCCTTCCGACTTTATCGCCGGACCCGCAACCGCTTTGGCCTGGGACCACCTTCCACCCGTCCGGAAGCTGCCTTTGACTTCGCCCAGGCGATGGCCCAATCAATCAACCGGCAGCGCGATGCCGCCACCCACCCGGAGCGGATGGTTCGGGCGGGCGAAGTAGCGGCCATCTGCCTGATTGATACCATTTACCATTACCTGACCAGAGTTTATCATTTCCAACATAATCCCGGGGTTCTGGCCCGGGCGGTGAGAGCGTCCCGTCGGAAGTTCGGCTCCGCTACCCTGGATCTGACCTTGGTCAGGACCGTGGAAAAGCTCCCCGGTCTCGATTATCCTCCCCCCGAGGTAGCCCCGGAAGAATGGCTGGCCCGGGGAGAGGGGGATCCTCCGCCCCGGCAGGAGGTCTGGAACGAGTTATTGCTCATCGATCTGGCGGCCGGCAACCCCGCTTTCCAACCCCTCCACGATTTCTTCCCCGCCCGGGAACTTTCTCTGGAAACCCCCTACCGGAAGGTCCTCGATCATCAAAAATCCTACTACCGTCGGACTTTCCCCTTCGGACTGGAGCGGCTCTCCCTCCCGGACCTGCTCCGCCGGCCGATCGAGGCCGCCCCCGACTCTCTCCCCGGCCAGCTTGATTACATCCGAAAGCACTGGGCTTTGCTCCTCCCTCCTGAGTTACTTGAAGCTCTGGCTCTGGCCCGGGACATTGTCCGCGAGGAGGAGAAACTCCGGCTGGCCGGAGCCGGCCCGGTGCGGGCCCCGGGCTGGACAGGAGAAGTCGGCGGCGCGCCGGGGGCGGACGGTGAAGGCCGAGAACTCTACGACCGCTTCAGCCCGGACCTGGATTGGATGCCCCGGGTGGTCCTGATGGTGAAGAACGCCTCGGTCTGGCTCGACCAGCTCTCCCGCCGCTACGGGAGGCCGATCTCCCGGCTCGACGCCATCCCCGACGGGGAACTCGATACCCTGGCCGCCTGGGGGTTCACCAGCCTCTGGCTGATCGGGATCTGGGAACGTTCTCCGGCCTCGAAGAAGATCAAGCGGCTCTGCGGCAATCCGGAGGCTGATGCCTCTGCCTATTCGTTGCGCGATTATGCCGTGGCCGGCGAGTTCGGCGGCTGGCCGGCTCTCAACGACCTCAAGAGGCGGGCTTGGAAACGGGGAATCCGGGTTGCCTGCGATATGGTTCCCAACCATATGGGGATTGAATCCCGCTGGGTGATCGAGCACCCGGACTGGTTCATCCACTCCGACCGTCCCCCTTTCCCCAACTACCGCTTCACCGGTCCGGACCTTTCCTCCGATCCCCGGGTAGCCCTTCGCCTGGAGGATGGCTACTGGAAGCGAAGCGACGCCGCCGTTGTCTTCCAGCGGATTGATCGGGTGAGCGGCGAGGTTCGCTACATCTATCACGGCAACGATGGCACCAGTATGCCCTGGAACGACACCGCCCAGCTCAATTTCCTTCTGGCTGAGGTCCGGGAAGCGGTTATTCGCACCATCATCCACGTGGCCCGGGTCTTTCCGGTGATACGTTTTGACGCTGCCATGGTCCTGGCCAAGCGACACTTTCAGCGGCTCTGGTACCCGCCGCCGGGAGAGGGGGGGGCGATCCCCTCCCGCTCCGGGAGGGGGGTATCGGAGGAGGAGTTCAACCGCCTCTTCCCTGTAGAGTTCTGGCGCGAGGTGGTCGACCGGGTGGCCCGGGAGGTCCCGGAGACCCTGCTCCTGGCGGAGGCCTTCTGGATGCTCGAGGGCTACTTCGTGAGGACGCTGGGAATGCATCGGGTCTACAACAGCGCCTTCATGAACATGCTGAAGATGGAGATGAACGACCAGTACCGCCAGGTGATGAAGGAGTTGCTGGAGTTTGATCCCCAGATCCTGAAGAGGTTTGCCAACTTTATGTCCAACCCCGACGAAGCTACCGCGATCGCCCAGTTCGGCAAGGGCGACAAGTACTTCGGGGTCTGTACTATGCTGGCCACGATGCCGGGGATGCCCCTCTTCGGCCACGGACAGATCGAGGGTTTGACCGAGAAATACGGTATGGAGTACCGCCGAGCCTACTGGGACGAGCCGATTGACGATTATCTGGTGCAACGCCACGAGACGGAGATCTTTCCCCTGCTCAAGAAGCGCCACCTCTTCTCCGATGTGGTCAATTTCTATCTTTACGATTTTTACCTCGACAACGGTAGCGTCAACGAGGACGTCTTCGCTTACTCCAACCGCTACGAGAACGAGCGATCTCTGATCGTTTACAACAACCGTTTCCTTAACACCTCGGGGTGGATCCGGGTCTCCGCCGCCCGGCGAGAGAAGGGGCGGACCGGGAAGGGAAAACTGGTTCGGGCCGATCTGGCCCGGGGGCTCGGGCTACGCGGCGACCGGGATGACTACACCATCTTCCAGGATGCCCGGACCGGTCTCGAGTATATTCGGGCCAGCCGGGAACTGAGGGAGAAGGGGATGTCGCTGAAACTGCGGGCCTATCAAACCCACGTCTTTGTCGATATCCGTGAGGTGCGGGACGACGAGCGGGGTTTTCTGGCTCGCCTTTGTTTCTCGCTCCGGGGGAGGGGGGTGGAGAATATTAACGACGCCCTGAAGAAGATCCACTTCGCCCCCCTCTACGCCGCCTTCCGGGAGGTCTGCGGCGCCGATGTCTACGGCGACCTCTTTTCTCGGGCAGCGGCGAGCGCCTCGATCGCGGTTCTCGTTCGGGAGACGGCCGATCGGGCGGCCGGGCCGTTGGAAACTTTCTTCCGCGAGGTTCTCACCCGCCGGCGGGTGAAGGGAGACGCTGCCGCCGCCGCCCACGCGGAACTCAGGTTCATCGAGACAATTCTCCTTCTGAGCCCCGCCGCCGGTACCACCGGCTGGACCAGCAGCCGTTACAGCCGCCCGGCCCTGAAACGCCTCCTGACCGCCCTTCCCGCCCGGCCCGGGCCGGACGAAGGCTTCTTCCGGATCATCCTGACCTGGCACCTGCTGGCCTCGACGGGAAAGGCGCTGGCCGGACAGAAAAAGATGTCCCCGAACTATCTCTGGATGCGGGACTGGTTCCTCGGCGAGCAGATCGTGCAGAGTTTCCAGGAGATGGGCTGCGACTGGGAAGCGGCGCGGCGGGAGCTGGACCTGGTTACCATCCTCCTGCGACACCTGGACCGAATGCTGAAAGTCCGGACCAAGAATCACCTCCACCTCCTTGAGCCGCTCTTCCGCGACAGCGAAGTCCGTCGCTTCCTCCTCTACCACTGGCACCGTGACGTCCTCTGGTTCAACCGGGAGCGGTTGGATGAACTTCTTTTCTGGCTGACCACCGCCGCCGCGGCTTCGCAGGCGGCTTCCGGCTGGGACGGCCAATCCCCGCCCCGGGTCCGGGGCCTGGTCCATCTGAAAGCCGCTGACACCCTCCGAGAACTGGCCGCCGAAGCCGGCTACCGGGTGAAGGAGTTCCGCCAGCTCCTTGCCGCCCGGCCGCGCAAGAGAAAGAGTTCCCGTCGGAAGAAGAAAGAGAATACCCCGCGCTGACTTTGCTGTCGCTCGTCAACGCGCGCGGCGCAGGAGCAAAATGAAAAACCCGATGGATCGGCAGCCGGATAAGAGCCTCTCCGGCCGGGCGGTGGCGATAGGCCGGCAGGGCGCCGTCTCCGGCTTCCCCGAGCTTCTGGATCTCCTCCGATCACCCTCGGCCATCGTCCGGAGGCTCGCCGCCTTGGCCCTGGGAAACTCTCCGGGATGAGGGTCGCCCGGCCCTCGGCGTTGGCCGCCCGCGGGCTGGCCTTCCGCTATGACGCCAAGTTCCGGATTATCGGAGAGTCCCAGATCCGTCCGGACTTCTATCTTCCGGAACTTGACGTCTATGTCGAGTACTGGGGACTTGACACGCCGCAGTACAAGATGAGTATGTACAAGAAGCAGCTGCTCTACCAGCAGGAGGGAAAGCGCCTGATCTCAATTTATCCCCGGGATCTGCCCTCCCTGGATAGGCTGCTGGCGGCCAAGTTAGCGTTCTTCGGTTACCGGGTCCCGACGCCGGGGAGCGCAAGCGAAGCCAGTCGGAAGCGAGACCAACGAGATGCAGAGGAGGAAAGGCAATGACGGAAGCGAAATACGACCGGGAGCTGGCCGCGGTTATCGACCATACCCTGCTCAACCCGGAGGCGACCAAGGGAGACTTCGACAAGCTGGTGGAGGAGGCAAAGCGTTACCATTTCCGCTCGGTCTGCGTCCATTCCAGTAACGTGGAGTACGTAGCTGGGTTGCTTGGGGACTCGAACGTGATTCCCATCGCTGTGGTCGGCTTCCCCCACGGACAGATGACCGCGGTGGCCAAGGCCTTCGAGGCCCACGATGCCATCACCAACCGGGGAGCTCAGGAGATCGACATGGTAATCAACATCTCCGCTTTGAAGAGCAAGCACTACCGGATGGTCTTCGACGACATCCGCCAGGTGGTCCGGGCCTGCGAGGAGTACCCGGTCAAGGTGATCCTGGAGACCGCCTCCCTGACTGAGATGGAGAAGATTTGCGGCTGCTGCCTGGCCAAGACGGCCGGCGCCCGATTTGTCAAGACCTCGACCGGGACGGTGGAGGGCGGGGCGACCATCGAGGACGTCCGGCTGATCCGGGAGGTGGTCGGCGACGAGGTTCTGATCAAGGCCAGCGGGGGGATCAAGACCAGCGAGTTCGCCCACCAGCTGATGGCGGCGGGAGCGAACCGGATCGGAACCAGTCACTCGGTCGAGCTGGTCACCGGGAAGACGGCGGGAGCGGGCTATTGAAGCGGACGACTTACTATCTGCTCCTGATCTTGATCTTGGCCGGACTGTTACGGTTCATCGGCCTGAACTTCGGTTTCCCCTTTCTCCTTCACCCGGACGAGCCGACGGCGGTCAAGCGGGCCCTGCTCTTCTTCCGCGACGGTCTCAATCCCCGGTGGTTCGGCATGCCTTCTCTCTACCTCTATCTGCTCCATTTCTCCTACCAGTTGCATTACGCGGTCTCCACCATCTTTGAATCGCCGGCCCTCCTGCCCCACCTCCGGCCTGACCGTCTGCCCTTCTACCTGATCGGCCGGATCTGGGCCGCCCTGGCCGGGACGGCCACGGTCTGGACGGTTTACCGGATCGGCAAACAGCTGTACTCCCGCAAGGCGGGCCTCTGGTCCGCCTTCCTCCTGGCAGTCCTCCCGCTTCACCTGCTGCATTCCCATTATGCGACCGTCGATGTCCCGGTCACCTTCTTCGTCACCCTCTCCTTTCTTTTCTCAACCCGGATCCTCTCCCGCCGGCGGTTGGCCGACTACCTGGCCGCCGGGGTAGCGGCCGGGCTGGCCGCCGCCACCAAGTACAACGGGATTTTCGCCCTCCTGCCCTTCTTGGCCGCTCACTTCCTCCGGCCCCGGGCGGTCTGCCCCGGATCCCGTCCCCGGTTCGTCCTCTATCCCCTGGCCGGGCTGGCCCTGGCCGGGGGGGCGTTCTTCCTGGCCAGTCCCTACGCCCTGCTCGAACTCCGCCAGCTCTACACCGATCTCGGCTTGCAGTCGGGTTACCTGATTCATTACGGGCACGGTCCGATCTTCATCGATACCGAGCCTGGGGCGCTCTACAACCTCTTCTACCTCCTCTACTACGCCGCCGGACCGGTCTTCTGGGCTCTCTCCCTGGCGGGGATAGTCTGCGCTTTCTGGCGCCGTCGTCGGGCCGACTGGCTGATCCTCTCCTTCGTCATCCCCTACTTCATCCTGATCTCCATGCCCACCGTCAAGTTCTCCCGCTTCTTCATCCCGCTGCTTCCTTTCCTGGTCCTCTGGGTGGGCCGCCTCTTTGCTCTCCGCCCCCGCCGCCGGCCCGAGGCCACCGCCCTGCGGACAATCGCAATTCTCTGTTCTCTCTGGCTGGGTTTACAGGCCCTGGCCTTCACCTCGGTCCTGGCCCTTCCCGATATCCGAACTCAGGCCAAGGCGTGGCTGGAGGAGAACCTATCCCGGCCCTGCCGGGTGGGGCTGATCCGGACCGAGACCGGACTGATCTTTCTCGACGACCCGCCGCTCGATCGGGCTTCCCCCGACCTGGTCGTCGAGCAGTACAAGCGGCTCCTTCCCGCGCTGGAGGGGGCGCCGGATTACCTGGTGGTCACTGATTTCGACTACCGGCAGATCCTCCGATTGAAGGAGAAGTACGACATCATCCGCCGCGACCTCTGGGCCGCTTTCCTGGCGGGAGAACGGGGCTACCGCCTCCTCAGGGTCTTCGAACGCCGCCCCGCGCTATTCGGGATTGACTTCGGCGGAGCCTTCCCTCCCCACGATATGATCTACAACCGTCCCCGGATATCCGTCTGGGAGAGGGAAGAATGAATAACCAATATCCAACCAGGAATATCCGAGGACGAAGGGCGGGACAGGGTACTTGGATATTGGACATTCCTTGTTGGTTATTGGATATTGAAAAAATCGCCCATAAACAATGACGGGAAAAGGTCAGGATAAATTGCCCCCTCGCGACCGGGAACTGGTCGACTTCACCCGTCGGATCATCGCCATTCCCTCTCCAGTGGGGGAGGAGCGGGCGGTTCTCGCCGTAATAGCTGAGGAGATGCAGCGGGTCGGATGGGAGGATGTCCACCTCGATCCGATCGGGAACCTCCACGGCCGGATCGGCACCGGCCGCCGGGTCCTGGTCATCGACGGCCACGCCGACACGGTCGGGCCGGGGGAGAACCGCGACTGGTCCTGTGACCCTTTCCGGGGCAAGGAGGAAGGGGGATGGGTCTGGGGGAGGGGAGCGGTCGACCAGAAGGGCGGGGTGGCGGCGGCAGTCCACGCCGGAAGAATCTTCCGGGAGCGCGGGGGGGCCGGAAATATCACCCTGCGCCTGGTAATCTCGGTCCAGGAGGAGGACTGCGAGGGGCTGGCCTGGGATTACCTGATCGGGCAGGAGGGATTCCATCCGTCCGCGGTGGTCCTGACCGAGCCGACCAACATCCGGATTACCCGCGGCCAGCTCGGCCACTGCGAATTCGAGATCGCCGTCCGGGGGAGGTCGGCCCACGCCTTCTGCCCGGAGAAGGGGGAGAACGCCATCTACCGCGCCGCCGGTCTGGTTTCCCGAATCGAGCAGCTCGCCCCCCGGCTTGCCTCCCACCCGGCCTTCGGTCGGGGGCGGATCGTGGTGACGAAGATATCCTCCCGGGGACCGAGCGACAACTCCGTCCCCGACCTCTGCCGGCTACTGGTCGACCGCCGCTTCTGCCCGGACGAGGACGAACAATCGCTCCTTGGGGAGATTCGGGAGTTGTCAGCCGAGCTGGATTGTGATATCACCATCCCGGTTTACCGCCGGGCTTCCTTCACCGGCCTGGTCCTGGAGGGAAAAAAGTTCTTCCCTGGCTGGTTGTTGGACGAGGCCGCCCCGCTGCTGCAGGCCGCCCGGGCCGCCCGCCGGGCGCTGGACCTGGAACCGGCCCCGATCGGCACCTGGGGTTTCAGCACCAACGGGACCTCCACGATGGGGCGGCACGAGATTCCCACCATCGGCTTCGGACCGGGGGCGGAGCCCCTGGCCCATCAGCCCGATGAGCGGGTTCCGATCGCCCACTTGGTTGCCGCCCGGGATTTCTACTCCGTGCTGACGCGTGAATATGGCGAAATGAAATAAACCCCGTACTTCGTACTCGTACTCGTCCTCGTACTCGATTGTCTCAAGACAACCTGGGCTCGAGTACGAGGACGAGTAGGAGTACGAGTTAAGCGAGAGAGATGAACAAGGACAATTTTATCTTTGACGCCACCACGGCAGACTTCGAGCAGAGTGTGATCGCCCGCTCCCACCGGACCCCGGTGATGATCGATTTCTGGGCCGAATGGTGCGCTCCCTGCCGGATGCTCGGCCCGGTTTTGGAAGCCGCGGTCCGCGAGGCGGGCGGGCGGGTTGCCCTGGCCCGGGTCAACGTGGAGTCCGAGCCCGCCCTGGCCGAGCGCTATGCGATCCAGTCGATCCCGGCCGTGAAGATCTTCGCGGAGGGGCAGGTGGTCCGGGAGTTTGTCGGCGCTCTTCCGGCCGGGGAGATACGCCGGATCCTGGCCGAGATTCTGCCCGATCCGTCGGGCGGGCGCCTGGAGGAGGCCCATCGTCTCCTGGGCTCCGGCCGCTGGGAAGAGGCGGAGGAGATCTACCAGGACATCCGCCGGCAGGACCCCGACCACCCGGGGGCCGCCCTCGGCCTGGGGATAATCGCCTACCATCAGGGCCGTTACCCCGAAGCTGAGGAACTGCTGGCCGGGGTCACCCCGCAGACTCCCGGTTACGAACAGGTCCCGCCCCTGCGGGCCCGGATCTATTTCCAGAAAGGTGCCCCGCCCGATATGGGGGCGATCACCTCTGTCCTGAAGGAGAATCCTTCCGACCCGGAAGCCCTCTTCTCCCTTGCCCTTGCCTACGGCCGGGGAGGGGAGTACCTGAGGGCTCTCGACACCCTGCTTGAAGTACTGAAGATCAGGAAAGACTTCCGTGAGGAGGCGGCCCGGGAGGCCTATTTAAAGCTTCTGGAGATCATCGGCCGGAAGAGTCTGGACGGAAGGAAGTATGAACAGGAACTGGCAATGGTCCTCTTCTCCTGAGGGCCCCCGCTGAAGATTACCGATCACTGATTACCGATTACTGATTACTGTGCCATGACCACCAAGTACGTCTGCATCCACGGACACTTTTACCAGCCTCCGCGCGAAAACCCCTGGCTGGAAGCGGTCGAGGTTCAGGAATCCGCCGCACCTTATCACGACTGGAACGCCCGGATCACCGCTGAGTGCTATGGCCCCAACGGGGCCGCCCGGATTCTCGACGGAAAACGGCGGATCCTCGACATCGTCAACAACTATTCCCGGATCAGTTTTAACTTCGGTCCGACCTTGCTCGCCTGGATGGAGCGCGAGGAACCGTCCGCTTATCGGAGGATTCTGGAGGCCGATCGTCTCAGTCAGGGGAGTTTTTCCGGCCACGGCGCCGCCCTCGCCCAGGTTTACAGTCATCTGATAATGCCTCTGGCCCACCCCTGGGACAAGAAGACCCAGGTTCTCTGGGGGATCGCCGACTTCCAGCGCCGGTTCAAGCGCTACCCCGAGGGGATGTGGCTTGCGGAAACCGCGGTCGACACTTCCACCCTGGAAGTCCTGGCCGAAGCGGGGATAAAATTCACCATCCTCGCTCCCCGGCAGGCCAAACGGGTCAGGCTCCTCGATTCCGATCAGTGGGAGAGCGTGGAAGGGGGGCGGATCGACCCCAAGATGCCATATCTCTGCCGTCTTCCTTCGGGTCGGACCATCGTCCTCTTCTTTTACGACGGACCCCCTTCCCAGGAGATCGCCTTCTCCAACCTGCTCGACAATGGGGAGTGGTTTGCCCGGAGGCTGATCAATACCTTCTCCAACGGCGCTTCCCCCCAGCTGGCCCACATTGCCACCGACGGGGAGACCTACGGCCACCACCGTCCCCACGGGGACATGGCCCTGGCCGCCTGCTTGCGTTACATCCAGTCCCTGCCCGACGTCCGTCTGACCGTTTACGGGGAGTATCTGGAGAAGTTCCCGCCGTCCCGCGAGGTGGAGATCGTTGAGAACTCTTCCTGGTCCTGCGCTCACGGAGTGGAGAGGTGGCGGTCCAACTGCGGCTGTAACTCCGGTCTTCACCCCGGCTGGACCCAGGCTTGGCGGCAGCCGCTTCGCGAGGCCCTTGATTGGCTCCGCGACCGGCTTGCGACCGTCTTCGAGGAGGATATGAAGAAGGTGGTCGAGGATCCCTGGAGGGCTCGTGACGAATATATTCAGGTGGTGCTCGACCGGGGGGAGGAGAACACCGACAGTTACTTTCGCCGCATCTCCGGGCGGGATATTTCTTCGGCCGAGCAGGTCTTTGCCCTCCGGCTTCTGGAGATGCAACGGCATCTGATGCTGATGTATACCAGTTGCGGCTGGTTCTTTGATGAGATTTCGGGGTTGGAGACCGTCCAGATCCTCCGGTACGCCGCCCGGGCGATCCAGCTCGCCTCTGAGCACGGATCCAGGGACCTGGAGGAGGAGTTCATCAACCGGCTCTCCCGGGCTCCCGGCAACGTCCGGGAGTTCGGCAACGGAGCCCTGGTCTACCGGAAGCTGGTCCTCCCCGCACGGATCGATCTCTCCGCCATCGCCGCCCAGTACGGCATCTCTTCCCTTTTTCAGGATTATCCGGAGGAGACCGGTCTCTACAGCTACCAGGTTCAGCGGAAAGGCTACGAACGGACCCGGGCGGGGAAACGGATCCTGGCCACCGGGACGGTTAACCTCAGGTCCCGGATCACCCACCAGGAAGACGATTTCGACTTTGCCGCCCTCTACTTGGGGGACAACACGGTGATGGGCGGGGTTCGGGAAGCCCCCGGAGAAGGTGGACCTCGGAATTCCGCCGGCGACCTGAAAGACGTCTTCCTGAAGGGCGACATCTCCTCAATGATCCGGCTGATGGACAGCAACTTCCCCAACCGGATCTTCGGCCTGCCGCAGCTGCTGACCGAGGAGCGGAGGAAGCTGGTCAACCGGGTCCTTGAAGGGACGGTGATCGAGGTCGAGTCCGCTCTCCACAAGCTGGCCGAACATCACTACCCGCTGATCCAAGCCCTGCGGGAGACCGGATTGCCTCTACCGTCCGCGCTCTCCTGGACCGTGCAGTGTACGATCAATACCGAGTTGCGGGAGGCCCTTCGGGCCGAGAAGCTTAACCTCACCCGGCTTCGGGAAGCGGTGGCCGAGGCCCACAATTGGAACTTCCGTCCCGACAGCGAACTCCTCCGTGGCCACGCCGAGAGGCACCTGCGCGACCTGGTCGCGCGCTTCGGCCACGAGCCGGAGGATACCAGCCGCCTGACCCGGCTTGACGCCTTTCTCCGGATCGTCGATTCCGCCCCCTTGAGGATCTCGCTCTGGGCGGCGCAGAACCGTTACTTCGAGGTCGGCCGGGAGTTGTTGCCGAAGATGCGCCGGCGGCGGGATGAGGGAGACCCGGCCGCCGTCCGCTGGCTGAACAGTTTCGCGAAATTGGGAAGAATCCTGCGGGTCCACTTTTCCATCTCCTGAGCAGTCCGGCGATGTCTCCCCCTCGTGATCTGACCCAGGGTAGCATCCTGAGGGCGATCTCCCGCCTCGGGACCCCGATCATCGCTACCAGCATCCTCCAGAGCGTCTTCAACCTGGTCGATATGTACTTCGTCGGACGGCTGGGAGCACCCGCCCTGGCCGCGGTTACTGTCAGCGGGATAGTGGTTTCCCTTTTGATCACGATGGCGATCGGGGTTTCGATCGGAACCCTGGCTCTGGTCGCCCGCAACTGGGGGGCTCGCCGCTACCGGGAGGCGGCCCTGGTGGTCGGCCAGTCGTTTCATATCAGCGTGCTGCTCTCCCTGCTCTTCGGGGTCGGGGGCTGGTTTCTCTCCCGGCCCCTGCTTTCCTTCCTCGGCGCCAGCGGTGAGGTGCTGGAGCTGGCGGTGGCTTACTTCCGGATCATCAGCGCTGGGGCCTGGACGATCTTCATCTTCGTCAGCTTCAGTTCGGCGCTCCGAGGATCCGGCGACGCCTGGACCCCCTTCAAGGTAATGAGCCTGGGGGTAGTTCTCAATTGCCTGCTCGATCCGCTGTTGATCTTCGGCTGGGGTCCGGTCCCCGGGATCGGGGTGCCCGGTTCGGCCCTGGCCACTGTTCTCTCCCGCCTGGTCACGGTCGTGTTGATCATCTGCCTGACTCGGCCGAAGAGATCGCATCTCGATCTGACCGGAGCTTTCAGCCGAGTCAGTCTTTCTCTGATCGGCCGGATCCTCTGGATCGGTTTCTTCAGCTCGCTGGAGATGTTGATCCGGTCGATAGTGATGATCGCCCTGCTCCGTTTCGTCTCCGTCTACGGCACCGCTGCCCTGGCTGCTTACGGTATCGGGACCAGAGTGAGGGCGATCATCCTGATGCCGGGGATCGGCCTCGGTTACTCCTCGGGGATTCTGGTCGGTCAGAACCTGGGCGCCGGGCGCCCATGGCGGGCCCACCGCACCGCCTGGACAACCTGGTGCCTCTACCTGCTGCTTCTGGTTCCGCTGGTGATCGCCTTCTGGGTCTTCGCCCGCCAGATAATCGGTGTCTTCAACCATGACCCCGAGGTGCTCAGGGTTGGCGTGGTTTTCCTCCGCTACCTGGCCGTCTCTTTCCTCTTCCTTTCCCTGATCCTGGTCTTCGGCAAGTCGCTCAACGGGGCTGGGGACACGGCCGGCCCGATGGCCATTACCGGACTTTCTCTCTTGCTGATGCTCCTCTTCCTGATCTGGCCTGGATCGGATGTTCTGGGACTGGAAGGGATCTGGCAGGCGATTTTGGGAGGAACCGCCCTAAATGGGCTTCTGATGGCCTGGTGGTTCCAACGCAAGGGCTGGCAACGCCCGGTTACCCGAGCTCTCTATCCGGAAGCGGTTCTCAATTCTCCGGAGGAGCCGACGGCTTGAATTGCTCCCCGATCATCTGCAACCGCCGCACCACCTCCGGCCCTTCGGGGTTGAGCTCCCCGGCCTTCCGCCAGAACCTTCCCGCCTCGGTCTTCATCTCCGCCCGGTAATAGAGGTCACCAAGGTAGAGGTGTCCGCGGTAACTCTCCGGATCGCTGCGGAGGACTGCTTCCAGGTGTTGGCGGGCCCGATCCCGTCCGGCGGGGTTGGCGGCTAGGAGCCGTCCCAGCTCCAGTCGCAAGGGGAGGGCGTCGGGGGCGGTCTCCACGCCCTTCTCCAGAGCGGCGATCGCTTTGGCGGTTTCCCTGCTCTTCGTGTGGGCCAGCCCCAGGTAGAGGTAAAACTCCCACCGCCCCTCGGTCTGCTCCAGTCCCTGGGTGAGGATCTTAATCGCCTCCTGGGGCTTTTCTTCCATTAGGAACAACCGGGCCAAGTTGAGATAGGGGAGGGGACTGAAGGGGAGGTTGAGAACCACCTCCCGGTACTTCTTCTCCGCCTCCACCCCTTCCCCTCTTCGTTCATAGATTAAACCGAGAGCCAGATGGGCCGATTCATAATGAGGGTTGAGACGGATCGCCTCCCGGTAACCGGCTTCAGCCGCCTTCAGGTTGCCCTGCCGGAAGAAAATATTGGCCAGGTTGTAGTGGGCCTCCGCCCGCTGCGGCTCCAACCGGAGAGCCTCGGCGAACTCTTGCCGGGCCCGGTCCAGGTCCCCCTGCTGGGAGAAGTACGTTCCCAAGTGGTTATACCCCGCCCCCAGGTTGAGGATGAAGCGGGGCTCGCTGACCAGCTGGGGGTTGACCCAGATGATCAGCCCGCCCAGAACCACCAGGGCGGGGATGAGGGATTTCCACTGTCGGCGCCGGATCCGTTCTCCGGACCAGATTACGCCGGCGGCGGCGAAGATCAACAGGAAGGGGACCAGGGGGAGACGGTAGCGGGAGTTGACGAAGTAGATGACGGTGGAGAGGACGTAGCCGATGACGTATAGGTAGAGGAGCATAAGTTTTCGCAACTGCTTGGCGGCCAGGATCAGTCCAAGCAGGCAGAAGGGGGCGGCCACCCCGAAGACCAAAAAGGGGATCTTTAAAATCGGCGTCCAACGCTGCAGGAAAGTGGGGTGGATCACGTCGGCAATCTCCAGCTGATCCCAGAAGACGGCGAACTTTCGTCCCAGGAGTTTGAGAAAGCGGCCGGGATTCTCCCGGATGAACCTGAACCCCTGCTCGAACCAGAACGAGGAGACCTCAGATGGCTTGAGCGCCCTCCCCAGCGCCCGTCGGGCAATCGTTTCAGCATCCCGCTGCAGGGTGGCTCCGCCGGAACGGAGAATCGGTGGAGGTTCGAAAACCCCGCGGGCGTGAGGGTTGTTGCCGATGAAGAAGTTGACTCCCCCATGAGCGGTTAGGGGGACCAGGTCGCCACCCACGTACCAGTTGCGGTAGGTGACCAGGCCGAGGACGGCGATGGCGCCGGCCAAAAAGCCCAGCGCCCGCCCCCAGTGCCGGATGGAGCCGCCGATCCAGATTGCCGCCAGGGGGATGAAGATCAGGCTGTGTCCGCTGATCGTCGCCAGCAGTCCCCCCAGGATCCCGGCGCCCAGCCACCCCGGCCAGTTCGCTTCCCTCCTCCGCAGCCGGAGCAGGAGCAAAAGGAGGATGGCGGCAAAGAAGACTATCGCCACCGGGGAGAGGATCGCCGAGTCGTAAACGATCAGCCAGCCGTAGATCGCGGTCAGGAAAGCCGCCAGCAGCCCGACCGTCGGGCCGAACAGTCGCCGGCCCAGCAGGTAGATCAGTCCGCAGTTGATTGTGCCCAGCAGGAGCTGAACCACCCGGGCGGCCGGAACGCTTACCCCAAAGACGGTATAGAGCAATCCCAGCAAGTGGGGATAGAGGGGAAGGGCGGGATAGACCTCGTCCCCTACCCAGTTCCCGCCGGCGATCTCCACCGCCCAATCGTGGTAGGTCCGGGAGTCCTCAATCAGCATCTGGGCCACCGGAGAGCTGTTGAGCTGGAGAAAGAAGACCAGCCGGAGCGAGAAGGCGAGCAGGAGAATGGCGGCCAGGGAGATTATTTCTCTCCGGGTGGCCGGAGAAGGAAGGGGTTGGGAGGGGGGATTCTTCATCCGTCGCTGGTGGAACCCGGAAAAATATAGTTGCCTCGCCGCGCTGCTTTGTTATTATGGCCTAACCTGCGGAAATATATACTCCAGTTCGACCGGAGGGGGCAAACCTTAAATCCTTTACCCGCCCGGTCAAACCGTTGACAGGGGATTACCGGTTATGAAAAAAGCCTTCCTGATCACTATCCTGGGCGCGGCCCTTCTCCTGCCGGCGCCGGCTGGAGCTGAGCTGGGCCTGGGCGGCGGAATCTTCTACAACCGTCAACTGGGGGATATCAAGGATTCGGACGATTGGAAATTCGACAAGGATTTCGTCTCCTATATGGTGACCCTGAAGTTTCAGTTCGCCAATTTCCTTGGCCTGGAAGGATCCGTCGATTACTACAACGGCGGCGGCGACATCGATTACACGTTGCGTCCGATGGGGACGGCGGTGGTGAGCATCCCCATCCCCGGTTTGGACCTCTTCAACGCCGGCGTGGGGATCAACTCCACCTATACCAAGTACCAGACCGCCGGGGGATCGAGGGACGACTGGTCGGATCTCGCCTACCACTTCAAGGCCGGGATTCAGATCCCGATCGCCGACTTGCTCTGGGTCTGCGGCGACTGTTACTATTTCGTCGACGAACTCAAGGACGTTGAAGATTTCGACTCCGATCTTCTTACCTTTGGCGCCCGGGCGATGCTTCGTTTCTAACGTACCACGGGAAGATAATCGGTCAGTCTGGTTTCCCGCCGGCGATGCCGCCGGCATAAATCGAAAGAGCCGGCGTCGCCGGCGCGACCCTGGAAAAGGAGGGAGCGATGGAAGGTTATTGCGTGAAGTGCAAGGCGAAGAGAGAGATCAAGGACGGCAAGGAAGTCACAATGAAGAATGGCCGGAAGGCCATCAAGGGGACCTGTCCGATCTGCGGCACCGGGATGTTCAGAATCCTGGGCAAGTAACGCCCCCTTCTCCTCCCGCCGGGCGGAGTGGCTCGACCCAGGGGATCGTTTCGCCTTTTTCGGTTCCCGGCCACGGAGCAGGTCCCGCGACGGGAAACCCGGATCCCACCGGCGGTTCGGAATATCCGGCCCGCCGCCCGGCCGACTCCCGGTTGGGCGGCGGCCGCCGGCGGTCTGTAACCAGCAGGATAGTTTACTATCCTGCTTGCTGTTATAGAACCCGAAGAAGGTAGACCCAAGGTAATCTGATGGCGGTAGAACTGGCGGCAGTCTGGATTAATCCCTATACCCTGGAGAAATCCCGGACCGGAGGGGTAATCGCCCGCCTTCTCTCCCTCACCCCCGGAGAACTGGTGGCGGCGCGGATGTTCGCCCCCAGCCGGGAACTGGTCGAGGAGTACAGCAGCCTGATCACTCCCCGGGGATCCCGGGAATCGCGGATCGTCCGCGAGGAGATCCGCCGCTACATTCAGACTCGCTGGGTTCCGGAAAAGCGGGGTGCCGACCGGCCGCGGGTGATGATGCTCCTGTTCCGGGGCAACAACGTCATCCGGGCAATCCGAAAATACGTGGTTGGCCCAATCTGGCGCGGCTCGGTTTCCGGGGAGACGGTTCGCGATACCTACGGGGATTATATCAAGAACGCGAAAGGAGAGATCACCTACTTCGAACCGGCCGTCCTGGTCATCCCCGAGCCGTCGGCGGCGGAAACCACCCTCAAGCTCTGGGCCCGTTACTCCGACCGGGATGGGGGAATCCTTGCTCACAGCTGCAGGTACCCGGCCGGGGTGAAGCCGGAGACCACCCTGGTGATGATGAAGCCGGAAAACTTCCGGGGCCAGTCCAGCTTGGCTGGCAACGTGATGGACATCATCTCCCGGACCGGCTTGCGAATCATCGGGGCTAACCTGGTGAGAATGTCCGTCGCCCAGGCGGAGGAGTTCTATGGACCGGTGGCGGAGGCTCTCCCCCAGCGGATGAAGGGGCGGGTAGCCGAGATGCTGAGATTCTGCCTTAAACCATCCTTCGATTTTCCGATCCCGGAGGAGGTTTACGAGAATATGGCCGACCTGATCAAGGACCATAAGGCCCGCCAGGAGTTCAATACCATCATAAAAACGATGACCGGAGTCGACCCCGAACAGGTGAAGGGGGCGCGGGCCCGGGGGGCGCCGGGTAAGGAAAAATGCCTGGCTCTGATTTACCAGGGTGACCGGGCGGTTTCCCGGATCAGGGAGGTTCTGGGGGCGACCGACCCGAACAAAGCCGGCTGGGCCACCGTGCGGAGGATTTACGGGCACAGTATCAGCCAGAATGTCGCCCACGCCTCCGACTCCGCGGCCAACTTCCGGAGGGAGTCGAAGATCATCCGGATGGAAGAAAATCGGCTGAAGAAGATCATCAACGATTTCTACCGGAAATGAAGATAGCTCCCCGTCTATCCCGGATCAGTCCCTCCCTGACCCTGGAGGTCACCAGCCGGGCCAAGGCCCTGAAGAACCAGGGGGTGGACATCGTCAGTTTCGCCGCCGGCGAACCGGACTTCGACACTCCGGAACATATCCGGGCCGTAGCCAAAATCGCCATCGATTCCGGCAAGACCCGCTATACCCCGGCCCGGGGGATGGCGGAACTGATTGAAGCGGTCCGTGAAAAGTTCAAGCGGGACAACGGTCTCGATTACTCGGCCGCCGAGATCGTAATCTCCTGCGGGGCCAAGCATTCTCTCTACAACGCCTTCCAGGCGATCTGTGCCGAGGGAGACGAGGTGATCATCCCCGCTCCTTACTGGGTTACCTACCCGGAGCAGGCCCGCCTGGCCGGGGCCGAGCCGGTCTATCTCGAGACCGAGGAGAGCCGGGGCTACGGGATCGACCGGGAGAAGCTGGAAGCCCTGGTGACCGACCGGACCCGGGCGATCCTCGTCTCCAGCCCCTGCAACCCGACCGGTGCCGCCTACGGGCGGGAGGACCTGGAGTTCATCGCCGACCTGGCCTGCCGCCGCGACCTCGCCCTGATCAGCGACGAGATCTACGAGAAGCTGGTCTTCGACGGCTTCGAGGCGGTCAGCCCCGCCTCGCTCTCTGCCGAGGTGAAGGCCCGAACGATTGTCGTCAACGGCCCCTCCAAGACCTACGCGATGACCGGCTGGCGGATCGGCTACCTGGCCGCCCCGGAGAACGTGGCCAAGGCGATTGCCGGTTTCCAGTCCCACTCCACCTCCAACCCGGCCACCCCGTCCCAGTACGCCGCCCTTGCCGCCCTCACCGGCAGCCAGGAATGCGTCGAGGAAATGCGGCGGGCCTTCGAGAAGCGTCGGGACCTGATGGTCGAGAGGCTCAACCGGATCGGCGGGATCACCTGTCCCGTCCCCCGGGGGACCTTCTACGTCTTCCCCAACATCTCGGGGCTGGGCAAGCCCTCGCTGGAGCTGGCCTCCGAGCTCCTCGACCGGGCCCGGATTGCCGTCGTCCCCGGCATCGCCTTCGGCGCCGACGGAAACATCCGGATGTCCTTCGCCGACTCGGCGGCGAACCTGAACAAAGGCCTCGACCGCCTGGAAGAATACGTAAGAACCCTCTGAAGTCGGACCGGCCGGTGATTTGATGTGGCACCCCTTCGGGGTGCGGCTTGATCTTTCAATACCGTTTGATCCCGGCGATTCTCGCCGGGCTATAATGTTTCACCCCGTTGGGGTGGATCAAGGACCACCAAAAGATTCCCGGACCCCAAAGGGGTCCCACATTAAAGCCCCGGGTGAAACCCGGGGTAAAAGGATTCAAACAACCAACATTCCGGACCCCAAATGGGTCCCACATCATAGCCCGGGGTGAAACCCCGGGGAATCGGGGTGCCGCGGAAAGAAATACCCGGACCCCAAAGGCGTCCCACATCATAGTCCGGGGTGAAACCCCGGGGAATCGGGGTGTCGCGGAAAGAAATACCCGGACCCCAAAGGGGTCCCACATTAAAGCCCCGGGTGAAACCCGGGGTAAAAGGATTCAAACAACCAACATTCCGGACCCCAAATGGGTCCCACATCATAGCCCGGGGTGAAACCCCGGGGAATCGGGGTGCCGCGGAAAGAAATACCCGGACCCCAAAGGCGTCCCACATCATAGTCCGGGGTGAAACCCCGGGGAATCGGGGTGCCGCGGAAAGAAATACCCGGACCCCAAAGGCGTCCCACATCATAGTCCGGGGTGAAACCCCGGGGAATCGGGGTG
>CAZPMN010000006.1:25035-116000 GCA_964587835.1 uncultured bacterium
GGTGAAACCCCGGGGAATCGGGGTGCCGCGGAAAGAAATACCCGGACCCCAAAGGGGTCCCACATCATAGCCCGGGGTGAAACCCCGGGATAGATACGATGGCAATATCTTGTTAGCACTCCAACGGAGTGCCACATCATACGTGGGGAAATATCGGATGAAGTCCAGCTCGAAGTTGTCCCTGACCTTAGCCGAAAAGATCATCCGCGCCCACCTCGTCTCCGGCGAGATGACCCCGGGGGAGGAGATCGCCATCCGGGTTGGCCAGACCCTGACCCAGGACGCCACCGGCACCCTCGCCTACCTCGAGTTCGAGGCCCTGAACATCCCCCGGGTCAAAACCGAACTCTCGGTCAGCTACGTCGACCATAACACTCTCCAGACCGGCTTCGAGAACGCCGACGACCACCTCTTCCTCCAGACCTTTGCCGCCAGATACGGGATCCACTTCTCCCGCCCCGGCAACGGCATCTGCCACCAGGTCCACCTCGAACGCTTTGGCCAACCCGGCGCCGTCCTCCTCGGTTCCGACAGCCACACCCCCACCGGCGGCGGCCTGGGGATGCTGGCGATCGGGGTCGGCGGGCTGGAGATCGCCGCCGCCCTCTCCGGCCGCCCCTTCAGCCTGGTGATGCCGGAGATCTTCCTCGTCCGCCTGGAAAACCGCCTCCCCCCCTGGGTCTCGGCCAAGGACGTGATCCTCAAGGTCCTGGCCGAGATCGGGGTCAAGGGCGGTGTGGGCAAGATCCTCGAATACGGCGGCGAGGGGTTGAAGACCCTCACCGTCCCCGAGCGGGCGACCATCACCAATATGGGGGCGGAGACCGGGGCCACCACCTCGGTCTTCCCCTCCGACGAGCTGACCCGGGACTTCCTCTCCCGGCAGGAGAGAGAAGGGGACTGGCGGGAGCTGGCCGCCGACCCCGGAGCGAAATACGCCGGCGAGCTGGTCATCGACCTCGCCGCCCTCGAACCCCTGGCCGCCTGCCCCCATTCCCCCGACGCGGTCCGGACGGTCAAAGAACTGGTCGGGACGCCCGTCCGCCAGGTTTGCATCGGCTCCTGCACCAACTCCTCCCTGGCTGACCTGGAGACCGTGGCCGCGGTCCTCAAGGGGAAGACCGTCCACCCCGCCGTCAGCCTGGTCATCTCCCCCGGCTCCCGCCAGGTGATGGAGATGATGGCCGCCGACGGCTCGCTGGCCGACCTGATCGCCTCCGGCGCCCGGATCCTCGAATCCGCCTGCGGCCCCTGCATCGGGATGGGCCAGTCGCCGCCTTCGGGGGCGGTCAGCCTGCGGACCTACAACCGCAACTTCAAGGGCCGCTCCGGCACCGCCGACGCCGAGGTTTACCTGGTCTCCCCCCAGACCGCCGCCACCGCCGCCCTTAAGGGCGGTATCGCCGACCCCCGAAAACTCGGTAATCCCCCGGAGATCGAGCTCCCTGACCGCTTCGCCGTCGACGACTCCCTGATCCTCCCCCCGGCGGAAGATGCGGAAAAGGTGGAGGTGATCAAGGGCCCCAACATCACCGCCATCCCGACCGGGGAGCCGCTCCCGGCACAGATGACCGCCGCGGTCTGGCTGGATGTGGGCGACAACGTCACCACCGACGACATAATGCCCGCCGGGGCGAAGATCCTCCCCCTGCGCTCCAACATCGGCAAGATCTCCCGATACGTCTTTTCCGCCCTCGACCCCGGCTTCGTCGAGCGGACCGACTGGGAGCGGAGACAGGACCGCCGCGGGGTGATCGTCGCGGGGGAGAACTACGGCCAGGGCTCGTCGCGGGAGCACGCCGCCCTCGCCCCCTATTACCTCGGGGTACGGGCGGTGATCGCCCGCTCCTTCGCCCGGATCCACCGCTCCAACCTGATCAACTTCGGGATCCTCCCCCTCACCCCGGGGGAAGAGGAAGTCGCCGGGAAGCTGGCAACCGGGGACGAACTGAAATTCCCCGCCCTCCGCCGGGAGGTGGAGGAGGGGAGCCCGGTCACGGTGAAGAACCTCACCCGGGGCCTCGAGCTGAAACTCGCCCTCGACCTCTCCCCCCGCGAGCGCGACCTCCTCCTCGCCGGCGGCCTCCTCCGTTCCCTGGCCTGCTGATTGTTCACCGCGGAGGCGCCAAGGACGCGGAGGGTTTGATCGATTATCTCCCCGCTCGGAGCCATCTCATCCGAGTCCGCACAGACAGGAATGTCTGTGCTACTTTCCCGCCGCCGCCGGTTTGGCGGGAAAAATTCAGGAATGAACTTTCCTTCCCTGAGGTACCTGTCCGGCCAAGCATCGCGAAGCGGACAGATGACATCGGACCAAAATCCCCAGCCCCCGCAGGGGGCGAAACCAAAATAGCCACGGGCGTAAGAGGCTGTCTGACAAACCCCAAAATGTCATCGCGAGCCCCGAAGGGGCGAAGCGATCTCAATTTGCGAGTATGCCGCTCTGCGCACCAATAGGTTGAGATTGCTTCGTCGCTGCGCTCCTCGCAATGACCCGGAAATTTGCGAAATCAGTAATTGTCGGACAGCCTCGTAAGCCCGTGGTACTGAAAGGCGAAAACCTGTCCGAGAGCCCCGCCAGGGGCGACACAATGCCGTCTATGCTCCGGTTAATCCTTGAATTGACTTCGGCGGTAGCTTAAAGTCACTAAAGGATATTTGGGAAAAATCCGGGGTAACCCGATGCGGATCACCGTCGCTTACAACCTCCGTTCCGACGATTCCGAGTTCACCGCGGAACTGCTCTCCGAAGCGGATGTCGATCGGATCGTCCGGGCGATCTCCGAGCTCCACCACACGGTAACCCCGGTCGAGGTCTCGGGGCCGCCCAACCACGTGGTCGAGCGCCTCCTGGCCGGCGAGCCCGACCTGGTCTTCAACCTGGCCGAGGGCACCATCGGCAGCGCCCGGGAGGCTTTCTACCCCGGCCTCTACGAGCAGCTCGACCTCCCCTTCACTGGCGGCAACGCCTCGCTGCTCCACCTCAACCTGGACAAGCACCTGGCCAAGACCGTCCTCGCTTCCCGCGGGGTGGAAGTTCCCCGGGGGGTCCTGGTCACCTCCCGGGACCGCGAACTCCCTCCCGACCTCGACTACCCGGTGATCATCAAGCCCAACTCCGAGGGGTCGAGCAAGGGGATCCGGCAGGATTCAGTGGCGGAGACCGCCGCCCGGGCCCGGAAGATAATCGACCGCCTCCTGGAAGAATATCCCTCCGGGCTGGTGGTCGAGCCGTTCATCTCCGGGCGGGAACTCAGCGTCCCCTTCATCGAGAGTTATCCCGGCCGCCTCCTGTCGGTCGTTGAGCACACCTTCGACCTCGAGCGGCTCGGTGCCAGATACAACATCTACGATTACGCTATGAAACAGGGCGGCGAAGCCGCCGAGGCGGTCAACGTGATCTGCCCGGCCCAACTGACCCCGGCCGAAGAGAAGGCGGTCCTCTCTCTGGCCCGGAGGGTTTTCGAAGTGATGACCTGCCCGGATATGGGCCGGGTGGATATCCGTCTTCGCCAGGACGGCCGGCCCTTCTTCATCGAGCTCAACCCCCTGCCCAGCCTCCATCCGGACGCCTCCCTGATGCGGGCCGCCGGGGCCCGCGGGCTGACCTTCAAGGACGTTCTGCGGCTGATCATCCGCTCGGCCGCCCGCCGCTACGGGATCCCCCTTCGTCCCCCGCGGAAGAGCCGGACCGGGGAGGGGGAGGGCCCGCCCCGGCCGACCCCCCGGGAACTGGGGATCCGGATCGGCAGCTACCGAACCGGGGTCCACAACGCGATTACCGACGTCCCCGGGGTCCGGGTCGGCCACTGCACCCGGATCGAGGACGACGTCCGGGTCCCCGGCCGGAACGAGACCACCCGGGTCCGGACCGGGGTGACCGCGGTCCTTCCGGCCGGGAAGACCTACACCCGGCGGCTGATGGCCGGGGGTTTCATCCTCAACGGGGTGGGGGAGATGGCCGGGCTGATCCAGGTCCTGGCCCAGGGCTGGCTGGAATCCCCGATCCTGTTGACCAACTCCCACTCGGTCGGCCGGGTCCACGACGGGGTGATCGGCCATATGAGCCGGAAGTACCCCCAGCTCGGCACCGAGTCCGACGTGATTATGCCGGTGGTCGGGGAGGCCGACGACTCCTTCCTCAACGATGTCCGGGTCGGGGTCTGCACCGCCCGGGATACCATCCGGGCGATCGAGGACGCCTCCTCCGGGCCGGTGGCCCAGGGTTCCATCGGGGCCGGGGCCGGGATGACCACCTTCGACTTCGCCGGCGGGATCGGCACCTCTTCCCGGGTCTTCCAGGTGGCGAAGCAGGACTTCACCCTCGGGGCCCTGGTCCTCTCCAACTTCGGCCGGATGCGCAACCTGACCATCGACGGCCGGGTGATCGGCCGCGACCTCGACCCGCTCTACCCGGTTGGGAACCGGCGGGAGCGTTCGTCCGGCTCGATCATCGTGGTCATCGCCACCGACGTTCCCCTGATCAGCTCCCAGCTCAACGATATCGCCAAGCGCTCGGCCCTCGGCCTGGGCCGGGTCGGATCCACCGCCGCCTCCTCCAGCGGGGAGATCCTGATCGCCTTCTGCACCAGCAACCGCTCGTTGCGCCCCACCCGCGACTCCGACCGTTTCACCCGGCTGCGGTACATCGCCGAGCCCCACATCGACATCCTCTACGAGGCGGTGATCGAGGCCACCGAGGAGGCCGTCCTCAACGCCGTTTTCTCCTCCAACGGGATGAACGGCCGCCTCGGCCGGGAGTCCCCCCCGATCCCCCAGGAGAAGGTGATGGAACTGATGGGGGAGAAATAATCGGCTATATCCGGATTTTCCCAAGGCGGTTGATTGACTTAATCAATGATGGATGGGCTTTGAAGTCAGTTTTGCAGCGCGAAACCAAGGGGGAATTTGCCTGCGGTTATCCAAATTAACCATTATCGTCTGGCAATTGTGCCGCCCCCTGCGGGGGCTCTTGATATATTTTCGAAACCTTTTTTCCACGGGCTGACGAGGATGTCCGACAATTCCAATGTTCGTCATTTTTACTGTCATTGCGAGCCCCGAAGGGGCGAAGCAATCCCAATCTGTTGCCAAACAAAACCTTGTATCCGTTAATTGAGATCGCTTCGTCGCTCCGCTCCTCGCGATGACAATTCGGGGTTTGTCGGACAGCCTCTGACGCCCGTGGCTATTAAGAAGTGCCGCCCCCTGCGGGGGCTACTTAACCTGATTACATACAGGTATTGTTAATAGAAGCCCGCGCAGCGGGCGATACATTCTTAGCCACGGGCGTCAGCCCGTGGTATTGATCAGCAACAATAACTCAGAGCCCCCGCAGGGGGCGACACATCATTCACCCGTTGTTTATCGAGACTTTATTGTTTTGTTGGGCAATCCGGATTGAGCGAAGAAATTGACCTTGCCCGCCGGTCGGGAAGAGGACCAGCTTATGAAGGTCGTCGTCAAGTACAACGACAGTCTCCACAACCCGTACTGGAAATT
The DNA here is from genome assembly GCA_964587835.1 of uncultured bacterium. Classification (GTDB taxonomy): domain Bacteria; phylum Auribacterota; class Erginobacteria; order Erginobacterales; family Erginobacteraceae; genus Erginobacter. The sequence continues at coordinate 30,538 of CAZPMN010000006.1, forward strand.
CCAGCTCGGCCCGGAAGCCTACGAGGTCAAGGATACCCCGCTCCGGGTCCAGGCGATCAAGCACCGGCTCCAGGCCGACCCGGACTTTACCCTGGTCACCGCCGAAGTCTTTCCCGAGCGGCTCCTGACTCGGCTCCACCCCTACCACGACTATATCCGCCACACCGCGGCCTCCCTGAAAGAGGGGGAGGAGTTCTATCCCGACCTCTTCCCGGGCGAGGGGGCCCACCTCCCCCGGCGGGTCGATCTCCCCCTCCAGGGCGGGATCTGGTGCACCGACGCCGTGACCCCGATTATGCCCCGGACCTACGAGGTGGCCCGGGCCTCGGCCGACACCGCCCTGACCGGCGCCGAGCTGATCGCCTCCGGCTCCGAGCGGGCGGTTTACGCCCTCTGCCGGCCCTCCGGCCACCACGCCGGGCCCCGGGTCTTCGGCGGCTACTGCTACTTCAACAACGTCGCCACGGCGGCGGAGTACCTCCTCAACCAGGGCCGGGTGGCCGTCCTCGATATCGACTACCATCACGGCAACGGCACCCAGGAGTTCTTCATCCGGAAGAAGGCCGTCTTCACCGCCTCGATCCACGGCGACCCGGACGTGGAGTACCCCTACTTCTGGGGTTACGCCGGGGAGACCGGGGTCGGCCAGGCCGCCGGTACCAACCTCAACGAACCCCTTCCGCAGGGCACCGCCGCCCCCGGCTATCTCGAGGCCCTCGACCGGGTGATCGCGGCCATCCGCCGTTTCGACCCGAAGTACCTGATTATCGCCGCCGGCTTCGACACCCACGCCGAAGACCCGATCGGCGGTTTCCGACTGGCCGGCGGGGATTACCGGGAGATCGCCCTCCGCCTGGCCGCCCTCAACCTCCCCACCCTGATCTGCCAGGAGGGCGGCTATAACCTGGCCTTCCTCGGCGATTCGGTCCATACCTTCCTGAGAGGCTTTATCTCGCCCGATTCGAAACGATAAAAAACCATCGTTATTTAATATAAAGACCCCCGCGGCCTCGCGCCGCGGGTGAATCAGTTCAATTAAAATGGATCTTCCCGGACAGCCCTATCTCAAGACCGCCCGGCTGAAATTCTTCGAGCACGACCCCGGGTTGATCCGGCTCCGCCGGGCCGGCCGGATCATCCTCTGCGGGGCCGTCTCCCTGGTCCCCGCCCTGATCGTCTCCCTCCTGGCCGGGGTCGAGCCCCCGGCCGCCCCCGGGGCCGTCCCCGAACCCGACCTCACCCTGGTCTTCCCGGCCCTGATCCTCTCGGTGCTGCTCTCCGCCAACATCTCCGGGGCCAACACCCGGGACCGGAAGCTGGGGATGCTCCGCAACTTCCTCGGCGGTCTCCTGGTCTCCATCCCCGCCTCCCTGGTCATCGAGGGTTCCCTCGCCTACGGGGCGGTCTTCGCCGCCGTCGCCTTCCTCGCCCTCTACCTGCGGAAGTACGGCCCCGCCTGGAAGGGGACCGGCCCGATCGCCCTCTTCGTCTTCGTCCTCGTCCCCCGCCTGGAGATCTCCCCGATCCTCCTTCCCCGGTTCTGGGCCGCCCTCGCCGTCGCCTTCCTCGCCGCTTTCTACGTCAGTTTCCAGATCCTCCCGGTCCGCCTGGTCCGCTCCCTCCTCGACTGCCTGGCCCGCTACATCGCCGCCGCCTCCTCCACGGTTGCGTTGATCCTCGCCCGGCTGCGGGGCCGGTCCGCCGGGGGCGAAATCCGCAAGGCCCGGCGGGAGATGGGCGACACCCTCGCCCTCTGGTACGAGATCGCCTCCGGGGTCCTCCCGGCGAAAGACCCCTCCTGGGATCTCCTCGACGGGATCGCCGCCGGCCAGTTCCGACTCGCCAACCTTCTGAGGATCGCTGAAAGTTCCCTGGACCGGCTGGCCGCCGGGGCGGGGGAGGGGACCCTCCGCCGGGCCCGGGCGGTGGCCGGGGAGCTGGAGTCGGTCCTGGAGACCGCCCGCCGGGGGCTGGTCCTGGAGGGGAAGGTCGAGCTCGATCTCGACCGGTTCCGCCGGGAACTGGGCCGCTTCCAGGAGAAGTGGGAGGCCGCAACCGAGCCGCTCACCGCCCTTGACTTCCAGATCGGGCGTTTCGCCGCCGCGATGGAGCGGATCGCCCGGGTGCTGGAATCGCTCGCCGGCAAGGCCCGGCGGCTGGCCGGGAGGGAAGAATGAACGGGAAAGCGATACCGCCGAACATCCGGATGGGGATCCAGGCGGCCCTGGCCGTAGTCCTGGTCCTCCTGGTCAACGGCCTCCTCGGGCTGGAGCGCCCCTACTGGGGAGCCCTGATGGCCGTGGTTGTGATCGCCGGCTCCTGGGGCGAGAACCTGGACAAGCTCAAGCAGCTCCTGGCCGGAACGGTGGCCGCGGTCGTCGGCTCGGCTATCTTCCTCTACTTCGCCGGCGGCCGTCCCCTGCTGGTCATCCCGGTCTGCCTCGTTTCCCTCTTTATGTGGGCCTACAAATCCCCGGTCTCTTACGCCGCCGCCGCCGCCTGGATGGGCGCCTTTGCCATCATCCTGGTCAGTTTCCTCGGCGGCCACCGCCACCAGATCGCCCTCCTCCGGGGGGTCCAGGTCCTGATCGGCGGCTCCCTGGGGCTTGTAGTCTCGGCCTTTGTCCTTCCGGTCGGGGTCGGGGACGACCTCGACCGGCGGATCGTCGAACTGGAGAAATTCCTCCGGGAAGCGGGTCGGAGGGCCTTTTCCTTCCTCGAGGGGGAGGGGGGAGAAGCCGCCGGCCCGGTCTCCACGGTCAAGATCTACCGCCGGATGGCGAAAGTCATCGAGGTCGGCCGGACGGCGGCCAACCAGTATCTCATCTTCCCCGCCCGCCGGCGGGAGGCCGCCGAGAGGATCAACCGCCTCCGCCGGCTCTCCCTCTACGTTGGCGGGCTGGCCGAGAGCCTGGCCGCCTGCCGGGAGCGGGAGCTCACCCCGGGCCTGGTGGAGTTCTTCCGCCAGGCCGCCGGCCTGGTCGACAACTCCTTCGCCGTCATCCTCGGCGAGCTCGAGAGCGGACCCGGGGCGGAAGAGGCCCTGGGGGCGCTCCGCGGCCTCCTCACCGGGGAGATCAAATCCCGGCCCGGCGACTTCCCCCGCCGCGACCTTGCCCCCTACCTGATGTTCATCCACTATGTCCGCGGCCTGGCCGAGACCGCCGCCGCCGTCCCCCCCGGACTCTCCGTCCACCCCGGAGGCCATACCGGCGGGATTACTCCACTCTCTCCGCCCGGAGAGGTTAGCTGACTCCTACTTCACACTCGTACATCGTACTCGTACTCGTACTCGTTTTTTCTCCGGCGCCGTTCGAGTACGAGTAGGAGTACAAGTACGAAATGGCCCCCCCGTCTCTCCGGTTGCCATCATATCCGGAGAATGATAGTCTGAATACCGTATCCCGTGGAGTTAAAAGTCTCCAAACCCCGCGCCGGTACCAAAACTCTAAAATTTCCCGAAGGAAAAACGAATTTACCTTATCGCGTGGAGTTAAAAGTCTCCAACTTCCGCGCCAGTACTCAAACACTAAAATTTTCCCAAGGAAAATTTTAAAATGGATGGCTTCTGGGTCGCCCTCGCCCTAACGACCTTCGCCGGTCTCTCCACCGGGTTCGGCTCGGCGATCGCTTTCTTCGCCAAGCGGACCAACTACCGCTTCCTCTCCGTCGCCACCGGCTTCTCCGCCGGGGTGATGATTTATGTCTCCTTCGTCGAGATTTTCTTCAAGGGGGCAGAAGCGCTTACGGAGTGTCTTGGCGACTACTGGGGCCACTGGGTCAACGCCGCCTCTTTCTTTGCCGGGATTATCGTTATTGCAGTTATCGACTACCTGGTTCCAGAGGCTGAGAACCCCCACGAAACGCATCCGGAATCAGAGTTAGCGCCGCTCCATAACCCCCAGCTCTCGGCGGCCGAGTTCGCCGCCGGCGGCCAGGCCTTTCCCCATCACCACCGGTTGATGCGGATGGGGCTCTTCACCGCTTTGGCGATCGGTATCCACAATTTCCCCGAAGGTCTAGTCACCTTTCTGGCCGCCCTCGAGGACCCCGCCCTCGGGGTCGCCATCGCCGTGGCCATCGCGCTCCACAATATCCCGGAAGGGATCTCGGTCTCCGTTCCCATCTTCTACGCCAGCGGGTCCCGAAAAAAATCTTTCATTTATTCCTTTCTTAGCGGCTTGGCCGAGCCTGTGGGAGCGCTGGTCGCTTACTTCATCCTGCGCCTGATCGCCGGGGGAGAGGCCGGTTTCCCCTCCGGGGTAATGGGCGCGCTCTTCGGGGGTGTGGCCGGGATTATGGTCTATATCAGCCTCGATGAGCTCCTCCCCACCAGTCGGGCCTATGGCAAGGGTCACGACAGCCTGATCGGGCTCCTGGCGGGGATGTCGGTGATGGCGCTCAGCCTCCTCCTGATGCGTTAGGGAGACCCCTCCCGTCCGTTCCGTCCTCTCCGGCACCGCAAGGAGACCGAACAAAACTATAATCCCCCGTCATTGCGAAGAGCCCGAACGACGTGAGGGCGACAAAGCAATCTCAAAGAAGAAAAGATATATGGAAGAATTCGCGGCAGTTCTGAAAAAATCCAGCGAGTTTTCCCTCTTCCTCTCCCTCTGGGACTCCGGACGCGACGGGACCCTCGCCCCCGCCCCCGGCTCCTCCCCGGGTTTCATCGTCGCCCGGGCCGCCGCCCTCTCCCCCCGGCCTTACCTGGCGGTCGCCCCTTCCGAGCGGGAGGCCGAGCGTCTGAGTCGCGAACTGGAGGGCTACACCGGCCTGACCCCGTTCCTCTTTCCCGCCTCCGCCGGCGGGGGAGACCCCCTGGTCGAGGGCGAGCGGCGCGGCATCCTCGCCCGCCTGGCCGCGGCGGGGAAGGGGATTCCCCCGCTGGTCGCCTCCCCGGCTTCCCTGGCCGACGACCTGCCCCCGCCCCCGACCTTCTTCTCCGCGCTGATCAAGCTCGCCCCCGGCGATACCAGCGACCCCGACCGCCTGGCCAGGAAGCTGGTCGAGCTCGGCTACGAGTATGGGGACCCGGTGCTGGAGCGGGGAAACTTCGCCCGCCGGGGCGGGATCCTCGACCTCTTTCCCGTCGAGGGCGAATACCCCCTGAGAGTCGAGTTCGACGGCGAGGTAATCGAATCCCTCCGCCGCTTCGACCCTCTGACCCAGCGCTCGGTCGACCGGGTCGAGTCCGTCGAACTCCATCCTTTAACCGGCATCGGCTCCGCCTCGCTCCTCGATTACCTCCCCGCCGGCTGCCGGATCGTCCTCGCCGGCCGCTTCCCGCCCGGGGAGGCGGGGTGGGGGAGGGGGAAATTTCCCCGCCTCTTCTTCTTCCCCGATACCCTCGAGCTGGCGGCCGAGAAAGGCGCCTCCGCGCTTCGCTTCTCGCTCCACAGCCTGGAGCGCTACAAGTACCGAGCCGACTCCGGTCCCTACCCGCTGCTCGCTGCCGTCGGCGAGCTCCTCGAAGACGGATCCCGGGTCCTCCTCTTCGCCCACAATCCCGGTGAGGCCGATCGGCTCAAAGAGATCCTGGGCGAGAAGAAGATCTTTCCCCACCGGAACCTCAAGGTGGCGATCGGGGAGACGGGGGAGGGGTTCGTCTGGTCCGGGCCCCGCCTGGCCGTCCTCGGCGACAGCGAGATCTTTTCCCGCTACCGCCTCCCCCGCCCCCGGCAGAAGTACCACCAGGCCGCCGCGGGCCTCCCCCGGTCCGACTTCCAGCCCGGGGACTGGGTCGTCCACCTCGACCACGGGATCGGCCGCTTCCTCGGGGTCAAGGAGATCACCGTCGCCACGGGGAAAAAGCGGGAGATGCTGGTCATCCGCTACGCCGACAACGCCCGCCTCTACTGTGACCTCACCCACGCCCACCTGGTCTCCCGCTACCTCGGCGCCGGGAAGGCCCGGCCGAAGCTCGACCGCCTCGGCGGGGGCCGCTGGCCCCGCGCCCGCGCCGCCGCCAAGCGGGCCGTCCGCGACCTCGCCGCCGAGCTCCTCGATCTCCAGGCCCGCCGGACCGCCGCCGGCGGCCGGAAGTTCTCCCCTGACACCCCCTGGCAGAAGGAGTTCGAGGCCGCCTTCATCTACCCCGAGACCCCCGACCAGTCTCGGGCCCTGGCCGAGATCAAGTCCGACCTCGAAGCCCCCAAGCCGATGGACCGGCTGCTCTGCGGCGACGTCGGCTACGGAAAGACCGAGGTAGCGGTGAGGGCTGCCTTCAAGACGGCGATGGAGGGGGCCCAGGCCGCCGTCCTCGTCCCCACCACCGTCCTCGCCCAGCAGCACACCCGGACCTTCCGAGAGCGGATGTCCGACTACCCGGTTCGGGTCGAAACCCTCTCCCGCCTTGTCCCCCCGAAGCGGCAGAAGGAGATCCTCGCCGACCTTAAGGAAGGGAAGGTGGACATCGTGATCGGGACCCACCGGCTCCTCCAGGAAGACGTCGGGTTCCGCGACCTCGGCCTGGTGGTGATTGACGAGGAGCAGCGGTTCGGGGTCCGGCACAAGGAGAAGCTGAAGAAGATCCGGGAGCAGGTCGATCTCCTCACTCTCACCGCCACCCCGATCCCCCGTACCCTCTACCTCTCCCTGACCGGGGCCCGGGACCTGAGCTCCATCAATACCCCGCCCCAGGACCGCCTGGCCGTGGAGACCCGGGTTGCCGCCTACGACCCCCTGATGATCAAAAACGCCGTCCGCCGCGAGGTCAACCGCGGCGGCCAGGTCTTCTACCTCCACAACCGGGTCAAGGACATCGACCAGGTCCGGGCCCGGCTCGTCACCTGGTTCCCCGACCTGACCGTCGCCTCCGGCCACGGGCAGATGGGGGAGGAGGAGCTGGCCGGAGTGATGGAGCGCTTTGCCGATGGGAAGATCGACATCCTGGTCTGCACCACGATCATCGAGTCCGGCCTCGACATCCCCAACGCCAACACCATCATCGTCGAGAACGCCCACCGCTTCGGCCTGGCCGATCTCTACCAGCTCCGGGGGAGGGTGGGGCGGTTCAAGCACCTCGCCTACGCCTACTTCTTCTACCCCCCGGGGGCCTTCCTCGAAAACGCCGCCCGCCAGCGGCTGATGGCGATCGAGGAGTTCTCCAACCTCGGTGCCGGCTACGGCCTGGCCCTGCGCGACCTGGAGATCCGCGGCGCCGGCAACATCCTCGGACGGGAGCAGCACGGCCACATCTCCGCCGTCGGCTTCGAGCTTTACTGCCGGCTCCTGGAAGAGTCGGTCCTCCGTCTCAAAGGCGAAGAGAAAGCCCCGCCGCCGAAGACCGCCCTCGAGTTTGAGATCCCCGTCTCTCTGCCCCTGGACTATGTCGGGACCGAGACGCAGCGGATCGAGCTCTACCGCCGCTGGGCCTCTTTGGGCGGCGCGAAAGAGATTGAGGACTGGCTTGAGGAGCTCCAAGACCGCTTCGGTCCCCCGCCCGAAGAGGCCCGGCTCCTCGCCGAGCTCGCCCTCTTGAAAATCACCGCCGCTTCCAGGGGAGTCACCGCCATCCGCCGGGTTGAGGATAAGTACGTTCTTCTTCAGCAAGACCGGATCCGGAAAGCCTGGTCCGCCCCCGCCCCCGCCACCCCCGCCGCTCTTCGCCAGTTCCTCACCGAAGCCTCCCGCCGGCTCAAAAACCTCTGACCCCGGTCATTGCGATCCCCCCTCCCCAGAACCTGGAATCAATGTGCCGGGAAACAAGTTCGTTAATGAAAGCAAGGGGAGGGGGATCCGGGGGGTGGGAGTCTTCAGTCCCCGCCGGCCCGGAAAAATGTCAATATTCAATGACTGACCCCTTTTTGTTTTTGCTTCTCCTCGGCGGCGGAGACGGGTAAACTGCAATAAGATAAATCGGCAACCGGGATATCCACGGAGGATTGCGCTATGCAGACACTGGGACTTGTTATCGGGGCTATCGTTATCATTTATGTCGCTGTCTGTTTCGGGCGGAGGGTCAGGATGGAGGCGCCGAAACGGGAGAAGATGACGAAAGTAATGAGTGTGGCGCTGGCGATGATGACGCTTTTGGCGGCGGGGGGATGCGCCTTAATCAAGGAGCCGGTGGTGGATGGGGGCATGCTCGTGGAAAGGGACGGCCTCTGGTACGAGCTCGATTCCGAAAAACCCTTCACGGGGATGATGGCGGAATACTGGCCGGGGGGGGAGAAGAAGGCGGAGGGGGAGCTTCTCGACGGCCAGGTCAACGGGAAGGTCATCGAGTGGTATGAGGGCGGGGGGATGAAATCTCAGACCGAATACCGCGGGGGCGAACTGCAGGGGACGGCAATTGGCTGGTACGAAAATGGGCGGAAGCAGGCCGAGGTGGAGTTTGTCGACGGCGAGGAGGTCAGCCGCCGGGAGTGGGACGAGGAAGGGAACCCGATCGAAGAGTGATTCCGGCCGGGCCGCGGGCGATGGCCTATCACGTCTACGTTATCGAGCTGGACCCGGAGGTCTGCGGCAGCGGGCGTTTCCGGAAGGCCAACCCCCGGATGACGATCGCCCTACCCTGTCTCTATATCGGCCAGACGGCCAAGAGCCCTCCAGCCCGCTTCCGCCAGCATCTGCGGGGCGGGCGGCTGTCGAACAGTTTTGTGAAGAGATACGGCCGCCGCCTTCTCCCGAAACTGTATGAGAAGTACAACCCCATCCCCACCCGAAAGGACGCCCTCGAGCTGGAGAAGTACCTGGCGGAAAAGTTCCGGGCGGCCGGCCACGGGGTCTGGACGAACTGAGCCGGGGAGAGGGGCTGAGAAATTGAAAGCCGCGCTGGACGTCCATTACGGCATCTCGGGGGCGACCGCGGCCTGCGTGGTCTTCCGGAACTGGGAGGATGCCGCGCCGGTCGAGGTCCGCCGGGCGTCTGTCGCCGTCCCCGCGGACTACCGGGCAGGGAGGTTCTTCGAGCGGGAGTTGCCCTGCCTCCTGGCGGTCCTGCGCGCCGCCAATCAAGAGTTTGAATCAATCGTGATCGACGGTTACGTCCACCTCAAGCCCGGCGCGGGGAAGGGATTGGGGGAGCACCTGAAGGGGGCGCTGCCGTACAGGGCCGAAGTCATCGGGGTGGCCAAAAACCCGCTGAAGGTGGCCGGCCGGTTCGCCCCGGTCATCCGGGGCCGATCGAAAAAACCTTTATTCGTCTCGGCAGCGGGCTGTCCGCTCGATTATGCCCGGAAGACGGTCCAGGGTATGCACGGGCCCTACCGCATACCGACATTACTGAGGTTGGCCGACCGATCTGCCCGCGTCGAAGGGGCGAGCTTGTTCTTACCGGAAGATGGTGACGGCTACTGATAAGTTAGGGGCGGCCCGGGCGGCCCTCCGGGAGCAGGCCGATCAAGCGGACGCCCGGTTCCTGCGGCGTTATTTCAAGACCGGGCCCGGGGAATACGGGGAAGGCGATCAGTTCCTCGGGGTCCGGGTCCCGGCAACCCGGCGTGTCGCCCGAAGTTACCGGGACTTGCCCCTGGCCCGCTCGGATCTGATCTGGGAGCGGCGGATCGCCGTGATGGCGACCTTCCATTTCATCAAGAACGGGGAGTTTGCCGAGACCCTGAAGATCGCCGGGATGCTCCTGGCCGATCCCGAGGATTTAATTCACCGGGCCGCGGGCTGGATGCTGCGAGAGGTCGGCAAGAGAGACCGGGAGGCGGAAGAGTCGTTTCTCCGGGAAAACTACCGAAGAATGCCGCGGACTATGCTCAGGTACGCCATCGAGAAGTTCCCCGAGGATCTCCGGAGGCGATACCTGCAAGGGAAGATTTAACGGCGGGAATAATGATTTCACGCGATAGGTGAACACGGGACTGCCGAGATGCTGCGATACCTCCGGGACAACCTGTGGAAGGGGTTGAAAACCTCACCTTCCCCGGGAACAGCTTGAGCCGGTGGATGGGGATCTTGTAGAATATCGAGTTGGCCGATAACCGCACCTGCCCGTCCCGGCGATTCAGCCCGCCGCCCGGGGCGCGGGGAGGGCTGGGCGTTAAATCCGGGGAAAAGGAGGCTGTTATGAATGATCAGAGGAAGAAACAACGGAAAGGCGTCGGGTGCGGAATTTTTCTGATCCTGGTCGGCGTCGGGATTTTCGCGGAGAGGATGAACTGGTTTCCCTTCAATATGGTCTGGTTCCTTCCCGCCGCCTTCGTCGCCTGGGGCATCGCCGTCCTTGTCGATGTCTTTCGCGGGAAGTAATCCCATTAATTTCAGATGAGATTGCGAGATCATTTAAGGCACAAAAGGATGGCCGAACAGGGATTGTTTCCGCCAATCCTCCTTTTGAGCGCACTGTTGTTGACCGGCTGCGTGGCGAGAGCGCCGGTTGCTCCTCCTCCAGGGGTTGAACCGGCGGCGGCATTACCGGGGGTGAGCGGGTTGGCCTGGGTGGAGGGGGATCTCTTTCTCGCCGTTCACGACGCCAAACGAAGCAAGAAACAGAAAGACTGGCCCCGGGTCAGCCTGGCCCGTCTTCCCCGAAAGAAGAACGAGGGGATTACCTGGGAAGCCGTGGACCTTGAATTTCCGGGAGAGGAGGGAGCCGCCAGCGATCTGGAAAGCGCCTGTCGCCTCCCGGGCGGCCGGGGATTTCTCCTGGCCGAGAGCGGGCCGAGGAAGAAGGTCCCCGGTCGGATTTTCCACGCTGGCTTTGAGGACGGCAGGTTGAAGATCAGCTCCGGTATCACCTGGCCGGAAGAGGTGAAGAACGTGGAGGCGATTGGGGTCTGCCCGGTCGGAGACCGGCTGGTCTTTCTTTACGCGGAACGCGCGGAAGGCGAATCCTCCACGGAGATCCGCTGGGCCGTCCTCTCCCTGGAGCCCCTGGAGTTCGGTCCGTTTCGGGGAGTGACTTACGAGGGAGCCGATTTCGGAGAAAAGGACGTGCGCCTGATCAGCGCCCTGGCGATGGGCGGCGATGACACTCTCTACGCAGTCTCCACCTGCGATCCCGGCGAGGACGGGGGTCCGTTCCAGAGCGTGGTCTGGCGAATCGGCCGGGTGGGAACCGGGAAGGACGGTAAGCCGCGGGTCGCAGTGGGGGAGCGGGAGAGGGTGGCGACCCTGGACGGGCTCAAGGTCGAGGCCCTTGCCTTCCGCGAATCCGAAAAGGGCGGCCGGCAGCTGTTCGTGGGAACTGACGATGAGGACTATGGGGGAATCATCCGTCCTCTTCCCTTGGATTTCTGACTCGATTCCTTCCGGTCTCCCCGCGTCGGAATTCCTAAATTCCTTCCCCTCCCTGTTGGCCGCCGATGGTATAATCGCGGTTCGGCAGAACCCGGCTAACTTCTTCAAAAGGAAGAACGCGGGGATTGTGGATTCTTCCGGGATGGGAATCGGATGAACACGTGGTACGAGACACTGAATAGGCCTCCGCTTACTCCGCCGAACTGGATTTTTTCACCGGTCTGGACTATTCTCTATGCCACCATCGCGATCTCGATTTATCTCTATTACCGGTCTCCAAACAAGCCGGGTATCGGCCTGACCACCGCCATCATCGGATTCCACCTGATCACGAACTTCTCCTGGACCTTTCTCTTCTTTGGGCTGCGTTCGCCGGGCTGGGCCCTGTTTGATATCGTCGCTTTGGATATCTCTCTCCTCGTTCTGATCCGGCGGTTCCGAAGGGCTCGTCCGCTCGCCGGGGGGCTGCTCATCCCTTATCTGCTCTGGGTCCTCTTCGCCACCTACCTTAACTACGGATTTTATCGCCTGAACTGAAATCGGGTCCGTGGACTCCGCGCCCGCAAGCAAATAAAGGAGGCAGAAATATGATCGCCGTGGCCATCCTCTGGACCGAAATCTTCCTCCCGGTGATCGGCTTTGCCCTGCTTTTCCTGCAGCGGAAATCGGGTTTCCGAATCCATAGGGCAAGAGCGGATTAATCGTATCTCGGCTGGGATCTTCAATTCGGGAAAGAGCGGGTTTGAACCATGCGAGCAATTATGAGATTAATCCCGGCGATATTGCTGGGGGTTATCTTCTGCCGCCTGGCGGTGGGGGGGGACTTCTCCGGTGACGGGGCCGATGATATCGCGGTCTTCCGCCCGGCCACGGGTCTGTGGGCGATCCGGGCTCTGACCCGGGTTTACTTCGGCCGGCCGAACGATATTCCCACCCCGGGCCGCGTGAATTCAAACACCCAAGCTACGGGAGCGGTGGCCGGATCCGTCTCCGCTCCGGGGATAGACATCTCTGGAGATGTCTACGTGGTGGCGGTGCGGGCCGCCGATCGGGCCCGGATCCGGAATATGGAGATCGAGGCACGGCCCTACCTTTCCCGGTATGCCGCAGCCCGCACCGAACAGTACAGCGGAATGACCGAATACAGCTTCATCAGTTATCCGGATCGGGGGGAATTCGCCCTGGCCAAAGAGGACCTGGTCAAAAAGATCCTGGAGGTACCCTATGCGGACTTTACCAGTTTAACCTTCGGCGAGGTCTTCCAGTTAGGAAGAACCGTTCGGTTAGGAGACCGGCTGATGAGAGACGTGGAGAAAGCCCTGGCCGCCTTGGGGCGGTCGAAGTTCCGCTCCCGGATCAGCCTGGAGGAAAAGGATCTGGAGTACCTCCGGGCCCGGGGCCTGGAGACCGTCCTCGACCACGCTGGGAAGTTTATCGAAGATCGTCTGGCCCCGGCCCATCCGCGCCACGACGGGAGGCAAACCCCCTGGCGCAACCACCCGGTCTTCACCGCCCAGCACGCCACCGCCACCTGTTGCCGGAACTGCCTGTGGAAGTGGCACGGGATCGAGAAGGGGAGGGGGCTGACCGGGGAAGAGAAGCGTTATATCCTCGAGGTGATCGGCGGCTGGCTGGCCCGGTACTCTTAACGGGAGGAATACCGAATACCTTTCTCCCGATCGGCACCGAAGAAACCATCAGGAACCAGCGGGACCGGTTTGGTCACCATTTTCCGGCCGGTTTATCGGCCGGAACAGGGCAACAACTGGTTTGGAGCTGACCGGATATGCAGGCGGAAATTCTGGTTTTGAATGGCACTTACCGGCCGGAGAGAACGACCACCGAGCTGGTCCGGGCGTTTGCGGAAGGGGCGGGAGCGGTAGGGGCGGAAGTCGAGATGATCACGCTCCGGGAGAAGAAGATCGGCTACTGTAACAACTGCCTGCAGTGTTACAGTTATACCGGCGCGGGGATTGCTCCCTGCAGCATCAGGGACGATATGGACGGGATCATCGCCCGGATCGCCGGGGCCGACGGGGTGCTCTTCGCCTCGCCGGTCCATAACGGATTCGTGACCGGGCTGATGACGGTCTTCTGGGAACGGTTCTCCTGGCGGGCGGCCCGGCCGGGAGGACCCTTCCTGGGAAGTATGAGCCTGATCTCCCGGCTCGACGACCGGACCCGGGCGGTGGGATCGATCGCCAGCGCCGGCGGGATGCCCGAACGGTTGAGAAAGAGCTGCGACGACGGCACCCCCTGGCTGAAGAGTAACGCCTGCCTGATCCTTCACGGGGAGTGGGTCGGTGACGTTTACGCCGGGGCCGACCTCGAACGGAGGCCGCAGGACGATCGGGAGTGGCGGAGGATTTTCTTCTTGAGGCGGCTGAGCGCCCGGCAGAAAAAGCGGGCCTACGCCCTGGGGGAGAAGATGGCGAAGGCCATCCGCTCCGGACGCCTGAAACCCGTCACCATCGAGAAGATGGTCCCGACGCCTGCTAAATGGATTCTCAGGCTGATCGCCAGGATCAGCCCGCCCTACCGGGTGGCCAAGTGAACCTGATTCGAAATAGGAGCGTTCTTATTGCACAAATCAAGTCATACCACTTTTGTGCAATAAGAGACAATAAGAGGGGGTAATTCCGAGGTTGTATCCGGGGATTGATTATGACGTCAGGGGAAAGTTCAAAAGCCGGCGTTCACGGACCTTACGAGATCATGGTGCGGGTTCGGCCGGAGGATATCGACGAGCTGGGGCACGTCAACAATGTGCATTACCTCCGCTGGGTGCAGGACGCCGCCGTCGCCCACTGGCGGGCCCTGGCCCCGAAGGAGGACCAGGAGCGGCTGCTCTGGGTGGTCTTGAGGCACGAGATTGACTACCGCCACGCGGCCAGGCTCGGGGACGAGATTGTCGCCCGGACCTGGGTCGGGGGATCGACCCGGATCTCCTTCGAGCGGTTGACCGAGATCCGCCGCGCCGACGACGGCCAGGTCCTGGCCCGGGCCCGCACTCTCTGGTGTCCGATCGACGCCCAAACCCACCGCCCGGTCAAAGTCAGTCCCCGGGTCCGGGAGATCTTCTCCGCCATCAACCACTGACGGGACACCACTTCAAAATCGGCCAGACGGGTCTCCGGTCCAGCCGGAGCGGAACGGGCCAAACTTTTTCCCCCGGCCGCACCCCATCGAGGTGGGAGATGATAACAGGCAATCTGGGAAGAAAGGCGTTCTTCAGTTTTGTCGTCCTGGTCCCGGTCTACCTGGTATTTTTTCTCTTCCTTGATCGTCCGATCGATCGGTGGGTGCAGGGGTATTTTGGGGGGACGGCAATGGATACTGCGTCAGCGACGATCTCACTTCTGGCTTATAGTCCGGTCCTGGAGATAGTGCTTGCCCTCTGCCTGATCGTCGGGCTGATCGGGACGGCGGTTCCTCGCGAACAATCTCGGATGTGGGCCTACGCCTTGCTCTATATCTGTATCAGCTGCGCCGTGGCTATCGTGATTGGGGAAGGTTTAAAGGTGCTCCTGGGCCGATACCGGCCGGTCGCGCTCTTCCAGAGCGGGAAGTACGGATTCAGTTTCTTTTCTATGGAATGGGTCCGGACCTCAACGCCGTCCGGCCACACCTTCCGGATCTTCGCGATTATGACCGCACTGGCGGTGCTCCTGCCCCGGGGCCGGGTGTTCTTTTTCGCCGTTGCCGGACTGGTCGGCCTGAGTCGCGTGGCGCTGACCGCTCACTATCCGAGCGATGTTTTATTTGGAGCTTTTATTGGTATCTTCTCCGCCCTCTGGGTCGCCCGGCTGGCCAAGGAACACCCGCCGCTTCCATTCCCCAGGTCTTCCTCCCGGAGCCAACCCTTGCCGGATCCTTGGTCTGGCGGGAGACCCGAATCACGGTCCGAGTAAACCGCGGACCGCGGCCAGGAGTTCTTCCACGCTCGACATCCGGGCGATCTCTTTCCTCAGCTCTCCCCGGCCGGGGATGCCGGCGAGGTACCCGGCCAGGTGGGAGTAGAACTCCCGGCAGGCGGCCGGACCGGCGCCGGCGGGATCGCGGCGGCGGATTCGGGCCTCGACGACCTTCGATCGGTATAGATCTTTCAGGTGAACGCTGATCACCCGAAAGCGCTCCGGGCGGGATGGGCGGATGAATGTCTTTCCCTCGAGGAGGCTTCGCGCCTCGGCGAAGATCCAGGGGTTGCCGATCGCCGCCCGCCCGATCATCACCCCGTCCACCCGGTAACGGGTGAGTGCGGACAGGGCTTCTCCGGCGGTTGCGATCCCCCCATTGCCGATCACTGGAATCGAGGAGGATTGCTTGATCTCGGCGATCGCCTCCCAGTCGGCCTCTCCCCCGTGGCGGTCTTCGGCGTAGCGGCCGTGAAGAAAGAGGGCGGCTCCGCCGGAGTCTTCCACCGCCCGAAGAATTTCCCCAATCCGGGGGTGTCCTCGTCTTGTCCCCAGGCGGGTCTTGACCGTGACCGGGAGAAGGGTCGCCTGCCTCATCTTCTTCACCATCAGACCGATCTTACTGGGATTCTCAATTAGGGCGGCTCCCGCCCCCCGCCGGGCAATCTTGGGGACGGGACAGCCGCAGTTAAGGTCGATCAGAGCGAACCGGCCCAGTGATTCGATCACCGCGGCGGCTTCGGCCACGGCGGAGTGGTCGGAGCCGTAAAGATGGGCGGCAGCGGGGGCCTCCTCCGGACTCGACTCCAGGTAGTGGAGAGTACGGGGGGAGCGGCGGCGGATCCCCTCCGCGGTCGCCACCTCGGTGAAGACCAGACCGGCCCCCATCCTGCGGCAGATCTTCCGGAAGGGGAGATCGGTCAGGCCGGCCATCGGAGCGAGGACAAAGGGGGAGGAGAGAGCGAGCCCGGCGATACGGGGTTGAGGCATAGCCTGCATTTACGCTATCGGGTTGGGGATGGCGGTCCGGTGAAACCGTTCGGACCGGCCTGAATTACCGGGGTGAAGGTGATCGCGGACGGTCCGGGGTTCGGGCGGGTCTGGACATTACATCCTGCCGTGCTTGATGATCGTGATCAGGAGCCCGAAACCCATCAGCCCGGCGACCAGGAACCCGACCAGCCCGATCAGGGGGATCTTGTTCCAGGTTGGGGGGATCCCGGAGAGGACGACCAGAGAGGAGCCGACGATCAGGGCGGCCAGGACGATGGCATAGGCGATCCGGTTGCTGGTCCGATCGAGGGTGTTTCTCAGTTTCTCCAGCCCACGGTGCTGGAAGACGATGTTCAGCTTCCCGGCCCGGGTCTGCTTGAGGATCGAACGGAACTCGGTCGGGATCTCCCGGATCAGGGCGAGCATATCGGTCCCGGAGGCGAAGAACTCCTCCGCCAGCCGTTTCGGGTTCAGGCGGGCCCACTGGATCCGCTGGACGAAGGGTTCCGCCCGGGAGACGATCTCGAAGTCGGGGTCGAGATCCGCCCCCAGGCTCTCCACCTGGCTGATCGCCTTCAGCATCAGGTAGAGGTTGGGCTTGATGGTCAGACGGAAGGAGACGGCCAGGTCGAGCATCTTCTGCAGGACCTCCCCGATCCGGATCTCCTTCAGCGGTCGGTAGAGGTAACGGTCGATGAAGGACCCGATCTCTCTCTCCAGTTGGGTCCGGTCGGGGTCGCCGTCGTGCTCGGTCAGGGCGAGGATCGCCTCCGCCGCCCGGGACTCGTCCTTCCTCACCACCGCCAGGAGAAGGTCGGCGAAGCGCTCGCGCTCCGGGCGGCTGATCCTCCCCATCATCCCGAAGTCGAGGTAGCAGATCAGGTTATCGGGGAGGATGAAGATGTTGCCGGGGTGGGGGTCGCCGTGGAAGAAGCCGAACTTGAAGATCTGGGCCATCATCAGGTCTGCTCCCCGGGCCGCCAGGAGCCGGCAATCGTAATCCCCCCCGTGGAGGGTCTCGAGGTCGGAGGCCTTGACCCCCTCGATATCCTCCAGGGTGAGGATTCCCTCTCCGGAAAACTCCCGGTAAACCCGGGGGACGACGATTCCCTCCCATCCCTCGAACTGGTCAGCAAACCGCTCGACGTGGCCGGCCTCGACGGCGAAGTCGAGCTCCTCATTCAGGGTCCGGGCAAACTCCCTGACGATCCGCTGGGGGCGGATGATCTGGAACTCGGTCAGATGGCGCTCCATCAGGCCGGCCAGGTAGTTCATAATCTCGAGGTCGATTTCGACCGTCTTCTTGATCCGGGGGCGGCGGACCTTAACCACCACCCGGGTCCCATCGGAGAGCCTTCCCCGGTGGACCTGAGCGATCGAGGCGGCCGCCAGCGGCTTCCGTTCGAATTCGGTGAAGATCTCTTCAGGGGGGCGCCCCAGTTCCTGGAGGATCGCCTCTTCCGCCTCCTCGGAGGGGAAGGGGGGAACCTCGTCCTGGAGCCGGGAGAGTTCGGCCACGTAGGCCAGCGGGATGAGGTCGGGGCGGGTGGAGAGGATCTGGCCGAACTTGATGAAGGTCGGACCCAGTTCCTCCAGGGCCATCCTTAGCCGCTGGGGACCGCTCAGGCTCTCCACCCGCTCCCGGCGGGAGGGAGAGAACTTTTTCAGTCCGAACTCGACCAGCTGGTCGATCTTGAGGACGTCGAGCAGCTCGTCGAATCCGTACTTGAAGAAGACCTGGAGGATCTGGCCGTACCGGTTGAAGTGGCGGTAGGTTCGGCCAATCCCGCTCAGCTTGCGGATGCTGAACATTTATTTTTTCGCTTTCAGGGCGGCGATCTTTCCGCTGAATTTCTTCTCCACTTTGGCCAAATCGTCCTTGGTGGCGACGTTGATCCGGTCAAGTGCCTGCTTGACCAGTTTGTCAACCCGCTTCTCCAGGGACTTTTTCGCCTCCTCCGATTTCCGGGTCATCTCATCGACGAAGTTCCGACCCTCCTTTTCGGAGATTTCGCCCTTTTTGATCAGTTCCTTCGAGATCTCCTCCACCTTCTCCCGGGTGATCTCCGCCAGCCCTAGTCCCATATACATCGTCTTCTTGAAAAGATCGATCATTGCCTGCCTCCTTATCCGTGTTATTATAAATTCACTTGCGAGGCAGCGAATTTATAATAGCGTTTGATTTTCCGGCCGAGAGACCGGGTATTATGCCAGTGGTTGAAATGATACAGGCTTAATTGCCATCGGTCAAGTTCAAGTTGCGATATTTACCGAAAATCGCCGGGAGGCGCGAATCGTGATTAAGTGTTACCCGTTAATCATCTGCCTTTTTCTGGCCGCCCGACCGGTGTCAGGGGCGTTGAATATCGCCAGTTATTACAGTCCCCGCAACTCGGAGCGTCCGCGGCGGACCTCGACCGAATACATCATTCTCCATACCACCGAGGGACCGGCCCGGGGATCACTGCGCAAGCTCCACGAGCGGGGCGAGGCCCATTACTTCGTCAATACCGACGGCCGGGTATTAAGGATCATCGACCGTAATCGCGTCGCCTTCCACGCCGGGCGGTCGATGTGGAACGGGAAGACCGATCTTGACAACTGTTCGATCGGGATCGAGCTGGTCGGCTACCACGACCGGGACATCACTGAAGCCCAGTACGCAGCCCTGAAAGAGCTGCTGCGGCAGCTGAAGAACATCTACAAGATCCCCGACGATCGAGTTCTGACCCATTCGATGGTCGCCTACGGTGCTCCCAACGTCTGGCACAAACGCTCCCACCGGGGCCGGAAGCGGTGCGGGATGCTCTTCGCCCGGGATTCCGTAAGGAGGAAGATCGGCCTCAAGAGCAAGCCGGCTTACGACCCCGACGTTCGGGCAGGACGGCTGGTCAACGGCGACCCCCAGTTGGCCCGGGCTCTCTACAGCCGGGAAGCGGTCCCCGCCGGCCCCGCGGCCGGGCCCACCCCCTCCAACATCGTCGTCCTCACCGCCGGGAAGTCGGCTTGGGACGTCGCCCGGGATCGGTACAACTCCCCCGAGGTCACCTACCGATTCCCCGATGGGAAGGAGGTCCGGGGAGACCAGGTTCGGGACTGGCAGAACATCCCGGCTGGGACGTTGATAGTGCTGGGGGAGGCGGCGACGGAGAACCCTACCGAACACATCCGGATGATCGGCCGGGACGGGATGACCGCCCTGGAGGTGGCCGGGGAGGAGTACGCTCTGGCCACTACCATCTACTTCTTCCCCGACGGCCGAATCCGGCGGGGAGACGAGATGGCCGCGGGGGATTTCAAGTCGCTCCCGGCTGAGACCCGGGTCCTGGTCGGCTACGTCGACGGAGGATACATCAGGCGAGACCGGAGTGCCTTCGATATTTGCGGCCCCCGCTGGAACCGCCCCGATACCTATTACCGCCTGGCCGACCGGAGGCTGGTCGCCGGGAGCTCGATCTCCGAAACCTCCATCCCCCGGGACACCCGGGTATTTTTCCGGAATTAGTTCGCTATGATCACCAGGGATTTTATCCGCGACATCCCCAAATCCGACCTCCACGTCCACCTCGACGGCTCCCTGCGGATCCCGACCTTGATCGAGATCGCCCGGAGGGAGAAGATCGAGCTCCCCTCCTACACCGAGGCCGGGCTCAATGAGACGGTCTTCAAGGAGCACTACGCCGACCTCGAGGAGTACCTGACCGGGTTTGTCTACACCGTTCAGGCGATGCAGAGCCCGGAGAACCTGGAGCGGATCGCCTACGAGTTCGCCCTCGACAACCAGGCCGAGGGGGTCCGCTACGTCGAGGTCCGGTTCGCCCCCCAGCTCCATATGAGCGACCGGATGGACCTGGAGACGGTCTTGGTCTCCGTCAACCGCGGCCTGGAAAGAGCGGCCAGGGAGTTCAACTCCCGGCCGGAGGTGGCCGACGAGCGCGAACCCCGATTCCGCTACGGGATCATCACCTGCGCACTGCGTTCTTTCGGGGAGATGTCGGATTACTACCGGACCTTCCTCAATGCCCACCCCTTCTCCAACCGAAAGCGGATCTTCGGCCTCGCCTCCTACGAGCTCTTCCAGGGGGTGGTCGAGGTCCGGGACCGGCTCGGGCTGCCCCTGGTCGGCTGCGACCTGGCCGGCGCCGAGTACGGCTTCCCGGCCGACGACCATTGGAAGGCATTTCAGTTCGCCCACAAAAACTTCCTTCACAAGACCGTCCACGCCGGGGAGGCTTACGGGGCGGAGTCGATCTTCCAGGCGATCACCGATCTCTACGCCGAGCGGATCGGCCACGGCTATTACCTCTTCGACGAGGACAAGATCACCACCCCGGAGATCGCCGACAAGGCCCGCTACATCCGGAACCTGAGCGGCTACATCGCCGACAAACGGATCACGATCGAGGTCTGCCTGACCAGTAACCTCCAGACCAATCCCGCGATCGGCAGCCTCGCCGACCACCGTTTCAAGAAGATGCGAGAAGCCAGGCTCTCCACTACCTTCTGCACCGACAACCGCCTGGTCTCCAAGACCACCGTCTCGAGGGAGATCGGCCTGGCGGTGGAGGCCTTCGGGATCACGGCCAAGGAACTGAAAAATCATACCATCTACGGCTTCAAGCGCTGCTTCTTCCCCGGCGATTACACCGAAAAGCGAAGATATGTCCGCTCGGTCATCAACTACTACGAGCAGATGGAGCGGAAGCACGGCCTGGCTTGAGCGGTGACGGGGATAGAAATTGAATTTGTTGAAGCGGGCGGAGTCTAAATCGATGTGGAGACAGGATTGACCCGCCTTCGTTAAAACTTCGGCGGGCGGGCAGGATATCTTTTGACGGGATAACAGGATCTACGGGATAATTTCAAGTTGATTGCCCGCGATATCATCGGGTTTTATAAAACCAGGAGGTTGATGATGAGAAAGTATATTTTGTTGATGGCGGCAGCGGCCCTTCTTCTTCCGGGGATGGCGATGAGCCAATATTCCGGGGAGAACGCTCCGACGCCGCGGGCGACCCCGTTCCCGGAGCGGGGACTGGTCCCGGTAAAAACTCCCACCGAGGCGGCGCAGGCGGCCGAGGAATCCCGCCAGGCGGCCCGGGAGGCGGCTCAACAGCGGATGCTTTACGGGATCGGCGCCGAGGGCGCCGGGCAGGCGGCCCGGCCCGACCTCCTCTTCGAGGCCGAGGAACAGGGGAGACAGGAAGCGCCTCCTACCGACCAGCAACAGCTTCTCTATGGGGTGGGCGAGGCGGCTCGGGAGAGGGATCCGGTCCGGCCGGGGACGGCCACCTACGAACGGGACGGCCGGCCGGTGGGCCGGGCGCAGACCACCGAGGGATCCACCGTTATCTATGGCCCCGACGGCCGCCCGGTTACCCGGCTCCAGGAGGGAGCCGACACCACCCGGGTTTATGACGCCACCGGTCGGGAGACCGGTCGGGTTCAGAAGACCGAAAGCGGCTCCGTCATCTACGGTCAGGATGGCCGGGTCTCCGGGAGGATGGAGGAATCGGGGGGAAGTACCACGCTCTTCGGGCCGGATGGAAAGACCATCGGGAGAACCCAGGTCTCCGGCAACACTACCCACCTCTACGACAAGCAGGGCCGTCCCCTGGGGAGGATCGTCGAGCAGGGCAATACCACCATCTTCTACGGCCCGGACGGCCGGGTCCAGGGGAGGAAGGAGACCCGGGGCGGCACCACCTACTACTACGACGAGAAGGGTCGCCAGACCGGGACCTCGCGGGAATAATCGGGGCGGGGAGATTCGAACTCCCGACCTCCTGCTCCCAAAGCAGGCGCGCTCGCCGGACTGCGCCACGCCCCGCGGTATTGCCGGGTATTCTACATCAATCCCCGGGCGAGGCGAGGTAATTTTGTTTAACCGCGGATTAAGCGGATTGGGCGGATTATTCCTGGTACTATATATAATCCGCTGGTTTCTTTTTCGCCTCGGCTGAATAATAATCCGCGGAATGGGATTTCCAATGAAGATTATCTCGCTCCCGGGGAAGTACCTGGTCGAACGGTGGCGGTTCTTCAGGCACCTGGCCGCGGTCTCCGCGGCGGTGGCGGCCGCCTCTTCCCGGCGGGGGACTTTCCGGAGAACGGTCCGGAACGTCCTCGCCCGCCAGGTCCTCTTCACCGGCTTTGAGGCCGTCCGTTTCGTCTCCCTCCTCGCCTTCTTGATCGGAATCTCCGTGGTGGTCCAGGCCCAGGTCTGGCTGGTGAGGGCCGGGCAGGCCGCCCTCCTCGGCCCGGTTCTGGTAATGGTGGTGATCCGGGAGATCGGACCGCTTCTGGTCAACTTCGTGGTCATCGGCCGTTCGGGGACGGCGATCGCCACCGAGTTGGGGAATATGAACGTCTCCGGCGAGGTGAAGGTACTCGACAGCCTGGGGCTCGACCCCTTCATCTACCTGGTCGTCCCCCGGGTCCTCGGGGTGGTGATCTCCGTCTTCTGCCTGACCGTCCTCTTCATCACGGTCTCCTTCGGCAGCGGCTACCTGAGTGGGGTCATCCTGGGGGCGAATACCGGCTCCTGGAGGTTCTTCGTCCGTTCGGTCTTCGGGGCCATCGCCCCGGAGGATATCTTCAACCTCCTGGCCAAGACCCTAATCCCCGGCTTGCTGACCGGGGTGATCTGTTGCACCGAGGGCCTGGGGGTGAGCCGGGCGATTACCGAGGTCCCCCAGGCCGCCACCCGGGCCGTGGTCCGCTCGGTGACCGCGCTCTTCCTTAGCTCGGTGATCATCTCCGTCTTTACGTATGTTTAGGCAGTGGGGAATAGGCAGTGGAGAGCAGGACTAATCTGAGTAATCTGAGTAATCTGAGTAATCTGTGAACTTAAAAGGGGGCGAGGCGGGGGGAATAATTCGAGTAAATTAGTGTAATTAGTGGATAAAAAAGGGGGCGGGGTAGGGGGAAAGCTAACTATCCAATTAGTGGATAATAATGGCAAGCGAGGCGATACTGGAGTTTCGGCAGGCGACGGTGGTGGTGCCGGAGCCTTACGAGTTCGGACTGGAGGAGGCCGACCTGATGCTGGACGGCGGCGAGCTGGGCCTGGTCTCCCTGGAGCGGGGCCAGTCGGAGACGCCCCTGGCCGATGTCGCCCAGGGGTTGATCCTCCCGGCCTCGGGGGAGGTCCGCTTCCAGGGGAAGGACTGGAGCGAGCGTTTTCCGGTCTCCGCCGCCGCCGCCCGGGGGAGGATCGGGCGGGTCTTCCGCCGGGGGGGCTGGATCAGCAACCTCAACGTGGACGAGAACATCACCTTGCCGCTCCGCCACCATACCGACCTGCCCCCGGAAGAGATCCGGCGGCTGGCGGAGGAGACGGGGAAGCAGTTCGGATTGGCCGCGTTGCCTGAAGAGCGGCCCGCCCTCTGCCCGCGGTCGATCCTGAAACGGGCGGCCTGGGTCCGGGCTTTCCTCGGTGCCCCGGCGCTGATTATACTGGAAGAACCGCTCAGGGACGCGTATAGTGAGATGCTTCATCTGCTGATGGAGGGAATCGCCGCCGCCCTTTTGCGGGGAGCGGCGGTACTCTGGGTCAGCGGGGGGTTTCCGGAACTCTCCGACTCTCGGCTCTCCCCGCTGAAGAGGTACCGGCTGGAGGGACCGCGGCTGAAGCCGGCGGACAACTACTGAGGAAGGTGCCCTCAGATGCAGCAATTTAAATTCCGTTACGTCAACCAGATTGTCGGGACCTTCGTGATCCTGGTCGTCCTCGCTCTTCTGGTCGGGATCTTTCTCGCCGGCCGGGCCCAGCAGTGGTTTGTCGCCACCCACCGCTATAACCTGGAGTTCCCCCCGGAAGGTTCGCTAGGGATCCAGGAAAACTCCCAGGTGGTGATCCTGGGGGCGGTGGTCGGTTCGGTGGAGAAGATCTCGGTCGACCCGGAGGGGGGGATGACCGGGCGGATCGCGGTCAAGGGCGATTTCTACCGGTTCATCCGCGAGGACTCGAAGGCGATTGTGAAGAAGAAATTTGTCGTCGCCGGAGACTCTTTCATCGAGGTCACCCGGGGAACGGGGCGGCTGCTGGAGGCCGAGGAGACCCTGGTCTGCGAGAAGGATACCGAGATCACCGAGTATCTGGAGATCGCGCTGGAGAACTTCCAGGAAGCCCTGCTCCCGCTGGCGGAAGAGGCCGAGGAACTGCTCGGCAACCTCAACCGGATCACCGCCGGCCTGGCCGAGGGAGAGGGCGCGGCCGGGGCGGTGCTCCGCGACCCCGAGATGGCCGGGCAGGTCAAGGAAATCGTCGCCCGGCTGGAAGAGATGAGCCGCGACGCCGCCGAGGCGGTGGCCGCCTTCCCCGCGATGTCCGAGACGATGGCCGGGGAGGTCGAGGATATCCCCGGCCTGGTCATCCAGTCCCGGGAGATGCTCAGGGAGTCCCAGCGGCTGATCGAGGCCCTCCAGGATCACTGGCTGATCCGGGGCTATGTCGACCAGGCGGAGGAGAGCAGCCGGATCCCGGCTTCGGAGGTCCTTGTCCAATGACCCCGTCCAACTTCATGAAAACCGGTTTCAGTTCCGCGATGGTTCTCGCGGCAGTTTTGCTGCTGGTCTCGGGATGTGCCTCTTCCCGCCCGGAGCTGAACGGAGACCTGGAGCTTTACAGTCTTTCCCGGGCTGGCCGGGCCGCCTTCATCCGGGGGGAGTACAAGTTGGCCGCCCGGCTCTACCGGATGGCCCGGGCCCGCGCGCGCTTGATCGACGAGCCGAGGGAGATCGGGACCGCGACCTACAACCTGGCCGCGGTCTCCCTGGAACTAGGGGAGAACGAACAGGCGGGGGATCTCCTGGCGGAGGCCCGGCGGGCCTTCTCGCGGGGAACGGGGGTCCCGGCCGACCTGGTCCTCCTCCAAGCCCGTCTCGCCCTCCTCGAGGGGAGGACCGAAGAGGCCGAGAGGCTGATCGGGGAGGGGATGGCCAGCGGGAAGAATCAGCTCGACCGGGAGACTTGGGTCCAGTTCCAGATGCTCCGGGGGAAGACCGCCCTGGCCGCAGGTGACCCGGAGGCCGCCCGGAAGATCTTCGGGGAGCTCCAGCCGGAGATGGAGAAGATCGAGGACGACCTGATCGCCGCCGAGTACCTCTCGCTGGAAGGGGAACTGCTCTTTAATGAGGGTGAATTTCTTCAGGCCGGTCGGGTCTTCGACCGGGAGGCGGCGCTCCTTCAGGAGTCCGCCCGTTACCGGGGGATGACTCGGGCCCGGGCGAGGGCGGCGGCAGCCTATCTGGCGGCGGGGGAGTTCTGTCCGGCCGGTGTCCGCTTCTACCGGACGGCCCGTTCCCTGGCCGCCCGGGGAGAGACGGTGGCCGCTCTGGAAACAATCAGGTCCGCTCTAGCGGCGGCGGAGGAGTGTCCGGAGGAGACCCTCCGGGAGGAGGTGGTGACCCTGTTTCTGGAGTTGAGAGAGGCCCTGGAAGATAGCCCGCCTTCCGCCCCACCGGCGAAATCTGAATAATTCTCTCCCGATTCCGTCAATAAACCCGACTGACGTAACCTGTTTATTTGCGGGTATCCACTTATGAAGAGACGGACCAACAGGAGAATTGTTTTCTTCTCCCTGCTTCTGATTTTGGTTGCCGGGATCTACCTAGCAGCATCCGACCTCTTCTCCGCTGGATCAGTCCGGATCACCATAGTCGCCACCAACGACATCCACGGCTCGCTCTGGCCGGTCAGGGCCTTCTGGCGGGAGGAGCCCGACCCACCGCTGATCGGCGGTTTCTCCGCACTGGCCTACTACATCAGCCGGATCCGGGATGAAAACGAGAACGTGCTCCTCCTCGACGCCGGAGACTTCTTCCAGGGGACTCCTGAAGGGAACCTCAGCCTGGGGGAGATCCCCCTCCTGGCGATGAATTACCTCGATTACGACGCGCTCACCCTGGGCAACCACGAGTTCGACTTCGGAGTGGAGCCGGTGGTCAGCCTCTCCCGCCGAGCCGCCTTCCCCTTCCTCTCGGCTAATCTCAGTATTATCGACCCGGACCTTCCCCCTTTCTTCCAAGATTACGTGATCCTCGAGCAGTCGGGGGTGAGGATCCTGATCGTCGGGGTGATCAACCCGGATCTTTATGCCTCGGTCGAAGCCGATTTGGAAGATCAGCTGGCCGTGGGGGACGTGGCGGAAGCCGTGAGGCGGGTGCTGGCAGAGACAGAGGGGGAGCGGGATGTCGTTGTGGTCTTAAGCCACATCGGGTTGGAGAGAGACCGGGAATTGGCGGCGGCGGTGGAGGGGATCGATTTCATCCTCGGCGGGCACTCGCACAGTGGGCTGGAGGAGATGGAGACGGTCAACTCGACTCGGATCGGCCAGACCTACGGTAAGACCACCACCGCCGCGGTCCTCTCCTTTGACTGCCGCGGCAACACCATCAGCGGGACCGATTACCGGCTGATTGAGCTGGAGTACGATGAGGAAAGGAGCGACCCGGGGATGGAGATGCTCCTGGAGTCCACCACCGCGGAGGTCCGCTTCCGGATGGACGTTGAGATCGCCCACTGTCCCGAGGGACTCTCCCGGGTTCGAGCCGTCGAGTCCTCTCCGCTCGGCTGTTTCATCGCCGATATCATTCTCCAAAACGGGGAGGCGGACTTCGCCTTCTGCAACCGGGCGGGGATCCGGGAAGATCTCCCGGCCGGGCCGGTCACCCGGCGGGACGTCTTTCAGGTACTGCCTTTCAAGAACACGGTGGTCGTGATGGAGTTATCCGGAAAGGAGGCCGGTGAGTTGATCGACCACCTGTTCAGTTGGGGAGGTTACGGATACGACTTTTCCAAGGGGGTGGTGATCACGATCGACTCGGAGGCCGATCCGGGCGCCTGGGTCAAGGGCGTCCTCGTCGGCGGACGGCCGCTGGAACCCGATCGTATCTACCGGGTGGCGACCAACTCATACCTGATCCGCGCGATCGCCCGGCGAAGGCCGGCCGATAACCCCCTGCGGGTCGAAGACACCGGCATCACCGTCCGCGAGGCCGTGGAAGAGGCTCTCGCCGCTTCTGCTGAATTTGCCTACACCTTCAATCCCCGAGTTATGACGCTGGTTGTTAGTTCCGGCAATACTGCAGAAGAGTAGTTGACAGAGTGCAACTGGGAAGCAGGAACGAATATCCAATATCCAACAAGGAATAGCCAATTAAGAAGGAGCGGATATGAAAAACTTCGTGATCGTGCTGGTCTTGGCCGCGGCTGTCCTCTTCCTGGCCGACGTGGGTCGGGCGGACACTCTCAACATCCAGGTGAGGAAGGGGAAACTGCGGCAGCAACCCTCGTTCCTGGGGAAGATCGTCGCCGAGGTTTCCTATGGCGATAGCCTGCGGATCCTCCGGGAGCAGGGAGAGTGGGTGATGGGGCAAACCGACGCCGGCACGGCCGGCTGGATCCACGTCTCCGCCCTGACCGACGACAAGATCGTCCTCGCCGCCGGCCAGGGGGAGGTCTCCACCGGAGCTTCCAGTGATGAGCTGGCCCTGGCCGGCAAGGGTTTCAATGCCCAGGTCGAGGCCGAGTTCCGGGCCCAGAACCGGGAGATCGATTTCACCTGGGTCGACCGGATGGAGAAGTTCACCGTCTCCCCGGAGGAGATGGCCGGCTTCCTCCAGCTGGGCCGGGTGGTTCCCCCCGCGGGAGGTGTCCGGTGAGGCGGCCCGGTTATGGTCGGGTGGCGGCCGCGGTCTGCCTGGTCGCCCTCTTGCTCGGCGGCTGCCAGCACCTGGAATCGATGGGGGAGTTGGGGGGGGCGGTCGGGCAGGCGACCGGGGTGATGACCGAGGAGCAGGCGGAGTCCTTAGGCAAAGTGACCAAGGCGGTGGCCAAGACCTTCGCCGATATCACCCCGGAGCAGGAGTACTATATCGGCCGGGCGGTGGCAGCCACGGTCCTGGACAGCTACCGGCCCTACGACCGGCCCGAGGCCAACCGCTACCTCAACCTCCTCGGCCAGACTCTGGCCCAGGCCTCGGACAAGCCGGAGACCTTTGGGGGCTACCACTTCCTGATCCTCGACTCCGATGAGATCAACGCCTTCGCCGCCCCGGGCGGCTTCATCTTCGTCTCCCGGGGGATGATCCGCCTCTGCCGGACCGAGGACGACCTGGCGGCGGTTCTGGCCCACGAGGTCGGACATGTCCAGAATCTACACGGGCTGCGGGCGATCAAGTCGAGCCGGCTCACCTCCGCCCTCACCATCCTCGCCGCCGAGGGGGCGAAGTCTTTCGGGGGGAAGGAGCTGGCCGAGCTGACCGAGGTCTTCGAGGACTCGATCAGTGACATCACCTCGACGATGATGAACAGCGGCTACGCCCGCTCCTACGAGCGGGAAGCCGACCGGGCGGCGGTGACGATTATGAAGCGTGTCGGCTACAACCCCAACGGCCTGATCGCAATGCTCAAGCAGATGAAGAAGGACCTCAAACCCGGCGGACCGGACTTCGCCAAGACCCACCCCGACCCCGAGGACCGGATCCGGGATATTGAGAAAGAGATCGGGCGGTACAGTCCGGTCCAGTCACCGGCGGTGCGGCAGGAGAGGTTCGTGAGGAATCTTAAGGGTGTGTAGGGATTGGGGAAGGGTAATCAGTAATCAGTAATCAGTAATCGGTGATCAGTAATCGGTGACCAGGTTGGCGAAGAGTCCGGTGGGTAAGAAGGTGCTCCGGGGCGGGGTAATCGGGGTGCTGGCCGCGGCGCTGGCCCTGGCGGGGTGGCATCTCCGGGTCTTCGACCGCTGGGAGGCCGCCTCCTGGACCTGGCGGGTCCGCTACTTCGCCTGGCCGGGGCCCGAGACCTCTCGGATCAAACTGATCCTCCTCGACCAGGCCAGCCTCGACTGGGGAAAGAACGAGCTGGGTCTCTCCTGGCCTTGGCCCCGAGAGGTTTACGGACCCCTGATCGACTTCTGCCGGAGGGGCGGGGCGAAGGTACTCGCCTTCGATGTCCTCTATACCGAACCATCCCCCTACAGTGTGGCCGACGACCGCGCGCTGGGCGAGGCGATCGGTCGCGCGCCGCCCTTCGTCGTAGCGTTGGCCTTAAGCCGGACCACCGGGGGGAGGATCGACTGGCCGGAAGATATCCCGACCCCGTCCCTGCAGATCGCCGGCCTGTCCGGTTGGCTGGCCGGGGGTCGGGAACGATCCCTGGTCTATCCCCGGGCGGCCTTTCCCATCCCCGAGGCGGCGGCCGACGCCGCTCTCCTCGGCTCGGTGACCGAGGAGCCCGACCCGGACTCCGTCTTCCGCCGGGCCGCCCTCTTCTCGGTCTTTGACGGCCGGATCGTCCCCACCCTGGGGACCGCCACCTACCTCGCCCCCCGGGACCGGGAAGCGATGGAGCTGGCGGTGGAGGGGGATATCTTCCGGATCGACGGGATCTCCGTCCCCCTGGACAGGGAGGGTCGAGCTCTCCTCCGGTACCGGGGCAGCGCCGCGGTCTACGAGCCCCTGAGCGCTGCCGGGGTTATCCAGTCCGAGCTCCTCCTGCGGGAAGGGGCGGAACCCCTCCTCAACCCGGAGATCTTCCGGGATTGCTACGTTCTCTTCGGTTTCTCCGCCCCCGGTCTCCTCGACCTTCGCTCGACGCCTTTGAGCCCGGTCGCCCCCGGGGTTCTGGTCCACGCCGCCGTCCTTGACGATCTCCTGGCGGGCGACTTCCTCCGCCAGTGCCCTCCCTGCGCGGTGATCCTCTCCGTCCTGCTCCTCGCCCTCATAGCTGCCGTTGCCGTCTCCCTTGCCGCCAAGGCCTGGCAGGGCGGGGCCCTGGCCCTCTTTCTCCTTCCCCTGCCCTGGGCGATTGGATTCGCCGTCTACCCGGCCGGGTACTGGTGGCCGATCATCGCCGGGGAGGCGGCGGCCGCCCTCGCCCTGGCCGGCGCGCTGCTTGGAAACTACGCCGTCGAGGGGCGGCAGAAGGCTTTCATCAAGGGGGCCTTCAAGCATTACCTCTCGGGGGCGGTGATCGAGCAGCTGATCGGAAACCCCTCCCAGCTCCAACTGGGCGGGGAGCGCAAGGAGCTGACAATCTTCTTCTCCGACATCCAGAAGTTTTCCACCTTTTCCGAGCGACTCGACCCGCCCGCCCTGATCGCGCTCCTCAATGACTTCCTCTCCGATATGACCGAGATCATCCTCGCTGAGGAGGGGACGCTCGACAAGTACATCGGGGACGCGATCGTGGCATTCTGGAACGCCCCCCTGACCCAGGGCAATCACGCGCAGAGAGCCATCCGGACGGCCCTGCGCTGCCAGAAGAAGCTCACCGCCCGCCGGGAGGAGTTCAAGAGCCGGGCAGGCGTCGACCTTTTTATGCGGATCGGGGTCAACACCGGGGAGGTGGTGGTCGGGAATATGGGGTCGCGGGAGCGGTTCGACTACACCGTCCTCGGCGACGCCGCCAACCTCGCCTCCCGGCTGGAGGGGGCCAACAAGGCCTTCGGGACCTACCTGATGGTCTCTCAAAGCACCTGGGAAGCGGCCGGCGGCGCCTTCTCCGGGCGGGAGCTGGGGAAGATCCGGGTAGTGGGGCGGAAGACCCCGGTCACGGTATTCGAACCCCGGGGGGAGAAGGGGGAGGATGTGCCGAAGGAGTGGGAATCATTTGCCCGGGGACGGGATTTGTGCTATAGAGGCGCCTGGAAGGAAGCCCTTGAGATCCTGGAGGGCCTCCCGGGCGATCCCCCGTCCCGGGTCTACGCCGAGCGCTGCCGGAAGCTGCTGGCAGAACCCGGATCGAGCTGGGACGGGATCTGGAACCTGACCGAGAAATAAGCGATGAAAGTCACCTTTTACGGCGTCCGGGGGACCAGCCCGATGACCGGCTCCGACTTTTCCGGATACGGTGGGGAGACGACCTCGATCCTGGTCGAGGGGGAGGGGGGAGAACTGATCGCCATCGACGCCGGGACCGGCCTGCGGTCCCTGGGCCGGGACCTGGAGAAGAAGCCCTCCGACGGGTCGAAACTCCTCCTCCTGATGACCCACTACCACCTCGACCACCTGATGGGGCTGCCGGCCTTCGCCCCCCTCTACCGGGAGGGGGCCCGCCTGGCCATCGCCGCCCCTTTGCGGAAAGGCCGGAGAGCAAAGACGGTGATCACCCGGATCTTCTCCGCCCCCCTGTGGCCGCTCCAGATCGACAACATCCCCGCCCGGGTCGAGTTCCGCGACCTTCCCGAAACCTCGGCTTCCGGCCCCCTCTCCCGGGGAAGCTTGAAAGTCCGGTGGACCCCGCTCCACCACCCGGGAGGCTCCACCGCCTACCGGTTCGACGAGCCGGCCACCGGGGCCTCCTTTGTCTTCGCCACCGACGTGGAGTGGAGGCAGTCCTCCCCGGCGGAACAGGAAGCCTTGATCAAGCTTTGCCGTGAACCCGGGCCCTGCGGCCTGCTCGCCTTCGACGGCCAGTACGGGGAAGGGGAGTACCCCCGCTTCCGCGGCTGGGGGCACAGCACCCGCCTCGACGCCGTCGAGGCGGCCCGGGCATCCGGGGCAAGGCGGCTGCTGGTCACCCACCACGACCCCGGAAACGACGACCGGACCCTGGCGGCGGCGGAGGAGGACCTGGCCGGCGTCTTCCGCTCCGCCCGGTTCGCCCGGGAGGGGATGACCGTGAGGCTGCCCGGCCGGCGGGGAAAGAAGCAGAAATGAACGCTTGCCTCCCCGTCATCATCCGGATCGGTTTCTTCCTCGTCCTGACCCTGGTTGCCTTTCTCCTCACCGCGCCCCTGCGCCGCCGGGCCAAACAAACCGGGGAGGGGGAGACCGGCTGGCGTCCCGCCCTCCGTTACCTGGCCGGGCGGATCGCCTTCCCCCTCGCCGTCCTGATATTGACCCGGCCCGGCTACCTGGCCGCCGCCGCCATCTGGCCGGTGAGCCTGGCGCCGGTTTACCTCTCGGGGTGGCTGACCTTCTGGGCGGCCCTCCTCCTGCTCAACTTCCTCGAAGCCGTCGCCATCCAGATCTACCGCCTGAGGGGGAAGAACTTCCCGGTGCCGGAGCTGCTGCGCAACATCATCCGTTTCGTCTACCTCCTCCTGGTCGCCTTCGCCGTCCTCCGCTTCGGGCTGGGGTACGACATCTCGCCCCTGCTCGCCTCCACCGCGTTATTAACCGCGGTGGTCGGCTTCGCCCTCCAGGGGGTGCTGGGAAATCTCCTGGGCGGGATGTCGCTTCACCTCACCCGCTCGGTCGTGCCCGGCGACTGGATCCGGGTGGGGGAGGAGGAGGGGCGGGTGATCGAGACCAACTGGCGGGAGACGCGGCTGCGGACCCTGGGCGGCCATACCATCATCGTCCCCAACAGCGTCGTCTCCTCGACCGTGGTCCACAACCTCTCCACACCGACTCCGGTCCGCCGACACCAGCTCAATGTCGGAGCCAGCTACTCCGACGCCCCCGGCGAGGTGATCGCCGCCCTGGAGTCCGCCGCCCTCCAGATCCCCGAGGTCCTGCGCCGCCCCCAACCCTCCGCCTACGTGACCGCCTTCCAGGACTACGGGATCAACTACGTGCTGAGATACTGGTCGAAGCGCTACTACGACCGGGTCCCGGTTGACGGCGACGTCGGGCGGATGATCTGGTACGAGTTCAAGCGGCGGGGGATCGAAATCCCCTTCCCGATGAGCGACAAGCTCTTGAACGACTTTATGGCCGTGGTCTACCGCCAGCGCCGCCTCCCGCCCGACGACGGGGAGCTGGAGCGGCGGGGGAGGGTCCTGGCCGCCTCCGAGCTCTTCAGCAAGGTCCTGATCGACCGGGAAGGGAGCCCCCTGCTCAGCCGCGAGGACGCCGGGAAGCTGGCCCCGGAGCTGCGTTTCGTCCGCTACACCGACGGGGAGACCCTCTTCCGGCAGGGGGAGGAGGGGGAGAACTGCTACATCGTCTCCCGGGGGAAGCTGAAGGTCTCGGTGGCCGGGGAGGAGGGGATCGCGGCCTGCGAGCTCGAGATCGGGGAGCGGGGTCTGGTCGGGGAGATGAGCCTGCTGACCGGTCTTCCCCGGACCGCCACCGTGGCCGCCGCCGGTGAGGCTGAGCTGCTCGAGGTCAACCGGGCAGCCTTCACCCGGCTGCTGGGCCTGAGGGAGGAAATCCCGGAGAAGCTGGCCGATCTGGCCGCCGTCCGGGCCGAGAAGAACGCCGCCGCCCTCGAGCGGCTGGCCGCCGAGCGGAAGGAGGACCTCTCCGCCTCCCTCAAGCGCGAGAACATCCTCAAGCGCTTCCTCCACTTCCTCCACCATTAAAATTCCGGGTGGCCCCGGAATTTTAAGTTACGTTATTCTTTTCTCTTGACTGCCATAAATATATATGGTACTTTTTCCGCAGAGAGTGGAAGAAGGCCCGCCGGGTTCCGGCGGGGCAAGGGAGCGCAGCTATGACCGAGACACTGACCGAACGGCAGCGGGCGGTGCTGGAGTTTCTCATCGCCCGGCGGGCGGAGGGGAGGGTCCCGCCCACCATCGACGAGATCCGCCGGCACTTCCGCTGGCGGGCGGTGGGGACGGTCCAGGACCACCTCAAGGCCCTGGAGGCCAAAGGCTACCTCTCCCGTTCCCGCTTCGCCCGGGGGCTGAAGGTTCTCCAGGATCCCCGGGCCGAGGAGGCCCAGGAGGCCGGCCTCTGGTTCCCCTCCCGGGTTGAGGGGGGGAAGGGAGGGGTTCCGGTACCCCTCCTCGGCGAGGTCGCCGCCGGCCGGCCTATTCTGGCGGCGGAGCAGGTGGAGGAGGAGTGGATCCTCGACCGGAAGCTCACCCGAGGGGAGAAGAACTTCCTCCTCCGGACCCGGGGGGAGAGTATGCGGGGGGCGGGAATCAGGGACGGAGACTACCTCTTGGTCCGCCCCCAGGTCGCGGCCGAGAACGGCGAGATCGTGGTGGCGATGATCGGGGACGAGGTGACGGTGAAGCGTTTCTACCGGAAAGGGCGGGAGATCGAGCTCCGCCCCGAGAACCCCGAATTCCCTTCCATCCGCTGGAGACCGGGGGAGGACGACCTGTCGATCCTGGGCAAGGTGGTGGCCGTCCTGCGGAAATACTGAGACCCCGGCCGATTCATCCGGCAGGAGAACGAGTTCAAAGGCTAAATGAAGAGAAAACAACCCCGTCGCGTTGTCTTCATCCACTCCCCCCTCCGGGCGGCCCCCGACCTGGGGCGGTTTCTCTCTCTGCTCGAGGACTACACCCCCCGGGTTGAGTACCGCTCGGGCTGCTCGGCTTACCTCGAACTGCCGGAGGAGAGGGGGGAGCACCCCCTGGAGACAATCTCCCGCCTGGGCCGGGGACTGGCTGCTTTGGGGATTCCGGCCGCCCTCGGGCTGGGCTCGAACAAGTTTATGGCCCGGGCCACCGCCGAACTGGCGGAAGGCGGGGAGGCCATCTGGGTCCTCCCCCAGGGAGAGCCTGACATCCTCCAGGGTCTCCCGGTGCGGCACTGGCCGGGGCTGCGGGAGAAGACCGTTTCCCAACTCTTCCGGCTGGGGATTAGGAGGGTGGGGGACCTGGCCGCGGTCGACCCCTTCTGGGTAAAGCGGGCCTGGGGGAAACCGGGGCTGATCTTAAGGGAACAGTCCCGGGGTTTCGATCCCCGCCCGGTTGTTCGCCGCCTTCCCGTGACCGACCTCTCCTCGCTTCTCCCCCCGGCCCGGCTCTTCCCCCCGCGGACCAAGGACGAGAAGCTGGCTGTCCTAAAACAGATCGCCCGTTTCCTCCGGCGCCGTCACGGCTCGAAAGCTGTTGTTTCTGCCGGGATCAAGATGTAACTGTTTTGAACGGACAGGATATTCTATATTGTCAATAGGGTATAACCGGAAGCAATCGGGGGACGGCGAGCAGCTCGTCCTTAACCTCAGTTTCAACGAAGCGGGCCGACGGGATTTATGGCGACCGACCAGGCAAATATAGAAGACCACTTCCGGGACTGGAACCTGGATGGGGAGACACGTGATTATCTTCGGTTTCACGCCCGGCGGTACGCCTTTCTGCTCGAGACTCTCCGGAACTGCCTCCGGGAATTTCTCCCATCCCGGCGGGCGGAACAGGTCCGCCTCCTCGATGTCGGCCCGAGTGTCCTGACCCAGTTAATACGCGATCGGGAAACCGTCGGGACGGTCGACAGCCTGGGGTTTGAGGACTACCGGTTCCGGCCCCGGACAGGGGAGAGTCACACGGAGTACGACCTGACTCGAGCCGATGACGTGGCCTCCCTCCCTTCGCTCCGTCCTTACGACATTATCGTGATGGCCGAGGTGATCGAACATCTTCCGGCTGCGCCGGAACCCATCTTCTCCCTGCTGGCCGGGGCGCTCCGGCCGGCCGGATTCCTCGTCATCCAGACCCCCAACGCCTGTTCCCTGCCCAAGCGACTGCGGATGCTTCGGGGACAACATCCCTACGAGAAGATCCGCGCCGGGTCTGGTAATCCCGGACACTTCCGGGAGTATACGGTCAGGGAACTGGAGGAGATAGCCCGGGGGGCCGGGCTGGCCGTCCATTCCAAGGCCTTGGCCAACTACTTTCTCCGGGATACCCGGGCCTCACGCCTGTTCCGGCGATTGGATCGGTTCGTCCCGCCAACTCTCCGCGATGGGATTACCCTCTGTCTGAGGAAAGGCGGCGACCGCCGGAACCCGGACAAATCGGAATGGGACCACCAATGAGGAAATCACGCGCCGTGGCCGTCCTGAGCCTACTCTTGCTCCTGACGGCCGCAGCTCTGGCCGGGGGAGATGAAGGTTCACTCCCTGTCCGCGCCGGGGAGAGAAACAGCGAGTTTGCTCTGCTGGTAATCTACGTCTCCCTGGCCCTGATCCTGTCATTTCTCTGTTCTGTAGCCGAGGCCGTCTTTTTGAGTATCACTCCTTCTTATATCGAGGGCCTGAAAGCCCGCCGCCCCGATCGCGCGGCACTGTTGAAACGACTGAAGCAGGAGAAAGTGGATCAGGCCCTGGCGGCCATCTTGACTTTAAATACCATAGCCCACACGGTCGGAGCCATCGGGGCCGGCGCTCAGGTCACCGTCATCTTCGGCGATGCCTGGTTCGGCCTGTTCTCGGCGGTCATCACGCTGATGATACTTTTCCTTTCCGAGATCGTACCCAAGACAATCGGTGCCGTTTACTGGTCCAGACTCGCCGGCCCGACTGCGTTTTTTGTCCAGGGGCTGATTATAATTCTCTACCCGGTGGTCTGGCTGTCAGAGCGGGTTACCAGACTGATTGCCCGTGGGCAGGATCTGCACGTCTTCAGCCGGGAAGAGTTCCTCGCTATGGCCCGCGTCGGCGAAAATACCGGACATCTGCAGAAGAAAGAATCGCGAATTATCCGAAATCTGTTCCGCTTCGATTCGCTGAAGATAACGGATATTATGACCCCGCGCACGGTAATCTCCGCCCTCCCCGAGGAGATGCCGATCGCCGGGGCCATGCAACTTCTGACCCGAACTCCGTTCTCCCGTCTGCCCCTCTACCGGAAGGGCCTGGACGATATCTCCGGTTTCATCCTAAAAAATGACGCCCTGATATACAATGCCCGAGGACGGGGCGAGGAGAAACTGAAATCCTTAAGACGCGATATCCGGGCCGTGCCCGAGTCGATATCCCTATCCAACCTGTTGGAGGATTTGCTCCAGGAGCGGCGGCATATCGCCCTGGTCGTCGACGAGTATGGAGGGACGAAGGGACTGGTTACGCTCGAGGACCTGTTCGAGGCCTTGATGGGTATGGAGATCATGGACGAAACCGACAACGTCGAGGATATGCGAGACCTGGCGCGGAAGCAATGGGCCGGCCGAGCCCGGGAACTGGGGATCGCGTCTCAAGCGGTGCGCCGGGGCGGGGAAGATATATAACGGGATTGTTTTCCTGCCTGCCGTTGGAATCCGGATTGCCAGATCGGAGAAGAGAGGATGTCCGCGCAGTTGCACTGCCGCAGTTACTATTCCTTTCTCCGGGGGACAGCGGCGCCCGGAGAACTGGCCCGCCGGGCGGCCGAACTCGGAATCAGTGCTTTAGGGCTGGCGGACCGGAACGGGGTCTACGGCGCGGTCGAGTTCTATCTCGCCTGCCGAAAGGCCGGGGTGAAGCCGATCCTGGGGGCGGAACTGACCGATCCGGGGGAGGGGACCGGGGAACGGAGTGCCGTTTTCCTGGCCCGCAACCGGAGAGGCTGGGCCGGGGTCTGCCGCCTGGTCACCAGCCGGCAGCTGGAGAAGCGCTTCTCTCTGGCCTCCGCGGTGGCGGAGGCGGGAGAGAACATCTTCGTTCTTACCCCATTCCCGGCGCTGATCCCCAACCCGACCCCGGATACCGTCTTCCTGGCGGTGGGTCCGGAAACGGGGCCTGGGCGACGTCATGAGCTGGCCCGGCTGGCCGGCCGGCGGGGCATCCGGCCGGTTGCCGCCGGGCCGGTTCTCTATCCCGAGCGCTCCGACTTTCCCCTTTACCGGCTCCTGGCCGCCATCCGGACCCGGTCCCAACTGCCTGCCCTGGCTCCGACCGTTCCCCGACGGGGATGGATAAGGAGTGAGCGGGAGATGGCGGACGAGCTGAGAGACTTCCCGGAAGCTGTGGAAGCTACGGGGGAGATCGCCGGAGAGTGCCGGTTCGATCCGGAACTCGACCGTCTTCGACTGCCCCGCTACCCGCTGGCAGAGGGGGAAGAGGCGGCGGGGAAACTTCGCTCGCTTTGCCTCCGGGGCGTTCGCCGGCGCTACCGGAAAGTCCCGGCGGGGTTGCGGGAACGGTTGGATCGGGAATTAAAGATAATCGGGGATCTGGGAATGGCCGACTACTTTCTCCTGGTGGAGGAGATTTCCGCCTATGCCCGGAAACGGTCTATCCCCTCTCTCGGCCGGGGGTCGGCCGCCGCCAGCCTGGTTTGCTACCTCCTCTCCATCACCGGGGTCGATCCCCTGAAACACAACCTCTACTTCGAGCGGTTTCTCAACCGGGCCCGGACCGATCCGCCGGATATCGACCTCGATTTCCCCACCAACCGGAGGGGGGAGGTGATCGGGTGGATCTACCGCCGGTTCGGCCGCGAGCGGGTGGCGACCCTCTCGACCACGGTCCGATTCCGGGGGCGCGCCGCCCTCGGCGAAACCGCTCGGGCAATGGGAATCTCCGAAACCGGCGCCCGGAGCTTGACCCGGCAGCTCCCTTTCTTCGCCTCGCTCGACAATCCGGAGCGTCTCCGAAGAGAGTATCCCGAGTGCCGTAACCTCCCTTGGAGGGAGAAGTGGTTTCGGGACCTGATAGAGACCGCCGGGCGGCTGGAAGGGATCCCTCGTCATCTCTCGGTCCACCCCGGCGGCGTGGTGATCGCGCCCGGCCCCCTGACCGATCATCTGGCCCTGGAGCGGGCAAGCGGCGGGCTGGTAGTCACCCAGCCGGATATGTACGCCGTGAAGAGGTTGGGGCTTTTGAAGATCGATATCCTCGGCCAGCGCTCCCTGGCGGTGGTCGAGGACGCCGTCCGGTCGATTCAACAGAGCGGGATCGATATCGATCTCGACCGGAGCAATCCGGAGGAGGATCCCGGAACCGCCGACCTGCTGGCGAATGGGAAGACGGTGGGCTGTTTCTATATCGAGTCACCGGTGATGCGCTCTCTGCTGAAACGGCTGCGCTGCCGCGACTTCGCCACCCTGGTCGCGGCCAGCTCGGTGATCCGGCCCGGGGTTTCCTCCACCGGCTGTGCCGACCGCTACGTTGCCCGCCGCCGGGGCCGGGAGCGGGTGGAGCCGATCCATCCCCTGGTCGATGGGGTCCTGGCCGGCACCGGGGGAGTGATGATCTACCAGGAGCAGGTGATGCGGATGGTGGTGGAGGCTGCCGGCCTGGCCCCGTCCGAGGCCGACGTCTTCCGCCGCTGTATGACGAAGAAGCCCGGCTGGAAGGGTCTGGACGGATACCGGACCCGCTTTCTGGAGGGGGCGGTCAGAAACCGGATTCCAAGATCGACGGCGCAGGAACTCTGGCGACAGATCGAGGGTTTCGGCGCCTACGCTTTCTGCCAGGCTCACAGCGCCGCCTTCGCCCAACTCTCCTTCCAGACCGCTTGGCTGAAAACCCATTACCCGGCCCCCTTCCTCGCCGCCGTAATCGCCAACCGGGGCGGGTTTTACCCGACCGGAGAGTATGTCCAGGAGGCCCGAAGGATAGGGCTGAAAATCCTTCCCCCCAGCCTCAATCTCAGCGCTTCGGAGTGCCGGGCCCAAGGGGAGGGGATCCGTCTCGGCCTGCGGGAGGTGAAGCACCTGAAGGGCAAAACCCTCCGCCGGCTCCTGGCCGAACGGGTCCGACGACCCTTCTCCTCCGGGGAGGATTTCCTCCGCCGGGTCCGCCCCGGCCGGGGCGAGGTTCGTTCTCTGGCCCTCTCCGGAGCCCTGGCCGATCTGGGGATCGGACCGTCCGCCGCCGCCTGGTGGATGTCCGGGAAGAAGAGGAATTCGGAACCGGATCCCCTTTTCCCGGACTTCGTCGAGGAAAGTGGGTCTCCCCTGCCGGACTGGCTCGAACGTCCCGACGATCAAATGCGCCAGGAACAGGAAGGTATGGGATTTTCCCCCCTGCCCCCGGAAACGGGGGAGTGGACAAAGTTCCGGGGAACAACTTTTCCCGGTGGCCGCCGGCCCCGGAGCGACGAACTGAATGGACTGGACGGGGAGGAGGTGGAGATGATCGGAAGAGCGGTCACCGGACGAACCGCCCGGACCCGGGATCGAGGTAAGCTGATGAAATTTCTCACCCTGGAGGATGAGAAAGGGCTTTTTGAGGCGGTCCTCTTTCCCGACTGCTACCAGCGCTGCGGCCAGCGGCTCGCTTTCCCCGGTCCGTACTGGATCCTAGGGAAGGTCAGAGTCGAGGACGGAGCACCGGTGGTGATTTGCCGGGATATTCTTTTGACGGAGCCGGCGGTTTTTGATAACGTGAGAACGTAAACGGACCATCAACCGGTATGGAGCTGGCGGCCGAATTGCGGTCGCCGGCCCGCCGACAAACCAGGAGGGAAGACCATGACTATAGTCTGGATCCTGATCATCGCGATAGTGGTTATCCTGATTATTTACCTGGCAACCAAGAAGTCGAACGCCTCTGGCGAGAGCGCAACGCCCGAACCGCCGGCTCCGGAAAAACCCGCTCCGAAGCCTTCCGCCCCGACCGGTGCGGCTGAGGCGCCGCCTCGGGAAGAAGAGAAACAGTCTGGGCTGCCGCCCGCCGGCGGACAGTAGAAACCATCCCCGGGCCGGAATATTTTTATTGTCAAGCCGGACGGGGCCCTATATAAACTTCCCTCTTCCCCGGGAAACCGGAGAAGAGGGCACCGGGCGATTAGCTCAGTCTGGTTAGAGCGCTTGCTCGACACGCAAGAGGTCACTGGTTCGAGTCCAGTATCGCCCATTTTTATTTCCCCTCGACGGGGGGAAATAAAAATGGTGGAAAAAATTTCCAATTTCGACGTACCGGGGTTTCCGTTACCTATAATATGGAAGAACACGACTATCTGGACCGTTACCGCCACAGCGTGGCTCACGTGATGGCCCAGGCGGTGAAACGGCTCTATCCCCACGCCAAGCTTGGTATCGGCCCCCCGATCGAAGACGGTTTTTACTACGACTTCGATCTCCCCGAGACGCTCACCCCTGAGGATTTTCCCCGGATCGAGGAGGAGATGGCGAGAATTATCGCCGCCGACCATCCCTTCGTTCGGGAGGAGCTCTCCTTCGAGGAGGGACGAAGGCTCCTGGCAAAACAGGGGGAGACCTACAAGCTGGAGCTCTTGGAGGGGTTGCGGGATCAGGCCATCAGCATCTATCGCTCCGGCGACTTTGTCGATCTCTGTCGGGGGCCGCACCTGGAGCGAACCGGCCAGATCAAGGCCTTCAAGCTCCTCTCCGTGGCCGGGGCCTACTGGAAAGGTGACGAGCAGCGGCCGATGCTCCAGCGGATCTACGCTACCGCCTTTCCCGAACCCCGGGAACTGAGAAGGTACCTGGCGGCGGTCGAGGAGGCAAAGAAGCGAGACCATCGCAAGCTCGGCCGCGAGATGGACCTCTTCAGCTTCCACGAGGAAGCCCCCGGCGCCCCCTTCTTTCATCCCCGGGGCGTGGTGCTCTACCAGACGCTGCTCGCTTACTGGCGGGAGGTCCACCAGCGGGCCGGCTACCAGGAGATTATGACCCCGATGCTCTTAAGCGACCGGCTCTGGCACCGGAGCGGCCACTGGGAACACTACCAGGACCATATGTACCTGTCGTCGGTGGGGGAAAACACCTTTGCCGTCAAGCCGATGAACTGCCCCGGAACCCTGCTCTATTACCGGGAGACCCAGCACTCCTACCGGGAGTTCCCCCTGAAGATCGCCGAACTGGGACGGGTCCACCGCCGGGAACTGACCGGGGTCCTCCACGGCCTCTTCCGGGTCCAGAGCTTCGTGATCGATGACGCTCACATCTTCTGCCTCCCGGAGCAGATAACTTCCGAGATCGTCAAGGTGGTCGAACTGATCCTCTCCATCTACCGGACGGTCGGCTTCCCCGAGGTATCGGTCGAGATCTCGACCCGGCCGGAGTCCTCGATCGGAAGCGACCGAGACTGGGAACTGGCCACCGCCGCCCTGAAAGAAGCCCTGACAATCAAAAAGATCGAGTACACGATCAGCGAGGGGGAGGGGGCCTTCTACGGGCCGAAGATCGACTTTCATATCCGGGATTGCCTGAAACGGAGCCACCAGTGCGGAACCATCCAGCTCGACTTTTCGATGCCGGAACGGTTCGACCTCGAGTATGTCGGCACCGACGGGGAGAAACACCGGCCGGTGATGATCCACCGGGCGACCTTAGGGTCGATCGAGAGGTTCCTGGCCATCCTCCTCGAACATTATGGGGGCCTGCTCCCGCTCTGGCTGGCCCCGGTCCAGGCGATTGTTCTCCCCATTTCGGCCAAGACCGTCGAATACGGCCGAAGGGTGAGGGAGGTTCTGGCCGCGGCCGGGATCCGGGCGGAACTGGACGAACGCAACGAGAAGATCGGCTACAAGGTTCGCGCCGCCCGCCTGCAGAAGATACCCTACCTGCTGGTGGTGGGCCCGGCCGAGGAAGAATCCGGTTCCGTCTCCGTCCGTAATCTGCGCGCGGGGCAGCTGGGCGAATGGGAACTGGGAAAGGTCCGCGATACCCTGGCCCGCGAGATCTCCGAACGGACCGGAGGCGAGTCCTGCGAACTGACACAAGCCGATTGATTTATTTCCGTCCCTATAGTCTAATTACCGGTTTGCCGTTCCCGGGCCCGGGTGGTCCGGGGCCGGCCGGCCCGCAAAGAAACGCCATTATCCGAAGGAGGTGATCGGCGATTCTCAAACATATCTTTGTCAATAACGAGATCCGGGCCAATAAGGTCCGCACCATCGATACGGATGGCACTCAGCTCGGAATTCTGGAAATGCCCGATGCCCTGAGCCTGGCCCGTGAACGCGGTCTCGACCTGGTCTGCGTCGCCCCGCAATCGATTCCCCCGGTTTGCCGGATACTGGATTTCGGCAAGTACAAGTACGAGTTGAGCAAGCGGGAGAAAGAAAGCAAGAAGAAACAGCATCTCGGTCGATTGAAGGAGATCAAGCTCAAGGCCCGGATCGAGGAGCACGACTACCAGGTCAAGTTGCGCAAAGCGATCGAATTCCTGAGCCGGGGTGACAAGCTAAAACTTACCCTGACCCTGCGGGGCCGGGAGATGATTCGCCAGGATCTGGGGAGGGATACCCTGAGCCGGATGATCGAGGATCTCAAAGACCTCGGCCAAGCGGAAGGTATTCCGCGGACGATGGGAAGGAGGATGCTGGTAATGATCTCTCCCCACCCCGGACATCATTCCGGTTCTTGACCCGGTCTTCGTGACTGAATAAGTTTGCCGTAGACAATCCTATCCCCTTTTCTTAACCTCGGGTCCGCGGCCGCGACGGCGAAATCTTCGGTCCCGGCCGGAATCAGCGGATCGGGTTAGCCAGAAAGGAACACCAATCTCTCCAGGAGTAAAGTTATGCCCAAGATCAAAAGCAGAAGAGGAGTTCAGAAGAGGATCAAAGTCAGCAAGAAAGGCAAAGTTCTGATCAAGAGTTCCGGAAGGAGCCATCTGCTGACCACCAAGAATCGGAAACGGAAGAGAAAACTCCGCAGCCCCACGTCCCTGAAAGGCGCGTCGGC
Source organism: uncultured bacterium (assembly GCA_964587835.1). Lineage (GTDB taxonomy): Bacteria > Auribacterota > Erginobacteria > Erginobacterales > Erginobacteraceae > Erginobacter. The sequence goes on from CAZPMN010000006.1 coordinate 73,851, forward strand.
GAAGGAGTTCAAGAAGTTGCTTCCCTACGACTGAAGGAGACACTATGACCAGAGTTAAAACCTCGCCCGCCGGACACCGGCGGAGAAAGAAGACCTTAAAGCAGGCCCGGGGATATCGGGGAGCCCGGAGCAAGCTCAACCGGACCGCCCGGACCGCTGTAATGCGGGCCCAGGCCGAAGCCTACCGGGGCCGGAAATTAAAGAAGCGGGATTTCCGCTCCCTCTGGATAACCCGGATCCGGGCGGCGGTCAGACAGGAGGGCCTCTCTTACTCCCGTTTCATGCATTTGCTCGCCGTCGACGGGATAACGATCAATCGAAAGGTCCTGGCGGAGATGGCGGTCCGCCACCCTGAGGCATTTTCCAGCCTGGTGGAATCGGTTCGGAAGTCCGCGGCCTGACTGCTCCCTTCCGGGAGGTTCTTGGGATGGAAAATGAACTCCAGCAGCTGGACCGGGAGGCGAGGAGCGCCCTCGAAACCATCACGGATCGGGAGAGCCTGGAAGCTCTCCGGGTTGCCTTGCTCGGTCGGAAGGGCCGGATTACCCTCCTAATTCGTTCGGTCGGTTCCCTTCCCCCCGAAAAGCGGCCCCGGATGGGACAGGCCGCCAACCGTCTCAAACAGAATCTCCAGTCCTTGTTCGACGAAGCCGAGGAGAGGCTCCACAAGGAGACCGAAGCGCGGCGGACAAGCCATGAGGCCGTGGACGTCACCCTGCCGGGACTCTCCTTCTCCCGGGGGCGGCGGCACCCGATTACCGCGACCCTGGATGAGATCATCGCCATCTTCACCGGACTGGGCTTCTCCCTGGAGAGCGGCCCCGAAATCGAGACCGAGTACTACAATTTCGACGCCCTGAACATATCCGCCGACCATCCCGCCCGGGATATGCACGACACTCTTTACCTGGAGGACGGAAGGCTGCTGCGGACCCATACCTCCCCGGTGCAGATCCGGACCATGGAGAAGACCAGCCCGCCCCTGCGGATGATCTGCGCCGGGAAGGCCTTTCGGGCCGACACCCCCGACGCCTCCCACTCCCCGATGTTTCACCAGCTGGAGGGGCTGATGGTGGACCGGGCGATCAGCCTGGCCGATCTGAAGGGGGTATTGACTGTCTTCGCCCGCCGGCTCTTCGGGGAGAAGACCCGGGTCCGGTTCCGCCCCAGTTTCTTTCCCTTCACCGAACCTTCCGCCGAGGTCGATATCTCCTGCGTGGTTTGCTCCGGCAAAGGCTGCCGCCTCTGCTCCCGCCGGGGCTGGCTGGAGATCCTCGGCGCCGGAATGGTCGACCCCGAAGTCTTCCGGGCGGTTGACTGCGATCCGGAGGAGTGGACCGGATTTGCCTTCGGAATGGGGATCGAGCGGATCGCGATGCTCAAACACGGTATCGACGATATCCGCCTCTTTTACGACAACGACCTGCGCTTCCTCCACCAATTCTGAAAAAAACATTCACCGCAAAGGACGCAAAGAAACGCAAAGGGAGAACTTAGGGTTTTAATTTCGGGAGATCAGGGTCTCCCTGGATCAGGGGTTCGGAGATATCACAGGAAGAACTAATATTCACCGCAAAGACGCAGAGGACGCAAAGGGTCGCAAAGGGTTTTTTTAGTTTCTTTCTCCAGCTGAAATTTTAATTCGGCGTTATCAGGGATATTGAAAGGGCAGAGCATTCCGAACTTAAACTTTAAAATTTTCTCTGCGTTCCTTTGCGCTCTTTGCGTCTTTGCGGTGAAATAATTTTGTTATGAAAGTCAGCTATAACTGGTTGAAGGAGTTCGTCGAGCTCGAGCTCGGGCCCGAGGAACTGGCCGAAAGACTCACCCTCTCCGGGGCCGAGGTGGAACGGGTGGAGAAGATCGTTCCTCCCTTCTCCGGGGTGGTGGTCGGAAGAGTGGCTGCGGTCGAGGCCGATCCGGAGAAGCCGGGCTGGAAGTGGTGCCGAGTTGAGGCCGGCGGCGCACCGCTGACCGTGCTCTGCGGGGCTCCCAACGTCTCGGTCGGGATGCTGACCGCGGCGGCCCTTCCCGGAGCGGTCCTCCCCGCAGGGGAAGTGGCGGCGAGAAAGATGGGGAAAAGGCTCTCCGAGGCGGTTCTCTGCTCGGAGCGGGAACTGGGGCTGAGCGAGGACGCCAGCGGGGTGATCGAGCTTCCCGCGGACCTGGCCCCGGGCCGATCCCTGGCCGAGGCGCTCGGCTTAGCCGACGCGGTCCTGGAGATAGATGTCACTCCCAACCGCCCCGACCTACTCTCTATCCAGGGGGTGGCCCGGGACGTCGCCGCCTTGACCGGGAAGGGCCTGCTGCGCCCACCGCCACTCCGGATTCCGACCGGGGAGCCGATCGGGGACGGCGCCGAGGTGACGATCAAGGATTATCAGCTCTGTCCCCGTTACTGTGCTCGACTGATCCGCGGAGTGAAGATCGCTCCCAGTTCTTTCCCGATCCGTCGGCGACTGGAACTGGGAGGGGTCAAGGCGGTTAACAATGTTGTGGACGCCACCAATTATCTCCTTTTGGAACTGGGACATCCTCTGCACGCCTTTGATCACCGCCGCCTGGCCGGGGGAGAGGTGATCGTCCGGGCCGCCCGGCCGGGAGAATCGATTGTTACCATCGACGGCACTCAGAGGGAGCTGCCGGCCTCGACCCTGGTAATCGCCGACCGCGAGAAGCCGGTGGCGGTGGCGGGGGTGATGGGCGGTCTAAACTCTGAGATAGAGGCGGAAACCGTCGATGTTCTCCTGGAGAGTGCCGTCTTCAACCCGGTCTCCATCCGCAGAACCTCACGGGTGCTCGGGATGTCCTCTGAAGCCTCCCGAAGATTCGAGCGGGGTACCGATCCCGAAGCCGCCCCTCTCGCCCTGGAACGGGCCACCGGACTGATCATTGAACTGGCGGGGGGCGCGGCGGCCGGGGGGGCAATCGACCGGCGGCAGACCGATTTCCTGCGCCGGAAGGTAGAGATCCGCCCCGGGCGGGCGGAGCAACTCCTCGGTTATCCCGTACCTCCCGAGCTGGTGGTCGATACCCTGAGCCGCCTGGGCCTGGAGCGGAAGGGCAGGGGGAATGACGCCATCCCTTTTATCATTCCCCCCTGGCGGCCCGACCTGACCCGGGAGGTCGATTTGGTGGAGGAGATCGCCCGGCTGGCCGGTTACGACCGGATCCCCGCCAGCCTCCCGGAGGCGGAGATCACCTACCCCGAGCCTCCGGTGGAACAGACCGTCCCCGAACGGGTCCGGCGGATCCTTATGGGACTCGGTCTCGACGAGGTGGTCACCTACAGTTTTATGGATCCGAAGTTTCTCGACCGCCTGGGAGTGGAGGAGGACAGCCCCCGGCGAAGGGCCGTCCGGATCGCTAACCCGGTGAACAAGGAACAAGGTCTGCTTCGGACCACCCTCATCCCCGGTCTGCTCGCGGTAGCCTCCGGCAACTTCAGCCGCAAGGTTACACCGGTTAATATCTTCGAATGGGGGACCGTCTTCCTTTCCGGCGATTCCGGTTCGGGTGACGAGAAACCGTTGATCTCGCTTTTACTCACCGGGCCGACCATAAAACCGGACTGGCGCCGGCCGGAACCGGTAATTGACTTTTTCACCCTGAAGGGGTTTCTGGAACTCCTGGCCGGCCGGCTGGGAGTAGGGGAGCTGGTATTCTCGCCGGCCGATGATCCCGTCTTCCAGCCCGGACAGTGCGCACATATCGAAGCTGGGAAAAGTTTCCTGGGCGTTGCCGGCAAGCTTTCCCGGCGCGTTCTCGAGGCCTGCTCGATCCCAGGGCCGGCCTTTCTGGCCGAATTGGAGGCCAGGCCTTTCCTGACGGCGGCCGGGAAGATTGCCGCCTTCGTCCAGCTCGACCAGTATCCCGCCATTCGCCGGGATATGGCCCTGGTGGTGGATGAAAGCGTCTCTTTCCGGCAGGTGAAAGCGGCCATCGAAAAGGCCCGTCCGGAACTGCTCGAGAATTTCGAACTCTTCGATCTTTACCGGGGGAGCCAGATACCGGAAGGAAAAAAAAGTTTCGCCTTGAGATTGAACTACCGATCCCAATGTGATACTCTTCTGGAAACAACGGTGAACAAGGTTCACCAGAAATTACTGAATTCCCTGGAAACTGGGCTGAACTGCAGTTTCCGGTAAGCAAGAGGACTTAGGATAGTCAGCATTACCTGTCACAAACGAATATAAAAGAACAAAGAGGCACCAGATTCAACGGCGATCCCCCGACGGGAACTCCGTCTTCGGGGCGCCCAGTAGGGCAACTTACGGTTATTCGCGGAAATTTCACTCAGCATACTATCTATTAATCTGCTGATTCTTCGGTTAGATGAACGCGTTCAGGGTCGAACAAGTGAGCGGGAATAATCTTTCAGGAAAGGTTTTGTTGCTAACCTGACATCCTGGCCTGTCCCTCCCGCTCCGGCCCTATTCCGGAAGTTGCCTTGCCCGTCTCTGTTGCCGGGCAGGGCTTTTTTATGGATCTGTTTTCCCAGGAGACAGACCGGATTCGGGAGGAAAATGCTTCCCTGGCTTACCGGATGCGGCCCCGCGACATCTCGGAGCTGGTGGGGCAGGAGGAACTCCTCGGTCCGGGCAAGCTGTTGCGGCGGCTGATCGCGGATGACCGGATTCGCTCCGTGATTATCTTCGGCCCTCCCGGCACCGGCAAGACCAGCCTGGTCCGGATTATCGGCGCGAGCACCGGCGCGTTCTTTGCCACCCTCTCGGCGGTCGATTCCAATGTCGCCCGGGTCAAGGAAGTAATCGCCGGGGCCCGCCACCGGCGGGCCAATAGCGGCCGGGGCACCCTGCTCTTCGTGGACGAACTCCATCGTTTCAACCGAGCGCAGCAGGAGGTCCTTCTTCCCCACATCGAGGATGGGACCATCTCGTTTCTGGGCCTGACCACGCTCAACCCCTTTCACGCCCTGGCCCCGGCCCTGCTCTCCCGCTCCCAGCTTTTCCGTTTCCACTCACTCTCCCCGGGCGCGATTACCCGACTGTTGCAGGCGGCGCTGGGAGACTCGGAACGGGGATTGGGAGACTGGAAGGTCACCCTCTCCCCCGGGGCGAGGGAATTTCTCTCCCGTTTCTGCGAGGGGGACGGCCGCCGCGCGCTCAACACTCTGGAAGTGGCCGCGGCGATGGCCGCCCCCGATCCTTCGGGCCGGAGGGTCATCACCCGCCAGCTGGCCGAGGAGGCCGGGCAGAAGAAGATCATCTCCTCCGACCGGGCGGGAGACGAGCATTACGACACCATTTCGGCATTCATCAAGAGCGTCCGGGGTTCTGATCCGGACGCCGCCCTTTACTGGCTGGCGAGAATGATCAAGGGCGGGCAAGATCCGCGCTTTTTGGCCCGGCGCCTGATTATCCTGGCTGCGGAAGATATCGGCAATGCCGATCCCCAGGCCCTGACCCTGGCCCTGGCCGCCGCCCGAGCCCTGGAGTACGTGGGGATGCCGGAGGGTCAGTTGATCCTGGCCCAGGCGGCAACCTACCTGGCCGCCGCTCCCAAGAGCAACGCCTCTTACCGTGGCCTGCAGCTGGCCCTGAAAGACGTGGAGAATGAACCCCTCCAGCCGGTTCCCGATCACCTGAAGAACCGTCCCCTGGATTCCTCCGGGGAGCAGGGAAAGCGTCGGCGATACCTCTACCCCCACGATCATCCTGCAGGCTGGGTCGAGCAGGACTATCTGACGGTGAATAAGAGATACTATTTCCCTGCCGACCGCGGTTACGAAGTCGTGATCGGAGAGAGATTGCGAACGCTGAAAGGTCAGCCCGGTGAGGAGAACAAATCAGGAAAAGAGTAATGAATATCCAATATCCAGCAGGGAATATCCAATGAAGAAAGGACCATGCTTGCTCCCCTACTTGGATATTGGGTGCTTCTTGTTGGTTGTTGGATATTGAAATCTGATAAGACCAGTGAGAACTGAACTGAGAAAACGGGGACGGGAGGGCCGCGAAGCCTTGGGTCGGGAGGAAGTCCGGCGGCGCAGCCGGATGATCGTTCGCCGGCTCCTCGCCCGCCCCGAATACCGCCGAGCGCGGATACTGTTCTGCTACCTTGATGCCGATAACGAGGTGGAGACGGGGGAGATCATCCGGACCGCCCTGGAGAAGAAGAAGCTGGTCGCCGTTCCCCTGGTCGAGGAGCAGTCCGGAACTCTGAGGGCGGTCCCGATTCGGGACCTCGACCGGGATCTTTCCCCCGGTTTCCGGGGAATCCGAGAGCCGGTCGATCGTAAGTCTCCCGGGCTTGATCCCCGCGATATCGATCTGGCCATCGTCCCCGGCACAGCCTTTGACCGGGCCGGCAACCGGCTGGGCCGGGGTGGGGGATATTACGACCGGTTCCTGCCCCGACTTCGCCGAACCGCCTGCCGGCTTGGGGTGGCCTTTGAGTGTCAAATGGCGGAGGTGATAGTTCCCCAGCCGCACGACCAGGCAATGGATATGATCATCACCGAGGAGAGGGTCATCGGACCCTGCGCACAGGGGAATGATCTACCTCCTACCCGGGACGGCCTTCCCGAGAAAGCAGAGAGCGGCATTGCCGCCCGGGTTAACCAATCAAGCGATAATCAGCCCGAATCATTCGGGAATTAAGAGCGAGGTGAATGATATGAATAATATTGTCGTCTACATCATCGTGGCGGCGGGCGTCCTGATCGGGATCGGAGTTGGGTTTGGAATCTACGCCCTCTGGTCCCGGCGGCGGATCGTATTTGCCACCCAGCGGGCCAAGGTGATTATTGAGGACGCCAACCGGGAAGTGGCCGCCCGCCGGAAAGAGGTGGCGCTGCAGGCCAAGGAGGAGCTCTACCGGACCCGGACGCAGTTCGAGAGGGAGACCAGGCAGGAACGCCAGGAACTTAAGGACCTGGAGAAGAGGATCAATTCGCGCGAGGAGAACCTGGAGCGCAAGCTGAACTTCCTGGAGCGCCGGGAGGCCAAATTCCAGGACCGGGAGAAGAAATTCAAGGACCGCGAGCAGGTCTTCGGCGAGAAAGAGGCCGAGGTCAAATCCCTGATTGATAAGCAGCAGGCGCGTCTGCAGCAGATTTCCGGATTGAGTCGGGAAGAAGCCAAGAACATCCTCCTTGCTTCCCTCAAGGAAGAAGCGGAGCGGGAAGGAGCCCTGATCGGACGCCAGATCGAAAGCGAGGCCCGGGAGAAGGCGGAACAGGAAGCAAGAAAGATCATCACCCTGGCCATCCAGCGTTACGCCTCCGACCAGGTCTCCGAGGTGGCCGTCTCGGCCATTCCCCTGCCCAACGACGAGATGAAGGGGAGGATCATCGGCCGGGAAGGGCGGAATATTCGGGCTTTCCAGGCCTTGACCGGAGTCGACATCATCGTCGATGACACCCCGGAAGTGGTGGTTCTCTCCGGTTTCGACCCCGTCCGGCGGGAGATCGCCCGGCAGGCTTTAAAAAAACTGGTCAGCGACGGCCGGATCCACCCCCCCCGGATCGAGGAGGTGGTGAAGAAGGTCTCCGCAGAGGTGGAACGATCGATCCGGGAGGCCGGGGAACAAGCTGCTTTTGAAGTCGGAATTCCCGGTCTGAAACCGGAGCTGCTCAAGATCCTGGGGCGGCTGCGCTACCGGACCAGTTATGGACAGAACGTCCTCGATCACTCCCGGGAAGTCGCTTTTCTGATGGGGATTATGGCCTCGGAACTGGAACTGGACGTTCAGACGGCCAAGAAGATTGGTTTGCTTCACGATATCGGAAAGGCCGTCGATCACGAAGTGGAAGGCCCCCACGCCGAAATCGGAGCCAACCTGGCCCGGAAATTCGGTTTTCCCCCGCTGATCGTCCAGGCGATCGCCGCCCACCACGGAGAAGTGGAGCCGCAATCGGTCTACGATTTCCTCGCCCAGGCAGGTGACGCTATCTCCGCCGCCCGGCCAGGGGCACGTTCGGAGAGTCTGGAAGGTTACCTGAAACGGCTGGGAAAGTTGGAGCAGCTGGCCCTTTCCTTCAACGGGGTAAAAAAAGCTTACGCCATCCAGGCCGGGCGGGAGGTCCGGGTGATGGTGGAACCGGACAAGGTGGGAGATCACGAAACGGTGCACATCGCCCGGAACATCAGCAAAAAGATCGAGGAGGAGATGGATTACCCCGGGCAGGTCAAGATCACCGTGCTCAGGGAGACCAGGGCGGTGGAGTACGCCAAGTGATGAGCGACTTCGTCCGGATTCTTATGGTTGGTGACGTCGTCGGCAAACCGGGCCGGGAGGCCTGCGCCGAAATCCTCCCCCGCCTGCGGGAAAGGGAGGGAATAAACTTTACGGTGGTCAACGCCGAAAACGCCGCCGGCGGATCCGGCCTGACCGGGAAGGCCGTCTCCCGTCTTCTCGCCGCCGGAGCTGACGTCCTCACTGCCGGCGATCACGTCTGGAGGAACAAGGAAATTTTCTCCTTTATCGCCGACCAGGCCCGGTTGCTGCGGCCGGCTAACTTTCCCCCCGGAACCCCGGGGAGGGGAAGCGGAATTTTCGCCGCTTCGGGTGGGGTCGAGATCGGGGTGATCAACCTGTTGGGGAGGGTCTTTATGAAGCCAGCCGACTGCCCCTTCCGCCAGGGCGACCGGGAGATCGAGGCCTTAAAGAGGCGGACGAAGATCATCCTGATCGACTTTCACGCCGAGGCCACTTCGGAAAAAGAGGCTTTCGGTTACCACTGTGCTGGAAGGGTATCCGCCGTCTGCGGGACCCACACCCACGTCCCCACCGCCGATGAGCGGGTTCTGGCGGGGGGAACGGCCTATATCACCGACTTGGGGATGACCGGAGCCTCGGAGTCGATCCTAGGCCGGGAGATCGAGCCGGTCCTGAAGGTCTTCACCACGGGATTGCCGGCCTACTTCGCGGTCGCCGGGGGCAGGCCGGTCCTAGAAGGGGCGGTGATCGAGGTCGATCCCGCCACCGGGAAAGCAGCAACCATCCGCCGCGTCCGCGAAGAGTTGACGGGATAACGGGATGACCTTTAGACAGGATAACAGGATTTACAGGATAGGAGCGAAACAGATACTGTCCCCGTGTGCAAGAAAACTGCCGACAATTTTTGGATCTTGCCGACTGCCAGTCATTGGGAGGACCCCGAGCAGAGCGAGGGGGACGAAGCAATCTCAATTCCCTATTCCCCAATTAATCCTGTAGATCCTGTTATCCTGTCCAAAATTTGTTTTTATCCAGTTCATCCAGTCGGAGAGCGGCAGGACTATTATGGAAATCAGGCCGGTCAGGCAGAAGATCCTCACGGTCAGTGAACTGACGGGGAGGATCAAGAAGCTTCTCGAGGCTCGCTTCTTTACGGTGGCGGTGGCGGGAGAAATCTCTAACCTCCGGAGGCCGGCTTCCGGGCACCTCTACTTCACCCTCCAGGACTCCGCCAGCCAGATCCCGGCGGTCTGTTTCCGGGAGGAGGCGCGCCGGCTCGGGCTGGAACTGAAGGACGGGCTCGAGGTGACCGCCCGAGGGAGGATCACCGTTTACAGCCCCCGGGGCACTTACCAGCTGGTAGTCTCGCAGGCGGAGCTCAAGGGGGAGGGGGCACTCCAGCGCGCCCGGGAGCAGCTCAAGGCCCGTCTGGCCGCCGAAGGCCTCTTCGATCCAGAGCGAAAGAGGAAAATCCCTCCGCTTCCCGAGAGAGTGGGGGTAATCACCTCTCCCTCTGGAGCCGCTATCCGGGATATCCTCCAGGTAATCGGGCGGAGATTCGGGTCAATCGGAATAGTCATCAATCCCGTTCCCGTCCAGGGTGATGGCGCGGCGGGCGAGATCGCCCGGGCGCTGGAGGAATTCAACCGCTGGGAGAATGTGGACGTGATCATCGTCGGCCGGGGAGGAGGGTCAATGGAAGATCTCCAGCCATTCAACGAGGAATCGGTGGTCCGGGCCATCTCAACCTCGAAGATTCCGGTCATTTCCGCGGTCGGTCACGAGACCGACTGGACCCTGGCCGACCTGGTCGCCGACCTGCGGGCTCCCACTCCCTCGGCAGCGGCCGAGTTGGTAATCGCCGAGAAACGCCAGCTGCTGTTCTCCCTGGAGCGGTTAGCCCGCCGACTGGATCGGGCTCTCAGCTACCTTCTGGGGAACCTCCGAGGCCGGGTGGAGCGAGCCCTGCGCTCGGCGACTATCCACGATCCGCGCCGCCTGCTCTGGCAATCTCGCCAGCAGTGTGACGAGCTGACCTCCCGGCTTCACCGGCGGGCCGGGATCCGGTTGAACTTTGCCCGGCAGCAGGCGGAGTCCCTTCGCCGGCGGCTGGAAGGAGTGAACCCTGCGGCCGTCCTGGCCCGGGGTTACAGCTTTACCAGCCGGGTCAGTGATGGTAAGATAGTGACCTCGGCTTCAATGCTGGAAGTCGGCGAGGCGGTGAGGGTCCGGCTGAAGCAAGGCGAGTTTGATTCCACCGTCCGCCGGATTTCTTAGAACCCGCTTTGAAGATGGCAACCAAGCTCAAAATACGAGCTAAAATTTGACGGATCCGGGAGAAACACCAGAATGGCCGAGATGAAGTTTGACCAGGCGCTGAAACGCCTGGAGAAAATAGTCGAAGAGATGGAGGAAGAGGAGGTCCCCCTTGAGGAGAGTCTGAAGAAGTACGAGGAGGGGGTGAAACTGTCGGCGTTCTGTCTGGAGAAGCTCGACCAGGCGGAGAAGAAAATCGAAATCTTGAAGCAGACGGCCGGACCGCAACCGGAGACCGAACCCTTCAACCGAACCGGAGAAGAGGATTAGCTGGTGACCAGGTACCTCCAGACAATCGATTCCCCCGCCGACCTCAAAAAACTGTCCCTTGACCAGCTGGGAGCACTAGCCCAGGAGGTGAGGGAGGAGATCATCCGGGTCGTCTCCCGGACCGGCGGACACCTTGCTTCCAGTCTCGGGGTGGTTGAATTGACGTTGGCGATGTACTACGTCTTCGACCTCCCCCGGGACAAAGTGATCTGGGATGTCGGCCATCAGACCTATGCCCACAAGATCCTAACCGGTCGGAGAGAAGCTTTCTCCACTCTCCGCCAGCGTGGCGGTCTGAGCGGTTTCCTCAAGGTTTTCGAAAGCCCCTACGATTTTTTTGGCGCCGGCCATTCCAGTACTTCGCTTTCAGCGATGCTCGGATTGGCGGTTGCCCGGGACAAGAAGGGAGAGGCGGGCAAGGTCATCGCTTGTATCGGGGATGGTTCCCTGACCAGCGGCCTGGCCCTGGAAGCGCTCAACCAGGGAGCCCGGGTGGCCAGAAACACCCTGGTGGTTCTCAACGCCAACGAGATGGCAATTTCCCCCAGCGTGGGAGAACTCTCCCGCTACCTCAATCGTCTGATCTCGGCCCCCGCGTACAACCGTCTAAAGCAGGATATTGAACAGGCTTTCCAGCGGATTCCCTCGATCGGGCTGAGGATGGTGGATGCCTCCCACCGTCTGGAGGACGCCCTGAAACACCTGATCACCCCGGGAGGTATCTTCGAGGACTTCGGCTACCGTTATTTCGGCCCGGTCGACGGTCACGACCTGGAGTCTCTGGTGAAAATCTTCTCCAACATCAAGAACATCTCCGACCCGATCTTTCTCCATGTGGTAACCAAAAAGGGGAAGGGGTATCCACCGGCCGAGGAAAACCCGGAAGCATTCCACGGTCCGGGCCCGTTCGACCCCCGAACCGGCAAGGCAATCTCTTCCCCCAGTTCCCTCTCTTACTCCCAGGTCTTCGGAGCAACCCTGAACATCCTGGCCCAGAAGGATCCCCGGATCATCGCCATCACCGCGGCGATGGCTTCCGGAACGGGTCTGTGCCCCTTCGCCGAGCGGTTCCCCGACCGTTTCTACGACGTGGGGATTGCGGAATCCCACGCCCTGACCTTCGCCGCCGGCCTGGCAATGGCGGGGCTGAAACCGGTGGTGGCGATCTACTCCACCTTTCTCCAGCGGGGGCTCGACCAGATCGTCCACGACATCTGTCTGCAAGATCTTCCGGTGGTGATGGCGGTTGATCGGGCGGGTCTGGTCGGCGAAGACGGCCCCACCCATCACGGCGTCTTCGACACCGCCTTTCTCCGCTTCATCCCCGGGATCACGATCATGCAGCCGGAAGACGGCCGGGAATTGAGCGGGATGCTGGCCGCCGCCCTCGCCCATTCCGGGCCCACCGTGGTCCGCTATCCCCGGGGGGCGGCCGGCCTGAAAGAAGTGACCTTTCCCTGCCCGGAAATCGAGATCGGAAAGGCCCGGACGGTCCGCGAGGGCGAGGATGGAATGATCTGGGCCCTGGGCGGAATGGTGGAGATTGCCCGGCAAGCCGCTGGGCTGCTCGAAGAGAGGGGGATGAATTTCGGGGTGGTCAACGCCCGTTTCGTCAAGCCGCTTGACCGGAAACTCCTCGAATCCCAGGCCCGGGCGGGGCGGAAGATCGTTACCCTGGCGGAAGATCCCCTAACCGGCGGTTTCGGTTCCGCGGTGGAAGAATGTCTCAGCGAAGCCTTTCTGAGAAACGCTCTCCTGCTCCGGATCGGTCTCCCCGACCGCTTCATCTCCCACGGCACGATCGCCGAGCTGAGGGAGGAATGCGGGCTCACCGCCTCGGTGGTGGCCGATAGGATCTCAGCCGCCGAGCGAACAGGGGGCTGACCGGTCGGATCCGGCTCGCCGAACCAAATCAGTGTCCAAGAAAAGGCTCGATATCCTCTTGGCGGAACGCGGACTCCTCCCCAGCCGGGAGCAAGCCCGGCGGGCGATTCGGGCCGGACTGGTGAAAGTTGACGGTCAGCCGGTCGGGAAACCGGGGCGGTCGGTCGAGAATGAAGCCACCGTTGAACTGAGCCAGCCGCCCCGTTATGTCGGCCGGGGCGGAGAGAAGCTCCAGGGAGCCCTAGAGGACTTCAAACTTGACCCGGCGGGTTTGGTAGTCCTCGACCTGGGTGCCTCCACCGGGGGGTTCACCGATTGCCTTCTCCAGGCGGGCGCCGGGGAGATCTACTGCCTGGACGTGGGCAGGGGCCAGTTGGCCTGGAAACTCCGGCAGGATCCCCGGGTGACCATAATGGAGGGCTTCAACGCCCGTTATCTGACTCCGGATGATCTGCCCCGCCCGCCGGATTTAATCACCATCGACCTCTCTTTCATCTCCCTGAAAAAGGTTCTGCCCGCCGCCCGAGACGTTCTCGGTCCCGGTGGTTCGATTCTCGCCCTGGTCAAACCGCAGTTTGAAGCCGGCCGGGCCGAAGTGAAACGGGGAGGGGTGATCCGCGACCCGCAGGTCCACCGGAGAGTAATCGCGGAAGTCGGAGATTTCGCTCGGGGTCTGGGGCTGGAAGTCCGGGGGGTTCGCCAATGCCGCCTTACCGGACCAGCCGGAAACCGGGAGTTTTTTATCTTACTTTCCCGCCCGGCCTGAGCTAACATACTCCAAAAAAAAATGAACCGCAGAGACGGGGGGGAATTATTTCACCGCAAAGACGCAAAGATACGCAAAGAGTTTGTTCTGGTTTATTTCTCCAACTGCAATAATGATCCGGCGTTATTATGGGTATCAAAAAGGGAAGGGAGTCCGAACTTAAACTTTAAATTTTTCTCGGCGTTCCTTTGCGTTCTTTGCGTCTTTGCGGTGAATTCTTTTTCACGGCGTCTTTGCGGTGAATAAGATGAAAAAGATCGGGATTGTCGCCAACTTGGAGAAGGAGACCGCGCTCGGAGTCGCGGGGGAGATCGCCCGCCAGCTGGAAGAAGCCGGCGCGGGGGCGGTCTTCGAGGCAGAGCTGGCCACCGCCCGGGCGAAGAATGACCCCGCCTTCCAACTGGAGGAGGCGGGAGAGGAGATCTCCGCCCTGATCGTCCTCGGCGGTGACGGAACCCTGATCCGGACTTACCGCCACCTGGGCCGGAAAGAGATCCCCCTGCTCGGATTCAACCTGGGCGGGCTCGGCTTCCTGACTGAATTCCGGGTCGACGATCTCGCCCGGGCTCTGGACGATTTGCTCCACGATCGGCTGCCGGTGGAAAAGAGGATGACCCTGGACGGGATCCGGATCCGAGAGGGAAAAGCGGGGGATGGTTTCTCCGCGCTCAACGAGATCGTGATCGGAAAGGGGGGGACCGCGCGGGTGGTCAAGATGGAGACATTCCTCAACGACGAGTACCTGACCTCCTATATGGCCGACGGCATCATCATCGCCACCCCCACCGGTTCCACCGGATACTCCCTGTCCGCCCAGGGGCCGATCGTCAGTCCCGAGACCGGGGTCATGCTCCTCAACCCGATCTGCCCCCATACCCTGACCAACCGTCCGATCATTATCGGCGGGGGAAGGACCGTCCGGACCATCCTTAAATCCGCTCCCGAGGGAACCAGCCTGACCGTGGACGGCCAGATCGGCTGGCCGCTCCAGGTCGGGGACGAGGTAGCTGTACGGACCGGCGCCCGGAATCTTTATCTGGTGACCAACCCCGCCAATAACTACTATTCCATTCTCCGTAAGAAGCTGAACTGGGGCGGGCGTGCCCACTACGGCCGGTGAATCGGACAGGAATTGCTTGGCATATCCTCCCCGGTTGAGATATATTTTTCCCCCTCCTCCCAGGAGAAAAATTCAAAACGCCGATGCCCCGGATCGCCATCAATCAATCACGCTGCAAGGGTTGCGAACTCTGCGTAGATGTCTGCCCGAAGAACCTGATCGCCCTCTCGGAGCGGATGAACAAGAAAGGTGTCTATCCCGCCTTCAGTGCCCGGCCCGAACTCTGTACCGGATGCCAACTCTGCGTCACTGTCTGTCCCGACGCCGCGATCACGATCTTCAAGGATTGATCCCGATCTTCTGCCGTGAAAACAGAACCCAGAACCGCGCCGGTTTTGCTCTGCGGAAACGAGGCGATCGGAGAGGCGGCCGTCCAGGCGGGCTGCCGGGCTTACTTCGGATACCCGATTACCCCCCAGAATGAGCTGACCGCCTATATGGCCCGCCGGATGGAGGAGGAGGGGAGGATCTTCATCCAGTCGGAGAGCGAACTGGCCGCTATCAATATGGTCTTCGGAGCCGCAGTCACCGGCGCCCGGGCGATGACCTCTTCCTCCAGTCCCGGGATCAGCCTCAAGCAGGAGGGAATCTCCTACCTGGCGGGGTGTGAGTTGCCGGCGGTGATCGTAAATATGTCCCGGGGAGGACCCGGCCTGGGAAATATCGGCCCGGCCCAGGCCGATTATTTCCAGTCCACCCGGGGGGGTGGACACGGCGACTACCGGACGCCGGTCCTGGCCGGATCCTCGGTCCAGGAACTGGCCGACCTGACCTTTCTCGCCTTCGACATCGCCGACCGCTACCGGACCCCGACCCTCATCCTCGGCGACGGGATCCTCGGCCAGATGATGGAACCGGTGACGATTGTCCATCCCGAACCGAGCACCCTCCCGGAAAAATACTGGGTCCTGACCGGAGCGCGGGGGCGGGCGCCCCGGACGGTCAAGTCCCTCTTCCTCGGCCCGGGTGAACTGGAAGCCCACAACCGAAAACTCCAGGGGGTCTACCAGTCGATCGCCGCAAGAGAGACCCGCTTTGAATCCTACCGGACCGAGGACGCCGCCCTGATCCTGGTTGCCTATGGGATCACTGCCCGGATCTGCCGGGAGGTGGTCTCCCGGCTGAGGGAAGAAGGCCTCCCGGTCGGGCTTTTCCGCCCGATCACCCTCTGGCCGTTTCCCGAAGAAGCGATCCGCGAATTGAGCCGGAAAGCGAAGAAGTTTCTCTCCGTGGAGATGAACTTCGGACAGATGGTGGAGGATGTCCGGCTGGCGGTGGAGGGCAACTGCCCGGTCGATTTCTTCGGACACGGAGGGGGAGAGATCCTGACCGGTAAGGAGATAATGAAAGCCGTTCGAGAACACTTTCCCCGATGAAAAAGAGCGAACCAGAGACTATTTACCGGCGCCCGGTCAGCCTCCAGGACGTTCCCACCCACTACTGCCCCGGATGCGGCCACGGGATTGTACATCGGATAATCGCCGAGGTGATCGATGAACTGGGGATCCGGGAACGGACGGTCGGGATCGCTCCGGTCGGCTGCGCGGTCCTAGCCTACGATTACTTTAACTTTGACGTCACCGAAGCCGCCCACGGCCGGCCGCCGGCGGTGGCCACGGGGATCAAACGAGTTCGGCCCGACCTGATCGTCTTCACCTACCAGGGGGACGGAGATCTGGCCGCGATCGGAACCGCCGAGATTATCCACGCCGCCAATCGGGGAGAAAAGATCACGGTCATTTTCGTCAATAACGGGATCTACGGAATGACCGGAGGCCAGATGGCCCCCACCACCCTGGTTGGACAGTACACCGCCACCAGTATCGGAGGACGGAACTTCGGACAGGCCGGACCCCCGATCAAGGTCTGCGAGATGCTGGCTCCCCTCGACGGGACCGATTATATCGCCCGGGGGGCGCTCGACTCCCCCGCCCACATCAAAACTTTGAAAGGCTACATCAAAAAGGCCTTTGAAAACCAGGTCCGGGAACGCCGTTTCTCCCTGGTGGAAGCGCTCTCTCCCTGTCCCACGTACTGGAGACTCTCTCCCCGGGATTCCCTGCGACGGATCAGCGAAGAGGTTATCCCCCATTTCCCCCTGGGTGTGATCAAAGATGAAGAATAATCAAGGACAGCCCGTTCCCGACGCCGAGGCCGTCGTCGAGCGGACCATTATGGCCGGCTTCGGGGGTCAGGGGATTATGCTGGCGGGAAAGATCGCCATCCGGGCCGGAATGTTTCTCGGACACCGCGTGACCTACATCCCCTCCTACGGCGCCGAAGTCCGGGGTGGTACCGCCCACTGCCACGTGACCGTCTCCCGGAGGGAAATTCCCTCTCCGATCATCGCCCAGCCCGGATACTGCCTGGTAATGAACAGCCCTTCCCTGGCCAAGTTTGCCGGCCGGGTACGCCCGGGCGGGATTCTGATCATCAACGGCTCCCTGGTCGATGAAGACTCCGGGCGGGAGGATATCACCGAGATCCGCCTCCCCGCCAACGAGATGGCCGAGGAGCGGGGGAATATCAAGGCCGCCAACATGGCCATGCTCGGTGCCTTTATTCGCCACTCGAAACTGCTCACCCTGGAAGCGATCCGCCGGGTCCTGGTCGACGCCCTCCCTCCCCGGTATCGGGATCTATTAGAGATCAACCTGGCGGCACTGAAGGATGGCTATGACCGAGCTTGAATCCCCTCCCCGGGTCCGCTTCGCACCCAGTCCGACCGGATCTCTCCACGTCGGGGGGGCGCGAACGGCCCTCTTTAACTGGCTCTTCGCCCGGGGCCGGGGAGGTTCCTTCATCCTCCGAATCGAGGATACCGACCGGCAGAGATCGAGGGAAGACTTAAGCCGAGAGATCATCAAGGAGTTAGCCTGGCTGGGACTGGACTGGGACGAGGGACCGATCTTCCAGTCCCGCCGGACCGGAATTTACCTCCCCCTGGCCGAACAACTCCTGGAGCGGGGATTGGCCTACCGGAGCGAGCCGAACACCGAGGGCAAGACCGCCATCATCCTCCGGGTTCAGCCGGAAGATATCAACATCCCTGACCGGGTCTACGGTTTGATTAGCATCTCCGGCGCGGAACTCAAGGATATCGTTCTGGTCAAATCCGACGGTTCCCCCGCCTATAACTTCGCCTGCGTGGTCGATGATCACGAACTGAGGATATCTCACGTCATCCGGGGCGACGATCACCTTCCCAATACGCCGAAACAGCTGTTGCTCTACCGGGCCCTGGACTGGGAACCGCCAATCTTCGCCCACCTCCCTCTAATCCTGGGACCCGACAAGTCGCCGCTGAGCAAGCGCCACGGCGCCACCTCGCTCCGGGCTTTCCGCGAGAAGGGGATCCTCGCTGAAGCTTTGGTCAACTATCTCGCGCTTTTGGGCTGGTCGCCGGGCGGCAACCGGGAACTGCTGGATCGGGAGGAACTCATCCGGGAGTTTTCTCTGAAGAAGGTGAGCCGGAAGGCGGCGGTCTTTGATCATCAGAAACTGGTCTGGATGAACGGGCGCTATCTCCAGCAGTCCGACTCCGGTAAACTGGCCCGCACCCTCCAGCCTCTGCTGGCCGGAACGAATTGGGAGGGTATCTCCCCAGACAGACTGGAAGCGGTCATTACCCTCCTCGGCCACCGCCTGAAGACGTTGGGCGACTTTCCCAAGTTGGCCGATTACTGCTTGGAGGGGAAAATCTCCTACGAGCCGGAAGCGGTGGCCCAGCACTGGTCAGCCCCCGGGGTGGCCGGAATTCTGGCCGAGACCCGGGAGGCAATCGCCGCCGCCGAGCCCTTTTCCCGGGAGAAGCTCGAGGAATCCCTGAGAGCGGTGGTGGACCGCCGGGGAAACAAGGGTGGTGCCCTGATGCACCCCCTGAGGGTCGCCCTGACCGGGAGGAAGGATAGCCCGGGAATCTTCGAGATCATTCACCTGCTCGGCCGGAAAACCACCCTGGCCCGCCTGGACCAAGCCCTGGACTTCCTGAGCCGCCGCGCCTGATCGACCGTGAACCTGCCCAACAGAATCACCCTCGGCCGGATGGCGGCCATCCCCTTCTTTGCGGCGGCACTACTCATCTACGACGCAACCGAAACGGCCGCCATCTACTGGGTGGCCCTCGGCATCTTCATCCTGGCTGTCATCAGCGACGGTCTGGATGGGTACCTGGCCCGGTCCCGGAATCAGAAGACCCGCCTCGGCTCCCTCCTTGATCCCCTGGCCGACAAGCTCCTGGTCAACACCGCCCTGATCATTCTCGCCCGGGGAGTCGGAGAGCTCTACCGGATCCCCTCCTGGTTCGTCGGGATTGTGATTCTTCGCGACCTGCTCCTGCTCAGCCTGGCGCTCCGTTTCTACCGGGGCTGGACGCGGGGCAATATCCAGATTCGGCCCAATGCCTGGGGAAAGACCTCGGCGGTCACGGTGATGGCCCTGGTAATCTGGGTGCTTCTCCACCGGGGTGGATCCCCCGCGGACCCCACCCGGATTTTCATCTTCCTGGCCGCGGCCCTGACCATAACCTCGGGTTTTCTCTACCTGGGCGAGGTCTTAAGACCGCCTTCCGCCAGATGAATTCCTCCCCACCCCCCCTTTTGCCCCTGGTCGCTATTGTCGGTCGGCCCAACGTCGGAAAATCCACTCTCTTCAACCGCCTGATCGGGCGACGGGTGGCGGTGGTTCACAGCGAGGGCGGCACCACCCGGGATCGGATCTACGGGGAAGTCCACTGGGATAACCGTTCCTTTCAGCTGGTTGATACCGGCGGCCTGATCCCGGGAGGGGAAGAGGGCCTGGACCCGAAGATTGCCCGCCAGGTACAGGAAGCAGTGAAAGAAGCCGAGCTTACGCTGCTGGTAACCGACATCCAGGAGGGACTGCATCCCCTCGATGCCGAGGTGGCGCGCGTCCTGCGGAAAAGGGGGAAGAAGGTCATTCCGGTGCTCAACAAGGCCGATAACTCGGAACTGGAAATGGGGGAGGGGGAGTTCGGCCGGCTCGGTTTTTCCCCCGCCTTTCCCGTTTCCGCTCTCCACGGACTGGGGATCAACGATCTGCTGGATGCGGTCATCGGCCAGCTACCTCACCGGAGCGCCCCCCGACTCTCCCGCCCTCCGGCCCTGGTTGTCGTCGGACGGCCCAACGTCGGTAAGTCGACCCTGGTCAACCGCCTGGCGGGGAGTGACCGGGTGGTGGTGGACCACCGCCCGGGTACAACCCGAGATGCTGTCGATACCCTGATCCGGTGGCGGCAACGGGAGCTGAATTTGATCGACACCGCCGGTCTCCAGCGGCGGAGCCGGGAACAGTCACCGCTCGATTTTTACAGTCTCAGCCGAACCCGGGAGGGAATCAAGCGGGCCGACCTGGTCCTCCTCCTCCTGGAGGCTCCCCGCCCCCCGACCAGAACCGATGCCAATTTCATCAAGCTGTCCCTGGAGAACGGGAAGGGATGCATCATCGGGGCCAACAAGTGGGACCTGGTCGGCCGAATGCCTCGCCGGGAATACCTCGAGGAGATCCGGCACAAACTCCCCTTCGCCGGTTTTCTCCCGGTCGCCTTCTTTTCCGGACTGACCGGGACAGGGATTCGCCCCCTGATGGAAACGGTCTTCCGGGTCGCCGCCCGGAGGGAGGGCAAGGTCAGCACCGGAGTCCTCAACCGGGTTCTGGGAGAGGCCCAGGCGAAGGTGCCTGCCCGGCGGAGAAAACACTCCTCCTTCCGGATCTTTTACGCCGTCCAGACCCGGACCGCCCCCCCCTTGATCAGGCTCTTCGTCAACGATCCCGAACTGCTCTCCGAGAATTACCGGAAATTTCTGGAGAACAAACTTCGGGCAGCTTGCGGATTTGAAGGTGTGCCGATCCGTTTCGAGCTGAGGAAACGGAGGGAATAGGGAATAGGAATCGGTAATCAGTGATCGGTAATCAGTGACAACGGGGATTGCGGCTGGTATTTTACGGGGGGCGGGGTATAATTAGGGGAAACTTCAAGTCTTGCCATCGAAGCCTGGGCAGGGATTCGATACCGATAGCGATTTCAATAGCGATTGGAAATGAAGATCAGTCAGGAATTCATCCAAAAACTTCCCAAGACCGACCTCCACGTCCATCTCGACGGTTCGCTGAGGATGGGGACGATCCACGAGCTGGCAGCCCGGGGGGTAGATCCGGGAGATGGTCCCGCTTACAGCGTGGAAGAGATAGAGCAAAGCCTGGTCCCGGGCAAAGACTACGGCAGCCTGACCGATTACCTCAAAGATTTTGAGATTACCGTCTCGTTGATGCAGACGCCGGAGGCCCTGAGACGGATCGCCTACGAACTGGCCGAGGACTGCGCGACCGAAAATATCCGCTATCTTGAGGTTCGATTCTCTCCTATTCTCCACACTCGGGCCGGACTCGACCTGCCGGAGATCGTTGATAGCGTGATTGCCGGCCTGAAGGAGGCTGAGGGAGATTTCAATATCCGGACCGGGGTGATTATCTGCGGGATCCGTAATATGGCCCCAGAGACCTCCTACCGGCTGGCCGAACTGGCGGTGGCCTACAAGCGACGCGGGGTGGTGGGGTTTGACCTGGCGGGGGAGGAGAAAGACTTTCCGGCCAAGGATCACCGGGAAGCTTTCAACCTGATTATCAACAACAACGTCAACTCCACCGTACACGCCGGGGAAGGCTTCGGGCCGGGGTCCATCGCCCAGGCAATCCATTACTGCGGAGCCAACCGGATCGGTCACGGAACGAGGCTGCGGGAAGATCCCGAACTGCTGAATTACGTCACCGATCATCGGATTCCCTTGGAGATCTGTCTGACCAGCAACCTCCAGACCGGAATAGTGAAATCGATCCGGGATCATCCCTTTGATTTCTATTACCGATATGGGGTCAGGGTGACCGTCAACACCGACAACCGGCTGATGTCCGACACCTCGATCACCCGGGAACTCCACCTGGCCGCCGAGAATTTCTCCCTCACCCCCTTCAACATCCGCGATATCCTCCTCAACGGTTTCAAGAGCGCCTTTCTCCCTTATGCCGAGAAGGTCCGTCTGATCAAACTCTCTCTGGCCGAGATTGATTATCTGATCCGCCTCGAATATCCTGATTATGATGGCGCTCCCCAGTTCCACACATAAATTTTCCGCCGGAAAAATTTATGCAGAAGAAATCTTGTCTTGCGGATTTATAGCGATAGCTTGTAGTCGATGGGTTGGTTCTTGATTGAATGAGCGTAGAGAAACCGAGAGGAATTTACACCGTAGGGGTCAGGGCGGAGTTCTCGGCGGCCCATTATCACGGGGGGGCGGCGGAAAACTGCCGGCGCATCCACGGGCACAACTACCGCGTGGAGGCTGAGCTGACCACCCCGATTTTGAATCACGGGATGGTGATAGATTTCGGGGAGGTCCGGAAGAACCTGGACCGGGCGCTGGCCGGCTGGGATCACCGGGCCCTCAACGAAGTCGGAGATTTTTCCGAAGAGGAACCAACGACCGAGGTGATCAGTAAGCTGCTCTACCGTCGGCTGGCTAACAGCCTTTCCGGACCGGCGATACTGCGCCGGGTCACCGTCTGGGAAACCGACGACTGCTGGGCCAGTTATGGGGAAGAATAAGAGATGACTGTGAACACGATTCACTGGCTGGGACACGCCTCGATCCTGATCGAGGGAGAGCAGAAAATCTACATCGATCCCTGGCAGCTGGGAACCGGCCTGCCCCCGGCCGATCTCATCCTGGTTACGCACAGTCATCACGACCACTGCTCGCGGGAAGATGTAAATCTGGTCTCCCAACCCCAGACCATCATCTTCGCCCCGCCCGACTGCGCCGCCTGCCTGCCTCCCGGATTCCGGCCGGCCATTCCCGGAATGAAGGTTGAAATCGGGGGGGTCGCCATCGAGGCGGTCCCGGCTTACAACATCGACCGTCCATTCCATCCCCGGAGCAGTAACTGGGTCGGTTACCTGGTGGAGATGGGAGGCGAGCGGATCTACCACGCCGGCGACAGCGATTTCATCCCGGAGATGGAAGAGATCACCGCCGACATTGCTCTGCTGCCGGTAGGAGGTACCTATACTATGGACGCCGCCGAGGCGGCCCGGGCCGCCGACCGGATCGCTCCGAGCCTGGCCATCCCCATCCACTACAACCGGATCGTGGGTTCAGCCGCGGATGCCGAGCGCTTCATAGAACTGACCGGAATTCCGGCGAAGATCCTGCTGGCGGAATCAAAAATAGGAAAGGGAAAATGATTAATCTAACAGCAATTCTTGCAGCAATTATTTTGATTTTTTCTATTGTCGCATGCAAAACAACCCCCAAAACCCCGGAGTTTGCTGGGCCAACCACTACGCCAGCAACATTGGCAACCCCTCAACCGGCCGAACTAGCGGCTACCTCGGCGCCGGCGGATGAAGCCAGGATCAAGCAGCTGATCGCCGGCCTTGGGGACTGGAACCGGGGCCGGGATAACGCCGACGCCCTGGTCAAGATCGGACCTCCGGCCGTGCCCGCCCTGATCGCCGCCCTGAAGAACCCGGCGGACGGCGTCCGGGGCAACGCCGTCCGGGCCCTGGGCGAGATCAAGGCCCCGGAGGCGATTGAGCCGCTGGGGGAAGTTGTGGGCGACTCCAAGTACTGGGTAGCTCGTAACGCCGTTTATGCCTTGAATAATATCGGGACACCGGAGACCCTGGTCTTTCTCCGGCAGGCCCTGAAACATCACGATGGTCGGGTTCAGGAGACCGCTCTCTGGGTTCTGGAAGAACGTGGTGACCAGTCAGCCATCCCCGAAATCAGCCAACTGATGGTCGATGCCACCGACCAGTACGTCCGCTGGCGAGCGATGCAGGCCCTCCGCTCCCTGAAGGCGGGGGAGGAGATCGCCACCCTGATCAGGACCCTGGGCGACGAGAAGGCGGAGATCAACCGGCGGCGCAACGCCGCGGTAATGCTGGGATCACTCCAGGCGGAGGAAGCCGTCCCCGCGTTGGTCAAGGCGCTGGAAGCAGATGATGCCGGTATCCGCTGGCGGGCGGCGGAGGCCCTGGGGGAGATTGGAGCCAAGTCGGCCCGAGCGGCCATTGAAGCCAAACTCTCCGATCCGGACGAGGAGGTCAGGATCTTCGCGGTCGGCGCCCTGGGAGTGCTCGGATCTGAAAAGAGCGTGGAGCCCCTAAAGAAGATGCTCTCCCAGCCCGGAATCGAGTTACGGATGAACACCATCCGGTCTCTAAAGAAGATCGGCGGCGACGCCGCGGCGGCCGCGATCCAGGGAGCGCTCTCCAACACGGATTCCTATCTGCTGGTCATGGCGATCGACACCCTATCCGAACTGGGAACCACCGGGGCCGCCGAAGATATCAAAGCCAAGGCCGGGAACAATTCACCGGCCGTCCGAGCGGCGGTGATGCGCGCGATGGGAGCACTTTCCCCCGCCGGCACCAGGGAGGTGATCGAGAAGGGCAAGGCCGATGATAATTTCTGGGTCAGAGAAGCGGCGGCGGCCGCCGAGAAGAAGCTGGCTGGACCAAAGTAAAAAAATTCTTGCCGGGTCGGGGGGCATCTGCTAAATTGACCCCAGGCTTGAGGTATGTGCAGTATTATGTAACCGTCGGAAAAAACCACAAAGTTATTCGGAACTTTGTGGTTTTTTTCGACAAGATGCAGCAAAGGAGGAGTAGTTGAGTGAAAGGTAAAGTCAAGTGGTTTAATGACCGGAAAGGTTATGGTTTCATCGAGAAGGATGACGGACAGGGCGATGTTTTCGTCCACCACACCGCCATCAACACCGAGGGTTTTCGGACTCTGGCCGAGGGACAGGAAGTAGAGTTCGAGGTTATCCAGGACCAGCGGGGGGAGAAGGCGATTAACGTCACTCCCCTGTAATCCGTAACCACGGGTTCGGCCGCCTTTTTGGCTTGGCCGTAAATTAACGGCGGGGGTTCAGCAGTCAGAACGCTGAACTCCCGCTTTTTTTCGGCGATTTCCAAGCCGGATCAGCCGGATGGTTCGGGTGTAAGGCAGGAAAGGGGGGAGTCGGGATCGCCCGGTGGGGTGGGGCTGTGCATCGGGTCCATGGTCATGGCGTCCATCGCCATCGCATCGGTCGTCATCCCGTCTGTCTCCATTCGATCGACATCCATCCGGTCCGTCTCCATGGCGTCCGTAGTCATATCGTCGGTATCCATCCGGTCGGTCTTGAGGGCATCCGTCTCCATCGGTTCGACACTCAGGGAATCCATCTCTATCCGACCCATGGTCATCGCGTCCACCTCCATACCGCCCGGGGCGGGAGAGGGGAGATAACCTTCGCCGCCCGGATAAATTTTCCGTCCACCGAAAAAGAGTGTCAGACTGAAGGCGGCGACCGCCGCCAGCCACTTGATCATTTCAACCTCCCGTGTCGAAGTTGGTGGGCGTGGGTATCGTCCCCGATATTATAGCATAACTGGGCAAAGGTTGTTGCGACTGCGATGAATGCCGCTGAATGGTCGCTGTAGGAATAACCGACAAAAAGGGTGTCTTTCCCCGGATCCGCCTGATAAACTAAGATATTTCCGGCTACTGGCGCCGGTGGGGAACTCAAGCGAGGAGGAATTTAATGAAAGATGAATGGCAGGTTGAGATCGAGCAGCTGCTTCAGCCGATGGACAAGCTGGGGCCGGTGGTCTGGGATACCACATATCTTTTGAAGAAGACGGGGGCCTTTACCTATACCGAGGGTTACTTCAATCCTCCGGGGAAGTTTTACGGCAAGATCATCAACTACCCCGATCCCCGCGGGGAGATTATGATCCACGGCCGACCCTATACCAGCATCACCAAGACTTACGTGGACGGAGAGCAGGTTCTGATCCCCCACGACCGACAGATCGAGCACCACTACAAAATCGATCCCTCCCTCAAACCGCCGGACGAGAAACCGATCATCACCGAGTTCCACGTCCTCTTCGATCTTGAGGATTTCGACGGCTGGTTCAACGACAAGCTCTCACTGGCCCGGATCGCCGTCAAGTATCCCCAGATCGGGAAGAACATCGAGGAGGTGAGCCGGCTCCTCTCGGTCCCGATGGAGCGGCTGGGGGTGACCGGCTCGCTCTCCTACGGGCGGATGGAGGATGACGAGGACATCGACCTGGTCTTTTTCGGCTCCCCCGAGGAGAATATGGAGGTGGCGGAGAAGATCTGGGCGATGACCTACAGCGACCCGGCCCGGAAATGCATCGAGTTCGGTAAGTTCTGGCCGATCCGCTTTATGCACAACAACATCATCATCTGCACATTCTTCGCTTACGAGAAACGGGAACAGATCCCCCTGACCTACTGCGATGTCGAGTTGATCAAGGACCGGGTGGAGGCCTACGGGACGATCGGGAACAACACCCACTCCATCTATATGCCGCTGATCCTCGACCTGAAGGAAGTCTACATCGACGGGAAAGAGGCCGACGACATCCCCCTGGTCATCTACGACGGATCGATCCGGGGCGAGTTCTACACCGGGGAGCGACTGAAGATTGAGGCCAGGCTGGTCAGCCTGGAGATCTACGGCCGGCGGACCCGGGCCCTGGTCTCGGTCGACTCCAGCCAGATCGAAAAGGAGCGCTTCCGCAAGGGACAGCCGCTCTTTTAAGCCGGCCCGGGCCCGCCAGGCGGAAGGAATTCCTAACAACAACCCGCTTTTCTTCGATGACGGATAAGCCCATCGTGGTGATTCTCGCCGCCGGTATCGGCAGCCGGTATGGAGGTCTCAAACAGATCGAACCGGTTGGACCGGCCGGGGAGATCATCCTCGATTACACCCTCTACGACGCCTGGCGGGCCGGCTTCGGCCGGGCGGTCTTCGTAATCCGGCCGGAACACGAAGAAACCCTGGCGGAACGTTTCCGCGGATCCCTGGCCGGCCGGCTCGAGACCGCCTTCGTCCACCAGCGACTGGACGACCTTCCGGAAGGTTTCGTCCCCCCCCCGGAGCGAGACAAGCCCTGGGGGACCGCCCACGCCGTCCGGGCCGCCCGGCGGGCGGTCTCCGGATGGTTTGCGGTGGCCAACGCTGATGACTTTTACGGATGGGAGTCGTGGGCGGTGATCGGGCGTTTCCTGGCCGCCGCCCGCCGGGAAACGGAATGGTGCTTGGCGGCCTTCAGCCTGGCCAACACCCTCTCGCCTCACGGTTCCGTCTCCCGCGGAGTCTGCGAAATCGATCCCAACGGGTATCTCGTCTCCATCACCGAGCGGACGCGGATCGAGCGGGCGGCCAACGGGGGCGGGCGCTATCTCGACGGGGGAGGGGAGTGGCACAATCTCTCCGGCCGGGAGGCGGTCTCGATGAACCTCTGGGGTTTCTCCCCCGCGATCTTCGGCTATCTCGAGACCGGCTTTTCCGAATTCCTGGCTAAAAAGAGACTTGACCCCAAGGCTGAGTTCCAGCTTCCGGCTGTCGTCGACCACCTGCTCCGGGAAGGGAAGTGCCGCTGCCGGGCCCTGGAGACCAGGGAACGGTGGTTCGGGATGACCTACCGGGAAGACCGGGAAGAGGTCAGGGCAGCGATCGCCCGGCTGGTGGAATCCGGGTCCTACCCGAAGAAACTCTGGGCTTGAACCTCCCCGCCTAGTGCCGCTTCTCTGGACTGCCTTGTATTGAATCTGTTATTGCTAGTCCCACCTCGCGGGACGAAGCAATCTTAATCCATTGCAATGGAATAGATTGCTTCGTCACTTCGTTCCTCGCAATGACTTTAATTATTTAGGTTATTATTAAGACGCGACACTAGCTATCCCGCCGCCGCCGGCTGAGCAGGACCAGATCGCGGAGGGCCTGGGGGTTACGGGCGTCCCGCCACCGTTTCTCGAAGTGCAACCCCTGGAAGATCTGGGCGATGGCGGCCAGGGCCCGGAGATAGAAGTTGCGCTGGTCCAGGGTCCCGGCCAGCATAAAGATCGTTTCGACCGGTTCGCACTCCTCGTGGAACTTCACCCCCTCGCGGCAGCGGGCGATCAGGATATCGAAGATCCCCTCTCCGGGGAGGATGATGTGGGGAATGGCCAGCCCCGGGGAGAGAACAGTGGTGCTCTGCTTCTCGCGCTCCAGGAAGGCCTTTCGAATCTCCTCCTTGGCCAGCGGCAGCCGCCCGGCCCAGGCCGCGGCCGCTTTTTCCAAGAATTCCTCCAGCTTGAGCGGACCTTCCAGATCGAGGACCAGGCTCCCCTCGATCACGTGGTCGAACCGGTCCTGGATCACGAGATCCCGTTCCCGGACGATCTCCTTCAGTTCGCTCTCCAGCCCTTCCCGGGCCAGTTCCCGGGCAGTGATCCGGTCAACCAGGTGGAGCAGGGCCGACTCCTTCCTGGCCCGAAACCGGCCGTAGAACACATAAAACAGGAGCCCGGCCGCGATCATTGCCACCGTGATGATGAAGGAGTTCAGCCCCATCTCCAGCAGGAGAAAGCAGTAGCCGGCGATCCCCGCCAGCGGGACCCAGGGATAGAGGGGGCAGCGGAAGAGCGGGCGGTAATTGTGGAGCCGGCTCTCCCTGAGGGCGATGATCGAGAGGTTGACCAGGATGTAGGTGATCAGCAGAACGGTCGAGGCGGCCTTGACCAGGACCTCCAGTTGCAAAAAGAGCGAGAGGGCGATGAACAGCCCGGTCACCAGGACGGCGACGTGGGGGGTGTTGAAGCGGCGGTTGACCCGAGAGAAGACCGGGGGGAGCAGGCCGTCTCGGCTGGTGGCGAAGATGTAGCGGGAGGCGGCCATCAGCCCGGCGTTGGCGGTGGAGACAAAGGCCAGAACCGCGGCCAGGATGATTATCGCCCCCGCCCGCCCCATAAAGAAGGAGGCCGCGTCGGTGATCGGCCTCAGGGATCCGTTCAGCTGATCCCGCGGGAGCACCCCGGAGGTGACAAAGACCATCAACGTGTAGAGGATGGTCACCATCAGCAGCGAAATCAGCATCCCCTGGGGAATAACCTTCCCCGGATGCTTGACCTCACCGGATAGGCTGGCGATCTTGAGCAATCCGCCGTAGGCGACGAAGACGAACCCGGCGGTGGAGAAGACCGCGCCGATCCCCCCGGGCGCGAATTGGCGGAAGTGGTCAATCCGCACCTCGGAAACCCCCCAGATAACGTAAACGGCCATCGGCAGGAGCAAGCCGATGACCAGGGCGACCTGCAGGCGAGCGGCCTCCTTCACCCCCAGGATGTTGAGGACCACGAAAATAAGGGTGAGGATCGCCCCGATCAGGCGGATGTCCCAGGGGAGGAGGAGAGAACTGAAGGCGGCCATCCCCACCAGCGCGAAGGAACTCTTCAGGGCCAGGGAAAACCAGCTCAGCAGCCCCGCCACCGTCCCCACCGCCGGCCCCATCCCCCGGGTGATCGAGAAATAATCCCCCCCCGCCCGGGGCATCGCGGTGGCGATCTCAGCCATGCTCAGGGTGCCGAAGAGCGCCAGTAATCCGGCCAGGGCATAGGAAAAGATCACCGCCGGGCCGGCCCGTTCGTGGGCCAGGCCGGGAAGGATGAAGATCCCGGAACTGATCATCGCCCCGGAGGCGATGGCAATTATGTGGACCAGGCCGAGCTTGCGGGTTAGTTCCATATCATATCCCTTCCAACCGGGGGTGGGAAAACGACTTGCTTGATAACGCAAATTTTATCCCGGGGTTTCTGTAATGGCAATCCTGTTTTGCATTTTGTTTCGTCCCCATTCTCCCACCGGCGACCGGGAACTTGCTGTTTCCGCCCGACGGGACCTGGTAAACTTTTCATCGCTATGAAGCGGACATCAATTGAAGAGGGGCTGGTCATCGGAACCGCCGGCCCCCGGGCCCGGGTCCGTTTGCCCCGAAACGACTCCTGCCGCACCTGCGGGCTCTGTCTCTTTGGGCGCGCCGGCCGGGATATGATTATCGAGGCGGAAAACACCGCCGGGGCCGTTGCCGGCGAGATCGTGGAGGTGGAAATTGAGCGGGAAGATCCCCTTGGCGCCGCCCTTCTTCTCTTTGGCGCGCCTCTGGCCGCCCTTCTTTTCGGCTCCGCCATCGGTTATCTTTCGGCCGGTCTTCTCGGCGCCGACCGCAATGGCGGCGCCGTGCTGTTGGGCGCGCTGCTGCTGGCCGGAACGTTTTTTGCCGTCCATCGCCGTGAACTGCGTCAGCGGACCGGAGCAGAGGCCGCGGTTTTCGTCAACCGGGTCGTCACCCCGGTGAGCCGATCCTCCGATCAGCCCATTCCGGAGAGCGACAATGGAGCGAATACTGACCGTTGGCCGGCCGAGTGAATCTCGGGCAGGGGATTGACTGCTTATTCAAATGTATTTTGAGTTGCACGGTGGGGGCACTTTTCATTATTATTGACTTCGTCAATTCCTTCGGCGGATAAGGTTAACGTTCCCGGCCGGCTTCCCCCAGAGATGGTATATTAATTGTGTAGCGCAAATCGGTTTGCTGCCGGTTGAACCCGATTGAGGAATAAATCGGGTCAGTCAGCAAGGAGGCTGGTCTTGTCCCAGTTGCACGAAGCGGTTAAGGTCGGTCGACCGGAAGCGGTCAAACTTTTCCTGGAACGGGACCTTGATGTCAACAGCCGTGACTGGAACAAGGAAACCCCCCTCCAGGTTGCCTGCCGGATGGGGCAGAAGGAGATAGCGGAACTTCTCCTCGACCACGGCGCGGAGATCAATCAGGTGGACGAGATGGGGACTTCGGCGCTCCGCGAGGCGGCCCGCCAGGGACACCACGATCTGGCCAACCTGCTCCTCGACCGGGGCGCCGAGATAGATATCCGGACCGAAAACGGCTCTACCCCGCTCCACGTCGCCGCCTGGATGGGCAAGACGGAGGTGGCCCGAATCCTCCTTGACCGGGGGGCGGATATCAACGCCCGCTGCCGGGATGGAGCCCTGCCTATCCAGCTGGCAGTCCTCGGCCACCGTAAGGAAGTCGTGGAACTCCTGATCGAAAGAGGGGCGGATCTCTACGCCCGGGGAGTTGGGGACGCTACCGCGCTGGAACTGGCCGAGGAGAAAGGCTACCACGATCTGGCCGACCTGCTCCGAGAGGCGGCCCGAAACCAACCCCCGCCGCCAAAAAAATCATTTTGGCAACGGATTTTCTCCCGTTGACCGTTCCCAATTGCACTGGCGGCAAGCAAGAGTCATACTTAATAAAAGAATAGCACGCAAATCCTCACATTCATTCTGGAGGTCAAGCCGATGAGAAAGCTGTTTCCTTGCCTTAGTTCCCTGATTGCGGTCGTCGTGTTGGTCTCAATCTGCATAGCGCCGCAAGTTCAAGCGGCCGAGAAGACTGTTCAGTGCTGGCGCTGCGGGAAGGACTTCGTCCCGGACTATGCCACTCGGCGGGGAAAGTGTCCCCATTGCGGAACCAAGTATATCCTGCCCCCGGCCACCCCGCCGCCGACCCCCACTCCTGCCCCCACGGCCACCCCGCCACCCACGCCCCTGCCCGGCACCGAGCCGACCCCGGCCCCGACGGTGGCGGCCCCGGAGACCGGAACCATCCCCTTTCAGGAGGCGGGCAACCACATCGGGGAGACTGTCACCATCGAGGGACGGATCGCCGGCGTCCACCGTTCCTCCCGGAGCGGTAACCTCTACCTCAATTACCACCAGGACTACCGCAATTACGTCTCGATCAAGATTCCCGCCGAAGCCCTGAACAGCTTTCGCTCCGACGCCGAGAATTACTACAGCGGCAAGACCGTCCGGGCCACCGGCAAGATCGTTCGCGACGGGCAGTACCTCCGCCAGGAAGTGACCCGACCGGAGGATCTCCAGGTCCCTTGACCACCTTAACCCGATCGATAACAATCGCCCTGTTGCTCCTGTCGGCGGCGGGGTGCGGGGGGCCAAAGGCGATGGAAGCGGACCGGCTCCTCGATCGGGACGGCCTGAAGTACGAGATCGATTCCGGTGCACCCTTCACGGGAGTGGCGGTGGAGCACTGGCCCAACGGCGAGCCGAAGGCGAGAGTGGAATACCGGGAGGGCAGGTTACAGGGCAAGTTCGTCGGCTGGTACCGGAACGGGCAGAAGATGGTCGAAGGCGAGTACCGGGACGGAGTAACGATCCGCTATCAGGAATGGGACCGGGAAGGTAACCGCACCGAGTCGAGGATGTGGGACGAACCCGGCTTCCCGGTAAAATAAAATCTCCTGGTCGCCCCCCCTGGGTGGGAAATAAGCAGCTTATCCCGGCTTCCTTCCCGGGATATTAGACTCTAAGTATATTCCCGCACCCGCACACTATCCCAGAGCTTTCTCCGCGCGCCTGTCCCGGAGGTGTGAGACGCAACACTCCCAGAACCGAAGTAGGTCCGGGTCACCCCCTTGATCGCCCAAAGGCCAGAGGTTCCCCGGAATATCCCGAATAATTATCTCGCGGAAAAGAGGATCATCTTTTTCTGGGACGAGTCGGCCGAGTTCGGGGAAATCGACAAGCCGCTCGACGGCTTCAATAATATCGAGGGCGAATAAGCGGGCGTAATGCGGGGAGTCTTGAGAAATGAATTCGGTGATGGACTCCAGATCATCAGCTGCCTGGTGAGTCCATCTTATTTCAGCCATTTTGCCATTCTCTCCTTAACACGGGAATGAGAGATGGTTTGACCGGCGTCGGCCTGCTCTACTCCCCGGTCGATCTTGGAGAGAAACAACAGATGCTCCATGGCGTCTTCAATGGAAGCGTCATCGGGGAGCTTCTGCAAGGCCTGGATCATTGTCTCTTTTGTCGTCATAATTTCAGGATAACATTGAGAAGTTACATGAGCAACTTATTGTAGCTGCCAACTTAATATTCTACACAATCTCCATTTGCGGAAAATCGTGCAGTGATTTTAGTTTTTGGATCTCGATTAACCCTATTTTGGACACCCCGACGCCTTGTCCGGGCACGAAAATTACTCGGCTGATTAACATAACACCGGAATAACCGTGTTACGGAGATTTTTTATATAACTCCGGAGAATTTTTAACTCTTGGAGTCCGTGTCTTCGTTATCCCTTCCAGTCAATAATAAAGGCCACCATCTCCATCTTTTTTGAAGTGGTGGCCTTGACTCTGTACGCCCTATGTGGCCTTTGACCCATCGGGTATCCCCGTGGCTATAGTTATTGCAATGCGAGAGATATTTTACAGGATTTTCTAGGACGGATTCAAGGCGAAATGGAATGAAAAGGGGTAGCCTCCGAAGGAAGAACAGCTCCCGGAAGTGACTGGAGTTCTCCCGGGGTTTGATTCAGAGGAAATGGCGGCGGATGAAGGCCCGCCCGGAGCCATTCTTCAGGTATCTAGTCCGCCATAGCAGTAAGCCGCTCTGGTATGAGCGGCTTACTGCGACGGCGGATGGAGGCGGGGGGAGTCGAACCAAGGGGGCGGGAAATAAGCCCAAAATCCCCATTTTCCCTAACAAAATAGGCCTTCTTCTGCCTCTCTGTGTCTTGATTTAGCGAAATAATGGTTACAAAATGGTAACACCAAAGTGCTCCAGCTGCAAGTGAATTTCCTGAGCAATTCAGTAATTGGAGACAAAGCTAAATCAAAGCGCATAAAAAATATATAATACCTATTGACAGATTGTAATATCGAGTTATATTTAGACAAAAGTTGCGCGGCCAGTAGCCGCCAGGAGATCTAAGCAACTATGAGTGGGGGGAAGTACCACTCAAGGAGAGATATGGCCACAGCAGGCCGCACAGCAAGCGCAGCCGCCAACCAGGAGGGGGACCGAGACCCGGGGAAGGCGGAAACGGGTGAAAACGACACGGGAGGGAGAAATGATCTTTTTCGAGAGGCTGAAAGCAACCGTGGGGGACCAGGGGGCCTACAAAACGCTCCGGGATGAGATGGGGAGTTTCGTGGATCGGGTTGAATCCCTGGCCTGTTTGCTCGAGGAAAACAAGGAACGCGAGCCCAACCTGACCCAGGTCATTGATTTGCTCTTCACGCAGTGCAACCTGGCGGAGGCTACGATCGAAGAAGTGGAAAGGTTGGCCACCAAGGAGCCGGCGGGAGCCGGGGATCCGGCGGAGGCCGCGGCCTGACCAGGACAATGACCAAGGAGCCGGTATATCTCCTCTTTCTCCACCCCGGGGACAACCCGGAGGAGGACGGGGCTTTAATCAAGGAGCAGGGATCGGAATATTTCCGGTGCTCCAAGCGCTACCCCTGGAAGGAGGACCGGGACGCCGCCAAGTACTTTTATTACGACCCCGACGACACCGAGGAAATCTCCAACGAGGGGGCGGAGGCACTGCTGAAGAAGTGGGAGCCAGGATGGAAGAAAGCGGCAAAGGCCCCGCCGGAGAAACCAGCGCCGCAGATATGAAGCCAATGAAAAGGGATGCTCTGCCCTACGCCGTCGACCTTAAAGAGCTCTCTGAGCTCTTCAGGCTCGGGAAGTCCACGATCCAGCGCTGGGACGCCGCCGGGATGCTGACTAGGCTCAAGGGCCCCCAGGCCAGCGAATCGGGAAAGAGGGTCCCGGTCCGCTACGTGGTCTCCGACTTCCTGGAGTTTCTGGAGAGCCAGCCGGGATCGAGGAAAGGCAATTATACAGGGAGGCAGTTTGAAAAGCTGGGGGATGTTCTGCGGTGATAGGGGCCCGGGGAACAGCCTGAAACCGGCCTGGCGGGCCGCACCGGGCGGTCCGGGGCCCGGGGAGATCGGCCGGCAGAGGGGCAATCAGGAGGCCAGACAGACGATAATGGAAGTTGCCGAAAGAATCAGAGAGAGCCTGGACACCCTGGGCCCCCGGCTGGCGGCGGTGACGGAGGCCCGCGGATTTGTCGAGCGAGTCCGCCGGCTGGCCGAGACCGGGCTGGAGACCGCCGAGGATCCCGGCCAGGTGGCCGGGATATTTGAACGACTGCTATCCCTCTGTAGCCTGGCCGAGGAGACAGCCGGGGAACTCTGGGCCCAGACCAAGACCCGGGCCAAGATCGGGCCAACGCGGGGATCAGAAGTCTGCCCACCGGCGGCGCCGTTCCGGGGCCAGGCGTGGTAGTGTCCAAAATAGACAGGGCCGGGGAGAGGGCAGGGAGGGATTCGCGCCCCAAACCGCAGGAGAAAAGGAGGAAAGGATGAAGGAGATCGCACCGCCAATGAGAGCAGTCCACGGATCGCACGGGGTCTACGACGAAATCCGCCAAGAGAGGGTCGAGGAGCTTCTGGGGGAGGACCTCTCCAAGGTCCGGGAGCAGATGGCCGAGGACATCATTTTCTTTTATGAGAGGGGCTACGACGTCCGGCCGATGCTGAGGCGGCTGATCGAGGGGATCCTGCAAAAGAAATTCGAGTGCGTCTCCGGGGTCGAGCGGGCGATCGACAAAGCCAGAGGCGCCGGGTTCACCTGGTATGAGGCCTGGGAAGAGGTCTCAAGATCCATTATCCCCGTCCTGGATTCAATGCCCTTTGAGGAGATCGAGGAAATCTCCGACCATTACAGGATGTTAGCGAAGGCCAGGCGAGACGAGGAGCAGGACCACCGGAGCAGAAAAGAAAACGATTAACGTCAAGCCGGAGGACCCCGGCCGGCGAGCTCCAGGACCCTGCCTTTCAAGAGGGAATAACTTGAATTAAATTGATTTTTCCGAGGGAATAACCAGTGGCCAGGCCCTGCCAATTTTGCGAGTCGACCAACCGGGAACGGCTGGAGACCGCCCTGCTCCGCCGGGAGATCACACAGAAAGCGGCCGCCGAGGAGCTGGGGGTATCCCCCCAGACAGTAAGCCGCCACATCAACAAACATATCCCGGAGGCGGTCCGGCTGGCGATCAGCCAGGGGAAGGCCACGGCGGCCGGGCTCAACGTAACCGAGCAGCTGATAGAGATTAACCAGGCAAGCCGGGCGATCCTGGCCGAGGCGAGGGAGGGAAACGATCCCAGCCTGGCCCTCAAGGCGATCGACCGGGTGGAGAAGCAGCTCCGCCTACAATCGGAGTTGCTGGGGGACATCACCGGCGGGATGACGGTGAACATCATAAACAGCCCGCAATATCTCCAGTTTAGGGGCCTGGTATTGAAGATCCTCTCCGACTACCCGGAGGCAAAGGCCCGGCTGATTAAAGAGCTGAAAGATGGAAACCCTGATTGAGGATATGCTGACCGCCCTGGATCCGGCGGAGTTTGCCCGGTCCCGGCTGGAGTTTGAGCCGGATCCCTGGCAGGAGAAGGTCCTGAGGTCCACGGCGAAGAAGATAATCCTCCGCTGCTCGAGGCAGAGCGGGAAGAGCACGACCACCGCGGCCCTGGCCCTCCATTCGGCGCTCCACGACCCGGGGAGCCTCACCCTGCTATTCTCCGCCAGCCTCCGCCAGAGCCGGGAATTGTTCCGGAAGGTCCGGGACTTCCTGGAGGTTTACCGGGACGGGGCCGAGCTGGGCCTGATCGAGGACAACAAGCTGGAGGCCAAGCTGGCTTGCGGGAGCCGGATCGTCTCCCTGCCGGCGAATGAGAGCACCATCCGGGGTTTCTCCAAGGTGGCCCTGGTGGTATTCGATGAAGCCGCCTACATCGAAGACGGAGTTTATAAAACAGCCCGGCCTATGCTGGCCGTTTCCGGCGGGCGGCTGATCCTCCTGTCAACGCCCCACGGCAAGCGGGGTTTCTTCTGGACGGAGTGGAACAATCCGGAGTTTGAGAAATACCATATTCCGGCGGCCGAGTGCCCCCGGATCTCCCCGGAGTTTCTGGCCCAGGAGGAGAAGGGTCTCGGCTCCTACTGGTTCAGGCAAGAATTTCAATGTGAGTTTCTGGACCTGGTGGGGAGCGTATTCAGCCACGACAAAATTCAGGCTTGTATTGAGCCGGGATTTAAGGCTTGGGACCTGTAAGGGAAATCCGAAATGACCGAAAAAGACAACAGCCGTTTCATAGTCGGCGTTCACCTGGGGAGGGGTCTGGATCAATCCGCCATTGCGGTGGTGCAGACGTCACAGGACACCGAGGGCCTGATCCGCTGCCTGGCGGCCCGGGCCCTGCCGGCGGAATTCTCCATCCTGGAGGTTGCCGACGATCTGGCCGCGCTCGAGGGGAAGCTCCTGGCCCACAATCCCGGCGGCTTGACCTTGTTCCTGGCGGACTGCCGCCTGCCGGAGTGGCGGGAGCTGAAGAGAAAGCTCCGGAGCCGGCGGGTCTATTTGTGTCACCTCACCACCGAGGCCGAGGATACCCTGAGCGATCCTGTCTGGAGGGTCAACGGGGAAAACATAAAGATCGAGCTGGGGATCCTCTTCAACAGCCGCCGGCTGATCCTCCCGGAGGAGTTTCAGACCCCGGAGCAGGGCCGGGAAATGTCGGAGATGTTTGAACAGGCGGCGGTATTCAACCCCTCCCCGGCCAGGAAGAAAGACCCCGACGCGGTGGAGACGATCGGATCAAAGGACCACCTGGCCGTCGCCCTGGGGCTGGCTTGTTACGGGGCCAGGAAGAGCAAGCCCGCCGCGCCAAGGGTGCAATGCCGGTTGTTCTCTTAATGATTGCCGAGGCCAAACAATACCTGATCGGGGTTGACTGCGGGGAGCTGGCTGATCCGACGGCCATTGCCGCGGCCGAGGTCGAGCCCGGGGATCCGGATTACCTGGTCCGGGTGGGGTATATTCAGACCCTCCCACTCCGCACCCCGTTCCGGCGGGTGGCGGACAGGATCGGGGAGATCGAGAACAACCTCCGGCAGCGCGGCGCGGTCCTGGTCCTGGTCGATTCCACGGGGATGGGGCAGTCCGTCCCCGAGCTGGCCAGGGAGAAGGTCAAGAGCCCGGTGATCTCCTGCCGGTTGACCGGGGGGGAGGATCCGGCCTGCCGGGGCCTCTACTGGAAGATCCCGAAACCGGAGATGGTCCGGGAGCTGGTGCGGCTGGTCGACCAGGGCCGCCTCCGCCTTCCGAGGGAGTATCCCGCCGAGGAGATCCGGCTGGCGGTGGTCGAGGCCCTCCGGGAGCTGGGGGACTTCCAGGCCAGCCAGCGCAAAGCCGGGGCCGGGCGAGTGACATTTGAGGGGATGAAGGGCTCACACGATGATATTATCACCGCCCTGGGGCTTATCGCTCTGGGGGCGAGCCAGCGGATCAAGGGAAGGGACAAAGCGAGATAGGGGAGAGTAAAGCGGTCACAATCCCCAACCCCCCTGACATTGACGCCGGAACGGCAGAATGCTACCCTGCGGAGGTGGCAGCAAATAATCAGCTTTGAGTGAGGAGAATAATCAATGGGGATGGAAATTAAACCGGATGCCTTTTATTCACTCCCGGAGATCGCCAATGGCTTGAAGGTTTTGTCTGTTTTTGCCTTGAGGGAATGGATAAAAAAGGGGAAACTGAAGGCGACAAAAATGGGGCGAGCTTATATCGTTCGCGGTCAAGATCTGCTGGATACCATTGAAAATCATCGCAATGGGGAGAATTCTCCGGAGGGGGAAAGGGGATAAGCCGTTGCGGGTATTCCGAGGGATAGAATATGGGTGGAGAGCTGGACAGGGTAGAAGAGATATTGCGGAAGAAAGAGGGCTCGGGCAGCCCGACCTGGGAGCGGATGGAGCGGTTTGACGGGAAGATCACCCCGGACCAGGGGGCCTACTTGCGGAAGGCGGCCCGAAAGATTATGCGGACCCGGACCGGGGAGAAGGTGGACCGGATCACGGCCAACAGCCTCCTCCGGGTGGCGATCGAGGTATTCCGGGAGCTGCACCTGGAGCTGGAAGGCCAGGACATACCGACAGAGCGGGAACTCCTCCGCCGGGCGTTAAATGCGATCAAGAAAAAAGGTTGACAGACACCAGGCCAAAACAAGGCTAAAACCCGAACTTCGGAAGTTAGTTTACAGAACTCATATTATCGTAACCAGTGTCAGATTTTCGGAACTTCAGAAGTGTCTAAATTCTGGGTAGGAGATAGTTGAAAAAAGGAGAGTGGGGGGAAATGAAATGCCCCTCCTGCCATACCGAGCTACCTCAAGGAATGAGATTCTGTCCGCTGTGTGGGATTGAAGCCTCCTCTGGACCGGAAACCAAGTGCCCACAGTGCGATCGGCTCCTAACTGATCGGGACTCGAGCGGGCAATTTTACTGCAAGGACTGTGGCCTCTTCGCGCCCCGGAAAGGCCGAACCGAAGACCCTGAGAGGCCTCCCGCCGGCCGAGCCCCAGATCCTGCCCCTCCACCGTTGGCCTCTCAGCCTTCGGGCCCGAAGACCTGCCCGGGCTGGAAGAAAAAAACGCCCCCAGCTAAACCCGGTTGCGCAATCGGATGTTTGTCGGTTATTGTGATATTTGCTGTAGTTATCGCAATCGCCGTGATCTCTGACTCGTCTGCTTCCTCGCCTGTAACATTCAGCAAATCCGGATCGGTTGAGAATATGACCTACTACCTCTACGACGAAGATATCTACGACGCCCCTATAAAAACCCAGATCACCCAGAAGATCATCGTCTCCGGAGAGATTACCGCTGACGGGTTGATGGACCTCCTCGATGGGATCTATCGCGAGCAGCACCGGAGAGCCGGGTTTCAGTACCACAGGAACCCCACCAATATCACTATCTGGGCTTATCTCGACGAAGACCGCGCCGCCTCGGGACCGCAGTGGATCGCGATGCTGGACAAGATGCCAGACAGCCAAGTATCCATCACCGTCAAAGAAGACACGGTTGCCCGCTTGTCAGACCCCGAAGTGGAACGCTTCGGCCTTTCCGAAAAGCAGCGGATCGAGGTCTATAGAAAAGTCTGTCGCCTCGGTGGTGTCGCAAGGGAGGAAGCCGAAGAGAGATATCCCACAAATCTCCCCCAGTCGCTGAAGATCGGCGACCAGTTCAAACTAACCCGGGAAACCTCCCTTATGCCGGAATTCGAGCCAACCGACTTTTCCGCCGCTATGTCCCAAATCCGTCAAATCCCCCCTGGAGCGACCATCGAGATCATCAAGGTGCGCAAGAAAAATGATACCCCTTGGTATTTTGCCGAGGTCTTCACCGGGGCAGCCAGATGGGGTCGGGGATGGATCAACAGCATTGCTCTGCTTGGCCAGGACCAAGAAGACATAAAACAAAGAATCGCAAGTAATCAGCAGACCCTGGAACAATTGGCGGATAAGTATTGGAGCGAACTGGCTGATAAATATGGATTGACCAGGGATCAGCTTGATGAGATCTGGGCAGAAGGAGTTTCTAAGGATTGGCCGGATACCCAAGCTGATTAGCCCTACCTCCCCATGAGCACTGAGATTAAGCCCGGTATTGCGGTGGGGATTATCGTGGCCATAATCGCGGGGCTCGTCGTCTTGATCATTGCCCTGCGCAACTCGGTCGATTATGAAGTCGGGAAAGAACAGCGCCGCCCTAAACCTGAGCCAGCTTACGTTATTATCGACCAGGAGAAGGCCGATCTACCCGCCAAGACCCAGATTGTAATTTATGCGGCCACGAAGAACAGCACCACGGCCCCCGAGGTCGAACCCATCCTTGAAGATCTCTACAAAAAAGCCGCTGCGACCCGGGGCTTCAAATACCAGGGCGGCAAGCCTACCAACATCTATATTTTCCTCTACCGCAGCCTGGTAGATTTTCAGGCTGGGAGGGAAAGTTGGATAGCCACGTTGGAAAAAGTAGGGGATCAGGAGCCGCGTATTTCGATAGATTCCGATGCCATTTCACAGCTCTATCGATGAAACATCTATCCTGCCAAGGGAGAGTTGGCCGCTGGCAGGATAAAAACTCAAGGAGGTCGATATGCCTGGACTATGCCCGAAATGTCAGCAGCCAGTTGGATCCTTGAGGGGAGATGCTCTCGAGGTTACGTTTATTTCCGAGAGTTATAAAGCTGCGACGTATAGCTGCCCAGCATGCAACACCATTATCTCCGCAGAGATCGATCCGATTGCCCTCAGGTCGGATATCGTGAATCTGACCACGGATGCCGTCATTGAGCGCTTGCGGCAATAGGATTCCCCGGATGGGAGGGGGTAGGAAGCTGACCAGTGCTCCCTGGATTGCCTGCCAATCCAGGGAGCCCAGATGTCTTTCGATACTTGGCACCGCGCGGGGCTTTATCATTTTCGGCGGAATCGACGCCTTCCTCTGGCACAAGGAACGCGGACTACAGGCGATCCTGAAGCAGAATCTCTGACGGGGTTATGACGGGGTCCGGCCTTGAGTCCCCCTTGACGGTTTTGGAGAGGGGAGGTAGGATGGTCAGCAGTATGGTATATTAACACTGGAGATGCTGCTGATATAACGTCCTGATCGAGGGAGGATCAGATGCAGAAGCGCCTCTTCATTCCCACCCTTCTCGTCGTACTGTCCCTATCGTTAAGCTGTGCTAGTCAAGCTGCTCCGGGATCCACTGCGCTGGAAGATCGAGAAGTGATCGCGCCAACGCCAGCGGCCAGAATTGCAACTGTTGAAGAACTGGCTAGGGCCTCAATTGAATCGGCTCAGCTGAGCCTCACGGTTACGGGAATTTTTGGATCAATTTTGAGTATAATTCTTGTCCTCGTGTCGTTATTGGGTTTCAAAAACCTCACGGACGTTAAAAAGAACCAGAAGGAGACAGAGAAAAAATTCACATCGGCTACAGATCTTTCCGAAGCACTTATTACGGCCCAGGCGGCATTGGCAGAGGGATCTTTGAAAATTGACTGCGGTCAGGCCATCAGAGAATTGGAATCAATAGAAGCAGATTACTCGACCCACCGCACACTTCATATTTATCTTGGCCGACTGTATCGACGGCTGGGAGATTATGATTGCGCCATTCGTGCTTTGCGTGATTTTATCAACAATTTGGAATGCGACCCGAAATTAAGAAATAGCCCAGAAGCGAAGATCGACATTGCCGATGCAAATTACAATATCGCCTGCTATCATGCCCTTAAAGCCAAAGAAGAGGCCGCAGGTAGGAACAGGGCGTTGGAGATAGATCGACTTGTTGGAGAGACAATCCTATTTTTGAGGAACGCCATAGATGGAAATTCGCAGAATAAACAGGGGGCATGGAATGATCCTGATTTTGAATTTGAGCCTGTAAGGAAGCGAATACAGGAAGAATTCGGTGAACAAGCTGGGGAGGATTGAGTCAAAATTGTTGTTGACGCCGTGGCTGTGCCAGAGTAGTCTGGCATCGAGCCTGAATTCGGCATAAAAAGGAGGGCAATATTGATGAGAGAGGAAAGAAGCGCATAACTTGGATTATGCAGTGTGAATAAAGAAGGCCCCACCGGTCACCCGGTGGGGTCTTCCCTTTTGGGATGAAAGCCCGCCCCGGGCTTCCGGAGGCGGGCCTTTCTTTTAAGGTTGGTGCAACCGCCGCATCGCCGCCTTCAAGGAGCTGGGGAGAACAGAGATCCCCGCCACAGTCGTCGATATGGAGAACATCCTCAAGGGCCAGTTCGACGAGAACCAGATGCGCAAGGACTTCACCCCCAGCGAAGCCGTAGCCCTCTGGATGAGGATGGAGAACCGGCAGGGGGAGAGGACGGATCGGGACGGGGAACCTCGGTCAGATTCTGACCGAAGTTCAGAAAAGCCGAGAGATCGTGCGTATTCCGGTGAAAGTAGCCGGGTATTCCGCTCCAAGGTAGCCGGGCATT
>CAZPMN010000007.1:0-44163 GCA_964587835.1 uncultured bacterium
CCCCGGCCAAAATGACCTCACCGCCGGCCGCCCGCCCGGCCTGCACCGCCCGGATCAGCCAGGCGGCGGCGCGGCTGTCGAGCTGCTCGAGGCCGGAGAGATCGATTCGGAATTCCCGGCATCCCCGGGCCAGCTTTCTCTTTATCTCGGCCAGCAGGTCGCTCCCCCGTTCATCGGTCAGGGGCGGAGAAACCACCAGGGTAACCGGACCGCTGACATCCTGTCCGGTTGGTGTCTTCACGAGCAATCTCGGTTCTCCCCCACTAAGGCCGGTCAACCGGACGCCGAATCTTCCTTCTCCATCCGAATCCGGCAGGCTTCCGAGCGGGTCAGTTCGAAGCGGTCGAGGACCTTCTCCTGGAGGAGCTGCATATAGAGGAATATCCCGGGGGTGATGAAGAGGGTGACCACCTGGGCGAAGGCCAGGCCGCCGACGATCAGCAGTCCCAGGGGGCGGCGGGCGGCGGCGTCGGCGCCGAGCCCGATGGCGATCGGGAGGGTGCCCATAATCGTCGAGCCGCCGGTCATCAGGATCGGCCGGAAACGGGTCAGGCAGGCGTTGTACATCGCGTCGAAAGCGTTCTGCCCCTCCTCCATATTCTGCTTGGCGAAGTCGACCATCATAATACCGTTCTTGGAGACGATCCCCAAAAGCATAAACATACCGATGTAAGCGTAAAGCGAGAGTTCGGAGCCGAAGATGTAGAGGGTGAGCAAGCCGCCGACCGCGGCCGGGGGCAGGGTGGTGAGCACGGTGAAGGGATGGATGTAGCTCTCGTAAAGGATACCGAGGATGACGTACATAATGAAGACCGAGACCAGCATCAGGACCGCCAGGCTCTGGACCGCCTCCTCGAACTCCTGGGCCTGCCCCTGCATCATCCCGCCGACCGCAGGGGGAACAACCTTGTGGGCCAGCTGGTTGAGGGCCGTGGTGGCGTCGCCCAGCGCCGCCCCCTGGGCCAGGTTGTAGGAGATGGTGGCCGAGTTGAGCTGGTTGTAGTGCGGGACGTTGGAGGGGGCGACATCCTCGTCCCAGCGGGCCACGGCGGAGAGCGGGACCAGGTCTCCGCTCACCGGGGCTCGGACATAGACCCGGTTGAGGTCGCGGGGGGTGCGGCGGAATTGGTCCTCGGCGGAGAGGATCACCCAGTACTGGTCGATGTCGGTCAGGTAGGTGGTGGCCTTCCCCTTGGCGTAGGCCAGAGCCAGGGCGTTCTCGATGTCGGCCGCCGTGATCCCCAACGTCGAGGCCCGGTCACGGAGAAGTTCGACGTCGACCTGGGGAAGGTCGAGCTTGACGCTGTTCTGGATCCCGGAGAAGACCGGATTCTGTCTCATCCCCTTCTCCATCTCCATCGCCGCCGAGTAAACCTGATCCTTGTCCTCCCCGGTCAGGACATAGGAGTAAAGACTCCCGGCGGCGGTGGTCTCGGCCCCGGCGCTCAAAAGCAGCGAGGGCAGGGGCATAATAAAGACCATCCCCAGATCGGCGAGCGAGTACATATCCCGATTGATCTGGCCGACCACTGCCTCGATCGGGGGGCGCTCGGAGGCCGGCTTCAGGGTGGCGATGGCCATCCCGGTGGACTGGTCGGACCCGGTCTGCAGACCGGTGTAGGTGAGGAGGTTCTCGATGGCGGGATTTTTCAGGATGATCCGGTTGAGCTCGTCCTGGAAATGCCGGATCTGCTCGGTCGATGTTCCCTGGAGGGCCATAAACTGCCCGTAGAAGAGCCCGCTGTCCCCGAGCGGCATAAAGATCTTGGGGAGAGCGGAGAAGAAATACCCGATCCCGACCAGACAGGCCACCCAGCCGAGGATGGTCAGGAACTTGCGTTTCAGGACCCAGAGGAGGACCCC
Organism: uncultured bacterium; assembly: GCA_964587835.1. Classification (GTDB taxonomy): domain Bacteria; phylum Auribacterota; class Erginobacteria; order Erginobacterales; family Erginobacteraceae; genus Erginobacter. The sequence continues at coordinate 1,864 of CAZPMN010000007.1, forward strand.
GCCGTAGAACTTGATCAGGGATCCGATGAAGGCGTCGGCCAGCTTCTCCATCCGGGTCTTGACCGACTTCCCACCTTTGAGGACCCGGGCGCACATCATCGGCGAGAGGGTGAGGGCGCAGACGGTGGAGACGGAGACGGCGATGATCACGGTCAGGGCGAACTCCTTGAAGTTTCGCCCGACCACCCCGGCCATGAAGACCAGGGGGATAAAGACCACCATCAGGGCGACCGAGGTGGAGATGACCGTCCCGGTAATCTCCTCCATACTCTTGATCGCCGCCCCTAACGGCTTCATCCCTTCCTGGATGTGGCGGACGGTATTCTCCAGAACCACGATGGCGTCATCGACCAGGAAACCGATCGAGAGGGTCAGGGCCATCAGGGAGAGGTTGTCGAGGCTGAACCCGGCAAAGAGCATTACCAGGAAGGTGCCGAAGAGGGTGACCGGGAGGACGGTGGCCGGGACGGCGGTGTCGGAGCCCCGGCCGAGAAAGAGAAAGATGATCAGGATCACCAGGACCAGGGCGATCACGATCGTGGTCTTGACGTCATTGATCGACTCGGCGATCTGGACCGCCTTGTCGTAAAAAATCGAGACCTTAATTGAGCCGGGGAGGGTCGGTCCAATCTCCTCAAGCAAGGCCCGAACCTTCCGGGAGAGGGCGACGGTGTTGGCCCCGGAGGACCGGGTGGCGGCGACGCAGACCGCCCCGGCCTGCATACCCTCCTCGCGGTTGCCGTAGGTGACATTGATTACATCGCTCTCCAGGGACTCGATCGCCTTCCCGACATCCCCGATCCGGACCGGACCGTTGTCGCGGTAGGCGATGATCAGCTCCTCGTACTCTGCCGCTCGGGACAGTTGGCCCTCCGGCTCAATCGAGAAGGCCCGAAAACGGCCGTTGAGATCCCCCCCGGGGGTAGTGACGGTGGCCTGATTGAGGGTCTGGTAAACCTGGTCGAGACCGAGACCGAGCGCGGCCAGCTTCTCGGGGTCGACCAGGACCCGGATCGCCCGCTTCGAACCGTAGATATCGACCTTGGAGATCCCCTCGATCATGTTGATCCGCTGGCCGATCGAGCGGTGGGCGTAATCGTAGAGATCGCCGCTGGTCATCGTGTCCGACTCGACCATAATGTAGATGATCGGCTGATCGGAGGGGTTGAACTTGTCGTAGGTCGGAGGCGAGGGGAGGTCGGGGAGGTTGGCCTGGGCCCGGGTGATCGCCGCCTGGACGTCCGGGGCGGCCAGGTCGACGTTCTTGTCCAGCTCGAAGGTCAGCGAGATGGTGGTGATCCCCGGCTTGTTGTCGGAGAAGATGGTCTGCAAGCCCGGGATCTGCATACACTCCTCCTCCAGGGGGGATGCCACCGCCGAGGCCATCAGTTCCGGACTGGCCCCGGGATAGACGGCGGTGATGGTGATCACCGGGTAATCGACCGAGGGGAGGTCGCTGATCGGCAGCTGGGTATAGGCGACCAGGCCGCCGAGCAGCAAGGTGACCGTGAGAAGAACGGTCATAATCGGCCGGCGGATGAATTTTTCCGAGAAAGCCATTGTATTTTTTTCCTTCGGAAAAAAATAGGGTTGGGGTTTTAGTTCATCGTCGCGGGAAGATGCACAACGATATTATTGTATTGTTAAACTTATGTTTATGGTCATTGCGAGGAGCGAAGCGACGAAGCAATCTATTATTCGGCAACTAATTGCGATCGGAATCAAGGGGCCACCGGAAGGATTGGATTACTCACCCGCCGCCGGGGCGGCAACCGGTTTGTTGTCTCCGTCCAGAATCTGAACCTTGGCACCGGGGGAAAGACCCAGTTGACCGGTGGTAACCACCTTCTCCCCGGTCTTCACCCCTTTCTCGATCACCAGGTCGTCGCCCTCCCCCAGGCCGACCTCGATATCGTCCCGCAGATCGGCGGTGTTGTCGTCCTTGATCACGAAAAGGTACATCCCTTTCTGTCCGAGCTGGACGGCGGTAGCGGGAACCAGGATCGCGTCTTTCGCGGTGTAGAGAACCAGCCGGACGGTGGCGTACTGTCCGGGCCAGAGCTTCCTCTCCGGGTTGGGGATCGAGGCTCGCAGAGCGATCGTCCCGGTAGAATCGTCAATAAAGTTATCGATCAGCTTCAGGTCCCCGGGGTAGGGGCCGCCGGGATCGCCGGTCGGGGAGACTTCCAGCCGCAGCGTCCCCTGATCCATCCATTTGCGGACTTTGACCAGGTCATTCTCGGGAAGGGTGAAATCAAAATAAAGGGGGTCGAGCGATTTGAGGTTGACCAGGACCGCGCCGGTATTGGCGACGACCACGTTTCCGGGATCGACCATCCGCTTCCCGGTCACCCCGGCGACCGGGGCGGTGATCGAGCAGTACCCGAGATCGATCTCGGCCTGCCGGGCGGCGGCCCGGTCGAGCTTCACCTGGGCCTCCGCGGCCTCTACCTCGGTCCCGAGAGTATCGAAATCCTGCTGGGAGATCAGTTTCTTCGCCAGCAGCGGACGATTGCGTTCCAGGGTCTGCCGCTTCAGTTTCAGATCGGCCTCGGCCCCGACCAGGGCGGCCTGCGCCCGGTCGAGCGCAGCCTGGTATTCCCGGGGATCGATACTGAAGAGAAGATCCCCCTCTTTCACCTCGTCACCCTCCGCGAAATGAACCGCGGCGATCTTCCCGGTTACCTGGGAGACAATATTCACATCGTTGGGGGAGACCAAATTACCGAAGTTTTCCAGGTAAATCGGGACATCCTTGGTAAAAGCCTGGGCGACCTGAACCGGACGGGGCGGGACCGAGGGGGCCGGTTTTTTCTTGGCGCAGCCGGAAAACGCCAGCATCGTTAGAACCAGGAGCGGGAGGCCAACCGGCGGACGGAGACGGCAGTAAAAGTCAGTTAGGCTTTTCATCGGGGGATATCCTTATGGGAAACAGTTCGAAAATATTTGTTGGAATATCCAACAGCCAACAAGGAATAACCAATATCCAAACGCAGGCATACCCAATCAGAATCGCCAGCCGGCAAGTCGTACAGTCCGACCTTCTTCACTGGATATTCCTTGTTGAGTATTGGATATTCACTTTTCCTGTCCGGTTTCTTTCTTGCCTTGATTTTTTTTCAATACCGGAATAGTTATTCGGCGCCGCTCAATCCTTCCCGGGTCAGGGTCCCGGTGGCGTGGGTGAGTTCGGCCAAAGCGATAAAGACGTCCTTCTCGGCCGAGATCAGCTGGCTCCGGGCCGAAGAGAGGGAACTTTGCGACTGGAGAAGGTCAAGGATGCTTTTCAGCCCCGTCTCGTAGCCTTCCCGGGCCAGGCTGTAAGACTCCCGGGCCGTTTCCAGGTAGGACTGGCTGAAGCCGTACCTCTTCACCGAGGTCTGAAAAGCATAGTACTTGGTCCAGACCTCGGAGGAGGCCTGGATCTCGGCCGAAGCCAGTTCCTCCCGGGCGGCCTCCGCCTCGGCCTGGGCTTGCCGTTTTTTCTCCAGGTCGCCGAAACCGGAAAAGATATCCCACTTCAGCGCCAGGTATCCAGTATAGGAGTAACTGTCGTCGTAGAGTTCAGGGTCGTTGTTGTAACTGTACCAGAGCTTATTGGCCGATCCCCCGAGGTTCAGGGCGGGGTAGAGAGAGGAAGAGGCGGTCTCCACCGCGGCTTCCCGGGCCCGGACCCGGGCCCGGAGGGCGGCGATATCCGGCCGCCGGCGGAGCCCCTCTTCGATCAGGCGACTGACTCCGTCACTGGATACGGTCTCGGGGACCCCCCCGGCGGGGGGAGCGAGGGAAAATTCGGTATCGGCGGAAAGACCCAGGGCCGCCGCCAGGTCAGCCCGGCCGGCCTGGAGATCTCCTCGCGCCTGCTCCAGCCGGTAGAGGGAATCCTGATAAGTCGAACGGGCCTGGAGCTGGTCCAGTTTCGAGGAAAGCCCGACCTCGTACCTCTGGGCGGCCGCCTCGTCCGCCTTCCGGGCGTCTTCCACGTCGGCTTCGGCCGCGGTGACGGCGGCCTGATAAGCGTTGAGACGGTAGTAGGCCTGTTCTACCTGCAGGAGGAGATCCTGAAGCGATCGGTTAAAGGAAAAATTCGCGGCCAGGAGCGTCTGCCGGGCCTGCTCGACCCCCCCGGAAACCCCGCCGAAGTCGAAGAGAAGATAGGTCAATTCCAAGGCGGGTCCGTAAACAAACCCGTCCATATCCGCAGCCAGGCCGGACGATCCGTCTTTCAGGGTATACTCCTGCCGTTCGTACGAACCCGACCCGGAGACGGTCAGCTGGGGATAGCGGAGGCTTTCGGCCTGGCCGAGGCCGGCGGCGGCGGCCCGGGCCTGAGCCCAGGCCTGCCGGGTGGACGGGTTGTTGGCCAGGGCGATATCGGCACAGTCGGCCAGGGTCAGCGGGGCCGAGAGGTCGGCGCCGGATCCGGGCGTCGATTCCGGGGAGGTCGCCGCTTCCTGGCGAGCCCAATCAGGCGGCAGCCAGGGGGCGGACGGCGAATCTGGGGAGTCGACCGAGCGACAGCCGCCGGCCAGCGCGGCCAGGCCGAGGAGGAGTGTCAAACCGAATCTGTGGACTGTCACCACCGGGGTCAAATCTGCCTCCAGACCGGGTATTCTTCTTCTGCCAATTGCCCGGATTGGGTATCTTCGGTTTCCTCGAAAGTGGCGTTGCCTTCCCCGTCGATCCGCAGCATCCCCTCAATGGTCGCCCGCGTGGTATCCCGGTCCCGGGCCACCCGGGAGTTGTTCAGGTAGAGGTAGATGGTGACCTCGCCGCAGTCAATCTCGGCCCGCAGGTACAGCTGGGCGCCGTCTTCGGCGTAAATGGTTTTTCTCCACTCCGTGTCGTCGATCTCGTTGACGTAACGGAGATTCCCGTCGGCGTTGCGATACTCGAGCCGGGAGAGGCAACCGGGGGAGCCCTCGGTCATCTCCAGCTGGTAGCGGACCGTGGCCTGGTCGTCGTCCGCCCCGCCCCCGCTGCCGCCGCAGCCCGGAATCAGGACGAGGAGGAGGGCGGCCAGGAAAACCGGCCGATTATTCCGCCAGACTCTTCTCAACGCCATCTCTTCTCCCTGACCATCCGGTCGCGCTCAGTCTTCAGGTTTCCATCACGGCGACGATCATACCACGACGGTCTTATCCCCACCAATCGGAATATCGATCGGAATATCGAACCACCGGCAGGTCAGCGCACGGTGAAGGCGGCCCGGGCGGCCGGCGCGCCGTCCAGGTCGATTTCCACCCGCCAGGAGCCGAGAAACCGGCCCGGTCCCAGGGGGCCGAGGGGAAGGGGGAGCCAGTCCTCCCCCCGCAGCTCCAGCCAGGACCATCCGCGGTAACTGCCTTGCGGGGAATAAAATCGACGGCGGAACGTCTCCTCCACCCCACCCCCCGGATTGATCCAGCGATAGGCCAGCAGATGCTCTCCCGGGGGGAGTTCCTCGAACAGGACCGTGGCGTAGATCGTCTCCCCGAAACTAAACTCGCGGAGGCTGGCCCGCTCCCCCCGACCGGCCGGCGCGGGGCCGAGAATCAAAACCACCGGGGCACTGAAGGCAGGCTCCCGTGGTGGTCCGGACGCGCCGGGACGCGAAATCGGGGGAGAGATGACCACGAAAGCGATTCCGGCGGCCAGCAGGCCGGAGAGGATCAGGAACAGGAGGTGGAGGCGCTTCTTCACCGGCGGCGGGATCATTCTCCTCCCGGCCCGGTTTCAGAGCGGAAGTCCCCGTTCGGAAAGCCGGGAGTCCCCGATCTGGGCGGCCAGGTATTCCATCGTCGTCTCCAGCCGGCGGTCGAGACCGCCCTCGATCATCAGCTTCCGGCCGGAGTAGTTTTCGTACTTTTCGGCGAGCAGCTCTTCGATCGCCAGCTGGAACTCCTCGTTGGTCGAGCGGACCCCGTCGGCCATCCCCCGGTTCCGGCTCAGCCGGAGGTGATCCTCCAACCGGATGTAGACCAACAGAAAGTAGCTCCTCTGCCAGTGGGCGGCCGATTCCGAGATCAGCTGGTAGACGGCGGGATCAACATAACCCTTCTGAGCCCCCCGCAGGGCGAAAAGAGAGTTGTCGAAGACGCAACGGTCGCAAAGGAGAAAATCCGGGAGTTTCTCCGCCCCTTCCAGTTCCAGGCGGATCTGTTCCTTGAAGATCCAGTACTGCCCCCGGGTAACCTGGCCGGACTCGTTGATATCGTAGGGGCAGAGGCGGGAGAGCTCGGGGACCATCTCCACCTGGAAGGCCCGGTATTTCAGCTCGCTGAAGAGCCGGTGGAGAAAGGTTGTCTTCCCGACCCCGAAGGTCCCGATCACGCCGATTTTATACATTGTAAAATTTTCCTCGGAAAATTTTAGCGGTTAAGGGCACTATTTCCGGAACTTTTTATCCGACTCAACCTGCTCAGGATTTCCGCCGGAGGAAGGAATACCCGACTGCTCAGGAACACGGGTGACGGCCGGGGGGGCCAGGGAGACGAGGCTGTTGGGATGGAGACGGGCGAAGAAGGGACTGAGCGTGCAGTTGGGCAGCACCCGGGTTCCTTCCCCGATCCGGATCGCGGCCAGCGAGACCCCGGAGGCAAGGACGCAGTCGTCTCCGACCCGGACCAGGCCGATCCGGAACCTCCCCCCTCCCTCGTAGGCGTGGGAGGAAATCTTGCAGAAGGCCCCGATCAGACAGCCGGAACCGATCTCGACCAGTTCCGGGCAGAAGTGATCGATCCAGGCCGCCTGCATAATTTCGGTATCCCGGCCGATCCGGACCCCGGCCAGGCGGTAGAGGCGGTTCTTCAGCGGGCCCCCGCGCAGGAGCATCGCCCCCAGCATCAGGCAGCTGATCGGAACCCGTTGCCAGAGAGGTCGGTTGAGGGCCGTCCAGTGGATCCGGTTCTTCTCCGAAAGCCTCCCCAGACCGGCGAAGGTGTAATAGTTGGTCCGACCCCGGAGCATCTTCTCCAGGCGCTGACGCCCCTCCGGGGTGTCGGGATCGAGCTCGAGGATATCGACCGGATCCGAGGCCGAGGAGCGAGCCAGGGTGATGGCCCTCCCCTTCTTCCGGGAGAGCCGGATTCCCCTCCTCACGATCCGGGTCACCGCCGCCCGCAAGGCGTCATCGATGGTCTCGGGCTTGGTCATTTTCAGGTCATCCGGTTATTGCCGAAAAAGGACTTAAAGGACGGAAAAGACATAAAGGACACCCGGAGCGGCTCTCCGATTACTGATTACCGATCACTATTCCTCAGTGCCGAAAGTGGCGGATCCCGGTAAAGAGCATCGTGATCCCGTGCTCCTGGGCGGCGGCGATCGACTCGCGGTCCCGGATCGAACCCCCCGGCTGGACGATGGCCCTCACCCCCCCGGCGGCCGCCAGGTCGACCACGTCCCGGAAGGGGAAGAAAGCGTCCGAGGCCAGGACCGTGCCCGCCGTCTCCAGCCCCGCCCGTTTCGCCTTGTCAAAGGCGATCCGGGCGGCGTCGATCCGGCTCATCTGCCCCGCCCCGATCCCCACCGTGGCTCTCCCCTTCCCGATCACGATCGCGTTGGAACGGGTGTGCTTGCAGACCGCCCAGGCAAAAGCCAGTTCGGCCGTCTCCTCCGAAGCCGGTTCCTGGCCGGAGACCACCTGCAGCTTCTCCGGGTCCCAGAGCGACAGATCGGCCTCCTGGAGAAGCACCCCCCCGTAGATGGAACGGAAGGCGAGATGGGGGGGGCGGGGGGCCAGAGGACCGGTCTCCAGAAGTCTCAAGTTTTTCTTCCGCGAGAAGATCGCCCGGGCTTCCGGGGTAAAGGCGGGGGCGATCACCGCCTCGACAAAGGTCCGGGCGACCTCGGCAGCCGGCGCCTCCCCCACCTCCCGGTTGAAGGCGATGATCGAACCAAAGGCGGAGTCGGGATCGGTGGCCCGGGCCCGGATGTAGCTGGCGGTCAAATCCTCCCCGGCGGCCGCGCCGCAGGGGTTGGTATGCTTGACGATCACCGCCGCCGGGCCTTCCAGTTCCAGGAGCAGGGAAAGCGCGCTCTCCAGGTCGAGAAAGTTGTTGTAGGAGAGTTCCTTGCCCTGGAGCTGGCAGGCACCGGCCAGGGAACTTCCCGCGAGGACGGGTGGAGCTGAATAAAACCGCGCTTTCTGGTGGCGATTCTCGCCGTAGCGCAGCGGCCGGCTTTCGGGATAAATTCCCGACAGGCCGGCCGCCGGGTCGTCGCCCCCTTCTCCGCCGAGGGCCGACCCGATCTTCCGGTCGTAGTCGGCGGTCAGGGCGAAGGCCTCCGCCGCCAGGCGGCGGCGGGTCTCCGGAGAAACCGCTTTCCCCGGACCGCTCAACTCGGCGATCACCGCCGGGTACTGGCCGGGGTCGCTGAGAACGGTGACTGACGGATGGTTCTTGGCTCCCGCCCGGAGCAGGGCCGCTCCCCCGATATCGATCAATTCCAGGTTCTCTCCGGGATCGCCGCTCTCTTTCCCTCCGGGGAAGGGATAGAGATTGACCGCGATCAGGTCGATCGGGCCGATCCCGGCGGCGGCCAGCTGGGCGAGATGGTCCGGATCGTCCCGGCGGGCGAGCAGGCCGGCGAAGATCTTCGGGTGGAGCGACTTCACCCGACCGCCGAGCATCTCGGGGAAACCGGTGTAGTCGGCCAAACTGGTGACCTCGAACCCGGCCTCTTGTAAGGCCCGGGCGGTCCCCCCGGTGGAGATCATCCGGTAACCGGCCGCGGTCAGGGCTTTGGCCAGGTCGGTCAATCCTTCCCGGTTGGAGACGCTGAGCAGGGCTGTCGGTTGCTTCGGATTCATATCGGCGGGGTGCCGTGATTGTATCAGCCGCCGGCACGGCCGGTCAAGTACCGCTCGAAGATTTCGATCCGCTGCGGGGTGCCTATGTCGAAAAAGGCCTGATTCGCCTCCCAGGCCCTCAACTGACCGGCGGCCGCCAGGCGGGGGTAGAGATCCGCTTCCAGGGAGAAGGAATCGGCCGATGGAAAGAAGTTGATAATCTTTCTCTTCGCCGCCCGGACCCCGGCGTCGAGGTGGGTGAAATTACCAGCCATCCCGGGAAGCCGGACCGAGGTCACCCTCCCCTTCCCGTCCACCCGCAGGTTGGGGGGAGCTCCCGGCCGGGAGCCGGGGTGGACGGCCAGGGTCATTCCGGTCCCGGACCGGGTGAATTCCCAGGCCAGACCCCGGTAATCAACGGGAGCATAGGTGTCCCCGTTGAGGAGGAAGAATTCCTCCTCCAGCCGGTCCCGGGCCAGTTTCAGGGCCCCCCCGGTCCCCCGGGGAGAGTCTTCCCGGGAATACTCGATCCGCAAACCGAGCGCCCCGCCGTCCCCGAAATAATCCGCGATCTTCTCACCGAGGTAACCGGTGCAGAGCAGGACCCGCTCCACCCCCTGTCCCCGGAGGTAAAGGAGCAGGTGTTCGAGGAAGGGCTTCCCGGCCACCCGGACCAGACCCTTGGGAGTCCGGTCGGTCAGGGACCCGAGCCGTGTCCCCCTTCCCCCGGTTAAGATCACCGCCTGCATACGAGATATCTTCCAGGTTATTCCCCGGGATTGATCCTGGCCAGTTGATCGTTTTGGGCCTCGGTCCAGCCGATCTCCAGCCAGTCGATGGCCAGGAAGGCCGAACCGGCCAACTCCTCCCGCTCGCCCGGCGCGGAGACTACCGGATCGGCGACGATCTTCAAAGCGAAACCGCCTTGGCGGGGATAAAGGGCCGGCAGGGGAAACCTGATCGTCCGCCACTCCCTGTCCGGGGGAAGGGTCCGGCCGTGGACCGTCCCGCCAGGTGGATGGATAAATATGTTCAGCGGAATCGACCGGGGCAGTTGGTTTTTCACCCGCAACTCCAGCCACCCGTCGGCCCCGGGGGGGATCAGGCGGGGCAGGAGCACCGACGCTTCCGGCCCCATTATCCGATAGTGACGGCGGCGGCCGCGATCGAGATAAAGGCCCTCAACCACGAAGAGTTCATCTTCGGGTTCACAGTCCACCCCGAAATCGACCCGGAACCCGCTTTCGACCGGAGCCAGGAAACGGAGAAGGGCGGCCGGGAGGGGACGGTCGGATTTAACCGCAAGTTCGGTTTCCGGGATAGTCACATCCCGATCCTCGATAACCAGATAATTAAGACCTTCTTGAAAATCGCCGGGATATTCACGGTCCCCAACCACAATCGAGACGGAGAACGGGGCGGAGGCGGGGACCGGCGAGTAACCGCCATCGAGAAGAACCAGGTAATCGGAAAGCCGGGGGGTTTTCAGCGCCACCACCACTTCTTTTCTGCTATGTGGTCGGACCCGGAAGAGCGTCAGGGTTTTTGCATCGGAGTAATAGGGATGTTCGATCTTGAGATCGGCGCTGTTCCAGCGGCCGACCGGCTCCAGATCGAAATAGCGCCGCAGGTATATCATATGCTCGTCCATAGAACGGATTCCGCGGTTATCCAGGGCATATACGGGACGACCGGATTTCTCCACCATCACTACTGCCTCTGCCAGCTCGGCCCCCAGGCCGGTGACCAGGTTGCCGGGAGAGATCCCGTGGGCGTGGGTGTAATAATCCACGTTCTGGATGAGATATCGACGCCCGAGGATAACCGAATTGTCCGGTACATATCTTTCGATCGAACGGCGGAGGTGCTCAGCGTCCTGCCATTTAAAACTCCCGTTCTGGATGATCAGATTGCCCAGATAGGGAAGGAGGACCAGACCGGTGCCGGCGGTAAAAATCGCTCCCGGCAGCAAATTTCTCTTCAGCCGCCCCAGGGGGACTGCAACCAACACAGAGGAAAGCAGGAGCACCAGGGCAAAGATGTTTACGTAATCGATCCCGCTTCCCTCGAGGATCCGGACAACCAGTAAAGCGGCGGCGGCCAGGGCTCCGAATGCCCTGAGCATCACTCTCCCGGGGGTGGAAGATCCGGAGAGGATAGAAAACCATCGTTCCAATCCCCAGAGCGCGCCCGAGGCGATAAAATAGGCGAGAAATGGATAGAGGGGAAACCGGTAGCGGGTGGCCCGGTGTCCCCAGGAACTGAAGAGAAGCAACAGGAGCACCGGGGTCGGCAGGAGCACCAGCCAGGTCGCCAGCCGGCGGCGGCCGGCGTATATCCCCGCCACCAGCAGGATCAACCCGGGCAGGGTGACCACCGCCAGGAGGGATTGCAGGTTCCGGCCCAGGTTTTCCCGGAGGTTGTCCAGGGAAAAGGTGTGAATCGATGCTCCGGGGGAGGAGCGGAAGAACCCGTCGAACGCCGCCAGGGCCCGCCGCGCGAAAGAAAACGGATTGTTGAAGTAGATGGCCTCCTCGAGGAACTGGGGTATGAAGACCAGGCCAAAGACGGCCACAATGGCCGCCGACCCGAGCAGGATCCTTCCCCAACCGGTTCCTCTTCGGCGGAGCGAGATCAGCGTATAAGCGACCAGGGGAGGCATCACGACCAAGTTGGTCAGCCGGACTAAGCCGGATACGGCCAGGGCCATCGCCCCCGCCAGGAGGAAGGCGAATGTCCACCTCCCGCAACGAAAACTTTGCTGGAGAATACCTACTCCAAGCCAGAAGAAGGCCAGTGACGGAATATCGCGCATCAGGTTCAGGGAATACCCGATGGCGGCGTGATCATCCCAGAGCAGGACCAGGAAGACGGCGGCCAGGGCGGCCAGTTCGCCTTCGAAGGCCTCCCGGCGCAGAAACAGGAAATAGGACAGGATAAAGACCGCCAGGAGAACCACGTTGACGCCGAATACCGCGGGGGGACCTCCCAGCCGGATCGCCGCCGCCAAAAGGAGAGGGAAACCGGGCTCCAGGGGGGAGATAACCTGCCCGCTCGAGGTGTAATAGCGCCGGCCGTAGTGGAGGGCGCGCCGGGCACCTTCCGGCATCCTCTCCTTGAGAATATCCAGCAACGGGTAGTCAACCGTGAAACCGCCCCGCGCCAGCGCCCGGCCGTAAATCAGATAGGAATACTGGTCGGAATTGAGCAGGGCGTTGTAATTGCGGACTCCCCCGATCAGACAGAGCAACACCAGCAGGCCCAGCGCGACCGGGATCAGGTAAGATCGCCTCGGCGCCGGATACATCCGGGATGGGGTCGGGTTCACTCCTCGTTCCCCCCGAATTCCAGTTTGATCCACTCCACCATCAGACCCAGCTCCCGGTTATCTTTCACCGGCAGAAACTCTGAGGGGAGCCAGGTGTCTACCCGGAAAACCAGCTCGGCGATCCGGGGGGTGGAACCTTTAAGCGGGAAGGTCCAGGCATAGAGAGCTCCTCCCTTCTTGAGAAGCTGGTCACCAATCTTCTCTCCATCCAACCAGGCGGAAACTTTAGGGGAGGAGCTCAGTGTCGCCGGCGGACGACTGCCGGCTGTTTTCAGGGACAACCTCGCTTCCCGGCCCGGGGGCGGGAAGAGGGGAAGGATCATCCGGGCCTCGCCGGCCGTCCAGCGGACCGGGAGCCGGCCCCGGTGCAGCTCGGGGGGATAGAATCCTTCCTGCAAAAAGACCCAGTCATCCCGAGCTCCGATGTCGATCAGGAGCGGTTGGGTGATCTTCCGGGTCAACGGCCCCCGGGTGAAGACCGGGCGGCAGGTCCCGTCTGGGCCCCGCACCTCCAAAAGCGGGTTGGGTCGTTCAAAAGGTGCGGAGGCGATAAGCAACCGCCGGATCCCGGATCCGTTGCGGGATGGTATCTCCTCGCCATCCAGTAAAACCCGGTAGGGCTCCGGGCAATCCTCCCCGGGTAGCGGGCCGCAGGCGAAGGCAACCAGGCCGCTCTCCCGGGGGGAGAGCGGTACCTGGTAACTTTCGGACCACCTCTGGACGCTGATCGACTCGAAGAGGAACGCGCCCCAGTATTCCTCCGCCCGGGAGAGTGGACGGGACGGGGGTGGGATGGCCGCGAACTCCAGCTCCCCCCGGGTCGAGGCAAATAACCGCTCCGGCAGCCGGAAGCTGAACCGCTCGCGCGCGGACTCCGGATCAAGGATAAAACGGGCAATCTCCTCCCCGTTCAGAGCGACCCGGCAGGCCACCGGCACGTCCAGCCTCTGCGCCGGGCGAACCGTCACCTCTCCGACCAGGGTAGTGCCGGGCAAGGAGATGGTCGGGATCGCCACCCGGCCGGTCCGCCCCCAGCCCAGGCGGACCAGGGGCCCGTCCAGAAACCGGAAGGAGTTGAATATATCGTCACTATCCCGGTCCGGAAACCCGATCTCACCGGCCAGGTCGACCAAATAGGGTGAGAAAAGATCCGTCACCATGATATCGAGGTCGCGGGGTAAGGGACGGTCGGAGCGGACGGTCAGAGTCGAGCGGGGACGACTCAAGGCCTCCTGATCCAGGTTGAGGAAGTTCATTCCGTTAAATAAGGCCCCCGCCACCGGCTCACCATTCACCTCAAACTCCAGACGCCGACGGGGACGGTCCGGATCGTAAATGCCCCTGAGGTTGAAGACCATCATCAGATTCTCTTGCCCTGCGGGAACCTCGAAATCCACTTGCAGTTCCCGCTCCCGCCAGGGCTCAATCCGGTAGATCGTGCAGACCGGTTTGCCGAACTGCCCGGCCAGATGATAACGGACGCCGGGGAGCCGCCCCACCGCCGTCAGGTCGAAATATTCCTTGAAGAGGGGGATGGCCTTGGCGGAATCGCGCTTGAAACTGGTGTTATCCAAAAGGTAGAGCCGGATCCCGCGGTCCAGGAGGCGTTCACAAGCCTCCCGGGGGTCGACTCCGAGCCGCCCCATCTCAAAGGGGCGCAGGCCGTAGCTGGAAGAGAAGAGATAGATGTAATGGGAGAACGGCTTGGTGGAGAAGACGATCGAACCCGGGGGGACGACTGCATCCAGGTCGGCCCCGAATCTTCTGGCCTCCGCCAGCTGAAAGGTCGGGGGACGTCTCCACCAGGGGGGGCCGTACCGGGCGATAAACAGGCCGAAAAGGGCCAGCGCCAGGACCGCCGGAGCCCGGCGGGCGGGACCGGGGCGGCGGCGGACAACGAATAACAACCAGAGCAGCGCTCCCGCGATGGGGACGATCAGATCGAGTTGCCGGCCCACGTACTGGGAGGGAAACCGCCAGCGAATCCAGAAGTCCAGCAGTACCGCCAGGGCCACCCCGGCCGCCGACCACCACCGTCGCCGGGCCGAGAGCAGCCGGCCGACCCCGGCGGCCGCCAGGACAGCCAGGAAGGGCTGGGCCGCCAGCATATAGCGGGTCATCAGGTGGACCCACATACTGTAGAAGAGGACCAGGACCAGGGGGAGGCCGGCCAAAAGAAACCAGGTCTCCGGCCTCCGCCGGAGAGAGAAGAGTCCCAACAGGAAGAGCAGGATGAAGAGCGGTCCCCAGAGGCGCCCGAAGTAACGGAGCACCTCGGGAAAGGTGGTGGGAAAGAAGCCGATCCAGAGTGGCGGCGGCGAGGCCTGATCCAGTCCCCCCAGGACCGTCCGTTCCGATCCGACAATCTCCGGACGGGGCGGCCGGAGGGGATGTCCGGAGGTGAGCTGGTTCTGGATCAGGGCAGGCGCGAGGGCGAGAAAGAAGATCACGGTCCCGGCCAGGGCCAGGATGACAATCTTCCACCAGCGCACCCGGCCCACGATCCGGGCCAGGAAGTAGAGCCCGGCCGGGACGGCGGCCAGGACATTGGGCAGCCGCAGGGTCCCGGCACAGCCGAAAGCGCCGGCCCCGACCAGGAGGCTGATCACCCTGATCCGGGGCGAGTCCCCCAAGCCCCGAAACGCCAGGACGCTCCCGGCGACCAACAACGTTAGCCCGGCCAAGTCGTGGGAGGGTCTCAGGGCCATCCGCCAGGCGGGTTCGACCATCACTAAAAAGATCAACGGCGCCAGGAGGGCCAGCCATCGGCCGCCGGGACGGGACCGGAGAAAGCGGGATGCCAGCAGGAAGATGAGAAGAAGGAGAGCCAGGAGAACGATCAGATTGAAGTAGTAAACGGAATCGGAGCCGAGGACCCGGATGGAGAAGGCAAGCAGGAGGGGGAATCCGATCGTGTACTTGTTGTACATCCGGGAACCGGACTTGATGTAGTTTCCCCCGAGAACGAAGTGGCTCTCACCCGGGCTCCAGGCGGGCTTGATCCAATCGTAAACCGGGACATCGCTGTAGAACTCACCCCGGGCCAGGTGGCGGGCGAAGTGGACGATACCGAAGGGGTCGGAACCGAGCGCCGCGGTGTAACTTCCGGCCCCGAAGACCAGGACCAGGAGGAGGAAGAGGGTGAGCAAGATCCAAACCGCCGTTTTTTCCTGGGCCGGGCTGATAATCATAACCATCTTGTCCCACTCCGACTCGCCGGCGGCGGGAGGGGTCGGACGGCCGGGAGACGGCCGCATTCGGAAAGACCGGATCTCACTCCAGGGTTTCCCGGACGATCACCTCCCCCTTCTTCCGGTGGATCGACGCCGTCATCAGTTCGGCGAGCAGTCCGATGGAGAGGAGCTGGAAACCGACCAGCATCAGGAGCACCCCGAAAAAGAGAAGAGGGCGAACCCGGATGAAATCCATCCCCAGCAGGTTGAGGGCAACCAGGTAGCCGTTGATCAGGAGTCCGGCCAGGAAGAGGACCAGACCCACCCCGCCAAAGAGGTGCAGGGGTTTCTTGCTGTAGCGGGTCATGAACATCACCGTGAGCAAGTCCATGAAACCGGCGAAGAACCGGTAGGCCCCGAACTTGCTCTTGCCAAAGGCCCGGGGGTGATGGCGAACCCGGATCTCCGCCACCCGGTAGCCCTTCCAGTGGGCCAGGGGCGGGATGTAGCGGTGGAGTTCACCGTAAAGGGCGAGATCCTCGATTACCTCCCGCCGGAAGGCTTTCAACCCGCAGTTAAAATCGTGGAGTCTCAACCCGGTAAGGGTGGAGGTGACCCGGTTGTAGAGGCGAGAGGTGAATTTCTTGACGAAGCGGTCGTGGCGTTGAGCCCGCCAGCCGGTGACCAGGTCGAAACCGGCGTCGATCTTGGCCAGGAGGGCCGGGATCTCCTCCGGATCGTCCTGGAGATCCGCATCCATAATAATGATTCGCTGCCCGCGGACCGCCCCAAAACCGGTATCGAGCGCGGCCGATTTGCCGAAATTGCGCCGGAGACGGAGGACCCGGATCCGGGGATCGGATTCTTTCAGCTCTCTGAGCACCGCGAAGGAGCCGTCGGTGGAACCGTCGTCGACGAAGACCACTTCCCAGGAAAGCTCCAGACCGTCCAGAACATCCCGGAGCTTACCGTAGAGGGGACGAAGGTTTTCCTGCTCGTCGTAGAGCGGCACCAGAACCGACAGCGCGGTTTTCGTCTCGTCATTCATCGCGGTACTTCCTTGATATATTGAGCTGTTCTCGCGGGTTCGGTTAACTTCCGGATGGCGCCGGGCGGCGGTTGAAGAAACCCAACCGACTGACGATCGAGCGGGCCGAAGCGAGCACGCTTTTGAAATCCGCCCAGCTGCTGATTGAAAGCGCGGTCTGGATAAAGTACGACGGGCGGAAGTAGAATTTCCGGTAGGCCCGGATCCGGGCCTGCTCCGCCGCTTCCAGGGGGAATTCCGGGGTCTCCAGCATCCCCCGGCAGGAGGAGAAGTCCTCCCATTTTTCGTAACGGAGCCATCCCTGCTCGGTGGCGGTCTCGAAGAGTTCGGTCCCCGGGTGGGGGATGGCGACAGCAAACTGGGCCGAGCCGGGGCGGATCTTCTTCGCGAACTCGATCGTCTCTCTGACCGACTCCTCGTTCTCGCCCGGGACCCCGAAGAGGAAGAAGGCCTGGGTCCGGATCCCCACCTTCCGGGCCAAACGAAAGGTCTCCCTGGCCCGTTCGGTGGTGATTCCCTTCTTCATCACCTTGAGCATCCGTGGCGATCCCGACTCCACCCCGAAACGGATGTAGCGGCAGCCGGCCCGCTTCATCTCCCTTAGGACCTCCTCATCCATACTGTCCACCCGGCACTGCGCGATCCACTCGAATTTTAAGCCCCGCTCGACGATCAGCCGGCAGATCTTCAGCATCCGTTCCCGGTCCAGGGCCATCGAGTCATCGTCGAAGTAAACCTCATCCACCCCGTATCGGTTGATCGCTTCGTCGAGCTCAGCCACCACGTTCTCGGCGGAACGAGCCCGGAACTTGTGGCCGTAGAGGGTGTTGGGCCAGAGACAGTAGACGCAGTGGAAGGGGCAACCCCGGGAGGTAATCACCGTGGTCGGGTTCTTTCCTCGGAAAGTCCCCTGGCGGTAGAAGGGGCTGGAGACCAGTTCCCGGTCCGGGAAGGGAAGGGAGTCGAGATCTTCGATCAGGGGACGAGCGGGGTTAACCCGAACCTCGTCTCCCTCCCGCCAGGTCAGCCCGGCCACCCCCGCCCAGGAATTCCCCTCGGCCTCGGCCCCGACCAGATCCCGGACGGTGTAGTCGTACTCCCCCCGGCAGATCGCGTCCAAATCGGGGTTCTCGGCCATGATCTGGCGGTGGTAGACCGTGGGATGGGGACCGACCAGGACCGTCTTCAGGGCCGGGAGAAGCCGCTTCAGAGCGGCAACGGAGGCAAGGTCGTAGTCGATGGAAGGGGTGGCAGACTCCAGTACCGCCAGGTCGGGGGCGATCTCGGCCACCCGGCGGGCAAACTGCTCGATCCCCAGTTCCTCGAGGATGGCATCGAGGAAGACCGCCTGGTGACCGCTCTGCCGGACGATCGCCACCAGATAGGCCAGGTAGATCGGGTACTCGATGAACTTGTCCGAGCGCTTGTGGGGCCAGCGGACGTCGGAACGGGCGCCGAACCCCTCCCCCGGCCAGGGCGGGTTGGTAATGAGAACTTTCATTGTAAAATTTTTCTGGGAAAAATTTTATCGTTTGATTTTATGCCCGGATGTCTGAAAGCTCAACGAATTGGTCGGCCAGGCGCGGCCACTGGTACTTTTCCTCCACCAGCCGACCGCCGGCGGCGGCCAGTCGGCGGACGCGGTCGGGGTCGGCAATCAGTTCTTCGACCCGAGCCGCCAGGTCGGGGGCGTCGCCGGGGCGGTAGAAGAGGCCGGTCTTCCCCTCCTCGATCACCTCCTCCAGGGCGGGGAGGCGGGGGGCGACCACCGCCAGGCCGCAGGCCCAGTACTCGAACTCCTTCAGGGTTACCCTCCCCCGGGCGGAGACGATATCGGGCAAAATGACCAGCCCGATATCCCCGGCCGACATATATCGGGCCACCTCAGCCTGGGTCAGCCAGCCGGAGAAGAAGAAGGCATCAGTCAGTCCGGCCTGCCGGACCTGTTCCTTTAGGGCGGGGACGGCCGTCCCCTCGCCGATGATCCAGACCGCCGTCTTCGGGTGGCGGTCGATGATCCGGCGGGCGGCCGCGACCAGCAGGCCGGGGCCGTCCTGGGGGTCGATCACCCCCTGAAAAACCAGAACTGTTTTTGTTCCCGGAGCATACCTCTTCCTCAAGTTGCCGCTGTCATATTTCTTGAAGATGGAGAGGTCGACCCCGTCACAGACAATCCCGATCTTTTCAGGCGGGGCGCCGTATCCGGCGACGATCTCCTTCATCGCCCGGCTGATGGTGATAATCCGGTCCGCTTTCCGGATCGCCGCCCGTTCCATCTTCCGACCGAACTTCTGGACCAGAGACAGCCACCCACCGGGTGAGTAATCATCAAGATATTCGAAGAGAACGTCGGTCAGGTTGAGGACCAGGCGCGGTTTCTTCCGGCTAAGCCTTCTGCCCCAGAGCGCCCCGTAGCCGACGATGGTGTTGTGGGCCACCACCAGATCCGGCCGGTGGAGCCGGACCGCGTGGATTAACCGGAGGATATTGATCGGGTGAACGAGAAGGTACTTCTTCATCTTGGCCGGGTCGAGGCGGCTGACCGCCTTCAGGCGGACCAGTTCCCGGCAGCCCAGATATTCCTTGGCCTCGTCATCCGGGCCGGCGATCCCGCCCGCCGCGATCACTTCGTGCCCCTGCCGGGCGAAAGCCCGGATGATGTTCGAGATCCGGGGACTCCCCCCTCCGGAGATCGGATAGAGCTCCTCGAAGATGGCGACCAGGACTTTCATGGGGAAATGTGCCTAAAATGCCTGATGTAGGGTCGCGGCCGGCCTCAACCGGAAATTTGGAATCGCCTAACTGCCTAATATGTAGGGTCGAGGCATGCCTCGACCGTAAAGACGAAAATACCTGAGATTGCCCCAACCACGGGACGGAAAAGCATCTTAGCAGATTACCGGAAGGGAGCAAGGGGATACTGACCGGCCGATTACTTCTCTCCCCGAAATCGGAGAACTCGGGCGGGGACGCCGGCCGCCACCGCCCGTGGTGGGATATCCGAAGTGACCACCGCCCCGGCCCCGATCACCGCCCCCTCCCCCACCGTAACCCCGCCCAAAATCACGACCCGGGTCCCGATCCAGACATCAGCGCCGATGGCGATCTCTTTCGCCGAGCGCCCCTGGAAGCGCATCGGGCGGGAGAGGTCGTCCGATCCGTGATCCCCCCCGATGATCTCCACTCCGTTGGCGATCAGGCAGTAATCCCCGACGGTGATATCACCGTAGCCGTATAGGAAGGAACCGGCCCCGATATTCACCTGCTTCCCGATCTCCACCTTTCCCAGTTGGGTCCGGACGGTGACCGAACGGGCGAGGTGGCTGTCTTCACCCACCGTGATCGGGCCGCCCTCCGGGCCGACGTCGAAAAAGGAACCCTCCCCAAGAAAGACCCGGCTGGCGAGAAAGATTCGGGAGGGGTTGAAGAGACGGATGTTCTTCTCCAGGAAACACTTCCGCCCCAGGCCGCCCAGAATCAACCGGTAGACCTCTCCCCGCAGCCGGCAGCCGAGCACGGTGGGAAAGCAGGATAAGATGGTCAGAAGGAGGCCCTGGCCGATGAACCGGGTAAGGGAAACCGAGCCGTAGACGCGCTCCCGGTAAAGCCGGAAGCTCTCCCGCCAACCGCCGGCAGGGATGGTGCCCGATCCGTCATAGCCGGTCATTTCTTACTCCTTCTTTCCTGAGTTTCAGGCGTACCGCAAAATTCCTTTCCCTCCGGGCACAGTCTTCCCGACAACTCGACCCTGCCGGCGGCAAAGACAATCTCTTTGTCGATAATGACTTCCTCCTCCGCTCTCGCCGCCCGGGTCAGTTCGTCCTCCAGGGTGACGAGCGGACGGGAGGTTACCCGGAAAGCCCTGGCTTCCTCCAGTTCAACCGCGACCGAAACCCCGACCCGGTCCGGACCGGTTCTAATCCGGTCCCGGACCAGGACCCGGTCCGGATGGAATTCAATCCTCCGCTCCAACCGCCAGTCGGAAGCGGCTCCGGCCGCCGAGGTCAGCTGCAGGGAGGCTTTCTTCCGCCGGCGGAAGGAGTCGATCCCTTTCTTCAGGACCAGGTAGCCGCCGGGAAGTGAACTGACCAGGGAGAGGATCATCCGGGCCAGACGGCCGGGGAAGAAATAAACCCCCCGGCGGAATGAAACCGCTACTTCCAGCAAGCCTTCTTCCGACTCCCGAACCGGGATGCCGGGGGAGAGAAGAAAAGAATGCAATGTGACTGTGGCTGTGGCTGTGGCTGTGGCTGTGGCTGTGGCTCCGGCCGCCGGCCGGAGAAGTGCAGCTCCCTCCGCCGGCCGGAGAAGTGCAGCTCCCTCCGCCGGCCGGAGAGGTGCCGGCCGGAGAGTATAACCCCGGTCGAGGCAAGAGGAGTAACCGGATTCAGCGGACCTTGGAGAGGCATAAGCCTTGACCAACCCTCCGCGGAAAAGCGAGACCACCGCGTAATAGCTTTCTCCCCGGACCGCGGCCAATCCCGCCCGGGGGAAATTTTTCCGGAAGGGGGATCCTTCGTAAGGGAGCGGAGGGGCCGGCTCTTCCCGGGAGACCCGGTTCTCCCGGGCGTAATCATAGGCGAGGAGCCCGTTATAGAGATGGTAACAGCGGCTGAGATCGTCCTGGGCCAGCTGCTGGAGAACATTGTCCCGGGATATCCCCTCAACAAAGAGCCGGCGGGCGACCGGAGAGATCGGGGCCAGCAGGGCGGCCGCCTTCAGCGAGACGTAGGAGTTCCCGCAGAGGTTATACTCCCGGCCGGTGGAGATATCGGGGTGGACGAAGAAGGAGAGGAAATAGAGCGCCTCCAGGAGCGCCTTCTCCAGGCGGGCGGAGGGGGAGGCGCGGTGGCAGTGGGCCAGGTACTCCAGGGTGAGGAAGCAGTAACCGGTGTCGACCCCCCCCAGCTCCGGGAACCATCCCTCCTCCGTCTGTCGGTCCAGGACACTCTTCACCTTCCGTCCGGCCGCCGCCGCCAGGCGCTGATCGTTCAGCAGTCCGGCCAGACTGTAAAGAGCGGCGGCTCCCACCGCCTGGTGATTGATCTTCTCGAGATCGTCGTGTCGGGTCAGCCAGCGTCCCGCCCGCCGGAAGGTCCCGCGCACGGTCTCCCGTTCCCCGGGGGAGAACTGGTCTTCCAGGAGGAGAAAAGCCCGGGAGAGGGCGAAGGAAGAGAAGGCGGTGGCGGCGAAACCGTGCTCTCCCCGGTACCATTCATCAAACGAACCGTCGGGATGCTGGAGAGAGGCCCAGAAAAGAATCCCCGCGCGGGCCAGTTCCCCCACTTCCAGCACCCCCCGACAGCGGTTGCCGGGGTAGTCGTTCCGGTGGAGCAGGGCCAGGGTATAGGCCGCCTCCTGGAGCCGGGCGTTGGCGTAACGGGAAGTCTTGCTCCGCCAGTATAGGTAATCAAAACAGCCGTAGGCAGGCGAATGCCGGTCGCGATCCGCCAGTTCCGGCAGGCCCGCGGCCGCGGCGCTGATGACCTCTCCGTAGAGACTCAAGCTCATCATCGATTCCGGCCGTCAGGCCACCGCCGCCCTGGACCATTCCGAGGGAAACCCCCTGGAACAACTCGCCCATTGCCTGATCACCGCTTCCGCGGAAGATCGGAACGGGAAGAAGATCCCGGACCGACCTACCTTTTAATAGCCGGCGGGCCCGCGACCGGGACATCTCCGGGCTTGCCCCAGAAGACCTTGGTCAGGTCCTTGATAAACCAGTAACCGGAGGAGGGGCGGTAGGCCCCGATCGCCGACGGCTGGGCACTGGACGGGTTGTGAAAGAGCCCGGGGACCGGGATATCGACCTCTTTTCCCCAGTAGGTCCGAGTCAGGCTCCTGACTACCCACAAGCCGGTCGAAGGGCGGAAAACTCCGATATCGGTGGTGCCGTCAATGTTGTAGTCGGCGGCGGCCGGGATATCGCCCGCCTTCCCCCAATAGGCCCGGGTCAGGTCCTTGATAAACCAGTAACCGGAGGAGGGGCGGTAGGCCGCAATCGCGGCGGAACCGTTCCCGTCGTAGTCGCCGGGGACCGGGACATCGCCCGCCTTCCCCCAGTAGGCCCGGCTCACACCCCGGATTGCCCAGAGCCCGGAGGACGGACGGTAGACCCCGATATCGGAAGACCCGTTACCGTTGTAGTCGCCGGGGACCGGGATATCGCCCGCCTTCCCCCAGAAAACCTTGGTCAGGTCCTTGATAAACCAGTAACCGGCGGAGGGGCGGTAGGCCGCGATATTGCTGGTTCCATCGGCATTATAATCGCCGGGGATCGGGATATCACTCCCGCCGGCCTTCCCCCAGTAGGCCCGAGTCACATCCCGGATCGCCCAGAGTCCGGAAGATGGGCGGTAGACCCCGATATCCGAGGTCCCGTCCCCGTTGTAGTCGCCGGATTCGATCACCGCGGCCGGGGTGGGGAGAGGGGTCGGAGTAGCGGTCGGGAGCGGGGTGATCCCGATATCGATCTTGTAGATATAAACGATTTTGCCGACCGAGTTCGACCGGCTCCAGAGATATTGCCCGTCAAAGGCCATATCCCCGGAGAATCTCCGGTCGGGGATGGTAACGGACCGGCCGGTCATCTGTCCGTTGAGGGTAAATTCGTAGATACCGCTCATTTCGTGGCGGCCGATCCAGAGCTTATCTCCCACCCGAACGATACCGGACTGGTCCCAGGGCATCGCGATCTGCCGGATGCGGGTGCCGTTGGTCCGATAGACGTCCAGGGCTTTCTTCGCGTTGTTGGTGACATAGAGCACCTTGTCGTCCGGATCGTAAAATATTCCGTACTCGTTGGTATTGGCGTCAAAGCTTTGGGTAATGCCGCCGCCGTTCTCCTCTATCCGGTAAACGTTTCTGGGCCCCCAGGGGTTGCAGAGCCACCAGCAGCGATTGTCCTCGTCCCAGGCCAGGCCGATATCCCGGGCGGCGGTATGGGTGATCGAACCCACCACGGCCAGATTCCCGGTATTGGGATCCCGCTTGAAGATAGCGGCCGCGTTGTCGGTGTTCTCGTAGATGTACCCGTCTTTGTAAGTCAAACCGCCCCACCAGGCATCGGAGACCGAATAGTACCGGCCGACGATGTCGCCCAGCGCCGCCGGCGTCTCGGCGGGAGCGTAGAGGCTGACAACGGCGAACAACATTAATCCGGCTAAAACAATACTGACCTTGCTTTTCATTATAACTACTCTCCTTTTCAATCACAGTCGCCGGCGGCCGGCCGCAAAGACAACTCTGCAGACACCTTGCCGATCAGGGATTAGAGTAACACCTTACCAGATAAACCACAATTAAGTCAACACTATCTGAAACAAAGGACGCTCCGGGGAGAATTTACCCGGTCGGCAATGCCGGGAGTAACCTCCGCCCGCGGATTCCGGCCGGGGGAAAGTCCTGCCCGTCAATTTAATTGTTCACCCCGCCGGAGATCGGGGTATCCCCCGGCTTCCCATAGTATACCCGGGTCATCCCCCTTACCACCCACAGTGGACCGGAGGAACGGAAGACGGCGAAACTGGCGAGGTTGCTGTTTCCGCAATTGCCGGTGGAGGGGAGATCGCTCTTTTTGCCGAAGTAAGCCCGGGTCACCCCCTTCACTGACCAGAGACCGGACGAGGGGCGATAGATGGCGAACCTGTTGATACCGTCCCCCCGGTAGTCTCCCGGGACCGGGATATCCCCGTCCTTGCCCCAGTATACCCGGGTCACCCCCTTCACCGCCCAGAGCCCGCTCTCCGGGCGGAAGACAGTGATCAACTTCCTGCTCCCGGCGGCGGGGTGGGAGGGGACGGGAATGTCCCCGGTCCGGCCAAAGAAGACCCGGGTCACCCCCTTCACCGCCCAGAGACCGATCGAGGGGCGATAGATGGCGACACCGGTGGTCCCGTCCCCTCGGTAATCTCCACAGACCGGGATATCCCCCGCCTTGCCCCAGTAAACTCGGGTCACCCCCTGCACCGCCCAGAGGCCGGTCGAGGGGCGGAAGACGGCGAAACCGGTGGTCCCATCCCCCCGGTAATCCCCGGGCGCCGGAATATCTCCCGCCCGGCCCCAGTAGATCCTGGTCAGGTCCTTGACCGACCAGAGGCCGGTGGAGGGGCGGAAGACGGCGATATCGGAAGTATGATCCCCATCGTAGTCCCCCGAGTCGATATGCGGACGGTACGGGGTGGAGCTGGGAGTCGGGGAAGCACTGGGCGTGGGGACGCAACCCTGGAACCAGGCTTGAGCGATCTTGGTATCCCCGTCCGGCCAACAGGGATGCACTCCATCCCAGGAAGAAGAGGGGTATCCATAGAGATTCTGCCAGAAATAGTCCGTGGGATAGTAAGCCATAAAGACCGCGAACGGGTCAGCCAGGCGGCAGTCCTTGGCAGCAGCCAGAGGGGGGATATAATTGATGCAGAGTTCGGTGGACTGGGTGAAGTAAGCGTCGTGATCGACCCGGGGAATGATGGTCCCTAACACCGGCTCCACGCCTCTGGCCCGGGCCCGGTCGACCATCATACCTAGGTTGTACCTGATCGTCGCTGACGCAATCCCCGCCGAGATATCGTTGGTCCCCCCCATAATCAGGATTTTTGCCGCGGCCGGGTGACTGTCCAGCACGTAGTTGATCCCCCGGCAGTCCCAGGGGCCGTCTCCGTTCAGCAGGTGTGAGGTCCTCGCCCCGGGATATCCCTCATTGTAGAGGTAAAACTGGCCGGCGCCGGTACGGGCCGACAGGTATCCGGCCAGCAGTGAACCGTACCATCCGCTGGTGTCACTGCCGGAGGAGTGCCCGTAGGTGATGCTGTCACCGTATCCGATGTAGTAGGTGGTGCCCGCAGTCCGGGGAGAGGTCCGCCGGTCCTCCGGCGGCGGGAGTGCTTGGTGACATCGAGTCGACACCGGCATACCGGCTTGGTCGAAGTAGAGTATCCAGGATTCACTGTCCGGGGAAAGTTTTGGGAGGGGCGGACGGCCTTCCGAGGGACCCTCCAACGTTCGGGGGATGTATTTCCCCGGCCATAGCCCCACGGTCTTCCCGTCCTGACGCCAGGTAACCAGGCTCTCTCCGGAAGAGAGGAGCCGGGTGCCGGGTAGAGTCTGATCGGTATCGGGGAGAGGCGAGATGGGCTCTTCAGTCGACCAGCCCCCCGGCCCCCGGCGGGATCCATAGATCTGCGATCTCCCGTTTCGCCACCCGCGCCAGAGCAGGAACACCTCACCATCATCCCCTCGGCCCAGGACCGGCTGGTCATCGGGGGATCCGTCCGGGGCGCTGACCCGAACCGGGGGCGGGAAACAACCGTTCTCCCGGACCGTGACGAAGATCTCGGTACTTTCTCCTTCCAGGCCCGACCAGGCGACAACTGCCCGGCCGGCGGCGTCAAAAGCGATCACCGGTTCGTTGTCCCAACGTCGGGAGTCGGAGTCGACCGGCGCCGGGGCGCTCCAACCACCTTCAGTCAGGAAGCTGCAATAAACGCCCGGCGGCTCCCCGTCGACCCGACCGGCCCAGACCGCCCCGACTCTCCCCAAGGGATCGATCCCCAGGGCCGGAAAAAAGACCTGGGAGAAACCCCGGGCCGGAGGGAATTCCTCCGCGGTCCACACCCCCTCCCGAAAGCGGCTTAAGACCAGCGGCGACCTCGCGCCGGCGGAAGAGGTCTCAATCAGCCAGGCTTCGCCTTTGACTGAAGGGGGGCCGGGGAAGCACAGAAGAAGCGCCGACGCCACACTGACCATAAGTGGGATTGTATGCATATCAGACTCTTCAGCGAGCGGTCGGGGATTGGCAGTCCCCGGCCACGGGGATATCCCCCGGTTGGCCGAAGGTGATCAGGGTCAGTTCCCGGACCACCCACTCGGCGTCATTGGGATTGAAGACGGCTGCTTCGCTGGTCCCATCGCCGAGGAAGTCGCCGGGGGCGGCCAGGCGGTCACCGGACGGACAGTAGAACCGGGTCAGGTCCTTGACCGCCCAGAGACCGTCGGCCGGGCGGTAAACGGCGATCCGGTCCGTCCCGTCTCCCCGGTAATCGCCGGGGATGGGGAGGTCACCCGATTTTCCCCAGTAAGCTCGAGTCAGATTCCGGACCGCCCAGAATCCCGTGGCGGGCCGATAGACAGCGACCCGGGTGGTCCCGGTGCCGGCGTAATCACCGGGGACGGGGATGTCGCCCGGGATTCCCCAGTAAACCCGGGTCACCGCCCGGACCGCCCAGAAGTTGTTAGCGGGCCGGTAGACGGCCATCCGGGAAGCTCCGTCCCCGGAATAATCTCCGGGTACCGCGATGTCTCCCCTCCTGCCCCAGTAAGCCCGGGTCAGTCCCTTAACCGCCCAGAGTCCGACGGACGGACGGAAGACGGCAAGTTCGGCGGTACCGTTGCTGTCGTAGTCTCCGGGAACCGGGATATCCCCCGCCTTCCCCCAGTAGGCTTGAGTTACACTCCGGACCGCCCAGAGGCCGGAAGAGGGACGGTAGACAGCAATATCGGAAGTGCCGTCGCCCGCATAATCCCCGCAAGCGACCACCGGGAGGATCCGGCGCTCGACCCGGTGGGGCAGCGCGGAAACCGGGATGTCACCTTCCCGGCCGAAGAAAACCGGTACTTCTCCCGGTACCGCCCAGAGTCCGTTAGCGGGGCGAAAGACGGCGATTGTGGCGTTTTCAGATCGGCTGAAGATTCCGGATACCGGGAAATCGCCCTCTTTGCCCCAGAAAACCCGGGTCAGGCCCCGGACCGCCCATAATCCGTTCTCCGGCCGATAGACAGCCAGCTCGGCGGTGCCGTCAAGATCATAGTCTCCGGGTATCGGAACGTCGCCCGCCTGCCCCCACCGCGCCCGGGTTACACCCCTCACCATCCAGCTGCCTGTCGAAGGGCGGTAGGCGGCGATATCAGTCAGTCCATCGCCGCTGTAATCCCGGGGGACCGGGATGTCTCCCGGCTGACCCCAATATGCGATGGTCACGTTTTTCACCGCCCACCGGCCCGTGGCGGGGCGGAAGATGGCAAAATCGGTAACCCCGCTGGCCGTGTACTGTCCGGGCGCGGGGATGTCTCCCTCTTTGCCCCAATAAACCCGGGTCAGACCGCGGATGAGCCAAGACCCAGCAGAGGGACGGTAGACGCCGATATCGGTGGTCCCGTCTCCGGTAAAATTACCACAAACCGGGATATCGTCTCCCCGGCCCCAGTAGAGACGGGTTTTACCCCGGATCGCCCATAATCCAGTGGCGCGACGGAAGATAGCGATATCGCTGGTTCCATCACCGTCATAGTCGCCCGAGCCGATCACCGGGCAGTTCGGGGTGGGGAGAGGGGTCGGAGTAACGATCGGGGTCGGAGTAATTCCGATATCGATCTTGTAAATATAGACGACTTTGCCGACCAAATTTGACCGGCTCCAGAGATAACGCCCGTCAAAGGCCATATCCCCGGAGAACCTCCGGTCGGGGATGGTAACGGACCGGCCGGTCATCTGTCCGTTGAGGGTGAACTCGTAGATTACGCTTTTCTCGTGGCGGCCGATCCAGAGCTTATCCCCCACCCGGATGATCCCGGACTGGTCCCAGGGCATCGTGATCTGTCGGATGCGGGTGCCGTTGGTCCGGTAGACGTCCAGGGCTTTCTTCGCGTTGTTGGTGATGTAGAGCACCTTGTCGACCGGATCGTAAAATATCCCGTACTCGTTGGTATTGGCGTCAAAGCTTTGGGTAATGCCGCCGCCGTTCTCCTCTATCCGGTAAACGTTTCTGGGCCCCCAGGGGTTGCAGAGCCACCAGCAGCGATTGTCCTCGTCCCAGGCCAGGCCGATGTCCCGGGCGGCGGTATGGGCGATCGAGCCCACCACGGCCAGATTCCCGGTATTGGGATTCCGCTTGAAGATAGCGGCCGCGTTGTCGGTGTTCTCGTAGATGTACCCGTCCTTGTAGGTCAACCCGCCCCACCAGGCATCGGAAACTGAGTTGTACCGGCCGACTATGTCGCCGACCGCCGACTGGGCCGCAACCGGCGAGATCAAGGATCCCGCCCCCAGAAGCGCGACGGCGACAAAGATATTACGGACTGTTTCCTTCAACATTAGACAACCTCTCAGGTTTCCGGTGGTCGGGCCAAAGAAGGATGACGGAATATTGTCCGAGGAACCACCGGTGCGCAAAACCGCTTTGCCGGAATGGACTCCCTGCCCGGACGGTGCCCGCCGCCGGATGGTCAATTAAATCCGGCCCAGGCATATTTCAAATTTACTTCTTGATGGCCTTTAGTTCCAGTCTCAATTCCTCCGCCGGAAAGATATAGGCAAAGAAACGTTCGTAAACGGGGGGGCAGATGTTGATCGCCCAGTCGAAACAGGCGCTCAACCAGGGGTGTTTGGCAAAAGCGGTCAGGCTTCGCGAGATCAACTCGAACCGGGCTGGGGAATAATAATTGAACTCCACCCCCTCGAGGAAATAGTCCAGGGTTCTTAAGGTAAAAAAGCGCCGGTGCGTCGGGTCCTGGAAGGCCCCGGGAAACGAGAAATAAGGAACAGTGATCTTCACGGATCCTCCGGGCCGGACCACCCGCCAGATCTCCTCCATAGTGGCGATTAGATCACTGAGATGTTCCAGGATATGCCGGGCGATCACCAGGTCGAACTCGTTGTCGGCAAAGGGCCAGGGCAAATTTTCCAAGTTATGCAGCACGTCAGAGTCAGCCCGGCGGGATCCATCCATCCCGACTACCGTGTCGGCGGGATGAACAGAAACGTATTTTTTCTTTCCACAGCCTACATCCAGGATCTTCATCAGCAGGTCTCCGGCACGTCTAAGCTGTTGAACGGAAGATGGCAGGATCATCCCGTCGGGGTATCCGCCCGGTTTCTCATTTTACCTTATCCGGCGGAAAGAGAACTATAAAATTGGCTTTCGGGTCAAGCCAGTTTTAGATTGCTCGAAAGTATTCTTTCATCCCGTTACTCCCTGAACCACGACATCAGATCCGGCTTCACGTCGATTCGGTCACACCAAAATTCAATCCCCCCGACGGCCCTGACCCGGAATTCCCACCTGTTACTCAGGGAGTTGTTGAAAAAGGGCAGGCAAATCTCCTTGTAGGTTCCGTCCCCCGGCAGGTCCTCCCACCGGATCTCCCGCCGGTTGAGGCGATGCCCGGTTGCCGAATTGAATACATCGATCACGGCGACCGGCTTCTCTCCGTTTCCCGGGCCCGACCGCAGCCGGAAACAGGCGGTCCAGAAGCCGCGCGGGAAGGCTCCATACTGTCCAAAAACCATATACCCGGGATCGTGATCCGTCGGACGGTATACTCGGGCCGATCCTCCGGATGCGGTGGGATCTTCCTCTATATCCCCCACGTGACTGTGTGCCCGCTCGCTCTCATAGACCTTCCTCCCCAGCCGGTTAATCCAGTCTTCCACGGTGCCGCCGGAGTAGCCCTCAAACCAGGCCTCAAAGGCTTCTCGGCTGTCGCCTTCAGTCTTTGACCACGGGAGGCGGTCTTCGGATTCGGGAGGTTCGCCGGATCGGTTTGGTTCCTCCAGCCCCTGGGCGATCTTGGCGGGGTCAAGATACACCTTCATCAAGACCGCCCCTGCCGAAGAAGACTGGACCCAGATCGGGTAGTTGTAACCGCTAATCCCGCAGATCCGCCTGATGCTCTCAGGCTGCAAGCGGGGGTGAAGCAGCAAACTCCGGGGCGAGAGATCATCGAAGGAGATCTCGATCTCCTCTCCCCCCACGGACAAGGTCACGTCCGTGGGGACGCTGGTCGGATAAAACTTAAACCCCATCTGAATGACCTCTTCCGGTGAAATCACCATTCTTTCCACCACTTCCCGGTTCTCCAACCAGACCCCGGCCCGGGGATCTCCCCCTCCCTCACCCGATTGCCAGACGTCGGCGTGGTTATCAAACTCCGCATAATATGCCGACAACTCTTCCAGAATCCTCGCTTCGGCGCCGGGGCCGTCTGATGGTGGGGGCGGAACCCGGTAGATGTAGATGCGGCCGTCGTCCCATATTCTTTCCAGGAACGAACTTTGCGCAATCTGCTTGAATATCTCTGGTTCGGTCTCCGATCTGGAGAGGAGAAGATACCCTATCCCCCTGCCGGAGAGCAGCTCATATCGCTGCCGGTCCTCCAGGGGCTCGAATTGTTGCGGCCGGCGAACGTCGCCGAGGATTTTCTTCCGGAAGTAGCGTCGTTCCCAGGAAAAGCGTTCGATCCCGGGAGAGGACGGTGTCCAGCCGATATACGAGTAATTATCCGTATAGATCGGGATGAATTTACTCAAGCGGTCACTGGCCAGGAACAGGGACTTCGGCTCGATGTTGTCTCTGACAAAATTTACCCAGCCATCGTGCCTCCAGCGCCAGGCGTGGGGCTGGCGGAGACTGAATTCGCTGGCCCGGAAATTGCTGACCCTGAGGATCAACAGCGGGGAAAAGAAGATCAACAGCAGCCAGAGATGGGACGCCGGCAACCGATAGGATCGGGCGGTAACGGTATTTTGCCTGACCCGCGCGGACCGAATCACGGCCCGGACCGTCAAGACCAACAGACCGATGGCAATCACCGGCATCAGGTACCACTGCACCTTCCAGAGATTTTGGATATAGGCGCCGATCAGAAGATGGCGGTAGAGCAGCCAGTAGGGCAGGACTAACGGGAGAAAGAACAGCACCCTCCAGCCGGACAGCTTTGACTTCTTTTGAATCTTCTCCCCGAGCACCACCGCGATCGCCGCCAGGAAGAGGGGAACGGGTATGATAACGATCATCCGGAAGAGGCCGGGGAAACTGATAACCGGCGCCAGCAGCCTGATCGCCAGGGGATTGAGCTGGACCAAGAGCAGGGAGATTACGGTGGCGGCAAGTAAAACATCAAGGCGGGAGAATCGGCCGCGGATCAGAAGATAAACCACGTACAGGACACAGGCGATATTGTAGACATAAAAGACTATGGAACGGTTGATGATCAGAATATCCTCCGAACCCAGGGCTTCTATGCGCCCCGCGCCGTGCGCCGTTCCAAACCGGTAGTTCAGGAACATATCCCGTTCGATCTCGAAGTATCGCTCCGTCGGGCCGATCCGGGCCAGCTCCGAGATTCCCACTCCCAGCGGGAGGGCCAGAAGCAAGATCAGGAGCAGGAATAACCCCAGTCGTTTCCAGGGAATCCGCTCCCGAAGGAACAACCGGGAGAAGACGAGGTAGGCCAGCGAAACAAAAAGGAAATAAAACCAGTGACTGCCGTGAACGGCCAGCTGGGCGGTGGCCAGGATCGAGAGGGCAACCCCCGCCAGGAACCGCTTCCTTCCCTCCTGTCGGAGCAGCAGAAAAAACAGGCAGAGCAGGAGCGGAGAGAGGATCAGGTCACTGAAATGCTGGGGTACCAGGAAGTACCTGACGGTGGCAAAGTTCTGAAGAATCCCCGTATAAAGGTAAAAGCAGGCCGCCGCCCCTAAGGCGTAACTCCTGTTTCCGGTGAGAACCAGGGCCAGGAAGTACCAGACAAAGAAGGCGAGGATATACAGGAAGGCGGGGAGATAATTGGATATTACGATTGCATCGAGACTGGTAACCCCGGAGGCGAGGGCGATGGAAAAATGGAGCAGAGGATAGCGGTAGGCGGGAAATGGCGGGAAGTCATACCGTCCCCACATCAGGTTGGGCTCGAACAGGGAAGAGGCGGCGATCTTCCGCACGCCGGTGATGTGGAAAAGATAGTCACCCGCTATCTTGCCTTCCTTCAGGTACGCCAGAACAACCACGGCGAGAAAAACCGCCAAACAGGTTATCGCTAAGGATTTCGGCACCCCGCGCCATATACCCTCCACCCGCCGCCGATTCGCCCCGAAAAGGCGGAAGAGAAAAAGAAGGAAGCCGGCTCCGGCCAGGATATAGTAAATGGTCCTGACCTGCTCAAACCGGACCAATCCGATGAAGTAGCAATATCCGAAACCGGCCAGGATGATAAATGACCCGGCGAAGCTGGAGACCGCGGCGGGAACCCGGCGGATTCTCAGGATCCCCGCCAGAAGATATCCCGGCAGCAGGTAGACCGCGAGAAAACCGAGGCCGGCAACCATGGTTTCAAACAATACCTGCATACTGGTCTCCTTGCGGGTTCCGGGGGGATTATCCACCGACGGTTTCCGCTGGGAAACCCTCAGTGGGGAGACGCCGCTCCGACCCGGCTATCTTGACGACTTGTCCTCCTGTCCGGAGAAGTAATCCTCCATCCAGGCGACGGGATCGGGGGATACTACAACCCGGTCACACCAAACTTCCTGTTCTTCTCCGAAGCCGACTCGAAACTCCAACAGATTGTTCAGGTAACCGTTGCGGAAAGGCAAGCGGAATTCATAGTAGCGATCCTGCTCGGGGAAATCCTTCGCCGTCAGGATCCGGCGGGCCAAGGTCTTCCTCCGGTTGCGGATGTGTACATCGATGACTGCGATGTTTCCCTTGCCGGAACGATTGGCGGCTTTCATCCGGAAAGTTGCCACCCAGGGTCGGGGGGGGAGATGAATGCCCGGTTCGAGCAGAAGATAACCGGAGGGATGCCGGTCGGGGAAGAAGCCAACCGCTCGGTTTCCGGCGGCAGCCGGGTCCTGGATGATCTCCCCGGTTGTCCGCAATCCATCTTCAGCCTCCCGGGAAAACTCGTATCTTCTCCGGGCCCACCCCAGCTCCCGGATGAAGTTGGTCAATCCCGAGTAAATACTATCGAGCCTACTCCAGCTTCCAGAGAATCGGGCCGGCGGCCGGCGGGCGGCCTGGTATTCGCCCGAGTCAGCCGGGTCTTTAAGCAGACGGTTCTGGCGGGCCAATTGGCCGGGCGCAGTGATAATTTTGACCAGGGCGTCCCTCCCCGAAATCAATTCCACCCGAACACGATAGGAATAGTCGATGTAAGGGAAGGCAACCCGGGGACGTAACATAAACAGCTTCGGCTCATAGTCATCAACCTCGATCAACTTCCTTTCTCCCCCGACCGTGACAGCCAGGGTCTCATCGATTCCGGTGGGAAAGATGCCAACTCCAATCAGATCAAGCGAGGCCGGAGCGATAAACAACCTATTGATTTTTTCACCTTCGGATATCCAGAATCCGCTCCCGTCTTCGCGGCTCAAATTGTCCGCCAAAATAACAATATTTGGAGACGCGGCGGAGTAATCAAAATTAAAATCCCTCAGAATCGACAACGCCTGCGAGCGATCCCCCCCCCAATCCCGGAAATCGTAGACCGTAATAACCGGGTTGGCATTCTCGGTCTCGCAGGTCCGGAAGACTTTCCAGCGTGGCCAATTCTGCTGCAAATCCCGGTAGAAACTCCCCAACCAACCACCGGACTTTCCGATTAGATGTCCGGAAACGAAGCTGCTGGTGATCAGAAAATCGTAATTTCGCAGGCGGGAGCCTGACAGGACAGCCTCATGGACAGCGGCGAATTCTTCCACTTCCAAACCGCATTCCGTGAGACCCGGGATATTATCTTCCAGGGCCAACCGGCTGCCCGGCGGGATATTTTCGCACAGCCAACGCGAAGCCAGCAGGCGGGTATCCGGAAGCCAGAAGAAGTAATCCATCTGGATAGTCTTTCCCAGCAGAAATGCTGTTATGGCTATTACCGCGGCGGCGGGAAGAAGGAAGCCGAACTTTCTCCTCTCGATCAGCCGGCGGCTGGCGGAAAGGGCCATCCCCGCAGCAAAGAGACAGACAAACGGCGCCAGTATGACCGCCTCAGCCAGATCGGTCTTCTTCAGAAAAAAGGTTATCACCAGCAGATGGAGAAAAACCAGGGAGCCGAGAACCGAGTTTCCTCCTTTGCGACGGAGACAACTTCGGAACAGTCCGAACAGTGCCAGCAGAATGAGAACAATCCCGGCTTTCCCGTTACCCAGGGCTAGCTTGTTCCCCAGATCCAGAAGATTGTTGAATCCCGTCCGGTAGAACCGGGGACCCGGAAGTCCGAACCCGCTCACATTCCGCAAGTAAAACGGCAGCATCTCCAGGGAATACCGGAATCGGTCGATCAGGAAGGGAAAGGCGATCAGGAAACCGATCAGCGCCCCTCCCACCAAGAGAGCCAAGTTCTTGCTCAAAATTAACCGGCTGAATTTGACTCTGTCCCGGCGGCAGTTCTCAAGGTGAGCCATCAGTCCGGCAGCCAGTACCACCGTCGCCCCGTAGTGACAGCCGGCGGCCAGGACTCCGAATAAACCGGAAAACAAGTAATCCCTCCCCCGCCCTTCCTGGATAATCCGCAGCGAGAAGAAAGCGCTCAGGCAGATAAAAAATACCATCAGGGCATGAGGCCGTACCATATGGGATACCTCGACATGCAGCGGAAGGACGGCGAAAAACAGTGCACTCAACAAGCCGTTACGGTCCCCCCCCCATCTTCGGCCCATCAGGTAGACCAGGTAGACGGACCCGGCTCCCGCCAGCGCGGAAATCAGCAGGGATAAATTGAACCAACCTGACAGAGAGAAGGCGGCAATTGGCCGGGCGGAGAAAAGCGTCAGAACCAGATACCTCAAAGTGGAGTAGACGCGCCCGCTCAGAGCGATCAGATACATCGGAAGATGTGGTGCCAGAGCCTTCTCATAGTATTCCAGGTCCGCTGATAACAATATCTCCCCTCGGGACAGGATGTCGGCCTTTTCCACCAGGGCGATCTCGTCGCGGTCAAAGGAGACCGGGCAGTAACTTAACCTGAGCCCCCAGATGCGAAGCAGCAGGGCCGTCAGCAGAACAACTCCCAGTATTAGATTTCTCAACCTTACCTTCACGGTCGGACCGCTTCCCCCTTGAGCGCTACTTCGTGCTCACGCAATATCTCCTTGAACAATGCTTCCAGATCCCACCAGGAGCGATCGGTACTTAAGGCGATAATTCCCTGTCTCCGGTAGGCAGCGAGATCCGAGTCCTTATCCCCAATACCGAAAACGATCCGGTAATGCTCCTGTATCTTCCCAATCTCCCGCGACTTGTAGTCCACCCGGTTCTCCTGAGGATAGGGTTTGTGGATGATCTTTCCCCGGGGAAAGCCCTGGTGCTCCAGCCATCTCCGGGTCCCCGGCAGCCGTTCGATCGGACGGGAACTGAGATAAAACATTTTCACACCGCAACCGTCCAGCCATTGAAGAATCTCCCGGGCACCTGGCAGGGGCCGGTTTCTGCTGGTGATGGTCCCGTCTATATCGACAACACAGGCCGGGGGACGCGGCGAAGGGTTAAGATAATCCCAGAACCCGTACCCGATCACCAAGAGGATCAGGACAGCGGCGAGACGGCAGAATCCCTCCGGACCGGGAATTAACCACTTTTTGCCTGTTGGGGACATTCCCATCACATTTGTGTTATCCGATATACGTTTCATCTCCGCCCGCCCCGGCCGGAAAACTTCAACCGGCAACCGGGACGGGCCGCTCAACCGGAACGTATCACACTACCGGTCGGCGGCCAAACCTTCAGTTGCCGGCTCCCAGATCAGCCAGAAGACGGTGGTAGCGCTGGAGAAAGATCTCCGCGGAATATTCCTTCATATAAGCCTGCCGGCCAGCCTCGGAAAATGACCGACGGCGTCCAGGATCCTCCATTACCTCCATCGCCCGAACCAATCCTTCCTCGCTGGTGAACATCAGCCCGGCTCCATGTTCCCGGACCAGTTCGGGAAGCAGGCCCACCGCGGAAGCGATTACCGGAGTTCCGCAGGATTGGGCCTGGAGGACGGTCAGATTACCCATCTCCGGCCAGACCGAAGGAGCCAGCAGGGCAACTGCATTGGCATAAAGCCATTCCAGCCGCTCCGGCGCCACATAATCAAGGAACCGAATCCTGGGATCCCCGAGTGCCGCGGCCCGCAACTCCCGGGCCATCGACCCCGTTCCCACCACTACCAACCGGGCCTCCCCTTTCTTTCTGCGGAAGGCGGATATCGCCACCTGGGGTCCCTTGTACGGCTCCAGACGGGTCACCAAGAGAAAGAAAGGTTTGAGCCTTTGGAAATTCTTTTCCGGAGGCGGTCCGATCTCAGCGGTGACCGGCTCGACAAAATACGGCAGGCAGTCCATCCTCCCGGAGAAACCCTCCTCCCGATGCCTCTTTAGCATATACCGGCAGGGCATGATCAGTGAATCGACGTTTCCGAGCCGGCGGTCGCGGATCCCCGTCCAGCGCCAGAATTGTGGGGGGCGACGATAGGAGAAGAGGCAGCGGAGACACTCTTTCTTCTTGCAGACCCGCTCCTTCATCTTCCAGAGGTAATGGGTGGGGCAAAAAAGCCAGTAGGTATGCTGGGTGAAGAGTTTGATCGCCCGACCCAGCTTCAAGATCGATACCCCCCCGAAGAGGGATATGTTGTGGTAATGGATGACGTCGAAATCTTTCTCTAGGACCCGGGAGATCTTTTGCCGGGTGAAGAACGGACGGCCGAAAAGGTAGGTGAGCATAACCTCCAGCCGACCGAATGGAGAACGGATCCGATGAATCTTGACTCCCGGATGGTGGGGGTAATCACCGTCCCGGCGGTCCCGAATCTTGTAGGTGTGGGCCGATCCCGAACAGAGCACCTCCACTCGATGTCCGGCGGCGGCCAGCAAGTTGGCCAGATGATAGACGTGCAACCCACACCCTCCAGCGTGATAGGGAGGGTAAAAGCTGGTCACCAGGCAGATCCGGAGGCTTCTCATACCGGGTTTCCTTCCGGCCGGGCCGAGATTGAGATCATATGGTAACCCCGAAATCCCAGAATCCGGAGGCTGTAGTGACCCTCGGTCCGCGGGACCAGCCCCGCGCCTCGGATCAGGGACAGCCATCCGGCCCGGTTTCGGAAATGATCGCCCCGGTCCAACCGCATCAGCAAGCGGTGATAGTACTCGCTCCGGGAGGGGATCAGCGGCTCCTGGATGATCGCCCGTCCGGAAGGGACGAGCCCCGCCGCGGTTTTCTCCAGGATGAGGGCAGCCTCCCGGTCGGGAAGGTGGTGAAGAAAGGAGTTGATCAGGATCAACTCGTAGGGCCCTCCCCAGGCGGCTGCGGCGGCATCGGCCGCTATGAACTCCCGGCCGGGAAAACGCCGGCGGGCGGCGACGATGTAAGCCCGGTTGATGTCGATTCCGGTATAGCGGGATTGGGAAAAGAGTTCAACGCTGTTTCCGGTACCGCAGCCGAGATCGAGTACGGTCCGGACCGGCCGGCCGGCGGCGGCGGCGATGGCGCGCTTCTTCGGTCCGTCCACACCGGCGGAGTGCAGGGTATAGACCGCCGGTGAACTCCAGATCTTCTCAATTATCGTGCTGATCTTCATCGATAAGAAACCGGTAGAGGACGGCCCGGCGGCCGCGGTAGGTGATTGTGTGCACCGGGGCCAGCTGGGGAGGAGGAGCTGCGCCTTCCAGCAGGGATGCCAGCGCCGGACGGAGTCGGGGAGTCGTCCAGTCGTTCACCATCAGGTAATCGGCCCCGGTTTCACGGGCGTACTCGAGGATCTCCGGCCAGGAACCGGGATAGGTCTGCACGTGGCGAGCGCCGGCGTAAAAGGCGACCCCAAGACGCTGGCTCATCACGGTCGACTCTTCGACCTCTGCCAGGTTGTCCTTCATCCAGAGCCCCAGAATTTTATACTCGTACGGAACCCGGCCCGACTTTCCGAAGATCAAGAGAAGGGAGAAGATCAGGCAGGCCGCCAGCAAGCCCCAGGCCGCCGGGCGCTTGAAAAAATTCCCGGGAGGCCGGGCGACCAAAGCACCGGTGATCATCAGGCCCCAGGAGATATAGGGATAACCGTAGCGGAGCTTTTGCGAGGTATAAAAATCGGTCAGAAAGAAGTAGGGGATGATCGGCAAGCAGAGGATGAGGACAAAACTGTCCCGAAATGACCATTTCCGGACAGCGATCTTGTGCGCCAGCAACCCGAGTCCGACGATCACCAGCAAAGCGAAGGCCCAACTGACCGGCCGGGAAGGAAGACCCATCCGAGCGAATTCCTCCGACCGGCCGATCGTGAAGAGAACGGCCAGATTGTGGAATAAGCGGCGGACCAGTTCTCCCTTCTCTTCCCGCAGCACCCCTATCAACCCGCCCCGCTCCACCCATTCGGCCCGAACCTCCTCCGGATAGGCGTAAGCCTGGAAGTTGGCCTCCTCCCAATCCTCGGCGAAGTAGGGGATAAAGGTGAAAGGGGTACGGGCGGACAGGGTCCAGACCCCAAGGTGGCGGTGGAGGAAAGAGACATAGGGAAAGGCAAGCAGGGAAAAGAGCAGCAGCATCCCCAAACCGGCGGCCAACATCGGCCCCACCCGCTTTCTCCAGGCCCGTCCGTTTCGGACCAGGAGCGCCAGCGCTCCCAGGGGAAGGAAGATCACACCCTCCGGCCGGGTGAGGTAGGTCAACCCGATCGCCGTTCCGGCCACGGCGCCGCGGAAGAAACCCGGGCGGACAGCGGTCCGCCAGAGAGCGGTCGCGATCATAAGGTAGAGAGCGGCATAGAGGGTGTCCACTCTCACCTCGGTTGCTCCGTAGATGAAGGGAGGAAAGACCGCCGCCAAGGCGGCGGCATAAAGGGAGGGCAGGACCCCGAAGAGCGAACGGCCCAGGAGATAAACCGCTCCGACAACGGCGACCCCGCTTAGGGCCGAGACCAGGAGACCGGCCAGCTCCAAGTCCCCGACAACTCTCCAGATCAACCCGGCCAGAATCGGAAAGAGGGGGGCGTGGATCGTCTCCGGACGGCTCTGAAAAACGAACCCGGCCCCAGAGAAAAGGTTGCGGCCGGCGGTCAGCAGCCCCACCCCATCCACCCCGCCGTCGGTCCCGATGAACCGGCAAGCGGCGACCGCCCAGAGCCGAATGAGCAATGAGAAAAGCAAAATCAGGAACAGGGCGCTCCGGAGCCGCAAAGTAAGGCGATCTTCACTCATTGCTACTCTTTCCGGGCCAGGACCAGCAGGGAAGATCCGAAGAGGAACCCCCGCCGCCGCAGCCAGTAGCGCTCGGCGGCAAAGAGGTTGGTCAGGAGATTGTTAAGCGGGCGAGGCGGGACGCGGAAGGCCAGCTCCTCGCGCCGATGGCCGTATAGTCGGCGCAGGATCTTCTCCAGGATCCTGATCAGGACCACCGGGAGGAAGAGGAAGAAACAGAAGTAACTGATCCGCTCGGGAACCACCCCCGCGGCCGCCAGAGTCAAACGCAGCGAACGACGGGTATAGCGCCGGCGATGCTGATTGACCTCGTCGTGCCAGCTCCAGAGCCAGTGATAGGCGGGGGCGGTCAGAACCAGCCAGCCCCCCGGTTTCAGAAGCCTCCAATATTCTCTCAGGGCCGCGCGGTCATCGGTGATATGTTCGATCACGTCGAGTGCGATAATCAGGTCAAAAGAGGCGGCCCTGAAGGGAAGGCCCCGCTCTCCGACCCGGACCAGCCTCCGACAGCCCCGGCGCCGGCAGTAGGCTACCGCCCGGGGAGATATATCCACCCCCACTGTAATTCCATACCGTTCCAGCTCGCGCAGGGTTCCCCCGGCGCCGCTGCCGATATCAAGAATGAAGGCCGCGGCGGCATCGCCGCAGATACGCTGCACCAGAGAGAGAATTATCTTTCGCCGAGCCAGAAACCACCAATGGCTCTCCTCGCTCCGGTCGAATATGGAATAGAGTCTATCCTCCATCGCGCCTCTCCGCGCCAGCCGCGATGGTCAGGCGCAACCCCTCCTCCAGGCTGATGCGGGGACGCCAGTCAAGAATCCGGGCGGCCCGGGAGTGGTCACCGACGAATCGCCGGATCTCGTTCTCTCGGTAGTGGAGAGATTCCGGGTCGAGGACAATCCGGCGGCCGAGGCACTCGCCCACCTTCTCCACCAGCTCCCGCAGGGAGATCTCCTCCCCGCTGCCCAGGTTGATGAGCTCGCCGGACGGACCCCGCAAGGCGGCCCGCAGAAAGCCCTCGACCACATCATCGATATAGGTGTATTCCCGGGTCTGTTCCCCCGCTGTCATCCGTAGGGGACGGCCGGACAAGCCGGCCGCAATCAGCTGGGGAAGGAAACGTTCCCCGCCCTGGCCGGGACCGTAAACCAGAAAAAGCCGCAGGATCGTAACCGGGAAACCATAGGCGGTCGCCCAGGTGCGGCAGAGCAAGGTCGCCAGCGCCTTGCTCAGGGAATAAGGCGAGACCGGGTCCGGGGCCATCTCTTCCCGGAAGGGCGGGGGGTTTCTCCCATAAATCTCGGCGGTGTCGACCGTCACCAGCCGCTTGCAGGCTGTCTTCTTCAAGGCCTTCAGGAGGTTGAGGGTCCCGCCCAGGTTGACCGCAAGACATCGATCGATCCCGTCCGCAGACCGGGAAGGGTCGGTGACGGCGGCCAGGTGGAAGACGAAACGGGGGGCAATCCTGTCCGCCAGGTCCGCCAGTTCCTCCTGCCGGCGGATATCCCGGGGACAAATCTCGATCTTCCCCTCCAGGTCATTTAACCGGGAGAGGTCGGCCCCCGGCCGGACCAGGGCGCTGACCCGGGCCCCCTCGCCGGCCAGCCGCCGGGCCAGGTGGGAACCGATGAAACCCTCGGCGCCGGTGACTAGAACCGGGATGGAAACAAAATCCGACATCGGCGGGTGCGGGTGATTATTGGCCGGGAAACGGTAAATAGTGATTGGCAAACGGTGTTCGGTAATCGGTAATCAGTGACCCGTGCCGAGGAAACGACGGTACCATCCGATCGTTTCTTCCAGCCCTTCTTCCAGGGTATGGAGCGGCTTCCAGCCCAGCACCCGCCGGGCCTTGGCCGAGTCGAGGTACTGGTGACGGATCTCTCCCTTCACCCGGTCGAGGATTTCCGGCTTAATATCCTGGCGTTCCATCAGTTTTATGATCAAGTTCACCAGTTCCAACACGGTGATCTGCCTCTCGTCACTGAAGTTGAAAGCCTCCCCCTTCACCCCGGCCTCGGCGGTCTTCTCCGCCTGGAGGAGATATCCGGCCACCGCGTCCTTGACAAAGAAGTAGTCGCGGATGTACTTCCCATCGCTCCGGATGATGGGCGCCTGCCCATTGTACACCGAACG
This sequence comes from uncultured bacterium, assembly GCA_964587835.1. Lineage (GTDB taxonomy): Bacteria > Auribacterota > Erginobacteria > Erginobacterales > Erginobacteraceae > Erginobacter. Next base: position 43,258 of record CAZPMN010000007.1, read on the forward strand.
GATCGTCCCCGGGATGATCCGGTTCCAGTTCAGGTCGCCACCCCCGAAGAGATTGCCGCAGCGGGTGATACTGACCGGGAGGTCGTAGGTCTCGAAGTAAGCCCGGGCGATCAGGTCGGCGCAACTCTTCGAGACGTCGTAGGGATGTCTGCCCTGAAGCGGAGCGGCCTCGCTGTAGGGAAGTTTCTCATGGGAACCGTAAGCCTTGTCGCTAGAGGCCACCACTATCCGTTTCACGGTATCGACCCGCCGGCAGGCCTCGAGCAGGTTCCAGGTCCCCCGGACATTGGACTCAAAGGTGGAGAGCGGGGAGCGGTTGGCGATGCTGACAATGGTCTGGGCGGCCAGGTGGAAGACGGTGTCAATCTCGTATTCGTTCAGGGCCCTTTCCAAAAGATGGTAATCTTCCACCTCGCCCCGGACCACATTGATCTTCTCCCAGCAACCCAGCTCCCCCAAATTGGACCGGGGCACCAGATCCCGGACCAGCCCGACCACCTCGGCCCCCTGATCACAGAGAGCCTCGGTCAGCCAGGAACCGAGCAGCCCGGTGCACCCGGTGACCAATACCCGACGGTCTTTCCAGAAATTATCGGTCATAATCTTGAATCCCCTTCTAAAGAAATTGATTTAACATATCCCCCGCCTCGGACCCTTTTTAGCCCCTGAGGAAGGCAGGAGAGGCAGGAAAAGGTAATCAAATCAACCCGCCAACCAGTTGGAGAGTACCCGGACTAGTTTAATATTATAATATTCCCAGCCCCCCTGTAATAAACTCTCCTACCTTCCTGCATTCCTTAGCGGCTATCCCTTCTCCTGATTTCCTTAGCTTCTAAAGAAATTGGATTCTTATATCCCCCGCCTCGGACCCTTTTTAGCCCCTGAGGAAGGCAGGAGAGGCAGGAA
>CAZPMN010000007.1:44263-45227 GCA_964587835.1 uncultured bacterium
ACCAGTTGGAGAGTACCCGGACTAGTTTAATATTATAATATTCCCAGCCCCCCTGGAATAAACTCTCCTGCCTCTCCTGCTTTCCTCAGGGGCTATCCCCTCTCCTGTCTTCCTGCATTCCTTAGGGGCTATCCCTTGTTCCTGCATTCCTGATCGAAGTGGGCATTGATAACCCTCTTAACTTCCAACCGTGGTTTGGCAAAATTGATGATCATGCCGTGTTTTTTATCCAACGCCTTTAGATAAGACCTCACTACGGCAAAATGTTCGTTTCTGATTTCTTTTATCGACTTCAGCTCCAGGACAATTAGGTCTTCAATGAATAAATCCAATCTATGCTGACCGACTCGTTGCCCGGCGTAGTAAACTTCCACCGGTGTCTGTTGGGTGAAATTTATAGACCGTTTTCTCAATTCAATCGCCAGGGCATTCTCATATATCGATTCCAGGAACCCAGGCCCTAAAATTTTATGAACCTGAATAGCCGCGGCAATTATTCTCCCGCTCAAATCCTCGTATTCAAGCATCCCCCCTCTCCGTCGGCCTTATAATTGAATCTGCACTCTTTGTTTCACCCCCAACCTCAGCCTCTTTTTGCCCCTTAGGAATGCAGGAAAGCAGGAAAGGGAAATCAAATCACTCCGTCTATCATTTGCAGAGGATCCGGTCTTGCTCAATATTATAAAATTTCAGGAATTCCTTTTTAAAGCTCTCCTGCCTTCCTCAGCGGCTATTACCTTTCCTACCTTCCTGCCTTCCTCAGAGGCTATTACCTTTCCTGCATTCCTGCCTTCCTAAGAGGCTATTCTCTTTCCTGCCCTTCCTGCTTTCCTCAGGGGCTATTACCTTTCCTACCTTCCTGCCTTCCTCAGAGGCTATTACCTTTCCTGCATTCCTGCCTTCCTAAGAGGCTATTCTCTTTCCTGCCCTTCCTGCTTTCCTCAGGGGCTATTCTCTTTCCTGC
>CAZPMN010000007.1:45327-72178 GCA_964587835.1 uncultured bacterium
GGCTATTCTCTTTCCTGCCCTTCCTGCTTTCCTCAGGGGCTATTCTCTTTCCTGCTCTTCCTTGACCCAGGGAGCCTTCCCCGAGTTCCAGAGCTGGTTGAGGTTCTCCATATCCCGATAGGTGTCCATACAGTGCCAGAATCCCTCGTGGCGGTAGATGGCCAGCTGGCCGTCCCGAGCCAGGTTCTCCAGCGGCTCCTTCTCCAGGGAACATCGGTCGGTAAGATAATCAAAAACATCCCGCTGGAAGACAAAGAACCCCCCGTTGATCATCCCGGTTTTGACCTGAGGCTTCTCCCGAAACTCCTTGACCAGACCATCGGCCACCTCGAGTTCGCCGAACCGGGTCATCGGGTGAACGCCGGTCACCGTGGCCAACTTTCCCATCTTCCGGTGATGGGCCAGGAGAAGGTCGAGGTCGATATCCGCTACCCCGTCGCCGTAAGTGACGAGAAAGGTCTCTCCCTCGATATAGGGCTCAGTCCGCTTGATCCTTCCCCCGGTCAGGGTCTCCAATCCGGTATTGGCCAGGGTGATCCGCCAGTCGGGATGAAGACGACTGTGGGGCGTGATCGCCTTGTGAGAGGTCAAATCCAGGGTAAAATCGTTGGTGTAATAATCGAAGTTGAGGAAATAATCCTTGATCATCTCCCCCTTGTAGCCCAGGGGAAGAATAAAACGGCGGAAACCGAAAGCTGAATAGATATTCATAATGTGGACCAGGATCGGGAGTTCCCCGATCCGGATCATCGGCTTCGGCCGGTATTCGGTCTCCTCCACCAAACGGGTTCCCCGACCGCCGCAGAGAATGACCACGCTCATTGCTGACTTTTCTTCCATCGGGCAAACTCTCCTCCCAGGGAGTACCTGGCAATGTTCCTGATAAATTCAATGACGGTACCGATCCGGACCGACGAACGCCCGGCCGTGCGGCGGTGGAAGATCATCGGCACTTCCCGGATTCGCATCCCGAGAAAATCTGCCTTGAGTAGCAGTTCGGCGTCGATAAACCAGTCGCGGCTGGCCAGCTCGAGGCGGGGAAGCCATTCCCGCCGGAGGAGAACCGGCTTGGCGTTGACGTCGTAAATCCTGATCCCGAAGAGCAGGCAGAAGAACATCACGTAGATTTCAGAAAGGCGGGCCCGGATAAAGCCGTCCCGACGCGCCAGCCTTCTCACCTTGACCAGATCGCAACCGCCGCCGGCCGCCGCGGAAAAAATCCTCTCAACATCTTCGGGGGCAATCTGGGCGTCGCCGTCCATAAAACCAATCCACTCTCCTTCTCCCGCCGCCAAACCATTGATTACCCCCCAGCCGTAACCGATATTTTCTGCCACTGTCACCGCTTGAATATCCGGATGACTAGAGACCAGATCCCGGATCAAGCCGGGCGTGGAGTCGCGGGAACCATTGTCAACCAGGATCAACTGACAATCAAGCCCAGTCCGATCCAGCATTTCCTTGAGGGAGGTGACCACCGGACACACATTCACCTCCTCATTATAAAAAATGAGAGCAAGAGAAAATCGATATTTCTGTTGTTTTCCAAGCATTGTCAACGCAACGTCGGCAATTATCCCGTCTCCGGTCGGCATCGGATCCAACAGCCGGGGATGGCTGCTAGTTCCATATTAAAGCAGAATCCGGGTCAGGTCTGGAGGATAAAATTTCCAAACTCCTCATAGCATCTCTTGAAACGTCCGCTGAAACCGGGAACGGCAGCGGGGTATTCCGGTAAAAACACTTACCGGTCCGAGCGGCCCTGCAACTTCGGCTGATGGTTAGGGATAACCCGGATCCGGTCGATCATCACCCCCAGTCTCCGGTCGTCCGACAGTCCCAACTCCAATGGGCTCCAGACCGGGGCGATGATGCCCAGGATAACTATCTTCGCTTCCTCGCCTGAGGGGGGCAGAATGAATTGGAAAGAATCCTTATTGCCCGGCACCGATTCAAGGGGCATTCCGTCTATCTCGGCCTTCAGGCTGTTGCCTTTGGGGCCCCAACCGACCAGATGAATTTCCAGCATTAATTCCCTTCCCGGCGGGGCCGCCAGAGGGATGCGTATCCGGGCGGTCTCCGAAGTCCAGCGGGCGGGGATCCGTCGTTCATAAAGCTCCGGATCGTGAAAGCCATCCACCAGGAAGAATCGGTCCTCGGGCAGGCCGATTGCTATCTCCACCCCACCGTCTTCTTCAACCATATCCAGGATTGCCGCCGGTCCTTCCAAAGGCGGCGGCCGGTGGTACCGAACCACCTCGCCGGTTTCGGTGAGAAGCTCCGTAATCCGGTCCGCCAGAACCCGGGCAACTATCTTGCTGCCCTTGGCCGAAAAGTGCGAGCGCCCATAGAGCCCTTCCCGATCAAGAACCAGGACCGGGGCGGGGTCGATCACTTCAATCTCCGCCGCCCGAAAACCGTCAAACAGTTTATAGTAGGCCGGGTCCTCACCCCGGGCCAAAAGCCTGAGATGGTCTCTTCGGGGAAGGTGAACCACCAGCGGGACAGCTCCGTCCCGCGCTGCCCTGGAGGCCCAGCTTTCTATCAAGGCAGCGGTTATTTCCTCTGGAGTACCTCCGTTTTCCCTTATAATCTTGTAGGTTTTATGGTCTCTGACCGCTGTTCGTGAGAGGTTGTAGATGATCTGCCCGAACCGGCTTTTGGTCCAGAAAGGCGCGCGGTAGTTTTTAGGGTTGTACCAGAATTCGTATTTGGACAGGTGCCGGTCGGGGAAATTTTCCAGGTAACCCGCCACTTCGTCCGGTGGAACGACCGGGGAATTTACCACCCGCAAATCCCCCGCCGCGTCGATGATGTGCCGGGGCTTGCTGAAGACCAACCAGGTCCGGGAACTGTAAAGCGACCGGAAAATATTGACCGTCCGCTCCATATTTTCCCCCTGGAAGCCGATCACCACAATCCGGGGCTGAAATTCCCGGCCTTGGTGGAACCAGCGGAGGTAAGCCTGACTGAAGCCGTAGCCACCGACCCCGAAGTTGAGAACTTCAGCCCGGATGCCGGCCCGGTTCATATTCCGCTCCAATTCCGCCGCCCAGGTGTTATACCAGGGCTCTTCGTCACCGTGGGTAAATGAATCGCCGAAGAGGGCAATCCGGAGGGTATCGGGAGCGGGGCTGTCCGAATATTCTCGAGGGGCAGATCGGATTCCCCGGGAGTTGGAGTGATAGAGCCCGTTCTCGCTGTTCCGATTTTCTCCTACCGTCCAGCCTAAAAGCGGATGATCGATCACGTAAGCTTCATCCCGGCGGCTTTTAAAGACTTCGATTCGATGCTTGGTGGTATTGAGGGGAAACCGGTAGGGCAGAAGTCGCCGGTTTTTCAGGTAAACGTTCCCGTTCTCGTCGGTGGTGGTGAGCAGACGGCTGACGACTTCCGCCGCCACCAGGGTGACCGTCAGAATCAGAACTACTAGAATCAGGGTAAAGAGGGTTTTTTTCAAGGGGTGCCGGACGGAACAGATCACATGAAGATCCCGGCGATGGTACCGGTCATGAAGGCGGCCAGGGTACCGCCGATCATCGCCTTCAGCCCGATCCGGGCCAGGTCGTGACGCCGCCCGGGGGCGATCCCCCCGATCCCCCCGATCTGGATGGCGATCGAGGAGAAGTTGGCGAAGCCGCAGAGCGCGTAGGTGGCGATCACCACCGACCGCTCCTGGAGCGGGGCGCCGGACTCGAGCAGGTGGGCCAGGTTGGCGTAGGCGACGAACTCGTTGATCGCCGTCTTCTGGCCTAAAAGCTGGCCGATCGTCGTGCAGTCGGCCCAGGGGACGCCCATCACCCAGGCCAGGGGGGAGAAGACCCAGCCAAGCAAAATGTCGAGGCTGAGGTTGGTGGTAATCCCGAAGATCAGATCAAGCAGGTAACCGAACTGCTCGATCACGAAGTTGGCCATGCTGATCAGAGCGATGAAGGCGATCAGCATCGCCCCCACGTTGAGGGCCAGGGTCAGGCCGGTGCCGGCGCCGGAGGCGGCGGCGTCAATCACGTTGACATTGGTCTTGGGCAGCTTGACCTTCACCCCGCCCCGGGTCTTCGGCTCCTCAGTCTCCGGGTACATCAGCTTGGCCATAACGATCCCGGCCGGGGCCGACATGATGCTGGCCGAGATCAGGTGCCCGGCGATGTCCGGAAAGTAGTCCTTGAGCATCCCCACGTAGGCCGCCATCACCCCTCCGGCTACGGTGGCGAACCCCCCCACCATCACCACCATCAGCTCGGAGACCGTCATATCGTTGACGTAGGGACGAACCACCAGGGGGGCCTCGGTCTGGCCGACGAAGATGTTGGCCGAGGCGGAGAGGGTCTCCGCCCCGCTGGTCCCCAGGGTCTTTTCCATAATCCGGGCGAAGAAGGCGACCACCCGCTGCATCACCCCCAGATAGTAGAGCACCCCCATCAGGGAGGAGAAGAAGATGATGGTCGGCAGGACGTTGAAGGCGAAGTAGGCCCCGGTCTGGGCCACCGTCCCCGCCAGTACCTCCAGCCTCCCTCCCGGCCCGGTCGGCGTCATCACCGGAACCTCGTTGGTGACCAGGTTGCCGAAGACGAACCGCGAGCCGTCCTCGGCGAAACTCAGCAGTTTGATCACGGCATCGTTCATCGCCGCGAAGAAGGCCTCCCCGGGCGCCGTCTTGACGGAGAAGGCGGACTTGATCGCCCGGTTGAGCGGGCTGTTGGGGAGGATGATGAGGGCAAAGAAGACCTGGAGAAGGATCCCCAAAACCAGGATCCGGAAGCTGATCCGTCTTTTGTTGTTGGAGAGGAGAAAGGCGATCAGGACCAGGACCAGCATCCCGATCAAGCTGACCAGTCGGTACATGACACCCCCCTTAATTTATCCGGCCCGGGCGGCGAGCGGGCCGGGTAAGAAAACTCAACTGTCGGAAGAGACCACCCGACCGTGCCGGCTGATTCCGCGACGGGAACTCCGGATGAAGTCAACGATCGCCTGCCCCCCCCGACCGAGGTTCTCCCCCTCGATCGCCTCCACCGCCTGGCTGACATTGAGCCCGGAACGGTAGAGCAGCTGGAAGGCCCTCTTCACCATCGCTCGTTCCTCGGGAGAGAAGCCGGCCCGGCGCAGCCCGACCACGTTCAGCCCCACCACCAACCCCCGCTCCACCAGCATCATATAGGGGGGGACCCCCTTGGTTACCTTGGCCGCCCCCCCGATCATCGTCAGGGCCCCGATGTCCACGAACTGATGGACCACGGCGTTGCCGGAGATGAACGACTTGTCGGCGACATGGACGTGACCGGCCAGGAGCGCGCCGTTGGCGATGATCACCTCGTTGCCGATCGCGCAGTCGTGGCCGAGGTGGCAGTACCCCATCAGGAAGTTGTTATCCCCCACCACCGTAACCCCTCCCTCCTTGGAACCCCGGTGGACGGAGCAACCTTCCCGGAAGATGTTCCCCTTCCCGATCTTAAGAAATGTCTCCGCCCCGTGGTAAGAGAGATCCTGGGGGGCGTGCCCGAGGACGACAAAGGGATGGATAACGTTGTCCGGCCCGATCTCGGTGTTGGAAGTGATGAAGGCGTGGGACATCACCCTGGTCCCGGCGGCGATCTTCACCTTCCCCTCGATGATCGAGTAAGGACCGATCTCCACCCCGGAATCGATCTCGGCGGCGGGGTCAACGATCGCGGTTTTGTGAATGCTCATCTTCGGATCATCTCCCTTAACCCGGCCCGGTCGGCCGATCAATCCCCAATCGGACCAATCTTACCAAAACGCCTGCCTCTACCCAAGGTCGATTACTCATCGCCGGGACTCATCAAGTCTCCAGCATCTGCCGGCGGACCCGGCGGCGAGGGATCGGTAGTTCAGGCGGACTGGTTCCCCCCACCCGTCTTGGAGATATTGAAGCTGATGTCCACCGCCACCGCCTCCCAATCGCCCCGGGAGTCGGTGATCTTGAGCAGACGGCCTTCCAGGCTCACGTGGTCTCCCGACCAGTATTCTCCCCGGATCGATCCGTCGTAGCAGATCGTCTTCAGCCCGGACCGCGGTTGACCGTTGAGGACCACATCCTCCAGCTGGAGAATAATCGGCAGGTAGGCGTTATGGGTGTCATCGGAGATGGTCCCGGTCACCTTGACTTTTGGCTCGAGCACTGAAACATCCGCCTCGGCCAGGGGTACGTCCTCCCAGTTTCGATAGACGAAAAACGGGCAGAGGAGAAATCCCCGGTGCATAATTCGGATCGGCCAGTAGCGGCCGAATTCGAAGACCCGGCGTTCGGGTTCGGAGGAGAGCTGATGCAGCTTGTTCCGGATCCTCTGGTTCTGCTCCATATCCCCGGTGAAGATGACGTCGAAGTCCATATCCGCTTCTTCGATCTTGCCGTAGGCCAGCGACCCGGTAACCCCCATCCTCTCGAGCGGGATGTCCATGAACTCGGCGGTCTGGTCGGACCAGACCTTCACCGTCTCCGGATACATCTCCCGGCAGATGGCGAGAGAGTGAGCGGGATCGAAATAGCCGATAAAATCATCGAGGGGGAATTCCAGGGTGTAATCGGCCACCAGGGGGCGGGGTTGGTCGGGGTCGAGGTTGGGATCGACCTCGTACTGCTTGACGATCTGGACGTCGTTCATGATCGCCACGTGCTCGCCGTCGATCCAGACCTTGTGCATCGCCTGATAGGGGCGGCCCCAGATGGCGGAGTCGCCCTCGGCCAACGGATAGTAGATGATCTTCCCGATGAAGCTACCCGGGGTGGGGTGATAGTACCCGTGGGAGAAGACGAAGCATCCGTCCTTGCGGAGAAAATACAGGGAGTCCTTGATCCGGCCTTCCAGCTCGGAGATCGGGGTGAGGAACTTTTCCATCATCTGATCGAATTTATCCGTCATCTTCGCACCTCTTGAAATCAGGTTTGGTTCGTCGGCGCGCTGGCCGCGACCTCCGGAGCCCACTGTCTCCGCGGATCCTCGCCGATCTTTCTGATGTTATCCCACAGGGTCACTAAGACCGCCGGGAAAGTCTCACCCAGCTGGGTAACCTCGATCAGGCGGGCCTTCATCTTCAGGATATCCCCGTTGAAGAACTCGCCCCGCAACGCACCGTCATAGATGATCAGGGGCCGGGGTTCGGCGGATTCGCCGGCGATCTTCATCTCCTCCAGGGGCAGCAACGGGGGCATATAGTTGGTATGCGTGTCGTCGGCCACCACCCCCGAGACCTCGGTATCTTCCCGGATCACTTTCACGGTAAAGTCCCGCAGGGGAGCCTCCTCCCAGCGCTCGTAAGTGAAGAAGGGGCAGATCAGGTAACCCTGCTCGTACATCCGCATCGGCCACCAGCGACCGAATTCTATCACCCGGTGTTCCGGAAGCACCGAAAGCGAGCGGATTTTCCGGTAAACCCTCCGGTTCTCTTCGATCGTCCCCGGGATGACCAGGTCGAGGTCGTCGTCGCCCTCCTCGTGGCGGCCGTAGGCCAGTGAGCCGGTCAGGCCGAGCTTCTCCCAGGGCACTTCCAGGGCCTGGGCCGCCAGGCGGGTCCCCTCCCCCACCCAGGGATAGGCCTCCTGGCAGACCCGCAACGAATGGACCGGGTCGAAGTATCCGATGCAGTCGGAGAGGGAGAACTCCATCTCGTATTCGACATAGACCGGCCGCTCGGCATCCGGGTCGAGGCTGGGATCGATCTCACCGTGCTTCCTGATCTGCTCGGGATGCCCGATGTAGATGTTCTCGTCTCCCACCATCTTCTTGGTGGTACAGCCGTACTCGCGGCCGAAGACGTCGACCCCCCCGCCCTTTTCCGGGTAGTAGATGATCTTCCCGTACATCCCGCCTTCCGGATGACAGTAGCCCTCGGTGAAGATGAAGCTCCCGTCCCGGCGGAGGAAATAGAGGGAATCGGAGGCTCTCCCCCCCGGCAGCTCGGAGAGCGGCCGGAGAAATTTATCCAGCATATCGTCAAAATCGCGTATCTTCATTCTCTTAACAATCCCTCAGTCCTCTTTCTCGATCTGATCGCTCAGGGTCACCAGGAGGGCTTCTTCCTCCTTGTCCTCCTGCTCGATCAGGACCCGCTGGGCAACGAACTTCAGGTAATCCCCGGAGAAATACTCTCCCCGCAAGGCACCATCGTAGATGACCAACCGCAGGTCCCGGCATTTTTTCCCGTTCAGCATCAGATGGGTGAGCTTGACTATCGAGGGCATATAGATGGTATGGGTGTCGTCATCGACCATCCCCACACCCTTGACATCCTCTTCCAGTACCTTCATCCGGGCTTTTCTTAAGGGAATCTCCTCCTCCCGGCGGTAATTAAAGAAGGAACAAATCATCATCCCCTTCCAGTAGAACCGGATCGGCCACCAGCGCCCGAACTCGAAGACTCGGTTGCGGGGATCGCGGGTCACTTCCCTGATCTGGTCCAGGATCTTCCGGTTCTCCTCGATCGAACCGTACCAGACCAGGTCGATGTCGTCATCCGGCTCCTCGAACTTGCCGTAGCAGGTGGAACCGGTGCAGCCGAGGCGGGCGAGGGGGACATCGAATCCGGTAGAGATATCCTCAACCGACTCCTTGACCGCGGGATACATCTTCATCGCCTCCCGCAGGGAGTGGTGGTGCTCGAAGACTCCGACGAAATCGCTTAAGGGAAACTCGACGTGGTATTCCTGGTAGACCGGCCGCGGCCGGGCGGGATCAAGCGCCGGGGTCAGTTCAAACTGGAGCCGCATCTGCTCCGGGTGGGGGATCAGGATCAGTTCACCGTCAACCACCTTCTTGTAGCTGGAACGGAACTTCTTCCCGAAGATATCGGTATCCCCCTCCGGGTCGGGGGCAAGCATAACCTTTCCCATCACCCCGTTATCGGGATGGAGGTATCCCTCGGTGAAGACAAAGGCCCCATCCCTTCTCAGGAAGTAAAGGGCGTCCTCCACCCCCATCTCCAGACTGGAAAGCGGTTGGAGAAAACGCGGAATTACCTGTTTATAGAGATCGTTCATGGTTCTCCCTCTTGATTCAAGTCACGGACGGAAACTGCGTAGGCTTACGCGAGGTCTGGCATCCGAAAGGACGGATAATCTAGGGCCAGAGCCTCTGGCTGTCAATGCAAAAATCAGCGGCCGCGACCGGCTGATGCCAGCTCGGCGAACCAGCTGAAAATTTTTCCTACCCACCCCGGCGGGATACGGGTATATTCTGACCATTCCCGTGTTGACATCCAAAAAAGGAGGAGAAAATCGATGAAGAAATTACTGTTTATAGCGCTGACTCTCCTGGCCGCCGCTTGCGCCACCCATCGTCCGGAGCTTCCCCCGCCCCCCCCGGCGGAGCCGATTGACACCGGAGTGGAAGAAGTGGAGATCGAGGAGACGGAAGCGGTCATCTTTGACCTGGAGGAGGAAGGAGATACGGTTATCGCCGTCGAGGAAGAGGCGCAAATCCCCGCGCCGGTCGGGGAGAATCTCTCCTGGGAGGAGATCGCCGACCTGGGCCGGGACTATACCATCCAGCCCGGAGACACCCTTTCCCGGATCGCGGCCCGCCATAACGTGGGGACGGGCCTGCTCGTCCGCCTCAATGATATCCCCAACCCCGACCTGATCCGGGAAGGGCGGACCCTCAGGGTGGTCGACGGGCCCTTCCGCGTCGTGGTGGACAAAAGCGAGCGGACCCTGGGCGTCTACCTCGGCGACACCTTCATCCGTTCCTACCCGGTGGCCCTGGGCAAGCGGGATAGCACCCCGGAGGGAGAATTCAAGGTCCTGCGGAAACTGGAGAATCCCCCTTGGACCGACCCCTATAACCGGACCGTCGTCACCGCCGACGACCCGGAGTACCCGCTGGGGACGCGTTGGATCGAGTTCATTCCCCCACCCGGGGCTTACGGGATTCACGGGTCGAAGCTCGCCGAGGAAATCGGGACCGAGGCCTCCTTCGGCTGCGTCCGCCTCCTCCACCCCCAGGAAGAGGAGGTCTACGACTTCCTAACCCTCGGCTCCCCCATCCTGATCAAACCCTAACTACCCCACCGGGTTTTGAACCGCAAAGACGCAAAGTACGCAAAGAAACGCAGAGAACTGGGAAAATTTTTAACCACAGAGAGCACAGAGTAGGGAAGAAATTTCCATCTATAAAATCAGGGGGAGCGAGCATAGCTTGCTCCCCCGAACAAGTAACCCGGCGGCGGAAAATATTGTTTTCCGATTCGGGTTACTTGTTCGGGGGGCGCGGGATCGAAGATCCCGGCCCCCCTTATTTTATAGATGGAAATTTCCGGCCTTTGCGTTCTTTGCGTCTTTGCGGTGCATTATTTTCCAGTTCTTTTCTCTGCGTCCCTCTGCGTTCTCTGCGGTTCATTAATTTCCCGGTAAGGGGCGGTAGTAGTTGAGCACCTCCGGCATCATCCCCTTGATCTCCTCGATCCGCTTCTCGCTGGCCGGGTGGGTGGAGAGGAACTCCAGGTTTCCCCGGCCGCCTTCGGCCCTCATCCTCTCCCAGAAAGGGATCGCAGCCCTCGGGTCGTACCCGGCCCGCGCGGTCAGGATCAGTCCGATCCGGTCGGCCTCGTATTCCTGGAGCCGACTGTAAGGGAGCAGCAACCCGGCCTGTCCCCCCAGTCCGAAAGCGGTCATCCAGAGGGCCCGAGTCGTCTCCGGTTCTTCCCGCAGGGCCAGGCTCAAGCCCGTCGCCCCCAGTTCAAAGAGGAGCAGCTGGCTGAGCCGTTCCCGCCCGTGGTTGGCCAGAACGTGCGCCACCTCGTGCCCCATCACCACCGCCACCCCGTTCTCGTCGGCGGCCAGGGGGAGGATCCCGGTATAGAAGGCGATCTTCCCCCCCGGCATCGCCCAGGCGTTGACCGTCTCGTCGTCATCTATCAGGTTAAACTCCCAGTCGAACTCCCCTGCCCGCTCCCCCTGGTCTTCGTCCCGGAGGAACTCCTCCGCCGCCGGCGCGATCCGCCTCCCCACCCGGTTGATCATCTCGGCCTCCGCCGTCCCGGTGATGACCTTCGAACCCTCGATCGCCTCCCGGTAGGAGGCGCGGCTCATCTCCATCACCTCGCCCTCCGGCATCAGGGAGAACTGCGACCGGCCCGTGTAGGGCACCGTGGTACAGCCGAAGAAGACCCCGACCGCCAGGATCAGAACCAAAAATCCGCGTATCGCCTTCATACTGATTATTGTCTTGCCCCCAATCTTTGTCTTTAGGCTTGGTATCCCGAGCAAATTCAAGCAAAGCGATACTACAATTACTACAAGGAATGCCCTCGGCATTCCGATCCCGCAAGCCCGAAGGGCGATCCTACTGCTTACGACTTTCTTCTCAATACTTTCTTCCGGACAAATACCCTCCTATCCCCCACAAAATACCCATCCCGGCAACCAGGATATCCAGGGGCAGTAACAGCATAAGGCGGAGAATAAAGCCGGGGCCCCGGATCTTGCCCATGTACTGGATCATCACCAGGTTGCTCAGCCAGATCCCGGCCAGGGCGGCCGGGACCGACCAGAACCAGATCCCGGAGCGAAAGACCAGGCCGGCCAGGATTCCCAGCACCCCGAGGGCGCAGAACCCCAGACCGCCGATGAAGCCGAACGGGACCGAGGTCTTCCCGGCAAAAAGCGCCGAATCCCCGCCCCGGTTTCTCAGCCAGGTCCGGGTCTCGTCGGCCGAACGGACAAAATCGTTCTTCAGCAATCCCCCCAGTGAATAGCGCTTATGGTGGCGCACTTCCAGCCGGCCCTCGATCACCACCTTACCCCCTGCTTTCAGGATCCGGTTGCCGAAGTCGGTATCCTCCAGACTCGGGGTCCGATAACCGCCGTCGAAACCGCCCAGCTTCAGGAAGAGTTCCCGGGGTATCGCCGCGATCGAGGTGTAGAACAGACCCGACTCCCTCGGTGCCCGGAGAAAGGAGTAACGGAGCCAGAGGTTCTTATAGACGCTGGCGAAGTTGGAGTACTTCATCCGCTCCGACTGGATCCCGGTCAGCCCCCGGCGCCGGTTCTTCCCCTCTCGGTAAAACTCCCCCACGATCCCCAGGCAATTTTCCCCGATCTCAACATCGGTGTCGATGAAGAGAACAATCTCTCCCCGCGCCGCCGCCGCGCCGGCATTGCGGGCCGCAGCCGGGCCCCGGTTTTCCTCCAGCCGGATCGTCCGGAACGGTTCCGTCACCGCCACCGGAACGGAGGAGCCGTCGTCGACCACCAGGACCTCGAGGCCGGGGTAGGCGACCCGCTCGAGGGGATTGAGGCACTCGGTCAGCTCCGGCCCGGGGTTGTAGGCGGGGATGACTACCGAGATGGATGGGAGTCCTTCCGGTCTTTTCTCTTCCAGCGCCATTTCTTCAGCATAAAGCGGAGGTTGGCGAAGCCGTCCCTCCACATCCTCAGTTTGCTCTCGCCCAGCCGGATATTGATGTAGAGGACGGGGAGCTCGGCCGCCTTTACCGAGGGGTCGGTGAAGGCCTCGATCTTGAACTCCTCGGAGAGGGCCCAGCCGTCGCTCTCCAGCCTCACCCGCTGAAGCAGTTCCCGCTTGAAGACCCAGATCCCGGACTGGGAGTCGAAGACCCAGAACCGGAAAAGGACCCAACAGACCGCGTCCAGGAACATATCCCCGAGAAACCGCAGCAGGCTGACCAGGGTCCGGAAGCGGTCGGGGACCCGCCGCCCGGTAATGAAGTCGAGGTTGTGCTCGACCAGGTACTTGATCATCCGCCGGTAGCTCTCGAAGAGGCAGGTCCCGTCGGCGTCCATCGTCATAATGATATCCCCGGTGGCCGCCCGAAAGCCCGCCTTCAGGGCCGCCCCGTACCCCTGTTTCTCCTCCACCACCACCCGGCAGCCGAACCCCCGGCAGACGCTGGCGGTATCATCGGTGCAGTTGTTGTCGACGATTATGATCTCGTCAAGATACTCCGGGGTGTCCTGGAGCAGGTGAGAGAGCCCCTCGGCCTCGTTGTGGGCCGGGATCACCAGCGATATTTTCTTGCCGAAGAGCATAGCCGGGCCTTTTGCTTACCAGGGCATCAAATTATGTTGGATGTCATTGCGAGGACTCCGAACGAAGTGAGGGGGACGAAGCAATCTATTCCCCGGCAATGCCCAGGGATTCGGCCACCGCCTTCAATTTACGATCCGCCGTCCAGAGAGCCACGCCGCTGAGCAGGGCCGAAGCTAGAAGATGCACATCGATCCAGCCCAACCCTCGCCCGAAAAGCCTTTGCTTCTCTATCAGGTGAAGAACCTCGGAATGGGTCGCAATCTTCACGGTGGGCAGGGAGGAAAGAAGCATCAAAATCTCCTCCCGGTTGGAGAGGTTCCCGCAAGCCAGTTCGCCGATGACAAATGGATGGGTGGTTACTTCCCCTGTGGAGAGAAGATCGCCCAAACGGCCGCTTCCCCGCCGGAGATGGTCGATCCAGACCGACGTATCCACCAGGACCATCCGTGCCCTCCTAAGACCGGCGGCGAGGAACCGGACGGAGTTCCCCTTCGGTACCTCCCAGTTGGGCCAACCGCTTGGCGCTTTCCAGGCAAACCAGCGCCTCCAGACCCATCCTCACCAGGGAAGTTTTCTCCCTGACCCCGGTCATCTCGGCCGCCCGCCGCAAAATCCGGTCATCTATGTTCAGAGTTGTCCTCATGCATATTAATATGTACTATATATGCATCATCGTCAAGCCGCTTTCTGACTCCTCCCAGCACCCCAACGGAGGCTGTCCGACAAACTCCGGATCGTCATCGCGAGGAGCGCAGCGACAACGCGATCCTGCATCTTCTACAAGTCCAGAACAAAGTTCTGGAAGATCCTACAAGGAATGCCGGAGGCATTCCAATCCTTCAAGTCTTGAAGCGAAAGCTTCAAGACGATCCCACTTTCTTCTTGATCTTCGCCCACTTGATCCCCAGGTACTCCTTTAACAGCCGGGGGTAGACCCGGGGGTTGAAGAGGATGTTCAGAGTCAGGAAGCACTCGTAGGTACAAAAGCACTTGGTCTCTCGGATGACCTTCCGGGCGTGGTCGGCCTTCTCACTGAACCAGATCTTCTTGAAGTCGTAGTTGAAGTCGCGGACGTTGCCGAGCTTAAGGTCGTCGTGGAGTTCGCAGGGCAGTACCTCCCCTCCGGCAAAGAGCGCCGCCCCCAGCGACCCGGCGTAACAGGGCAGGATCATCCGGTTCTCCCGGATGACGCGGGCGATCACCTGGTGGCGGACGATCCGCTTGGCGTTGATCACGTCGGCGAAGGGGAACCGGTGGTAACCGGAGAGCATCCGCTCCTTGATCCCCTCCTCCATCGCCCGGGCGTACTTCTCGTAGTTCTCGATGTTGAAAAACTTGGCCGCCGGCTCCATCGGCTTCCCCCGGCAGAGGAGCGTGAAGAGGGTGTCGGCCTCGGTCTTTTCGGTGAAGTACTTGTACATATCGAGCAACTTGGAATCGTTGTAGGAGGAGACCGTAGTCTCGATGGTGGCGGTGAAGTGCGGATAGCTCTTCTCCAGCTTCTTCAGCTCGGAGAAGGTGGTCATCGCCTTGTCGAAGAGGCCCGGGGTCCGGCGGATCTCGTCATGATCCTTCCCGATCCCGTCCACCGAGACGTCGACCATCAGGTCGAGCTGGGGGCAGGTGTCGAGGATGCTCTTCACCGACTCCAGCACCCGGGCGGTCAGCCCGCCGTTGGTGGGGATGCCGACATTGCAGACGTGGTTGTTACGGTGAAAGATCCGGACGATCTCCGGCAGATCCTTGCGCAGAAACGGCTCCCCCCCGGTGGGGAGAAGGAAGAGGAAGTCGTCCATCGATTTCGAGACCTTCTCGATCTCGTCGATCGACAGCTCGTCCTTCCCCGGGTGGATCCCCCCCAAAAGGCAGTGCTTGCAATTTGCATTGCAGTTCTCGGTGACAAAGAAGACCAGGTAAACCGGGGAGACCCGCCGCTTGTAGAAGATCAGCCTCCCGAATTTAAGATAACTCCAGGCGTTCATATCACCTCATTCCCTGTTGTTAATTGCCGTTCGTTGGGCTAAATTACTGAAGAGAGCAAATTGTGTCATTGCGAGGACCCCGAGCGGAGCGAGGGGGACGAAGCAATCTCAACACGATCTATCCGGAAGAGATTGCTTCGACCCGCCAAGCGGGCCTCGCAATGACCGGTTCCAGTATAAGATAGTTCAGAGACACGACACTAGCCTACCACACACCCGGTCAAGCGTGAAGAACATCCTCACCCTCGGCATTTAAACCGGAGTCGATACCCAGCATCCGGTTTATCTATGACTGCTCAAGGGAACAATCTCAACCGCGCCGGATGGATCTCTCCTGCCATACTGGCAGGTCTGCTCATCCTCTCACTCATCCTCAATCTCTGGGGAATCTCTTATGGTCTTCCCAATCGCTACTACCCGGACGAGGGAAGGATAGTTAACAATGCCCTCGCCTTCGGGATGGGGGACCTCAACCCCCATTATTTTAACTATCCCGCCCTCGCTATGTACCTGCTTTTCGGCCTCTACGGGACTTACTTCATCCTTGGACACCTGGCCGGAATCTTCGCCTCGGCGGGTGATTTTCAGCTGCTCTTTTTCTCCGATCCTTCCAGTTTCTACCTGATCGGCCGAACCGCCAACGCCCTGGCTGGCACCGCAGCCGTGTTCCTAATCTACAAGCTGGGGGCAGAGACCTACCGCGGCCGTAAGGTCGGTCTCCTGGCCGCCGCCCTGGTCGCCACCCTTCCCTATTTCGTCTATTACTCCCACTTCATCGTTACCGACGTTCTCCAGCTGATCTTCGTCCTCGGTTCCTATATTTTCATCATCCGGATCCTGAGAACCGGGAAGTTGAGAAACTACTTCTGGTCCGGGGCCCTGGCCGGACTGGGCACCGCCACCAAGTACTCCCCGGCGGCCCTGATCCTCCCCATCGCCCTGGCTCACATCCTCTACCTGGTTGGAAAGCGGGAGAGACCATCCTTCTCCCGACTGATCTTCCCCCCGGCCCTGGCCGGGGTATGTTTGGTCCTTTTCTTCTTCATCGGCTCCCCCTATAACTTCCTGGACTACCGGAGCTTCCTCGACTCCCTCCAATTCCGGTCTCTGCTCGGGGAACAGGGAACCTGGGGAACCGGGACCGGGACCGCCTGGCTGATTTACCCGAAGATTATCTTCTTTCACCGTTTTACCATCTTCAACCGACTGGACCCGGTCGGCTTCGTCTTCGTCGGGGGACTGATCTGGGCGGCGGCGAAACGAAAGAAGGAAGATTTTCTCTTCCTCCTCTACCCTCTGCTGGTTTACCTGATGATGGGGAGTTGGAGCTTCGGCTCCAACCGGTACTCACTCCCCTTGATCCCCTTCCTCGCACTCTGGGGGGCGCGGGCAGTGGTCGAAGCCGGACAGGTTCTGCGAATTAGAATCCCCGGGGAAGGACAGCGGAAACTGGCGGTCGGAGGGCTTAACGGATTTATCGCCCTGGTTTTGATCCTCTCCCTGGCCAACTCCGCCCTCGGCAACCGCCGGCTGACCGACAAGGATACCCGGACCCTGGCCCGGGGGTGGATAGAATCCAACATCCCGCCGGGGACGAAGATCGCCCTGGAGTGGGATACCGAAGCCACCGTTCAGCTCTGGGAGACCCCCGACGACATCCGGACCAAGATCAGGGCCTACGAGACCGGGGAGACCGAGACCATCCACCACACCTCGGAGCAGATGGCCCGCGTCCACCGAATGCGGCTGGAAGCGGTCCCGGAACAGAACTACCGGATAGTGAGAATCGGGGGAATGGACGGGATCCGGGTGATCCCCGATGGATACTCTATAGAAGAACTCAGAGGAAAGGGAGTGGAATACCTTATAACCAGCGCGGAGGTCACCCGGATCTTCCTTGCCGAACAGGGCCGCGAGGTTTATCCCGACCATTACCGGTTCTACCGCAGGGTCACAGAAGAACTCCCCCTCCTCGCCGTCTTCCACCCTGTCCCCCTCTCCTCCCTCGGCCCCGAGATCCGCATCTACCGCCTCGATTAGATCTTGGGAACATAATTTTTAAGGAAAGCATCTGAAAAGTTGCGTGTCGTTGCCGGGTGCGCAGCGACAGAGCGATTGGTCAGGCTGTATGTCATTGCGGGCCCCGCAGGGGCGAAGCAATCTGCCGTATTACTGTCATTGCGAGGAGCGCAGGGGCGAAGCAATCTGCCGTATTACTGTCATTGCGAGGAGCGCAGCGACGAAGCAATCTGCCGTATTACTGTCATTGCGAGGAGCGCAGCGACGAAGCAATCTCAACCGGCTATTCAGAGAATAATTGCTTGTTGCCCACTTCGCTTGCAATGACTCTATTCAATATGCACCTTACATCCTGTTCTATGGATTAGCTTTGCGTCCCCGAAATTCCAGCCCCAGCTGGAGGCGAAACCGGAAGCGCCAAAGCCGAAAGCCCGCGGCTTAAATCTGCGCGGAGCCTGATATCTCCCCGGCCAGATTTCCCAGGGGCTGAAAGGAGAAATTATTCAGCAAGCACCGCAGTTTCCTTTTCATTCCTCTCCGGCCTCGGGAATGCAGCCATCTGGTCTTGAGAGGCATCTTCGGAAACGGAATCCCGGAATCCAGCTCCCAGGGATGGAGATAAACGATCGCCGGAAATTCCTCCCTAGTGATCATTCCCAGCCCCCACCGGGTAAGCAAAAGCGGCAAGAGCCGCAACGAGGCTCCCCCGCCGACCGGAAAGGTCCTCCCCAACAACCGGAACGACGAGGCGGGAAACTCAACCAGGCTCCCCCCCGGCCGCTCAACCCGGTGGGGCTGCCGGGGGTTGTTGGGAGAGCCGAAGAGTGGGGTTTTGACCGGGAAGAGGCTGGAGTCGTAGGCAATCCCATGGCGGATTAAAACGTCGAAGAACCAGGGCGTCTCCACTCCCACTGACCAGCTGGCCGCCCGATACCCCTTCACCTCCCGCCCGGTCAGGCGTTTCAGGACCTCCAGCGAGCGGACCAGGTCCTCCTCGAACTCAACCTCCGTCTGCTCGTAAGCCAGCCGGTGCCCCCAGCCGTGGGAGGCCACCTCGTGCCCCCGGGAGGCGATCTCCCCCACCAGGTCGGGATGCTCCTCCGCGACCTTGCCCAGGACGAAGAAAGTCCCCCTCACCCCGAACCCCTCGAGCAGTCCCATCACCCCCCGCGTCGCCCCCGCCACCCGATCATCCCGGTATCCGTCAGGCACATACGGCGCCAGTAAACTGGCGTCATACCAGTTCTCAACATCAACCGTCAGCGCGTTCTTCATCATCTGCATCCCCGCCCCTTATTGCACAAAAGATGCATGACATGATTTGTGCATTAAGAAGCGAGGGTAGTGTAAATTGTCCGGCGGGATATTTCCAGGCAATCCATTATCTCCGGGATCGAAAAGCCCCGAGACTGTAACTGCTTGATGGCGAATTTGCGGGCCTGGATATCGTTCGGTTTGTTCAGCCGTTTCTTCCCCTTCAAGCGGGACAGCTGGCAGCTAAGTTCCGCGTCGTCAGAATAGCCCCTGGGCAGCAGCCGTTCTTGAGCCACCTCTCCTCTTGCCGCCTCCGGGAATCTCCTTTGCCGCCAGACGTCAAACCGGCCGATGGAGCGGGGATGTTCTAAAGCCTCTTTCGTCTTATAAGCCCGCGCCTGTTCAACCAGCCGCCGGTACTTGATTCTGGCCGCCGGGATATCTTCATCCAATAGTCGCAAAATATGCGTCCAAGCGACAAAACTCCTTGGCCAGCTTGTCCCGCAATACAGGTTCCAGGACGACCAACGATACTCCTCCTCAGAGTTCACCAGGCCGCCCCTTTCGGGGTTGAGATGAATATAGATGGAAGCGGCAAGGAGGTAATATCTCCCGTAACAGGCGGACTGCCGGAAAGGTCCGCAGAACAGGTGCCCTCTGCGCCGATATTTGCGGTTGAAATATATCGCATAGCGTTCAAACAGGCTCTGCATCGCCGAAGATAGGTTGTTCCGGTTCTGGCGGAGAAGGAGGTGAATGTGATTAGTCATCAGACAGAAACTGAAGACCGTGAGGCCGTATTCACCAGCAACATCTTTTACTGTCTTCAACATATAAAGATAGTCGGCGTCTTCAACGAATAAGGGCTCGCTTCCCGTAGCTCGCTGGGTGATGTGGGAGATCAGTCCCGGGCAGCTTGACTTCCGGCGAGTTCGCAGATATCCCTGCCGGTGACCACGCCTGACCAAAGTTGGAAAATCAATCTCCATTTGCATCTCCACCGGAAAGTTCGAGGATCGACCTCATACTGACAGTCGAAACGAAGGCTGATTTTATTCCAAAAAATATTTCCTTATTGCACAAAAGATGCATGACATGATTTGTGCATTTCCTTATTGCACAAAAGATGCATGACATGATTTGTGCAATAAGCGGGCGAGGGGGAGGGCGGAGAAGGCTAGGAGGAAGGGGATGAGGGGGAGGCGGTAGCGGCCTTCGGAGAGGAAGACGGCGTGGACGAGGGTGAAGTTGAGGATCACCAGGGCGGGGAGAAGGGCGGTGCGCCAGGAGCTCCGGGCTAACCAGATTCCGGCCAGGGCCAGGGCCAGGATCAGGTAGAACCCGAACACCAGCAATTTGGGGCCCTGGTAGTGGTAATCGAGGTGATAGAACCAGGCCAGACGTTTCAGGGAGAGGGAGAAGAAACGGCCCGGATCCTTACCGATGTAATCAATAGCTTGGTCTCGGTAATGGCGGTTGTAGGAAAGTTCGTCCTCCTTCTCGCCGAGATGGAAGACCCCGGCGTTCATCAGGTAACGGTAACCCATCGAACCCCCGACGGCGGCCGGGTTATTGGCGATATAAAGGTTGGCCCCGGCGGCGGAGGTGATCGGAACCACCGCTCCCAGGACCCGGTAATTCCTGATCTGCCAGGGAAGGATGACCAGGATAAACCCGGCCAGGAGTACCCCCGCCCGGGCGAGAAAAACCGTCCAGGCCGGCCGGACAAACCACAACCAGATAACCGCCAGCACCACGAAAGGGAGCAGCGTCGGCCGGGTAAGCGCCCCAAGACCGAGCAAGGCGCCGCCGAGTAGAATCCAGATGTATGGTCTTGGCGAGGGGACACTCTGCAAAAGAGCCAGGACGGCCGCCGGGAGAAGAAAGATGAGCAGGTTCTCGGTCATCATCCGGGCCGGGTAGATGACGGCGACCGGATAGACGGTCAGCAGGACAGCGGAGAAAAAACCCGCCCTCCGGCTCACCCGTTCCCCCAGCCCGGAAAAAGCCAACCGGGCCACACCCCCGATCAGGAGGCAGGAGAGGGCTCCCAGAAGCGCCTGGAGCGCCCGGGCGGCCGGGAAGAGAGGCAATTTCGCTCCTATCACCCCGGCCAGAAAGAGCGGATAGAGCGGCGGGAAAACCGCCTTCCGCTGGGGAGTCAGGATCAGTCCCTTACCGGCCAAAAGATTTTGGGCTATCCTGACGTAAACCCCCTCGTCCTCGTCCCAAAACTCCGCCGGCTGGCTAAAAGCATATCCCAGCCGGAGCAGAAACGCCGCCAGGAAGATAGCCAACAACAGCCGGGAAGATCTGGATGAAAGATTAGGAGACATCGACTCTTGATCACAGGTTTCCCCTCACCCTCCCTCGACAAGCTCGGGACAAGTTGCCCTCTACCCAGAGGGGAGAGGGGCTGGGGGTGAGGGGGCGGAGCACTGCTTACTGCTCACTGCTCACTGCTAACCGCTAACCGTCCCCAGCCCCTCGCATCAAGTAGATCGTCCTCTCGGAGTCGGCGATCCGGGCGCGATCCTCGATCCGGAAATAGGCGGAGAAGATCCGCTCGAAGCTCTCCCGTTTGTAATCGGGGAAGATATCCTCCCGGGAGGCGAGCAACCTCTGGACCTGGGAATCCTCCTTGGGGATAAACTCGATGATTAAATCACGCCCCGCCCGCCTGAGGAATTCCGCAATCTTGAAGAAGGGAAGATTGTTGGAAATCGCCAGGTGGTGAACCAGGGCCAAAGCCAGCACCACGTCGGCCGGGCCCCGCTCAAGCAGGGCCGACCGCTCCCGATGCTCCCAACCTATCCCGGGGCTGGGATTGGTCAGGTCGAGCAGGAGCGGGAGGATCTTTTCCTCTTTCTCCGCTCGCGCCCGCAGGTAGTTCTTCTCCACCGCCGCCGGGTCGACGTCGGAGGCCACCGTGTAGGCTCCGCCTCCGGCGGCCAGGCGGCTGTAGATCCCGGTATTCGCCCCCAGGTCCCAGACCAGTTCCGGAGAGAGCCGGGAGAGATACTCCGCCACCCGCTTCTTTTTGTCCTCCCGGGCCGCTTCAGAGTAGTTGGTCGCCCCGTAGTAATCCCCCCATTCCGTCCCCCCCGGCTTCCACTTAAGCTTCCTCACCGCCGACTCCAGGCTGTCGATGATCCCCCGGAAGGCGAGCTTGCTCACCTTCCTCTTCCGGCGGACGGCCTCGATCTTCCCCTCCCCGGCGTCGTCGGCGTGACGGGTTTGACTGCGGGCGTGGAGGTGGATGTGAGACAAGAGCGAAAATGAGAAACGGGTCTTTCGGGGCAGGAGCGAGGAGGCGAGATCCAGGGGAACTCCGTCGATGTGGAGCCTGAGCAGTCCCCCCAGTCGGATATCCCGCAGGCTCATCAGGGCCAGGGGCGCGAGGAAATGCTGGCAGAACTGGCGATAGGCGACCCAGGGTTCGCCTTCCCGGTAGCGTTCGAAGGAGAGGGTGTCGATAAATACCGGTCGGGGCCCGACGAACTGGACGTTGTAGGCGGAGGCGTCCTTGAGGATCATCCCGCGCGCCAGCGCCTGCTTCTCGATCTCCAGGGTGGCCAGGGCGGCCGCTTTCAGCTGACTGAACGACCACTCGTAGGGGTAAGAGATGAAGGGGATCGGCTGCGGCTGGATTACCCGGTAAGCAACGGCGGGATCTTCCGGCGAAATTTCAACCTCCCGGTGAGGAACCAGGAGCCGTTTCTCCGCCAGGGCGGCGTAAAGCCCGGAGGAGAGAAGCAGATCGTAATCCTCCCGGTAGGTTTGATTGACCTGCCGGTAGAGCACCCCTTCCCGGACAAAGAGAAAACCAGAGGGGTCCCGGAAGGAGGCGGCCAGCTTATTCCGGCTGCCCGGAACCGACATCACTCTCCGCCTCATTTTCCGCGGCTTTTTTCTTCCCGAACAACCCCAGGAAGAAGCCCGCGATTCTTCCCCAGAAGATCTTCACGGCAAAAAGGCCACCGACCAGCGCCGCGATCAGGATCTGGAAAAGATAACTCCCGGTTCCCGGATCAAGATAAGCGTGCGCCCGCCCCGGCGATGCAAGTATCCAGGCGGCTAAAATTCCCAAAACCCATAAATAATTTCTCTTGTTCATCAATTCCCTCCCTTGACTTCGCCAACCCGGATAAGATACCAAGACCAAATAATTCAGTCCATAATATTCCCCTCCAGCGCATTGTCACTATGTGCTATTCCCTTTTCTAAAACACCTTTCGAAAACGCGATTGTCCCGCCCAGGTAATCGTGTTATCCTTAACAGAATTATTCACGAAAAACAATATTGCAAACTACGGTCATAGGGATTGCTTCCCGCCGCGCTGCGCTCGCGGCTAAAGGCTATTCGCTCGCAATGACAAATGTCATTGCGAGGAGGACCGAAAGCTTTCGGGCCGACGAAGCAATCTATTCAGTTTGCATCGAATTGAAGTGGTGATGAATAATCCGGGCTAGATACCGCCCGGGTCAAAATATAATTCAGGGAAGAGATCCTCTTGTGAAACAGATCATTTCCAAGCTTATAACCTCCGGCTCCATCACTCTGGCCACCTGTTTGGCTATAATCCCTCAAGTACGCGGCGAAGTAGGTGTCGATTGGGTTGAGGCGACCTCCGGGGCTCAGTGGTCGGGGAGACATTTGCCCGTATCATTGGTCTACAGCCAGAGACTCTGGGTAATGGGAGGCGAGGAACCGGGTTACAAGAATGACGTCTGGGAATCCACCGATGGCGTAAACTGGTCCTTATGCACCTCAAGAGCAGGATGGACTGTGCGAATCGGTCAAAGCGCTGAAGTTCACGCTGGCAAGATGTGGGTGATCGGGGGATACGATGGAGACCTCAAAAACGATGTCTGGTACTCGACTGACGGAACAAACTGGACTATGGCGACTTCAGGAGCTCAGTGGCCTCCAAGGTATCTCCACGATTCGGTGACCCACGATGGTAAATTGTGGGTACTCGGCGGGACCAATGGGAGCGACTCCAAGAATGATGTCTGGTATTCGACCGACGGGGTGAACTGGACTATGGCAACTTCGGGAGCCCAATGGTCGGGAAGATTTGATTATGCAGCAGCGGTGCACAACGGTGAGATGTGGGTGCTCGGCGGGATGGGTCCTAAATACAGATACAAAAATGACGTCTGGCACTCGACCGACGGCCTAAATTGGATAAGAGCCACTGCGTCGGCCAGCTGGCCAAGCAGGTATCGGCACACTTCTGTTGCTTACGACGGCGAGTTGTGGGTGATGGGCGGCAGGCGGGCGGATACTGGCCCGAGTTTGAACGATGTCTGGTACTCTCCCGATGGGATCGACTGGACCGTTGCCACCCTGGAAGCTCAATGGAAAGCACGGCTTGGACACAGTTCAGTGGTTTATGCCAATCAGATGTGGGTACTTGGAGGGGTAGCTTTCGATGGAACTTATGAAAACGACGTCTGGTATTCCGGAGGTCCGCCCTCTCCTACCCCCATAACTCCAACACCGTCTCTCACGCCCGCCCCAACCAGTACTCCGACACCCTCACCAACTTCCACTCCCTCCCCAACCCCTTCACCCTCGGTTACGACCACCCCCTCGCCGACTCCTTCTCCCACCGGCACCCCTACACCGTCAGTTACACCTACCCCCACCACCACGCCGACCCCGGCTTACTGCGCTTCTCCCCTCAACCTAGCAGATCTGGAGGATCTTGGCCTGAGCACGACCAGATCGACCCATCCTTCCGGCTGGCGCTGGGAAGTGACCAGGGCGGAAGCGCCCGATTCCAGTCTTTTCGGTTCCGTTTACGATAATCAGGATACCTTTAACGACGGAAATAACTATCCCTCGCAACCGGCGTCGATCCGGCTGATCAGTCAGGATGAGCCGGTCAATGTCCCGGAGGGAGACTATCTGATCATCAACGCCGACGGCGGTCAGATAACTTACGTTTATCCTCCCGCGGTCAGCGGACCGGTTGATGTCTACTATTACATCGGCCGTGACGGGAGCACCTATAACGATCGCTGGCTTTGCGACCTGGCCAAGGCAGCTCCTACGCCGACTTTAGTACCTCCCCCCTCGATAACACCCTCTCCTTCTACAACTTCAACCCCTACTCCAACGCCCACTCTGCCGGCAACCGCAACGCCCACGCCGTCAAGTACCCCAACAGTCACTCCGTCGATCAGCCCCACGCCGTCACCGCGACCATTTGTAAACTGGTTTCTGCCCGCCGGCGGGACGCGGATCAACGGTTTCGATTTTGACACCTATATTCTGATCGCCAATCCCGATCCCATACAAAGCGCCCTGGTGGAGATCAGGTTTGTGGATGAGAACGGACCCATCCCCGGGGCCTGGGAACAACACATCGTCGGCCCGGAAACGAGATACAGCGTAAAGATGAACAACTTTCCCGAATGCGCCGGGAAGGCCGCCGTCTCCACCATCGTAACCTCTCTCAACGGGGATTATATTATGTGCGAGCGGGCGATGTACTGGTCGCCGGAAGGGGTGCACTGGGGCGGAGGGCATAACACGATCGGCATTTCGGAACCGGGTACCGACTGGTTCCTTGCCGAAGGCACCACCTATCCTTTCGATGAATACATCCACATCCTCAACACCGATCAAACACGCTGGGCCCCGGTAACCGCCACCTTTATGGATACCGACGGCAACACCTGGAGTGCTTTCAGTTTTATCGGGCCGGAAAGCAACTGGACCATCCCGGTTGAGGACGTGGTTGGTCAGGTATCAGGAATAGCCACCCGGGTAAGCAGCGGAAACGGCATTCCTCTGGCCGTGGACCGGACAATGTACTGGTATAAAACCGGCGGATCGAAATGGATCGACGGGCACGCCTCCAGGGGAGTTTCCGCCCCTGCTGATGTTTGGTATTTGGCGGAGGGCACAACCCATCTCTTCGATGAATATATACTGGTGATTAATCCCAGCCTTACCCAGGAGGCCGACGTCAGGATCACCTTCATGGATTCGGATGGAGACATCTCCATTCACGATCACTCGGTCGGCATCCATTCCCGGTATACCGTCAAGGTGAGCAATGTCGTCGGCACAGTCGCCGGTATTTCCACCAAAGTTGAAAGCCTCAACGGTGTTCCCGTGATCGCCGAACGAGCTATGTACTGGCCGGGCGGAGGGCCCTGGATCGGTGGGCACAATACCATCGGAACATCCCGGCTCTCCACCGCCTGGAACCTTCCGGAAGGCTCGACTCATTTATTCGATGAATACGTATTGGTGAATAACCCCAACCCAGCTGAAGAGGCGGAAGTCAGGTTCACGCTGATGGACTCAACCGGTGGAACAACTGTTTATAACCATACGATCGGTCCCCAAACCAGATACACTCTCCGAATAAACAATATAGTACCTGACAAGGCCGGCGTCGCCACTCTGGTGGAATCAACCAACGGGGTCCCCATCAGTGCCGAGAGGGCGATGTACTGGGACAGTGGCAATATCAACTGGGTTTCGGGCCACTGTACCATCGGAATCATTTCCGACCTCGCACCGTAAACGGGAGATTACGTCATCGTTGTTTCCGGCCGGGCAGACAATCGATAACGGTTATTAGCTTTCTCTGGGTTACCTCGGATCTATGAAAATTTCTCACATTCTGGTCACCGGGGGAGCCGGGTTCATCGGCTCCCATCTCTGTGACCGGTTTCTGGCCGGAGGTGCCCGGGTCACCGCTGTTGACGACTTCAGCCTGGGCCGCCCGGAATTCCTGGCGGACGCTCAAGCCAATCCCCGATTCTCATTCGTCCGGGGCGACGTCCTCCATCCCCCTGTGCTGAAGAAAATCTTCGCGGAAAGTAAATTCAATACTGTCTTTCACCTGGCCGCCAACTCCGATATCCAGCGGGGCAGTCAAGAGACCGACCGCGACCTTAACCTGACCTTTCTCACCACCTTCCGCGTCCTCGACGCGATGCGGAAATACGGGGTCAGGGACCTCGTCTTCGCCTCCAGTTCCGCCATCTACGGGGAGGTGGAGGAGGAGATCGGCGAAGACCACGGACCCTTAAGGCCGGTCTCCTTTTACGGAGCCGCCAAGAACGCCGCCGAGTCCTATATCTCGGCCTTCGTCCACCAGTTCGGGATGCGGGCCTGGATCTTCCGCTTTCCCAACGTGGTCGGCTCCCGATCGACCCACGGGGTGGTCCACGACTTCATCAAGCAGCTCCAGTCCGACCCCACGCAATTGACCATCCTCGGCGATGGGGAGCAGTTAAAACCCTTCCTCCACGTCGATGACCTGATCGAGGCGATGCTCCTCGCCCGGAGCCGCCTGGCAGAGCCGGTCAACTGCCTCAACATCGCCGCCGAGACCCGGACCTCCGTCCGCCGCATCGCCGAGATCGTGGTCGAGGAGATGGGTCTGAAGGATATCCCCTTCCGCTTCACCGGGGGAACCGGGGGCTGGAAGGGCGACATCCCCCGCTACCGATACGACCTGACCCGGATCAAGTCCCTCGGCTGGACCCCCCGCCACTCCTCCGACGAGGCCATCCGCCGCGCCGTCCGCCAATCTCTTAACCTGACTGCCTGATTTTTAG
>CAZPMN010000007.1:72278-114399 GCA_964587835.1 uncultured bacterium
ACAGGATTAACAGGATCTACAGGATAGTTGGAACAGGGTCATTGCGAGGACCCGAGCGCAGTGAAGGGACAAAGCAATCTCAATCCATCGCGGATAATCGAGATTGCTTCGTCGCTCCGCTCCTCGCAATGACTGCCTGATTTTTAGACAGGATTAACAGGATCTACAGGATAGTTGGAACAGGGTCATTGCGAGGACCCGAACGTAGTGAGGGGACGAAGCAATCTCAAGCCATCGAGAACAATGGAGATTGCTTCGTCGCTCCGCTCCTCGCAATGACAGATCGCGGTGTTCGGTTTTTCGAACATATGTTCGATTTTTCAAACACGATCCTAAGTAACTTTTCGCGAAGATTCGCGAGATTAGCGGTTAACATAGGCAGGGGGCAGTGGGCAGTGGGCGGCGGACAAAGACCATACTACCCTGATTAGAATCACAATTCTTTGGGTGGCCTGGGACTTTGCGGTGGGAATTATCCCAATACCAATATCCTGTAGATCCTGTTAATCCTGTCAAAAAAAATGCAAGCGGCGATCATAGCTGGCGGGGCGGGGACACGGATGGGGAAACTCTCCGAGACTCTCCCCAAGCCGATGCTCCCGATCGGGGGGAAGCCGATCCTCGAGCACCAGGTTGAGCTGCTCAAGTCCTCCGGCATCACCGGGATCACCCTCTGCGTCCGCCACCTCTCCCCCGTGATCTCGGATTACTTCGGTGACGGCGGGCGCTGGGGGGTGAGGATCAACTATTCGGTCGAAGACATTCCCCTCGGTACCGCCGGCTGCCTCCGACACGCCTTCCCGAAGGCCGACCGGGAAATCCTCGTCCTCTATGGTGACGTAATGGTCTGGATGGACCTGGTCGAGATGATCCGCCGCCACCGTCAATCCGGGGCCGACGCCACTCTGGCCGTCCACTCCAACGACCACCCCTTCGACAGCGATCTGCTGGAAGCGGATGAGAATATGCGGGTGCTCCAAATTCACCCTAAGCCCCACCCGGAAGGAGCCTGGCTCCCCAACCTGACCAACGCCGCCGTCTACGTCCTGGGCCCAAAGGTACTGAAGATCATACCTTCCGACCGGTCCACCGACTGCGCCCGGGACATCTTCCCGGAAGCGATACGCCGGGGGCTGCATCTCCAGGCTTACCGGACGGCGGAGTACATTAAGGACGCCGGGACCCCGGAGCGCTACCCCGAGGTGGAGAATGATTGGAATTCAGGGAAGATCCAGTGGATGCACCGCCGAAACCCCCGCCCCTCCGTTTTCCTCGACCGCGACGGGGTCCTGGTCAGGGAAGTCGGACACCTGCACAAGCCGGAGCAGCTCGAACTCCTCCCCGGCGCCGCCGAGGGCCTGAAGAAACTCAACCGGTCCGGTTTCATCACCGCCCTGGTCACCAACCAGCCGGTCATCGCCCGGGGGATGTGTTCAGTTGAGGAGCTGCAGACCATCCACAACAAGATGGAAACTCTACTGGGAAGAGAGGGCGCAAGACTTGACGCCATCTACTACTGCCCCCACCACCCCGACCGCGGCTTCCCGGAGGAGGTCCCGGAATTGAAGATCCCCTGCCGCTGCCGCAAGCCCGAGACCGGAATGATCGAACAGGCTCAGAAGGAGTTCAACATCGACTTAAAATCGTCCTGGTTGATCGGCGACACCACCGTCGACATCGAAACCGCCCGAAGAGCGGGAATCAAAAGCATCCTCCTCGAGACCGGATATGGGGGAAAAGACAACCGACATAACGTGAAGCCGGTTTTGATCTGCCGCGATTTGCCTGAAGCCGCCGAAAGAATAATTGAGGTGACTAGGCAGGGCTGAAGCCCTGCGCTACGGCGGCGGGCATCACTTGTAGCGCAGCCCTTCAGGGCTGCCAAACAGCAGGGCTGAAGCCCTGCGCTACGGCGGCGGGCATCTCTTCGCTCGTAGCGCAGCCCTTCAGGGCTGCCTCGACAGCAGGGCTGAAGCCCTGCGCTACGGTACGGGGGGATAAGCAGGGCTAAAGCCCTGGGCTACAGATGAACTTTTTAGCGAGATGATCCGGACAACCCTGATAACCGAAGAGACGGATTTTCTCAACCTGGAGGAGGAATGGCGGGCATTGCTCCCGCAATCCCCCGCCGATAACGTCTTCCTGACCTGGGAGTGGATTTCCACCTGGTGGAAGATCTTCGGCGCAGGAAAGCAGCTGTATATCCTGACCTTTAGAAAAGATGACAAACTGGTTGGTCTTCTGCCCTGCTACATCCAGCAGAGACTACTCCGGCCCCTCGGCAAGATCCGCGAACTCCGCTTTCTCGGCACCGGGGAGACCGTCCGCTCCGAGTACCTCGACCTTATCTGCCTCCCGAATTACCGGGAGGAGTGTCTGGAAAAACTGACGGAGTTCATCCATCAAGACCGGGACTGGGACATCGCCGTCTTCAGCGATCTCCCCGCAGATTCGATCCTGACGAAATTTCTCCCCGGCCGTTTCAAGAATTGCACAACCATCAACCGGGAACCCTGTTACTTTGTCGAGATTCCGCCTGATTTTGAAACCTACCTGAAGGGGATCGACAGCCGGATGCGCCGTAACATCCGCAACCGCCGCCGCAACCTGGAGCGGGATTTCCGCCTCAAGTACCACCGCCTACGGCTGGAGGAAAACCTTGATGAATGGATGGCGGAGTTTAAACGCCTCCACGCGGACCGGCTTGAGCAACGCGGACTGCCGAGCAAGTTCTCCGACCCGCGCTACAGCCGCTTCCACGAAAAGATTGCCCGGACCTTCCAGTCATCGGGACAGCTCTTCGCCGCCGACCTCAGGCTGGACGGCCGGATGGTCGCCGCCCGTTACAACTTCCTCTATAATGGGACGGTTTACGACTACCAGACCGGTTACGCCCCCGAGTTCAGCCGGCAGGGGGTGATGCAGGCCCTGATTAGCTATATGATCGAGGACTGCGCCGCTGATAAAATCAGAAAATTTGATTTCCTGGCCGGGAGCGAGGATTACAAACGTCATTTCTCAAACGCCGTTGGAGAGGTATTCAGTTGCCGGGTTTATAATCAAACCGGGAAAGGGAAATTATATCGCCTGCTCCGCAGAGCAAAACAATGTCTCCACCGGAAGTAAAGATCATATCCACCGCGGAGGATTTCGCCCGCATCGCTTCGCGCTGGGACGAGATGGTCTCGATATCGGGGAACCCCTCCCCCTTCATCTCCCATAGCTGGCTGAGTGCTTGGTGGGACCATTTTCGGGAAGACAACAGGATTTACATCTTCACGGTCTGGACCAGCGACAATCTTCGGGGAATCATCCCGCTGATGCGGTCGCGCTTCAGCATCCAGCGAATTTTCAAATTTGACTGCCTCCGCTCCCTCACCAACCCCCATTCCCCGGAATTCGACGTCATCTGCCGAACCGAGGATATCAAGACCGTCATTGGGACTCTGAAGCAACACCTCAACGAGCACCCCGAAATCTGGGAACTGCTGTTGCTGGAGAGGATCCGCGCGGGAAGCGAAACTCCCCGGATCCTCGAAGAATTTTTCCGGTCCGGGGCCACCCGAATCAATACTAAACCCTGGGAAGGATCATATTATATCCCAATCAAGGGCGAATTCCGGGAGTACTTCGCGGGGCTGAACAAGTCGTTCCGGAAGAACATCCGCAACCGCAACAACAAGCTGGCCGCCCTGGGGACGCCGGATTTCCGGGTCCTGGGAGAATACGACCCCGCCGCGGTCGAAACCTTCTACCGCCTGGAAAACACCGGCTGGAAAAGAGAGAACCGAAGCTCGATCGCGCTCCGGCCGAGGGAGGTGAAATTCTATCAGGAGATCGCTTCCCGCTTCGCCCGCAAGGGAGAATTCAGCCTCACCTTCCTCTCGACAGGAGAGGAGCAGCTGGCCTCGATATTCGGACTGGTCCGCGGGAAAATCTTCTATTTCCTGAAACTCGGTGTCAATTACTCCTGCCCTGAATGCGACAAGCTCTCCCCCGGCCAGGCCATCCTCTACCGGCTGATCCAGTATTGTTTTGAGAAGAAACTCACCGGGTTCGACTTCTGCGGCCCGTTCACCCCGTACGAAAGCCAGTGGACGAAGTCCGAGAGAAGGAAACAGCAGGTAACCATCTACAACTTACGCCGCTCCAGGGTCAAACTGTACCTGGCCCTGAAAGCGATATTGTCTCCTCTCTATCGTCGCGCCCGGCGAGGACAACATACCGAATAAGGTAATTACCCGGTTGGATGAAACCCGCAGAGTTTCTTGAGAAATCGCGGTCCTGGCTGAGCGACCGTTTAAGAAGACTGATCTCGCTCGAAACCATCTTCCTGCTGAAGAGGGAGATCTCGCCCGCGCCGGATCACCGGGAGTTCGACCTGATCGCTTACGACCGGTACGAACCCGCCATACTTGACGTCTACCATTCGGCGGGACGGGAGATTTCCGAGCAGCGGGCCCGGGTGCGGTTCAGCCACCACCTTAAATTTTACCTACTGAAGCGGGAAGATAGTACGGTTGCTTGGACCTGGCTGATCCCCCCTCCGCGCCGTTTTATCGATGAAGCCGCCTACCACTTCCCGGTTCCGGAGAAAGCCACCTGGATTCGCGATATCTTCGTCAACCCTGAATATCGCGGCCGCGGAATCTTCGCGGTCTTGCTTGAGGTGCTCTTCAACCGCGTCCTGGACGCCGAGCGGGAGATCTGGTCCGACACGGCGGGCCGCAATAAATCTTCCCTCAAGGCCCACCTCAACGCGGGATTCGAGATCGTCGATTCCCTGAGGATTATCCGCCTGAACAAGCTGCTCCTGATCCGCCTACGCCGGCCGACGCGGGTTATCCATGTCAACGGATATAAAGCCGAACGCCGGATTCTCCTCACTCTCAAGGCCTACCGCGAATATAAAGACCTGTACCTGGCGTGAGTCACTCCCACGCGAGTGACAGCTCGAAAACAAGATACCTTCCTTCCCGGTCTAGCGGCCGCAGCAGCAAGTTCTGGGAATCGGCGACCCAATTGGTAACTATCACCGGAGGGCCGTCCTGTTCTTCAGGGACTACTCCTTTAAGATGATGGTAAATATTCATTAGCAAGGGGCGTTCTTTCGGCCCCCGCGAAGAAAGGTAAAGCCAGGGACCTTCCAGTTTCGCCAGTTCTTCCCCACCTTTCACCTTGAGAGGAGCCAGTCCCTCGAAGTCCCGGTCGAGGGCGATCCTCATCTCAGGATAACACATCCGGAGAAAGGAGTAAGTCGAGTGGGGATGGGCGGTCAGCAGTAGCGGATCAGGATATTCCTCCTGCACCCGGCTGATCAACCGAATCAACTGCAGGCCGTGCGTGCCGACATCCTGGATGGAGCGGGCCATTTGATTCCCGGTGACCACGACCAGAAACAAGACCGTGGTAATCACTCCAGCCGTTTTCAGCCCCTGTTTCCGTCCCAGCCAGTCATAAAATATCTTGAGACCAAGGGCGACCGCCAGGGCGAAGGAAAACACAGCCGGATTATAATATCTCAGCTCGGTATGGTCGGCCAGGATAGCTATCGGCACCATTGAGAGAAGCAGCCCTGCCCAGGCGATTTTTACTTCCCGCCGACGTAACCCGGCCAGGGAGATAAGAGCGAAGAACCAGAGCCCCCCCCCAAAGAGAAGCGCTACTATCCAGTTGGAGGGGTAAGTGAGATTGTCGGCGGCGAATCTCGTCCCATAGTCCGCGGACCTCCGGAGAAAAAACTCCAGACACCAGAACCCCGTGGATAACCCCAGGGCCGCGGTCAGGATAAGCCAGGAGATCCCCGCCCCGGCCAGGGCCCGGAGAGCGGATGTCCGCCTTCCCGGGGAAAAGCATATGTAGGGGATCACCACCGCGGTAAAAGTTAGCAGCGACTCCACCCGTGCGTTGGTGGCCAGGAAGAGCACGCCGCCGGAAACCAGCGGAGTAATGATGCCGCCCGAGGCCTTCTGTTTCAAGCCAACGAAAAACAAGTAGAGGGAGAAAGCCACCATCAACAGGGCGGTGGTTTCTCCCAGGGCCTTATACCCCAGGTAGAGGGACAGGGGGAGGAAGAGAAAGGAGACCGCCCCCAGGTAAGCGAGGGGCGGCGCCAGGTCCAATACCTTGAGCATCCGGGAAAACAACCAGGCGGTCCCCAGAACGAAGACGGCCATCACGGTCCGAACGACCAGCAAGGGGATGAGCCCGACTCCGGTGAGGGCAAACAGTCCCCTCAAGATCAAGATGTGAAACATCCTCCCACTGTAAAAACCCCCGCAGGAATGCACCCACTGAACGTTAAGACCGAACTCAGGGAAGGCGCCCTTGTAGAGATAGTTGCTCTCATCCCAGTGGGTATTCCCATCGAAAGCTAGAATCAAAAAGAGCACGATCGGTACTAACCAGGCCAGGATTATCTTCCAGCGCGGGGAGGACATTATGGCAGCAGCCTATCGGTTAAATCGATGAAGTCATAGGGATAACGGTCGCGGGAAACGGCGTAACTTCTATCCGGCAGGAGATTATAATCTTCCCCGAACAGGTGGTTGAAGAGGATCCGGAAGGTATTTACCGGGGTCACGGATTCGTACCAGAGATCACCGGGATCATCAGGAACGTGGATAGCGTTTAAGATCCGGAACTTTTCCTTCAACTCCCATTCGGTGGCATCCGCCCACTGATAATCCGCCTCGTCCGCGGCATACCTAGCCGGGAAAGGCCCCTCGTCCGACTGGATGATAATAACCGGCGGAGCTGGTGAATTCGCAAGGATATTCTCGATCAGCTCGATTATCTTCTTGTTGGCGAAGGTTAACTGATCGGTCAGGCGATCTCTTTTCCGCGCTTCCCTCAAGGGAACAAACTGGCCATCTTCAGCAAAGATATAGGGGGGATGGGGGAAAGCAAAGTGAGCGAAGATGAATTTCGGTCCGGGCAGGGCGGGAATTTCGCCGAGTTTGGCGAATTTATACAGGACTCTCTCGTACTGGATCAGCCAGGGGTCGGCAAACACCCCACCGATATTCAGCTTGTAGCAGATCGGATAGAGGATGGTTGTGCCGTAAAACACCGTGCCGAATTCAGAGAGAGAGGTGATGCTATAATCTATGTCAGCATACGGGTTGGTGCTGGTAGGTTTCCACCAGGACCCGAGGTGAATGTAAAGATAACCCCTGGCCTTCAGATAACGTAACACCTCGTAACTCGAAAGCATATCATATATCGGCTGCCAGTCTTCGTAGCGGGCGCCCAGTTCATCCTTCAGACCCAGCAGGTGCGTCATATCCAGCGAGGAAGCCAGGGATTGGGCGGTCTTGTGGTAATTCGCGCAGGCGCCATCCACCACGTAAAACCCCCGGCTTCTGAGATATTCGATGAAATCAGAGTTGTCATAATCAAATACCTCCCTCAACACCTCCTCACCGGGATAACGATCGAAGATGAGGTAATAAATATCGGGATACCGACCGGGAGAAGAGGTTTCAGGCAAGGGATCGACAGCGGCTATCCCTGCACCGGAAACTCGATAAGGATTCCGGATTTTGAAGAGGAGAATATCCCCCGCCGAGAACAAGAACAAACCGGCGGATATCACGTTCAGTAATTGGGTGATCTTGCTTAAGGCCCGGCGTGTTCGCCGCAAGTAAACAAATCCACCGGCAAGAAAAACCAGAATCAGGATAAACAGGATGTGGTCAGGCCCCACTACCTGCCATATCCTGATATTCTCAATCAGATGTCGGATGTGGCCATAGGAGAAAAACGAGACGATGCACAGGGTGGCGAAGACCGACGCCTTGCGGCGATTCTTGAGTATAAAACTCAAAATCGCCAGCAATATGGCAATGGCGGAAACGATTATCAGGATATGCGGGAAGATATAGCGGATTTCCAGCTGCTTCTTATTATACGCCGCCAGAAACAACAGGGGATACAACCCGAATAAAAAAGGGTGGAGACAGTCAAAAACAAATCTCATTTTCAACTTCATCCCCTTCCTGATCTTCCCCCTATCTTATTCATTGGTTGTTCCCAAAACCGGTTTTGCCGATCAATCTTTTCCCGTTAGGATAAGTACATTGGTCTACACTTCAACGCCAACCAGCGCCACTCGCAAACCGGGAAAGAAGCAGTACTCACTATTCAGGCCGGCATTGAGTTTCTCCCGGTATTACCGGCGCTCATTCCGCGGGCATAAACTTAATTCCCAACCGGGACTTAACCCGGGTGATATATATTCTCAGCCAAGGGGGCACCAGTAATCCCGCCAGGTAAAGGTAGGACTTAAACTGAAGCGGATTTTTCCGGATTGAACCCAGCAGGGCGGTCCGGGCATTCCCATAATCACCGGCGTTGAACAGGGCATATCCATACCTCATCAACATCCCACCGCGTGCCTTGGAGATTAAACGTTTATTCCGTTCAAAATAATCCGGATACAGGGCGGCCATCTCCTCCAGAACGCGCATTCGATCCGGATAAGCTTTCGGGTAATCCCAGGTCAGGGATTGTTCCTGCAAGCGGTACATCGCCAGCGGACGATCGATATACCCGACCGGGTATTCCCTGGCGATCCTCAGCCAGAGGTGCCAATCCTCCGAGATCATAAAATTTTCCGGAAACATCCCCACCCGGGCCAGGCATTCTTTTCTGACCATAATCGTGATCGAGGCAATGAAATTCTTTAAGATTAACTTATCGAACACCCTTCCCTGAAATACGCGTCTGTAGTTTTTATTGTAGGCGATGGTCCGAATTCCCTTTTCATCAAAAGAGCTGGCGTCAGAATACACCAGACCGACTTCCGGGTGGGAGGACATATATTCATACTGGATTGCCAGCTTCTCGGGCAGCCACTTATCGTCGGCATCCAGGGTAGCGATCAAGGATCCCCGGCAATTTCTAATCCCCAGGTTCTTCGCCGCTCCCGGTCCGCGGTTCTCCTGGCGCAGGTAATTAACCCTGTCGCCATAACGCTTCACTACCTCTTCAGTACCATCGGTGGAACCGTCATCGACCACGATCAGCTCGTAATCCCTGAACGTCTGCGCCAGGACACTCTCGATGGCTTCCGGAAGATATCCGGCACAGTTATAGGTTGGAATTATGACGGAGATTGCAGGCGTTACAGGCATAGGACATTAACTAAACCGTGGCCAGCGTATTAACCCGATTTATTCATAATTCGGGTTAGTGAAAATCAGGTTGTCCGGAAATCTATGAGCAAGAGAAAAGCAGAGTGCAATTACAACCTGAAAACCTCTCTATCTTCAAGTCGTTGCCTGGCAAACCATAACCCGAATTATTCACGAAAAATATTTGTTTCGTGAATAATTCAGGTTAAGCACGACTCTAGGATTCGGGGCGGCAGAGAAATGAGTAGCGGGGATATTTGAACCTGAATTTCTCGCCCCTTCTCTCCCACTCCGTCCAGACATCTTGCCGCAGGATTGCGGTATGCCGTTGGAGAAAGTCTCCGATCAGAGTCTGGTGTCTCCCGGCCTGGCAGTCGATATCCAGGTCCTTGTTCCCCAGGACAAAAATCCGCCCGGACGCCGCCAGGGTGGTTATCATTCGCGGGAAGAGATCTTCAAGGATAGGCTCCGGAATATGCTGCAGAGCCTCGATAAACAAAATCAGATCAATTCTCCCCCTGATATCGGATGTTTTCTCCAGGAATTCCTCATCGGACAGGATCGTAAATCTGCCATCGCGAGCAAGTTTTTTCGGCACATAGTTGATCGCGTGTTCGCGCATCTCGGCGGACCGGTCAACCATTATAACTCGGCTTCCTGAGTTCTCCAAAACCGCGCGGCTGATTCTCCCGATCCCCCCGCCGTAATCAACGATCGTCTGGTTCGCCCCCAGCAGATCGAGCTCCTGGAAGATGGCTACGGTCGCCCGGGTGGCTTCCCGCCAGTCGTCGTCCCACAGAATGCTTTTCCTGGCCTTCCGGATGCTTTTATGGTCATAGCGGGTCGTGTAATCCAGGGAAGAGGTCCGATCCCTCTTCATCTTGTAATCATATTTCCCCTCGTGGCGAACCCGGTCGCGGAGGTCGGCCAGCCAATGGTAAAGAAAGGCGGGCATAATATTTTTCAACTTCTCCCTCATCGCTGGAATAGTAAAAGATCAGACCATAAGAAACAACAGAGACCGAACATCGGGCATCCCGGTTGGCTGATTATGAATCGGCCGGATCGGGGGGAGCTTTTCCTTCTCCTAATTCCGGGTTCCGGGTTATATCGCGACCGTGGATCCTGAGACTCTTGAAGTTCAC
Organism: uncultured bacterium; assembly: GCA_964587835.1. Classification (GTDB taxonomy): domain Bacteria; phylum Auribacterota; class Erginobacteria; order Erginobacterales; family Erginobacteraceae; genus Erginobacter. Next base: position 82,561 of record CAZPMN010000007.1, read on the forward strand.
TGTGGCCGTTAGGTCGACGGCAACTTGGCCGGCGGACGCGAACAGAAGATAAATATCGCCGAATACCGCCGCAGCACCCAGTGCCAACTTCACCGCTTCCGGGTCTCGGCTCAGAACGATCACAATCTCGAACCCCCTGCCACCGGTCAGAATTTTCAACCGATCAACCAAACCCGGTGCGGCGCGGTCAATCAGCCTTTCCGGCGGCACCTTCAGACCTGAATTCTTGACACGTTCGGGTTCCTTTACCGCCAGATAAGAAGGGATCTCTTTTATTGCACCCACCCCGGCGATCAGAGGAATGCATTCCTCGTCTAAGAATATGATCGTACGACCTTCAAACTCCGGCCGGCGCTCGTTGAAAATATCGGCCAGGGTAGATTGTATTTTCACATTATCCATCGCTTGACTTTCGCAAATCCAGCTTCATAAAAAAGCCTTGCCCCCGTAACTCGTAGCGCAGGGCTTTAGCCCTGCCTGACAGCAGCCCTGAAGGGCTGCGCTACAAGTAAGGCCTATTCCTCGCCCGTAGCGCAGGGCTTTAGCCCTGCCACCTTTTCATTCTTCCCCGAAACTGCGGACCGATATACAGCATCGATAACCGCCATCACTCGCAGGCCGTCTTCCCCGGTGATCTCCAGGGGCGAGCCCTGAAAAACCGACCGGGCGAACATATCGACGAATCGGCTTCTCTCTTCCAGGCCGGCCCCAGCCGCCTTACCCCGGTACTTGGTTATATGATGCCAACGATTAGGGGCGTAAGAGCCGATCCTCTTCAAAGAATAAAAGGAAAAGTCCGGTTGGAGCAGGATCTGCCCATACTCCCCCCAGATCCGTTGCAGGGAATTAATCGGCTTAACGCTTCCTTCCTTGCCGGCACCTCTCACACTGCTGCCACAGGCAATCGAACCGGACCCGCCGTTTTGGTATCCGCAGAGCGCGAAGAGGCTGTCTTCGACGTCAGCCGGGATAAGAAAAGTATCTGCCTTAGCGAAAACCCAGTCGATATCGAGACCGGTGAGAAAATAGAAATAATCGAGGTAGTGGGAAAAATTATCCAAGAACATCCCCCCGCCGGCCCGGGCCCGGTCGCCGTGCCAGTTCGGATTGGCCTCCTGCCAGGTATTCCTGGCCAGGTAGCTCTCGCTCCGATCACGGATCATCACCAACTCGGTGCCGATAATCTCGCCCAATCCCCCCAACTCGATAAGCTCCCGGGACTTTTGGACGGCACGCCAATATCTCATACAGTAGCATACTGAAAGCAGCACCTTACCCTGGGCGCAAACCTTAACTATTCTTCCGGCATCCTCCAGGTTCGCCCCCATCGGTTTCTCCACGATAACATGTTTTCCCGCCGCCGCCGCCTGTTCTGCGAGCGGGGAGTGAAGGTAATGGGGAGTGCAGATGAAGACCGCGGCCACGTCCCGGTCGGAGAGCGCCTCTTCCAGCCGGTCCCCGGACGGAACGGAATACTTAGCCCCCAATTTTTCGGCCGATCCGCGGTTCACGTCCACGGCCCGGATCAGCCGGGCGTATTTCGAGCGGCGAATCGCCTCCGCGTTGGCCCACGAGATCGCTCCGCAACCGATAATGGCGATGCCCAATTTATCTCTCATAGTCTGATAAGTATTAATGTTGGAAATAGGGGGGAGTATGGTGGTTTAGGGGTATGGGGGTATGGGGGTATGGTGGTATGGGGGTATGGGAGTGTGGGAGTATGGGAGTTGACTTGGATCTGTTACACCCTTACTCCGACACCCCGACACTCCGACACCCCGATACTTCCTCACAGTCTGCACCATTTATCCGCATTCCGAATCATTGACACAAGTTGTGAAAGCACTTTCTCATAGCGAGCATTGAAGTCCCGATACATATCTTCATCCATATAAGAGAGTTTAAGGGAAATATCCAGCCAGGCCTGCATCTCAGATGCTTCAGTTTCAGAATCGCTTAATTTCGCCCTGAACGCTGCTTTGTATCTACGCTTTCTCCAGGCTTCGCTAATATTCGCACAGACGGATCTTGAAGCTCTCCGCATCTGGTCAGCCAAGGCATACTGCTCTTCTTTGGGCAGGGTCTTAGAAAATTGATGAATCTCAACAGCAAGTTGGAGCGCATTCTGATAAACGGCCAAATCCCTGAATGTCTCGGCAAACGTAGTCATATTCTGTGTGTGGGGTGGCGGGGTGTGGGTGTATGGGAGTGTGGGTGTATGGGGGTATGGGTGTATGGGAGTATGGGAGTATGGGAGTATGGGAGTTGACTTGGATCTGTTACTCCGATACCCCGATACTCCGATACTCCGACAACCCGATACTCCGTCACCCCGTTACCCCGATACTCCGACACTCCGACACCCCGATACCCCCACACCCTCTAACGCCATTCTATCACCACTCCGGCCATATTCCGATCGCCGGAGGCCAAACGGCGGTAGATCTCCGGGGCGTCTTCCGGCTTATATACGTCGGTGACCAGGTGGTCCACTTTAACCTTCCGCTCCGCCAGCAGCTCCAGAAACCTTTTGGCCTCTCCGCGATAAGTCAAACCCTCCGCCTCGAGATTTCTCACGTGGGCCCCCCGCACTTCGATTCCTTTCTCCACCACCAATCTCGCCCAGTCGCTATCCTCTGAGTAATCCGGGATACTGCCCAGCATCACCACCCGCCCACCGGGTTTCACCATCTCCAGAGAATTTTCAAATCCTTTAAAACTTCCAGTGCTGTCAATAACCACGTCAGCGGCAATCGCGTTTAAAAGCTCTGTTCTTCCCTTTAACGCGATAAACTCATCGACGCCGCTTTTTTCCGCCATCTCTCGCTTGCTCGGCCCCAGGGCAATCGCGATGATCTTACCCGCGCCACCAGCTCTGGCGAGCTGGTTCACCAGCTGCCCGATGATCCCCTGGCCGGCCACTACCACTTTACTGCCCTCTACATTGCCGGCAGCTCTTACCCCGCAGAGGGCGATCACACCCAGGGTCACGAAAGCGGCATCCTGGGGTTTGACTTCCGGAGGCACTGAAACCGCGGAAGCGTTATCAATAACGTTCAAACTGGAATGCTTTAATATTCCCGCAACTAAATCCTTCTTCTTTAAGTCGGCAACGTTCTTTCCCGCGGATCTAACCTGTCCGCAACCGCTATAGCCGGGCAGATAAGGCCTCGTCTGATGGAAATTCGGCAAGTCCTGGAAATATCCCTTTTCCGTTCCCGGACTTACCGCGGTGATGAGACTTCTCACCAATATCTCGTCGGGAGACGGTCCGAGGCAGAAGTCCCAATCGAATATCGCGTCCTCTATCCCCTCAAAGGAAATCCGGCGTTTGACGGCCAGCGTTTTCCGGAGGAAAAGCGCTTTGAAGAATGCCCGGCCGAATTGAACAAACCTGTTATTAGCGGGAAGCGCATCGCTGAGTTTTCTGAGCCAGGTATTTTCCATTAACGCCCGGCCGATCATTTTCGTTTCCTCGCTGCCTTGAGGCAAATCTGACCCATTATCCGCCCCACCTGGTTCCAATTCAGTTCGTTCTCTACCCTGAGTCTCCCCTTGCGCCCGAGTTCGGCCGCGAAATTTGGGTTCCGCAACAGCCTGATTATCGCCCCGGCAATCTCTTCGTCATTTTCCGGATCAACCAGCAAGCCGGTTTCCCCTTCAATGATCGCTTCCGGGATGCCGCCCGATCGGCCGCCGATTGCCGGTTTCCCGCAGGCATTAGCTTCGACAAAAGCAATCCCGAAATTCTCCACCGAACCCTCACTGACTTGAAGACGGCTGGCCATAATATATATGTCGCAGGCATTATAGAGTTCGCGAAGCCGATTCCAATCCCTGACCACGCCGAAGAAACGCACATTCTCCTCCACCCCGAGAGACGTTGCCAGGTTTCTGAAATACTTTTCGTCCTCACCTTCCCCCAGCATCAGGTAGACAACGTCCGGAAACTCCTTTAACACGGTAGGCAGAGCCTTGATTACCATATCCTGCCCCTTGCGGGAGACTAAACCACCCGCGGTCAGCAGGATTTTCTTGTTCGACAATCTAAAACGCGTCTTAACCTTCTCAACTTCATCAGCCGGCAGCGGATAAAAGATATCCGGATCGGATCCCGGATGGATCACCTCCACCCTTTCCTCCGGAATCCCCAATCCCAGCAGAAGATTTTTCGTGTAATCGCTGACCGCCACGATCCGATCGGCGGTTTTCAGACTGAGATACTGTTTCGGCCACGACTTATCCCGCAACTGGAGAAGCTCGTTGCCGTGGGCAAGCATCACAACCGGGATACGCAGCAACCTGGCCAGTAATGAAGTAATATTCCCCGACCAGCAGGAATCGGCGATGATGACATCGGGATCAAGCCGGAATTTGAGACTGAGGGCTACCCTGGCCAGTTCCAATGTCTTTGTCCACTTACCCCCGGGGTTGAAGAGACTGGTGACAAGAAGGTCACGCCCCCGTCTCCGCGCGACGGGCCAACGAGCGGACTGCAGACCGGTCAAACAGGTCAGCCGGCGAGCTGGTACACAACCGGCCAGTTCCGTCATCATCGTGGACAAACCCTCTCGACTGGGGAAGAAATGCTGATCGGTAATCATCAACAACCCTAATTTTTGCTGATCTATCTCCATATTTTTTCATGCCATACATTCAAACAAACCCATTTACAATTATATTCTATTATGACGTTATTCATAATTTTTATCCCCGGATTCTTCCGACTATACTCTGGCAATAGGTAATTTGACTGTGACTATTTCAATGTGTGTCTATTGTTTTTTCATTAACTGTTTTTGATTCTACCTACCATTTTTAAAAATATATCCTCGGTTTCTTTAAACATTACTATCTTGATTAATCCCGTCGCGGTAACAATTATTGTAGAAAACAACAATAAAAACGCCAGGATTCCGATTAAATAGAATCCAGTTAAACGGAAAATAGCCTCGCCCCAAAAATAATCTACAATGGCGGCGCAAGTTATATAATATGTCACATTGAAACTACTATTAAAAATAGAACCTATTATTGATTCAATACCTTCAAGCAGTTTATACGTATAAGTATCGTTCCGGACTTCTTTACCGGCAATTTCATCCGCCTGATCGATACCCTTATTGATAACTTGCATTTTAATAAGTTCCTGACCGGCCGTAACATATCTCAATGAATAAATATAACGTCCCAATATACTTATCAATATCATTATGGGAGCTAAAATCAGATACCAGAAATCCGAGCTGTATTTATACATCCTTATGAATATGGCTCCCTGGAATACCACAAGATAAAGACTGCAGAATATATCAAGATAACCTCCGCTCAAGCTGCTGGTTTGCCTTATCCGGGATATTTCACCGTCCACGCAATCGAAAATATGCGCCAAATGGAGTAAAAATATGGAAACAAACACCAACCAATTATCGGTAAAACCGAACAAAACCGCTGCAATCAGGCCGGTTATCAGACTAATTACCGATGCCTGATTAGCGGTAACCCCGATATTGACCAGGCAATAAGTAATGTACGGTGAAATTCTTCGGGCGAATAACCGCAAATACCAGTTTCTTTCCACAAGCCAATTTTTGCGGCAAAGTTTTTTAACCGTACGCAATGAAACCCTGGCATTGTTCGCCATCATAAATAGCTCCTACCCCGGACTATTCATGGAATCCCGTAAATAATCCGCGTCATTAATTGTTTGAAAAACAGAATACTATACAATCAAAATAATTTACGGGCCCGAAGCAGATCTGTTATGGAATCAATTTCCATACACTTTTCTCGATGATAATAAAAAGGATTGATTATTAATTTATCGGATATTTTATTAAAAGCGTCTTCAGCATAGCATTGATCATCGCCTTTACGGATAAAAACCCCCATTTCATCCAACCATCGGCGAAAACCCGACCTGGTCATCCTGTAAACCGGAGGACAAAAATACGCGTTTGGACCGGAAACTTTAACGCCGATTTTTTTAATCCTACCGTTCTTGATAAGAGCTTTAAAATCTTTTTCCGGGGGCTCGATGACGTTGTTGACCAGGACGAAATTCCCGGACTCCTTTTGCCTGATCTTCCTCAACAGGGAGCAATCGAAGATGAGATCGCCGTGGAGAAGCACGATATCCTCCGCGATCAGGTTTTTCGCCAGCCAGATCGAATATATGTAGTTGGTGGTGGCGTAACGAGGGTTGTTGACGAAGGATACCCTCAAGCCCGGAAAATACTTCTCCACGAAACCGACGATCTGCTCTTCAAACGGGCCCGTGGTAATGATGATGTCCTCCAATCCGCAGGCGGCCAGGCAATCCAGCTGCCTTCCGAGGATTGTCTTCCCATTAACCTCCAGCAGGCACTTGGGCAGATTGTCGGTCAGCGGCTTTAACCGCTTCGCGACCCCGGAATTGAGGATGAGCGCCTTCACGGAATTATGTTCTCCGTTAGTCTCCCCACCGCCGCGGCGGCGATAGCGGCCGCCGCCTGCTGGGTTACCTCAACGATATTGTTGTCCGCCCGGCCCGGGGAAATATACTCCGCCCCAATCCCGTCCAGGGCGGAGGCGGTCCTGACGAACCGTTTCAGGTGTTCGGCCACTCCGATTTCCTGAAAAACGGAGTAGAGATCTGCTGCCGCCGCCCCGAGGGTGGAAGAGCCGATAGCCCGGACCAGCGGGGCGACCGCCCCTCCCTTCTCCTCCCCGTTGCGCCTCAATATCTCCGGGAGGGTAAACCCGCAGGCCAGGCCGTGCGGCATCCCCAATAGAGCGGTCAGGGGATAGGAAATCGAATGGGCCAGGGCGGTCTTGGTATTGCTGAAGGCCAGGCCGGCCAAAAGAGCAGCCAGCTGCATCTTCTCCCGCGTTGCCGGCAAGACATATCGCTCCCGGAAATTGTCCCGCCAGACCTCCATTATCATCTCCACCGCCCTCACGGCCATTTCCGTGGAGACCGGGTTGGCGTTCCGGTTCCAGACCGCCTCCATCGCGTGGGAGAGGCAGTCCAGGCCGCCATAGAGCGTGAGATCGTAGGGCAGCGTTCCGGTCAGGGCGGGGTCCAGCAGGGCCCACTCCGGGAACAACCGGTCGTCCGCCAGCGAATACTTCTTCTTCAGCTTTTCGTCCCAGACCGTGGCCCAGGGGGTCGCTTCCGAGCCCGTCCCCGCGGTAGTGGGAATCGCCACCACCGGCCGGGGGCGGCCGCCGGAAGGTTTGTCCGCGCCCATCCGGAAATAGCGGCTAAGCCACTCCTCTCCCGGGGATTGCCCGCAGAGATAGGCCACAACCTTGGCGGTATCGAGGGCGCTGCCGCCGCCGAGTCCGATGACAACCTGGAAATCAAAATCCCGCACCTCGCCATAGCACTCCCCGATCGAAGCAATCGTGGGATTGGGAATAACCTTGTCGGTGATCCGAAGAAGCGACTCACCGCACAGCTTCTTCAGTTTCTCCCCCCACCCTCTCCGCAGGGAACCGGGTGTAGTGACCAGCAAGGCCTCTCTTCCGGCCAGCAGTTCCGGCAGGGCGCTTAGAGCACCACGCCCGAATTTGATCCTCACCGGGTTCCAGTAGTCAGCTCTCATCGCTGATAAACCGGCGGAATTGTTCCCTGTACTCATCCGGGGGACGATCGGGCCGGGGGAGATCCGGGTCGGAGCCGAGGCTGATTTTAACGTGGATCATCACCGGGCCCTGCAGACTCTTCGCCTCTTCCACCACCCGGACCAGAGAATCCCCGGTATCGCAGCGAAAGACCGCCCGGTAAGAACAGGCCGCGGCGATCGAGGCGAAATCTATCCCCGGGGAACAGGTGCCCTGTCCCCCGGTCGATTCGTGGGCTTCGTTGTCCAGCACAACGTGAATCAGCCCGGGAGGACGGTAAAACCCGATCGTGGCCAGCGTTCCCATCTTCATCAGGACGCCGCCATCGCCATCCAGGACCACCACGCGGCGGTTGCCGAGCGCCAGGCTCAACCCCAGGCCGATACCGGAGGCGCAGCCCAACCCCCCCACCACGTAAAACTGGTTGGGGCGGTGCCCCAGGGAAAACAGTTCCCGGCTGGTTTTCCCGATGGTCCCCACGATCAGGTCTTCCGGATCGCAAGCCCCCCGGATCGTGCGGATGGCTTCCAACCTCTTCATCCTCCCCACGGCAGGGATTGAAAACTCCCCGATGGGCCTGGAAAAAGAGCAGGCCGGAGATTCCGCCGCGATCTGCAGGGGACACGGTTCCATTGTACCTTTGCGCATAACCAGGGCGTAAGGCAACCCTCTATCCCGCATAAGAGATTTAGCCTGATTGAGGGCCTCGGGGATGGCCTCCGCGCTTTCCGGCATCATCCCCCAGGGGATCTTGAGCAGGTCCAGCAAATCCTTAGTGATCGAACCCATTAACGTGTGCTGCGGAGCGTCCTTACTTCCGGGCGCCCCCCGGTGGGTCACGATCAACAGGAAGGGAATCCGGTAAGGATGGACCAGGCTGGTTATCGGGTTGACCACATTCCCAAGCCCGGAATTCTGGCAGATCACCACCGGCTTTCGGCCGGCCAGGTGAGCCCCGATGGCGATCGCCGCCGCTTCCCCTTCACTGCTCGCTCCGACGTACTCAAGTCGTGGATGCCCGATGGCACAGTTGATCAACGGAGTCAGGATCGAGCACGGAACGCCGGTCCAGAAATCGTATCCCCGCTTCAAAGCCTCCGAAATAAATTCCTCCGCATTGATCAAATCAGTACTCCGCGGTTCAATTCCCTGAAATTAACCTGCAGGACAGCCAGAATCTCGTAGCGCAGCCCTTCAGGGCTGCCTCCCACAGCAGGGCTCCCTTCGACTCCGCTCAGGGTCTTCGAAAAGCCCTGCGCTACAAGCCGGCATCGGCACCCAGCTCCCTCGTAGCGCAGCCCTTCAGAGGCTGTCCGACAACCCCCAAAATGTCATCGCGAGCCCCGAAGGGGCGAAGCGATCTCAATTTGCGAACATACCACTTTACTTCCCAACAGGTTGAGATTGCTTCGTCGCTGCGCTCCTCGCAATGACTCAAAAATAGACAAAATTAGCAATTGTCGGACTGCCTCGGAAGGACTGTCAGAACCCGGCAGGGCTTCCGTCTGAAGCCGGATCTAAGAGAAGCCCTGCGCTACGAACCGGCGGGCATTGGTTCGGCAAAACCCGTGTAACGCAAAGAATCAAAACGCCCCGGCTACATTGAGGTCCTTGATATCGTCCACGTCCACCCAGTGCCCGCGGATGTAGATCACGCGGATTTCCTGCCCGCGCCGGATGATCTCGTTAAAGAGTTCGGCCATCCGCATACTGCGCAATCCCTCTTCCGAGGAGAGTTCGGCCAGTAATTCCTGGAGAAAGTGGACCCCGTGGCGGGAAAGCTTCAGCAAACCCACCCACTCGCCGCAGATCGCCTTCTCGTCGAGGTCGGTGCTCATTCTTCTCATAACCGCCGTCTGTTCCAGGAGTCCTCTCCGGTAAGGCTGATCGCAGCTGACGAAATCGGTGTAGCGGCCCTTCTCCAGGCTCGGACGCCAATCGGCGTCCACCATCGCCACGAAATCCCCCTCCGTCTCGAGCAGGGTGGAGGGGATGAACTTCCGGTACATAATATCCCCGTAGCAAAGCAGAACCTTGTCCTCGATCCCCTGGATCCCCTTGAACAGAGAATAGACCTCCTGGGTCCGGTCATACTCGTCGTTATCGACGTAATGGAGGTTGGGAAAATCGATCTTCTCCTTGTTGAATCCCCGGACCACGGTGATATCCTTGATCCCGATCTCGTTGAGGGTTTCGATCTGTCTCTTCAACAGCGGCTGGCCGGAGATCTCCAGCAGGGCCTTCGGCTTGTCCTGCGTCAGGACCCCGAGTTCGGCCCCCTGGGAGGCGGCCAGGATCACCGCGTGGGTCTTCTCGGCGAACCCCGGAAGGTACAACTTTTCCGCTTCCTCCAGTTCTTCCGCATCCTGGAGACGGAAAACCTCGGCCAGGGGCGCGATCCCGTCAACAATATTGAGCAACGATCTCTCCCGGGCCAGGGTTCCGGCGGTCTCCTTCATCGCTTTCAGGGCGCCTCGCAGGATCATATTCGCCCAGATCACCAGGCTGAAACCGGCTTCCTCGAAGACTTCGGTGGGAGTGGTGTAGTACTTGGTAGGCACGATCACCACCGGCAGCCGGTCCCCCCATTCCCTCATAAAAGCCAGGACCTGATCCGGTTTGGATATCTTGCTGTGAATCAGGATCCCGTCCGCACCCGCTTCGCGATAGGCCTCGGCCCGCTTCAGGGCTTCACCCAGCCCCCAACCGGCGATAAACGCCTCCACCCGGGCGATCACCGAAAATTCCGGGTCGCACTGGGTATCCTTGGCCGCCTTGATCTTGCCGGCGAACTCGTCGATCTCGGCCAGCGGCTGGCGCTCGCTGGCGATAAAACTGTTCTTCTTTGGGAAGAGCTTGTCCTCGATGCACATCGCGGCCACGCAGCGCTGCTCCAGTTTTCGTACCAGTCTCCGTACGTTATTGAAGTTTCCGTAACCGGTATCGGCGTCGAAGAGCAGGGGTACGGTAGTCGCGTCGTTGATGAACTCGACTACTTCCAGCAGCTGTGTCCAACTGGCCTCGTTGCTGTCGCGAACCCCCAGAGCCGCCGAGATGGTGAGGCTACTGCCCCAGATCCCCTTGAAACCAGCTTCCTCGACCACCCTGGCGCTCAGGGCGTTATGGGCCTCGCAGATAAACTCCAGCTGATCCGATTGCAGGAGATGGCGAAATTGGGACGATTTTTTCATATTTCCTCAAATCTTGATCTGCGTTCCACCAGATTCAAACCGCTTGGCTACCCAGAACGTATCTTCATTCCATACTCACCGCATAACTACCCGAACCGGGCTTTCTCCGGATTATGGATTCCAGATACCCTGTCACCTTCGCCGGCATCAGCGCCTTGAAGGTGACTATCAGAAAATGCTTCCAATCCCGCCGGAACTCTTTTATCAGTCCGGGAAAGATGGCAGGGAAACCAAGGGCATAACGCACAAGTTTGAAGTATACCGCTATGGATCGAACTGCCGGCAAATCGGCCGTAGCATTCCAGCCTCGGATAAAGCTTCTGACAGTTCTTTCTATTACAAAAGTCCGGGCTTGTTTTGACATCGGAACATTATTCATTACCAGCTTCCTGCTTTGAAGATCAATTAGTGCATCTTTGGAACGATGAACGCCACCCAACACACCGCCTGAATGAATACGGTAGACACTTCCGATAAAGTCCAGATAACCGGCATCCCCACTCCGTGTTGCCAAAATTGCCAACGCCCGGTCAAGCAATGGCATTCGCATCGCCCAGGTGGGCAAACACTTCGGAAGACAGCTTTTTCTATACATAACCGTAGCGGTAGGCGGAACGGGATATTTACTCATCGCAATGTCTTCTTGGGTCAGCGGCCGCTTCATCTCTTCAGGCAACTCTGAATTTTCGATTGGTTTTCCGCTTTGGTCAACCTTGATCCGGTTATGAAAGCACATAGCATATTCCGGATGTTTCTCCAGATATACAACTTGCTTTTGCAGCTTGCTTGAATCAGTCCAATAATCGTCGCCTTCGCACAGGGCTATGTATCTTCCCCTGGCCGATCGAATATTACTGAGACCATTGAATCTTCCGGTGGGCATTCCATCGACGTATATTACGTCTTTTCTCGATCGAAGATAACATCGTATAATATGCGCGTATTTCTTGGCATATTCCAGGCAGATCTCCCGCGTCCCGTCTCTCGATTCGTCCTCTCCCAGCACGATCTCGAACGGGAAGTCTGTTTTTTGCCTCAATATACTATTCAGACATTGTTCGATATATCGTCGATGCTGATACGTCTGCACACATACCGACACCAGGGGATCGTTTGCGTCTGATTGGTTTTTCCCTGCTGTCTTCATCCACAAGATTGGAGGCGGGGTGCCTTTACTTGGAGGCACGGGGCAAATTCGCAGAAGCTCAGCGCAGGATGCCTCCCTTAACAATTTACTGCCGATTCCGCCGCAGCGCTCCGAAACCGATGGATTGAATATCAACGTATAATGTCAGGCCCTGGGCGATGACGAATTATCCCGCCCCCTGATTCGGCCCAGCGCTTCTCTTTTCTGGATGACGTTACGGAAGACATATTCCCCCTTGAAGTTCAGCCCCAATCGAGGAAATAAGGTTCTGTTCCTGTGGTGCTCAAAGGCCGTCAACGCGCTCTCCCCGATTTCTCTATGCGATTCGAGATTTAACATCCGGAGAGCCTCCAATTCTTCACTGTTTAGAGACGGATTATGATGCGCGATGGGGAGCTGCATATCCCTGACATTGAATATCCGGGCGAACTCCCGGTTAACATTCGTGCCGACGTTTGAAATCAGATCATCAAACGAAAGAAGATGGACGATCGGAAACTTCTTCTTTACGCGAGCGGTCACGGCTTCAACGTCCAGATCGTTATAGAAATTCCGATCCCTGAACTTCATAATCCACAATTCAAACTCCTCAAACGTCCCGAAGTATCCCATCTTCACCATTTCGCCATACAATGACCTAATTAGGCACTTCGTCTCGCGATGCACCAATATTATCTCCGCTTCGGCACCGGCGAATAATTCCGCCAGGCGGATAATCTTGTCCATCGGATCGATGCCCTGCAAGGACGAATTCATTACCAGTTGCTCGCTTGAAATCACATTCGGCCTATCCTCAACAAGAGCGGATTGAATCGCAGCACGGGCTGCTGGAAAATGCGCCTCGTAGAAGTCTCTGCGGGAGTATTTCAATAAGATCTCAAAAATAAACTCTATATCCGGGGAGACATAAGAGATATTGTCGCCAATGCCAATTCCGAAGTAGTTGATGTCCGGATGCTTTTCAAACAAGCTTCTCTGCAGTGTAGTGGAAAGACACTTCGGATACCCAATATGGATAAACACTTTGGCCATAGTCATTCTATCCTTCTACGTGACCTGCTAAGCTCCCTTGGCAGGGACGGCTACCCTAATATATCGAAATGTTGATGGCCTGCTGTATCCGCCCACCCTGTTTGATTTTAACCCTGCGCTCCGCTCCCGTCCAGCTGTTCGCTCCATCTGGCGAGCAAGATGGCTGACTCACGTCAGCCAGAGAAACTCACCTTATTTTAACCTTGAACAGAGCACCGGCTAACGGCTCGGCATTCTTATGGTCCTTAGCTGTAGTTACGTAAAGGCAATTCAAGTTCGCGCCGCCCAAGCAGCACGAGGTAACACGACTACACGGGAGCCTGACGGCATCCAATTTGACTCCCGTCTCCGGGTCCCACCTGCACACCCTGCCGCCGTCCCATTCCGCAACCCAGATCGTGCCGTCCACGTCAACGCACATACCGTCCGGATACCCTGTGCCCTCCAATTCGACCGCGTATGAATCGAAAACCGCTTCCCCAGATTCTATATCATATTTATAGCGGCCGACTTTTTTAGTCGGTGTATCGACAAAGTACAGAATATCACCGGCATCGGAAAAACCGATGCCATTGGATATCGTGGTATTGCTCACTATTGTTTTGCTCTGCCGACCGTCAAAGGAATAAAGCCTTCCGCGACCGGGCAGATCCTCCTCATCGCCCTTGGTACCGACAAGCAGCCGCCCGCAGGGATCCAATTTTCCGTCGTTATAGCGCATCGCCGGGTCGTCGTCCAGCTGCTTGAGAAAGGTCCGCTCACCGTTCCAGGGCTTGATTCGGTAAACCCCGGATTTTTCCGCGGACAACAGCGTCCCCTCTTTTTCGACAACCGCGCACCCGACTCGCCCATCAGTCAGGAATGATTGAATTTCTCCTGTCTTTGGATTAAGACGGTAAATCATACACTGCTCGATGGAAACACAATAGACAACCTCGTTTTCCACATCCCAGCAGGGACTCTCAAGCAGCGTGGAGCCGCCGTAGAAAACCAATTCAGGCTGTTTCAGCATATGCCGCTACACCTCCAAGCCGAACTTCCGCAACAGGTCCTGAATATCGTCATTATAGTGGGATACCCTGGCGATCTTTTGAATTGGCACGCCGATGCTTGCGAGCTTTTGGACCATAGTCTCGGCGATCGTCTCGTCTATGAAAGCCACCAGGACATAATCGTATACCATACGGTTAAGCAATGACAGCGCGTCCACGTTCAACCCAAGGATCCGATACTTGCCGGAAAGCTCATCGACCCAGCCAGCCACCTTGTAGTTGCGACTCCTTTGCAACCGTTTATACAAGTGCTGGCCAAACGTCCCCGCTCCGCAGATGACTACCCTGCTATCAGGTTCCACGCTTCCGAATGCGTGCAATTCGTTTTGGGCACACGAATCTCCCGGCGCGCTATAAGCACGAACGGTCAGCAAGCTCAAGACGAAATATTGGAGTTGCGGCATAAGCATCTCCGCATAAGGGGTCTCAAGAAATCGCCCCTTCAAATAGCGGTACAGAACAGCGACCTTGGAGACCTCGGTTAACTTGGGAGTCTTTATCAAGGAATCAGCTCTCTGCCGGTAATGATAGTGCGCGGAATCCACGACGCAGACCACCCGGGAATCGAGGAGACAGGGATAAACACAGGCAGCGTCTTCACCGATGAATATCCTTTCATCAACTCGCATCTGATTAGCGAACAGCACAGACCGGCGGAATAGCTTCCCCCAAACATAGGAAAATATGCCGAATCGCGAGAACTTGCCGCTGTGCATCATAACCGGATAGATACTTTTAATCATTTGTTCGGCGCGATACACACCGCAAGGCACGGTATTGCAAAGCGTTTCCATATGCCCCGGCAGATCTTCTTTGTGCCCGGCGACCACCATATCCGCTTCGTGGCGCAACGCAACCGTCATCATATGTTCGTACATTTCGGGCTCAGCCCAGTCGTCTCCGTCAACATACGCAACGTACTCTCCAGTTGACAGTCGCAGACCAGCCTTCCGCGAACTGATCAGTCCCTGGTTGCTCTGATGGATCACTTTGATGCGCCGGTCCCTGGCCAAATAGAAATCACAGATCTCCTTGCATCCATCGGAAGAGCCGTCGTTAACCAATACGATTTCGATGTTCGGGTGGGTCTGGGCCAGCAGGCTTTCGACACACTGTCGAAGATAAGGTTCCACATTGTAAATAGGAACGATAATACTTACCCTGCCCTTTTCGCCGGCTTCAGTCATTGGTCCAGTTCACACTAATTGATACCGCCGCTTCTTCATCCGGTGTGCTACCGCGCCGGTCTTTCTGATAGCGCACTGATTCCGAAATTGATTCCGCTGCTTGATGTTTCAAAAGGCGAGAAGATGATTGGGATGCGATATCGCCGGTCATATGTCAAATCCTTCGGGAGACGATCCGTTGAAAACGTTCATCACAGGTACCATCCGCCGGTAATCCGCAAGTTGGATCCCGAGACCATTCTGGAATCGTCCGATAGCAGATAGATTATGCCGGGAACAAAATCGTCCACTTCCGTCATCCGGCCGGACGGCAGTGTGCTCGAGGCCCACTCCCGCAACTTATCTTCAGTCATTCCCTGCCGCTGGCGGAGTGCTATCTCCCCTTCGGTCGCAGTCCAGCCCATCGTAATGCAATTGGCCCTTACTCCGAATCTGGCGTAGTGCTCGGATATATGCCTCGTCAATGTCAGAAGCGCCCCCTTCGAGCAGGCGTAAGCCACCCTGTCCCGTTCCCCGCTCCAGGCGTGGGGAGAACCAACCAGGATAATCGAACCACCCCCGGATTTCTTCATATGCCTGACGGCGTGCTGGCAGCAGAATAAGGCAGCGCGAACATTAACGTCAAAAATGGAATCGAAGTTTTCATCGTCACAATCCAGCAGCGACGCCGGGGTCGTTATGCCCGCATAGTTAAAAAAACCGTCTACTCTGTCGAAAGCATCGATCGCTCGGTCAAACAGGCGCCTGCAGTCTTGAGTCTTCCTCAAATCGATTTCAACGAACAACCCCTGGCCACCGAACTCTTCGATCGTATTAATATTCTCCGCGGCAGCCTTCCTGTCACGCCCGCCAAACACAACTTTGGCTCCCTGCCGCGCAGCTTGGAGCACTACCGCCTTCCCGACACCTTTGGTCCCCCCCGAGACAATAACTACTTTATTATCCAACGATACCGTCATATCACTGCATCCACTTGCGAAGATTACCTACAGGTGGCATACAGGCAAGCGTCTATGGCCAAAGGTTTATGCAACCGGAAATACAATTTATATTCCGGAACCAACGACCTGAGATACCGGGGGATTGTTATGCAGTCATCGCGCTTGTGATATACCGAGACTGCCAGGGTGGGCTTATGGGCAAGGATGGTTGATCTTGCACCCCTGAGCGCATTCAATTCCGATCCTTCAATATCCATACATATAAATGTCACCGGCTCCACGCCAACAATATTGTCAATGGTATCTACATCGATCATAGTTTCGCCGTCATTATCAAGGCACGACCGCATATTACGGGATGCCTTGAAATGAAGCCGATCTCTCCTGTTGAATGCTCCGGTCTGCAATATCTTGACCATATCGCTTAAGCCGGCTGATTTAACATACTTCAACAAGTTTTCTGCATTGCGCCTATCCGGCTCCAGACCATATATTCGGAAGCACTTATCACCAACAACTTGAAGATAGCTCCGAATCGTATCCCCGTCATAGGCCCCACAATTAACCAACACCTCACTATCCCGAAACCCGAGAATATCCGGTTCAGGCAGTTGTGTCATCACACGCGTGGTGGGGAAATACTGAGGCACGACAACATAGGGCCATAAAAATGAGGCATCTGAATTTACTTTGGCATTTAGATACGCTTGATAACTCAGCTTGCTTGTTTCATCTGCCAGATATTGAAATAGGTATTCGTATCTGCTTTCGTTCTTCAGGTAATAATCATAGGTTATTGTTTCATATTCATAAGACTCGGAATAATACAGAACTTTAACGGCCCCAGGAAATTTAGACTGGAACTCTCCGGTATCTGCAAAATATGCCTCGCTAAATCCCAGCACCAGGACATATTCCCGATACTTCGCATTACACTTCGACACACTTAGGCATTTCTCCTTTGAACTCGCCACATATTCATCATCTACAACGTAATCGGAAGGTATAACACCATACAACCGCATTTTTTTTTCTGTATACGAGGCAATAGACCCATCCCCATAGATGACCACTGGCAAATTCAGCTGTCTTATCATCTTCGTTACAGCTATGTCTTGATTACCTTGATGGACAATCCTCATAATTTGACTGGGTGGCTTTAGATTTAACCGGACCGGTTTTAGTTGAACGTTGTTTTAGAACTTCAGATGCGCTCCGAGTCGAGACCGCGGAGTAACATACTGCGCCCGTTTTCATCGTATATATCGACATCTTCCTGCAACTGCTTGACTTTGCTCCACATCTCTTCCCTGGTCGCGCAAACCATATAAATGCGGGCTACGACCTGCGCCTCCGTTCCCACCATCTCGCGCGTGACCGCGTCGCCTTCGTGCAGGCGCTGAAGCACCCTGATCACTGCCGGCTCCCTGGCCGCCTGCGCCAATCCCTCTATCCGGCTGATTACCCCCTCTCTGGCCAGAAACCACATTGTGCAGGCGGATTTCCCCCGGAACCGGTGATCATTCATAACACTTAAATCTTCATTGCCCATAGAACCGGTAAGCGCGAACCGGATCAGCATTGCTTTCTGGTCGAACCCGTTGACCGCTTCGATATGCAGATTCAGAGCTTCTCCCTGAAGCCGGAAACCGGGATCATAAACATAGAAAACTCCATCCTCAACAAAGGCTGATATCAAGAATACTCCATTGGCAACGTCCATATCCCTGAACATACGAATTAGTTTTTCGTGAAGTTTATCCAGATACAAATCCGCATATCTTGACGGACAGGTCGCGCCGATGCAGACCCTGCTGACGTTCCCCTGCTCATAGCTAGTGTATCGATCGGCAGTAGCCGATAACCAAATCTCTCCGTCTTTGAAGGTAAAGTAAATCAGCATATCGTCGCAATCCATATAGCGCTCTATAAGGAAGCGCTCGCTGGCTGAATAGGCCACCGCCTTTTCAATAGCACTGTGAACCTGGACTTTTTCGCGGCAGATGGACATTCCCTTGCCGGAACAGCCATCGGCCGGCTTGATGAGAACGGGGAATTGGAGCCGGTCCAAATCATCCATTGTAAAATCGCGGGTCAATGTGAAAAACGGAATCGGGTTGATCCCGTACCGCAGGCAGCGTTGCCTGAACTTGTGCTTGTCCGTAAACACCTCGCACTGCTCCCTGGTCCCATAGCAGGGCAGGCTCAGGGCCTCGCAGACCCGCTGGTATGGGACGATAAGCCGGTCCGCCACGCCGACAAGAACCCCATCCGCTTCCTCCTGCCTGGCAAGCGAGATCAGGCCCGGCACGTCCAGACCGTCCACGTCGAATCCCTGGCTGGCGTACCTCTTGGCATACGCATTCGGATCGTAATCGGTGACGATGACATAGACGCCCAACTCTTTGGCCGTCTCTATCAGCGGCACGGTCTCCGGATTGGCGCCGATAATCAGCAATTTTTTCCCCGCCAGGTTCGATGTCATTGTTCTCCTCGAAACGAGCAGTTGAAGGCATATCCCGGATCGGATTTGCGATCAACTGGGCTGCAAATAGGGTCAGTTCCTTTCATCTATTTATAGAATGATCTCGCGGGATGATAGCGTTATGCTCAAGCATTTCAATAATGGCCGCGACAATTTCCTCAACTGGGCGCACGCCAGTCTCAGCTATATATTCGGGATTTTTCGGCTCTTCGTACGGTGACGTGATCCCCGTGAATTCCTTGATTTGCCCATTGATGGCCTTGGCGTATAATCCGTTGGGATCACGACTTATGCAGGTATCGAGATCACATTGGGTGTATATTTCGAAAAACCGTCCTGCCGGGAGAAGCGAGCGGACAAACTGACGGTCTTTTTCGAATGGCGAGATCAGTGCGCAGATTACTATCATCCCGGATTGGAAAAACAGATGCGCCGCCTCCCCCGCGCGCCGGATATTTTCCGAGCGGTCTTTTAATGAAAAACCCAGATCTCCGCAGAGCCCGTGCCTGATGGTATCCCCATCAAGAAGGGTGGTCTGGCACCCCTTCTCAAAGAGGCTTCGCTCAAGGATTCTGGCAATGGTTGATTTCCCCGAACCGGAATAGCCGGTCAGCCATAATACGGCCGCTTTGTGACCGTTCCGCCCTTCGCGGGTCTCCCGCGAGATATTCCATCCCTGCCAGACAATGTGAGGTGATTGCGCTTTGGCTGTCTCCTCTTCCAGCCGCTGCGTCAATGCGGTAACGGTCCGGACGGGGCCACGGATCATCCCGGCCGCCACGGTGGCGCTGGTGTGGGGGTCGATCAGGATGAAGCTTCCCGTACTGCGGTTATTTCTGTAGCCGTCAAAGAATAGGGGGGCGGCGGTCTGTATTTCGACGCGGCCGATCTCATTCAGCGTGAGTGTATCAGCCTGGGCCCGGTGGAGCGTGTTCACGTCCAGCGCGTAGACGATGCGCTTGACAAAAGCCTTGACCGTACGGGTGGTATGTTTCAGGAGATAGGGCTCTTCCCGTTTCAGGGACCGTTGATCCATCCAGCAGATCGTTGCCCCGATCTCGTTGCCGACATCAGGGAGGTTATCTCTTCGAACGATCATATCTCCCCGGCTGACGTCGATCTTGTCGGCGAGGGTCATCACGACGGACTGGGGGGCAAAGGCGTCTTCCAGGCGGCCGTCATAAGTGACGAGCGATGCCACGGTTGAAACCTGCCCGGACGGCAGTACGGCGATCTCTTGCCCCACCCTGATGGTACCGGAAATTATGCCTCCCGCGAATCCCCGGAAATCATCGCTGGAACGAATCACGTACTGAACCGGGAATCGGAAATCAAGCAGGTTGCGGTCCGCCGCAACGTTGATGTTCTCGATGTAGTGAAGAAGGCTCGAACCTTCATACCAGGGCATAGCGGCGCTTTTCCGGGTGACGTTGTCGCCCTTCAAGGCGGACAGGGGGATGAAGATAATGTCGTGTATGTCGAGTTTCTGTGAAAATTCGCGGTAGTCTTCGACAATGTTCAGAAACACTTCCTCCGAATAATCCACGAGGTCTATCTTGTTCACGGCAACGATAAGATGCGGTATCTGCAACAGCGATATAATGATTCCGTGACGCCTTGACTGCGTGAGGACACCCTTCCGCGCGTCGATCAATATGACGGCCAGGTCGGCCGTGGACGCCCCGGTGACGGTATTCCTGGTGTACTGTTCGTGCCCCGGGGTGTCGGCTATGATGAATTTCCGTTTCGGCGATTCAAAATACCGGTGGGCAACGTCTATGGTGATGCCCTGTTCGCGTTCCGCCGACAGTCCGTCAAGCAGAAGCGACAGATCCACGCCATCGGCATCGCGTTTTATTGACGTGCGTTCGACGGCGGCGTACTGGTCCTCGCATATCGATTCCGTTTCGTAGAGGAGCCGTCCGATCAGGGTCGATTTGCCGTCATCGACGCTGCCGGTCGTGACCAGCCTGAGGAGGCTCTTTTCGCTCCTGTCCACTAAAAGTATCCCTCCTTCTTCTTCTCTTCCATCGCGGTATCGCTGGACAGATCTATTATCCTGTTCTCCCGCTCCGACTTTCTCGTCCGGGCCAGCTCGCCGATAATGTCATCGACGGTCAGGGCTGCGGACGGGATTACCCCGGTGCAGGGGATACAGCCCAAGGTTCGGAAACGACAGGAAACAGTTTCGATAATCTCATCTTCAGCCGGTTGCGGGTTACCCTCTCGAATTGTGGAGACACTGGAGAGGGGTATCAGGATGTTGTTCTGCCGGATGACCTTCCGCTCCCGGGCGAAATACAGGGGCACGACGGGTATGTTTTCCGTCTTGATGTAATTCCAGACATCGAGTTCCGTCCAGTTGCTCAAAGGAAACACCCGGGCCGTCTGCCCTTCGTTCAGACGAGTGTTGTACAGATTCCACAACTCGGGCCGCTGATTTTTCGGATCCCACTGGCCGAATGAATCCCGTATGGAAAAAACCCTCTCTTTCGCGCGGGACTTTTCTTCCTCCCGCCGGGCACCCCCCAATGCGGCATCGAAATTATGCATTTTCAGGGCGTTCAGCAAGGCCTGAGTCTTCAGATACCAGCAGCATTTGTCCGTGCCGAACGTGAAGGGATGGCATCCGTTCCCTATCCATTCCTCATTTCTCTCGACAATCAAACGCAATCCGAGGTCTCCGCAATACCTGTCGCGGAAATCATACATCTCCGGAAACTTGTAGCCCGTATCGATATGCATTAAGGGGAAGGGGACCGGGCCTGGATAGAAAGCCTTCCGGGCGAGCCAGAGCATCACACCGGAGTCCTTGCCCACTGAGTAGAGCATCACGGGATTTTTGAACTCGGCCGCGGTCTCCCTTATGATGTGAATCGACTCAAACTCGAGCAGTCTCAAGTTCGATAAACCGTATAATTTCATACTCAAGTTTTGCCCCGTAGCAACGCTCTTATGAAAAGATTATTGATTCTGGATTCCTTCATTCCCCGGCAACCATTGGCTACCGCAACCACGTCGGGTAATGATCGCGCTTGATCTTCATATCGCTCGTGAAACCAGATGATCGATATTGCATACTCGCCGCTGGCGGGCTTCCAGCCGAGAGCCAGTCGCGATTACTTGAATATCAAATATTATTGATCAAGCTGATATTGATGTCTTATGGTTACATCCCACGGTTGATGCAAAATTTATGGTATTGATATGACGCTTTCCGGAATTTTCAGCTTTTCTGCGGCTTGAATGTCCCGCCCCCCAGTTTTTCCATCAACTCATTCAGTTCCGGCCCATATTTCGTGATAATACGAATAATCTCGCAAATTGTACCGATTTCCTGATCTCGTATGGATGTACCAGTAGGCAGGCAAAACACCCGGTCAGCAACTTGTTCAGTATTTGGCAACAGCATTCGCGCGTGCGGAAACAATGAACGGTAAGGTTCCATCCGGTGGCAACCCGGGAAAAAATAACGGCGGGCGAGTATATTCTCAGCGTGAAGTATTTTTACCATATGATCCCGCGATATTCCCGTCAGCTTTTCATCTATCTCGGCTACGATATACTGGTAATTATTTTTCTCTCTGTCGTCATAATCAATCAGCCGCAATCCCTTCAATCCTGCCAGTTCCCTGCGGTAGCTATGATAGTTCCGACGGTTGACAACCACAAACTCATCCATTGATTCCATATTCGTCAGCCCCATCGCCGCGGAGATTTCGTTCATCTTCCCGTTCACTCCGATGTATTCGGTCCGGTCATATCCAGCGAAGCCGAAATTCTTCATAAAGCGGACCTTGCGGGCAATTTCTTCATCATTCGTGGCTATTGCCCCGCCTTCCAACGTATTCACAAACTTCGTAGCGTGAAAGCTGAAAACCTCCGCGCTGCCAAAGCCCCCGATCATTTTGCCTCGATGCGAGCATCCAAAGGAATGAGCCGAATCGAAGAGAAGTTTCAGTTTATATTTCTCCCTGATCCGTTCCAAAGCGTCAATATCGCAAGGACGCCCCCACAGGTGCACACCGATGATCCCCGTGGTTTTCGGCGTAATCATCTTTTCTACCCATTCGGGATCGATGTTATGAGTGGCCGGATCGATGTCGCAAAATACGGGCGTTATATTTTGCCACTGGAGCGCGTGGGCGGTCGCTATGAACGTAAAGGATGGAAGGATGACTTCGCCCTCCAGACCGAGAGCGCGGATCGCGATTTCCAGCGCCACGGTGCCGTTGCACATAGCTATGCAGTGATTCACGTTCAGCAATGAGCAGATCCGATCCTCCAATTCCTGGACATACCGGCCGCCGTTAGTGAGCCATTTCGTGGCAAGAATATCCTCTACCCGTCCCAGGAACTTCTCGCGGTCGCCAATGTTTGGCCGGCCAACGTGAATCTTCTCCGGGAAAGCCGAGCGCCCTCCCAAGACAGCCAGATCATCGATCGATTTCTTCATACTTTACTGTTCCTCGAGAAATTAAACCTCGACGAATCATTGTCAGCTGCAATACTTACATTATTTCCGGTACTTCGCCGGCGTCTCGATGATCCAAAAGTAATCAACCTCATCATCCAAAATGCCGAAGTATTTTGCCCACGTATAGCTACATTGCCCTGACCATCAACACGCATCAAACCTATCGCCTATTCGGATTTCGCGAAGAGTACTGTTTCTTCCGTATGAATACTCGAATGCCTCAAGTAAAATTTGTATCCGAGCCCGAGAGAATCGAGGAATAGCGGAATGTCCGCATAATCGCTCCAACGGTGATAAACGGATATCGCCAGTCGGGGTTTGAATCTACGAATAGTATCGGCAGCACCCTTCAAGGCCGGCAATTCCGATCCCTCGATATCCATCTTGATAAAGTCAACACTGGAAATGCGATTATCCCTGACCAGATCATCGATCGCTAATGTGCGCAGGCGCTCTTCAGATCTTGCCGAACTATCATCCAACACCTTACTTCCGGGGCCCTGGTTTGTATAACTCAAGGTCAAATTTGAAGTGCTCCAGGCGGCGTAAGGAATCAGCTGGATTCTTTTGCTCAAATCCCTGTTCAAGGACATATTCTTGTTGAAGATGATTAGATTGCCGGGGATAAATTCAAAACTGTACACCTTCCCGCTCGGCTTCACGCGATGGGCAAAATACAAAGCCGTATCACCCCAGCACGCTCCTACGTCGATAACCGAATCGCCCGGCCCCACCTCGATGGCGCAAGAATCAACCTCACATCTGTAATGTTGAAGTACGAATACCGCATAAGCAGCGCTGGGCCGGCAATACAGGGTTATCGGGATTCCAATGGCAGTTAAATCCATACGGTAGAGTTTACAGCAGCTACCGGGAACTTCTATGTAATCATTGCCGTCCGCCACTGTTTCCAGATGCTGAATAGCCTTCCAGTACTCCGGTGTATTCAAGGGAAGCTTGACTTTGCGATATCCCAGACAGCGGAATGCCATCAACTTAATCAATAATTCTCGCGATTGATCATCATCAAGCATCCGGTGCAGCTTCTCCAAAGACGTCCAATTTGGACGAAGGGCGCCAACTGCCTCCAGGAGGCTTTCACTGAGATCGATTACATTCTCATATCCCTTCTTGCCCAGGAATGTTTTGGCTAACGTCTTCGGCGACAGCATACCCTTGCGATCCGACAATGGTCCAAAGCGATAGTAGTCATAGTTGTCTTCGTAGCGGTTTGGGAGGCTGGATATCACCTCCTCAAACAAGGCAAGAGCAAACGGCCGATAATCAGCTGGATTGTTCATTTTGACTATTGCCCGGACGCCATCCGTGGGTCCAGGTCAGGCGAGGCCGCACGGCCCCCGGCCACTTTCCGAACCAATGGCCTTTTCTCGGGAGATCATGCACCTCGAAAGTCGCCGCGTCCTCCATTGTGAAAAGATGCCGGGCATTTTCGACAACGATCACCGTGATGGTGTATATCCCATCATTGAGAAGATCCCCCGGTATCCGGCAACTGAATCCGGCTATCCCGGGAGGAATCTCCATCCGGGGAGAAGCTGACGCGAATATAATTTCCCCGCTTAATTGTCTCAGGTACATACTTACGTTGACGTACCCCGCCCTCATCATCCAGAACTCCAAGTCGATTTTTATAGCCGTATCGATCATAATGCGATTGCTGTCATCGCGGTATTCCGGAGCTAAGGATACTTTTTTGAACCTCAATTCATTATTTCCCGGCGCCTGATCAGGTTCTGCCCACGCTTGCTCCAGAACCTCCTTGCGATCTATCGAGAGATAAGCATTGATAACATCATTGACGTTCCCGCTGTCTTCAATCATTCCATCACGCAATAATACAGCTTTTTCGCACAGGCTTCTGACCATAGTCATATTATGGCTCACCAGGATCACCGTCCGGCCTTCTCTGGCCACGCCGCCCATTTTGCCCAGGCATTTTTTTTGAAATTCCGCATCACCAACAGCCAGGACCTCATCGATCAGAAGAACCTCCGGGTTCAGGTGAGCGGCAACGGCAAAAGCCAGTCGGACCCGCATTCCGCTCGAATAAAACTTGACCGGCGTATCCAGAAATTTCTCCACCTCGGAAAATGCTACGATCTCTTCGAATTTCCGCTGGATATCTCCCTTCCGCATCCCCAGGATCGCCCCGTTCAAATAAACATTCTCCCGTCCAGTCAGTTCCTGGTGAAAGCCCGTTCCCACTTCCAGTAAAGAACCGACTCGACCGTGAATCTCCGCCCGCCCGGAGGTCGGTTCGGTGATTCGGGAGAGGATCTTCAACAGCGTAGATTTCCCGGCGCCATTCCGCCCGATTATGCCCAATATTTCGCCGCGTTGTACGGTCAGAGAAACATCCTTCAGCGCCCAGATCTCTTCGTTCAACTCCAGCGCCCCGTAGGCCTGGCCTCTCAACAAAGCCGCCGCTTTTCTGACGGGGGCCCGGAACACATCAATCAGGGTATCGCGGAGAGTCCCGTACTCAGCCCCGGGGCCACCGATCCGGTAACGCTTGCTCAGGTTCTCGACTTTTATCGCAATGTCATTCACTGCATTTAGTGTGGGAGTGTTGGGGTATGGGAGTAACGGGGTAACGGCGTGTCGGAGTGTCGGAGTAGCGGAGTGTCGGAGTAGCGGAGTAGCGGAGTAACGGTGTAACAGATCCAAGTCAACTTCCATACACCCATACCCCCACACTCCCATATACCCACACTCCCACACTCCCACACTCCCTTACTCCCATACCTAAATAACGTCTGCAAAACTCCGCTCCATCCGGCGAAAGTAATAAGCGCCGCTGATAAATAACGTTAAGGCAACAACACTGGAGACCGCGATCATCGCCCCGGGCGCGGTCTGGACACCCAGCAGGGCCCAGCGGAATCCTTCCACCACCCCAACCATCGGGTTTATTCCGTAAACCGGCCGCCAGCGCTCGGGGATGAGCGAACTCGGATAGGCGATGGGCGTGGCGAAGAGCCAGCCCTGAACCAGAAAGGGAACGACATATTTGACGTCCCGGAATTGCACGTTCATCGCGGTCAGCCAGAATCCCACCCCGAGGGAGCTCACCAGGGCCAGAAGGAGCAGCGCGGGGAGCCAGACAACGGCGGTCGTGGGGTAAACACCGTAGAAGACCATCATCCCCAGCAGGATGATGAAAGCCAGGATGAAATCTATCACACCGGACATCACCGCTGAAATCGGGATCACCAATCGGGGGAAGTATATCTTCCTGATCATCTCCGCGCCGCTGACCAGGCTCGCCGAAGACTGTCTCAACCCATTGGCGAAAAAAGTCCAGGGCACCAGGGCCGCGTAAGCGAAAATGGGATACGGAATATTATCGGAAGGGATGCCGGCCAGCCGGCCGAAGAAAACGCTGAAGATCACCATAGAGAAGAACGGCTGCAAAACAGCCCATCCGACCCCGATAACCGTTTGCTTGTAGCGGATCTTGACATCCCGCCAGGTAAGGAAAAACAGCAGATCCCTGTACTCGTAAAGCTCCCTCAGCTTAAGGGGAACCCAACCTCGGGAAGATTTGATAACGGTCACTTGAGCCATAGGATAACCTGCTTTTAATGGCGGCTACTCTGTGCGGAGATTCAGAATACCCTGAAGTTGCAGGAGCATAGAGAGTTGAGACTGGGCTTTTTCCATCAAGTCCAACCTCTTGCGATAGAATTCTTCCAGGCCTATGTCCTCCGGCGGCAGTTTCTTGTGATTGTTTTTCAACAGATCCCTGGATTCGAGCGTGGCCATTGAGGCCGAGCCGATCTTTCTCCGGATAAACGGAAGAATACCGTTCTTGAGAATCTTGATATATTCCACCTCAGCCTCGTAATAATCCTTCCGGTCTCCCTTCACCCAAACCCGGCGGACGGCACTCCACTTCTCAAGTTCCCGGATGTTGGTGCTGACGCTCCCTTTGCTGACCTTTAGTTCCTCGGCCATCTCGTCCAGGGACATCGGACGCGGGCTGAAGAAAAGGAGAGCGTAGAGCTGGCCGATGATCCGGCCGAGGCCGAAACCCTGGGTGGTCCGGCCTGCGGCCTCGATGATGTTGTCCCGGGCTTCCAGGAGATGCTTGTCCATCAATCTTCTTCCCTGGACAATTTTGCCCACTTGAATTTTTGCGCAAAGGCAAGGAATGTAGCTTTACTCTGCCACAATAATAATTTCATTATATTCAATATAAACTAAATGTACCATACGCTATCTCCTTGTCAAGCCGGAAAAAATAAATCCCGGGAATATTTATGGGGAGGGCCGAATCCTGTAAATCTTCAACTCTTCGCCGGGGGTATCCTGATCCGGAACGAAAACCTGGATCTGCTCGCCCTTCTCATCCAGCCAACGGTAAAACTCCAGCCGCGATTGGTAGCGTTCGGGATATCTTTTCTGGACCTGGGGATCCTGGTAAGTCCCGGCGGCGGAAGAGCTGGTCACTATGAATTCGTATTTCTCTTCTTCGAGTTGATCGACGTCGATTATCTCCCGAATCGAGATGGTCTTGGTGAAATATTTTTTATCCGGAGGATTCTCGATGAAATACTTCAGAGCAACCGACGGCTGCCCCTGGGACAGCCTCTCTTCAAGCAAGTCTTTCAATTCGTCTTCGCTTAAATTGTAGATCCAGTAATCCAGGACCGGGGTCAGCTTTAAATCGGGACCGCTGTAGCCCATCCTTTCCACGGCGATTCTCGAGCCATAGGGGATATTCTTGAAGATCCATTCCTCCGCCAGGTTCTTGGTGGTCTTCATCCGGTTCCGGCGGCTGGATTCAAGGACAGTTTTCCCCGCCGGAACACTCAATAACAAGACAATAATCGTGAAGAGATAGTTGCGCCAATCGGATTTCCCTCGTTCCCCTCCCGTGAGATGATCGATGCAGTCGGCCCCGAGAAGCAGGCAAGCTGGGATGATCGGCAGGAGATAGCGGGACGCGGCAATTATCCCTTTTCCCATTACCAGGAAATAGACCAGGCAGGTTATAGCCAGGATGATCCCTTCGCGATTTTTTCTTAGCAATACCCGGATAACCCCGGCGATAAACAACAGGTAAAGAGGCCAGCTCAAAGCCAGGGGAAAACCGGAGTTCAGATAATATATCCAGGAATTATTCTTTTCGATCCCCGGGTACACTTTCTCAAAACCCGCGGATATATTGCCCATATTCCCCGACGTATAAGTCCGAAAGTTTAAAACTATCCCGGGATTGGAAATGGTTAAGATGATTATGCAGCTTAGAAGAAGAAGCCAAGGCCCCCGCTGCCTGATCAACCACATCAAGCGGCCGACAACCCGCCCCGGCCGATCAGCCGCCGCCGAGTTCCCGGCCCCCTCCCAGAGATAACAGGCAACCGGGAAAAAAATAACCGCGCAGAAAACGCGTATGGATACGGCCGCTCCCAGGGCCAGGCCCGCTAAGATATAATGGGAAACTCTCTTCTCCCGGATGGGCCGGTAGGAGAAATACATCGCCGCGATCACCAGGGCCATCGCCAGCGCCTGGCCGCGGGCAATCTGGGAGATCTCCACCGCGGCCGGGCAGACCGCCAGGAAGAATGCCGCCGCTAAAGCGGTTTTTTGGGAAAACAACCTTTTCCCCAGCAGGTAAAGGAAGGGGACGGCGGCGGTCCCCATCAGGGCTTCAAACAGGCGGCCGGCATAATAAAATACGTGCTGGTGGGAAAAGTAGGTTCCGATAAAGGCTTTCGGAGTGGTAAAGATGCCCAGGATCCAGCCCACGGCGTAAAACAGAGAATAGAAAACAAATAGGGCAATCCGGTGGAAATTTTGCGGGAGTTGGCCCGAGCCCAGGCCGAGAGAGTTATAGACGTGGTAAGCCTCATCGCCGTAGGAGTAATAATTGATCCCGTGAACCCGGAGGAACAAGGCCATAGCGGTGATCAGGACTAGAAGGATGGTGGTGCGCTTAGAATTCATTCCAGTAATTCAATATACATTGCAGGACCGTGAGCCGATTGTAATCGACTCACTTGTAGTATCGTCCTTCGTCTTCGCCCTTCGACAGGCTCAGGACTCTGCTTCCCTTCGACTACGCTCAGGATCTTCGACAGGACTTGTAGTAAATGTAGTATCGCTTTGCTTGTATAACCTCCGCCTAGAAACCTTTTAGTTGGACCTGCCGACAATGACTAATTCTCCGGCAGCTTTTACCTGTCACACAGTTCGTCATTGCGAGCCCCGATTTATCGGGGCGAAGCAATCTCTCCTTATCCAGAGGGTTGAGATTGCTTCGTCGCTCCGCTCCTCGCAATGACAAGGTAAGGGACTCCTCGCAATGACAAGGTAAGGGACTCCTCGCAATGACAAGGTAAGGGGCTCCTCGCAATGACAAGGCAAGGGGCTCCTCGCAATACAGGTAAGGGGCTACTCGCAATGACGCGCAAACCTATTTCGAGCTCTCCTTTGTATCTATTCCCCGCTGAACAGGGCATCTATCTGGCCGGTGATTTTTTGCTTTTGCACATCCCGGGAGAAATATTTCTCGGCGGAGAGGCGGGCATTATGGCCCAATGAATTTCTCAACCCGGCGTCGCCGTACAGCCTCTCGATCTTCCCGGCCAAGTCCTGGTCATTATTCATCTCAAAAAATACGCCGTCTTCTCCATCCCGGACCAGTGAGAGGAGACCGGTTGCCCGGGAGGCGATAACCGGGAGGCCGCAGGCCATCGCTTCCATAACCGGAATCCCCAGTCCCTCCTCTTCCGAAGGGAGGACAAAGAGGTCGGCTGTTGCGTAGACATTCGGCAGTTTTTCATCAGCGACAAAATCGATATACCTGACTCTTTCGGAGATCTTCAACTCCAGCGCCAGCGCCTCCAGGCCGGGCTTCAGCGGCCCCTGCCCCACCACCAGCAATTTGATCACCTTCTCCCTGGTTCCGGCCAGGGCGCGGAGCAGGATATCAATCCTCTTCCTCCTCTGGGTCAGGTTGGCAACCGTCAGAATCAGGAAATCATCCCGGTCAATGCCAATCTCTTCCCGGATCTTACCGCCATCCAAGTC
Organism: uncultured bacterium; assembly: GCA_964587835.1. Taxonomy (GTDB): domain Bacteria; phylum Auribacterota; class Erginobacteria; order Erginobacterales; family Erginobacteraceae; genus Erginobacter. The sequence continues at coordinate 112,740 of CAZPMN010000007.1, forward strand.
GGGGCGGAATTTATCCGTGTCCACGCCGCAGAGGAAAATCACCTCCGCCTCTTTTTTGGGGTTAAAGCGAGAGGCGACATCCCGAGCGTAATTGCTGATCGCGAAGCCTGCGTCCGCCCCATTCAGGATCATCCTGATCAGGGAGTTGAGCACCGGGATGCGGTAGAGGGTCAGATCCGTCCCGTATATCGTCATCAAAACCGGCTTCCGCAGCAGCCGGCCCGCCAGGAGCCCCATCAGTCCGGTGGGAAGGACGAAATGGGCGTTGACCAGGTCACACTTCTCCTTGCGAACTACGGCAATGGTCTTCAGCAGCCCCGAGATCATATAGAGGGCCAGCCGGAATACCGGCAGCCTCTTGTATTCCACCAGCAGCTTATCGGAGAGGAAGGAGGGGAAACGATACACCTTGCAGCCGGCGGTTTCTTCGTACCGGAGACTTTTCCGGAAAACCCGGGGCGCGACTACCGCCACTTCATAGCGGTCGGAGAGCATCTCCACGTACCTGTTCATATAAAAGGCGCGGTTATCGCCTTCGAAGTGGGGGAATGAACAGGTGACGATGCAGATTTTTTTCTTCATTCCGAACGTTTGGCGTTGCGGTCTTTCAGCTCCCGCTGAACGCGGAACATTTCCTTCTTCAGGACCCCGATCTGGTTGGCGATGAACCCGAAACTGAGCATATGAATGCCGCCCAATAGGAGAAGAATCATTAAAATGTAAAGCGGCCGGGTCGGGTTGAGAGTCCCCATATATCTCTGGACTACAAACAGGACTCCGAGAATCAGTCCGGCAACGAGCATAATGAAACCGGAAAATCCGAAGATGATCATCGGCTTCTGGTAAAAGGAAAAGGCCAGGTGACTGAAGATCAGCTTTCGAGAATGGAAATGTGATTTCCGCTGCTGGCCGTTGGGTTGCTTTTCCCACTTCAAGACCGCCGGAATTTCAATAACCCGGTATCCGAGGGCCAGGCACTTGGCGGCGATCTCCAGGTGGATTTCCTTGCGGTCCGACTCCAGAACCAGCGAATCAATTACCTCCCGCCGGTAGCCCCGGGTCATTCCGCTGATCATCGTCAACCCGCCGGGCACGGCAAAAGTCAGGAGTTTATTCCCGAAACGACTGAGGAAAGCCCGCTTGAAAGGGATATTCTCCAGCCTCCCCCCCTTCTTATAAGGCGAGGCGATCACCACGTCCGAGTTGGTCGTTATCAGAGCATCATATAATTTCGGCACTATCTCCGATCCCCAGGAGAGGTCGGATTCGGTGGTGATTATGTACTTTCCCCGGGCGAGGTTGAATCCCTGCCGAAGAGCGTAACCCCTTCCCCGGTTCGCCGGATAAGTTATGACCTCCAGACGAGGTTCATTCCGGCTGATCTCTTTGACGAGTTCCAGGGTGTTATCGGTACTCCCGTCATCAACCAGAATCAATTCCCAATCCACTTCCAGTCTTTTCAATTCACCGACTAAACGCTCCGCATTACGCGCGATGCCGGAGGATTCGTTGTACATCGGAGCAACCACGGAAATATCTATCTTCTTTTTCATAACTGTTTAACAGGGACGTATGGATTATTTGGCAGGGCAATATGCCCTAATATTTAATACCGTTCAAAAGTTGATGCCTGCTTGAAAAAAAAGTGCCCGCTCCTTTA
>CAZPMN010000008.1:0-112848 GCA_964587835.1 uncultured bacterium
CTACCCACCGCTTACTGCTCACTGCGTACTGTCTTTCTGTTCCCCTCCTCCCCTCTCTCCTTGTCCACTTGCTCCAGTTCCTCCTCCCGGTTGAGCGTGAGATCGGCGGTGGCGAATCCCGCGGATTTGACCGGGAGGAGAATCTTCAGTGCATCGTGGACGGTGTCGACTTCCAGCAAACCTTCCGCCAGTTCGAAATCAAGGACGTGGCCTCCCCCGGAGAGGTTGTCGGCAAGAAAGTGCATATGGAAGCCGGGAACGTTGACCCCGCGGACGAAATCCGGGGAGTAAAAACCGATCAGTGTTCCCCGGGCCTCGCCGAGCTCGAAGACCGGCTGGTTCGCCGTCACCCCGGCCAGGGGAGGGAAGGGTTTCTTTTGGGCGGGGACAGAGCGGGTCTTCATCCGGGAGAACCCGCCCCGAACCTGGAAGGCACCGAAGAGGTTCCGGGTCGGGATGACCTTTCGGATCTTTTCTTCCAGCCCGGCCATCGTCAGGGGACCGGTCAGTTCCTCCTGGTAATCGGGAGAGAACTCGATGACCGTGGCGAAGGGGGTTGCCACCGAGAGTTCCGGACGGTAAACCCGGCCGTCGGACCTCACCTGGTAGAAAATTCCGTCGAGGAGAACCATCTCCCCGTCCAAGTCCTGGAAGGTGCCGATCCCGAAGTCGCCGTATTCGGCCAGTTCGGCCAGGCTCAAATGGCCGTCATAGACCCCGGCCAGGAGGGCGTCGATGGTGGCCACCTGGGTTATGGTGTCGGAGGGGGGAGCGGCGCACCCGGCGGCCAGGGCGATCAGCAGGGGGAGGAGAATTGAGGATCTTGGTTTCATTGGTTTTTCCAGTTTTTCACAGACAGGAATGTCTGTGCTAATTTCACAGGCGGGCCGCCTGTGCTACTTGATTAATCTTTTCTTGATCAGGTTGATCGCCAGCCAGGAGGCGGCGACGGTGAAGACGGTCATCCAGAGACCTTCGAGAAGCAGCCGGGAGGTCACGTGGCCGGTGGCCAGACCCCGGGAAACGTTGACGGCGTGGGTGAGGGGCAGAAACCAGGAGACGGTCTGCACCCACGGGGGGAGGTGGTCGAGCGGAAAGAAGACCCCGGAGAAGAAGAACATCGGCGAGACCACCAGGCTGAAGTAGTAGGAGAAGTAATCGTAGGAGGGAGCGAAGGCGGTCACGACTAAGGCGAGCGAGGCAAACATCAGCCCGGAGAGGAGAAAGAGCACCGGGGCGAGCACCAGCCAGGGGGAATCGGCCAGCCCCCAGGGAATCAGAACGGCGAGGATGATCGTGGCCGAGAGAAACGCTTTGCTCGCCCCCCAGAGGATCTCGCCGGCCGCCACCTCCTCGATGCTGACCGGGGTGACAATGATCGCGTCGTAGGTCTTCTGGGCCGCCATCCGTGTGTAGGCTCCGAAGGTGCACTCGAAGGTGGCGGCGTTCATCGCCGCCGCCAGCATCAGGCCGGGGGCGATGTAATTGATGTAAGGTATCCCGTTGATATCGGAGATGAACCGGGAGAGACCGAGACCGAAGGCGAGAAGAAAGAGGACCGGCTCGGCCAGGTTTCCGACCAGACTGGCGCGGTAGAACTTCAGCCAGGTATCGCGGTTGCGCAACCAGACCTTGAAGGCCCTCCGGCCGACCCGGGGCGGTTTCAGCAGGGCGATCATTCCCGCAGTTCCCTCCCGGTCAGCTTGAGGAAGACATCCTCCAGGGTGGCCCGCCGGTGGAGAAAAGGCAACTCAGCGAAACGGGAGGCCGCTCTCAGAACCAGTTCCGGCTGGTCGGTGTAGACGAAAACGGTCTCCCCGGAGGTCTCGATTTCGTGTTCGATCGTCCCCAGGGAGTCCCGCAGGCCTTCGAGGTCAGCCCCTCCGGCCTCGAACTCGAAGACCGCCCCCCTGACGTGTCGATCGAGGAGCTGGGCGGGGGAGCCCTCATCGAGGATCCGACCGTGGTCCATGATCACCAGCCGATCGCAGAGCACCGCCGCCTCCTCCATATTGTGGGTGGTCAGGGCCAGGGTGGCTCCTGATCTCTTCAGCCCGCGGAGCTTCCCCCAGATCAAGTGCTTGGCCTGGGGGTCGAGGCCGGTGGTCGGTTCATCGAGGATCACCAGCTCTGGTTCGTTGACCAGGGATCGGGCGACCAGGAGCCTCCGCTTCATCCCCCCGGAGAGGACCGGGATTCTTGCGTTTCGTTTCTCGGCCAGGGCGACAAAATCCAGCAGCTTTCCGGTCCGGCTCACGGCCGTCTTCTTCGGGATGTCGAAGTAGCGGGCGTAAACCCTTAAGTTCTCTTCCACGGTCAGGTCGGGGTCGAGGTTGTCCTCCTGGGGGACCACCCCCATCCGGGTCTTGATCTCCCGCGGGAATTGACCAATCGGCAATCCGAAGACCTCGAGCTCTCCCGCGGAGAGCGGGCTGTAGCCCTGGACCATATTCATCGTGGTGGTCTTGCCCGCCCCGTTGGGGCCAAGGAACCCGAAGCACTCACCCTGCCGCACCTCGAAGTCGATCCCCCGGACCGCTAATACTCCGGGATATTCCTTGCGCAATCCGACGGCCCGGATCACCGGCCGGTTGTCATATTCAGCGTCCGGCATTGGCCCGGATGGGGATGCTGATCATCGGCTGATCGGGGAGACTGGTCTCGATCTTCACCTCGCCGTTGTACCGGCCGGGTTCAGTCTCCGGACTCAGTCGGATCGCGACCTCGAACTCCCTTCCGGGCTCAAGTGTCTTGAGTTCCGCCATGAACTGGGGGATGCTGCTGGAAACGCTGCGGATCTCCACCGGCTCCGGGCTATGGCTGGTCAGGGAGATGGTCTTGACCTCCACGTCGACCTGGTCCTGGCGGCTGAAGAAAAGCATTCGCGGCGTGTAGGCAATTGTGCCCTCAACCACGGCCATCAGCCTCCCGCTCAGATTCTGCATCTTCGGATGATCGAGGCGGACGGAAAGGGTGCCCAAGTGGCGTCCAACCGGAACCTCCGGGGAGAGGGTTACCTCGATCCGGACTCTCCTTTCTCCCTTGTCCCCTTGCTCCGGATCCAGAAGACGGGCCGAGAAGAATTCAGGTTGGGCGGAGATTTCCCGGACCGGGAACGGTTCCCCGTCAAAGACCACGGCGGCTTCCCGGACGGCTCCCTGTCCGATGGGGACCCGGCCGAACTGGACGGTGGGGGGGTCGAAGGCGGCCACGGTCCGGATCGTGGTCTCCAAACGCAGCTGGACCGTCGGCTGTTCGGGATCGTTGGAGGTTACATAAATCGGCTGGGACTTCCGTCCGCGGTAGCCGCGGGTGTTAAAGGTGGCTCGGATCTCCCCGCTCTCCCCCGGGGCGATCCGGTTGCTGGAGAGGTTGCTGGCCGTGCAGCCGCAGGAGGAACGGACCCGGCTGATCTGCAGCTCGGTGTCGCCGGTATTGGTGAAGGTGAATACGTGGGAGACCTGGTCGCCCTGCCAGCTTTCGCCGTAGTCGTGGACGGTCTCCTGGAATGAAATGCGTGGCCCAGAGGGCGTCGCGGCGGCCTCCCCGGCCCGGGTCAGTCCGGCCTGGCTGCAGGCCAGGGCAATCGCGATTGGCAGTACTGTTATCCTCATCATCGTTCTCCTCCTCGAGGAAGAATTGATTTCCCTTCTCGTCCGAAAATCGCCTCGTTATCGATTTTCGGTTTTGACGATCTCCATGGCCTCTTCGACCGAAATCTTCTTGTGAACCATCCGATAGATCGCCTTCATCATCCTCCGGGGGTGGGCGTGCTGGAAGACGTTCCTCCCCACCGAGACCCCGGCACCGCCCGCCTCCAGGGCTTCCCGGATCAGGGTGAAGATCCGTTCCTCGTTGTCGGCCCGTTCTCCGCCGGCGATCACCACCGGAATCGGACAGCCTTCCACCACTTGCCGGAAGCTGCTGACCGAACCGGTGTAGTTGACCTTGACGATATCCGCTCCCAGCTCGGCGGCAATCCGGGCGGCGTGCTTGACCCCCTCGACATCGTATTCGCTCTTAAACTTCTCGCCCCGGGTGTACATCATCGCCAGCAGGGGGACCCCCCACTCCATCGCCGCCACGGTGACGATTCCCAGGTCCCGGAGCATCTCGGATTCATCCTCCGCCCCGATATTGATGTGGATGGAGACCGCGTCGGCGCCCATCTTCAGCGCCTGCTCGACCGAGTTGACCAGGACCTTGGTGTTGGGATCGGGTGACCAGACGGTGGATCCGGAGAGGTGAAGGATCAGGCCCAGGTCCCGCCCGTATTCGCGATGGCCGTAGAGGGGCAGGCCCATATGTCCGAGGACGGCGTCGGCGCCCCCCCGGGCGACCTCGTTGACCATCTCGCGCATATTGACCAGACCGTGAATCGGGCCCAGGGTGACCCCGTGATCCATGGGCACGATCACCGTTCGTCCGGTCTTCCGGTTAATGATCCTTTCCAGCCGGATTCTCTTGCCCAGCAGCATTTTGCCCTCCTAACTTATTTACTCCGTGTGGAAACTAAATTGAGACAGATTAATTCGTTGCGAACGTATGCCCTTCAGCTGCCAGGGGAAGCAATCTCAATCCATTGTCAGGCAATAGATTGCTTCGTCCCCTTCACTCCGTTCGGGGGCCTCGCAATGACGGGATTGCGTTTTACCCGCATCCCCGGGCGGAGATTATATCACCCAACGCCTCGCGGATCCGGTGACATTTTTCCGGAAAGCAGGACCAGGCAGCGGGAACTTTTCCGTCGGTGGATATCCTTCAAAACAATATACCACCGGTGCTGCAATTGATCAATTTTTCCCCACCGATGACCGGCCGCTTCCCCGTGCGGAGATCATTTCCCCCAGCGCCTCACGGACCCGGTACCATTCCTCCGGAAAGCGGGACCAGGCGGCGGGGTCGATCCCGTAGGCGCCGGTTTCTCCCAGTCCCCGGCGGACGATTGAATCGACCAGGGGGTCGGGGTTGAGGCCCAACCCCTGGGCCAGGAGAAAGTACTCGTAGTCCTGGATTCCCCGCCGGACCATTTTGATCCGGAAGGACGGGATCGGTCCCTTCACGGATGGGTAGCCGATCGAGGGAAGCTGGTGGCCCGGGTAATAAACGTAGAGGTTGCCGTTGTCGCCGTGGATGCTGACCGGATCAAGGTAGGGTTCCTTCCCCCAGAAGTTGGCGGCCCAGCCGAAGAACCCATCGGCCCGGTACTTCCAGGCCATCCAGGCCCAGGTTCGGAAAGCCAGTCCGAGCGCGTCCAGGCACATCAGGCCGACCGAGGGTTCGTCCCCGTGATAGAAGAACCCCAGCTCGCCCAAGGCCTGTCGGGCTTTGATCGCTTCCGGATCGTACTGGGAGGCCCGGGGCGCCCACCAATCGACCACCCCGTAGAGATCGGGGTGGGGTCCGTGGGTGTAAAAGTAGTTGATCTTCCCCCCGGAGGCCTCCTTGAGGATCTGGCCATACTCGATCACGGTCCGGTTGGAGGGGCCCCGTTCGTCCCAGACGTAGGCAAAGGCGGAGCCAAGATCCCAGCCCTTATCCTCCCAGTGGCGGACCACCTCCCGGGTGTAGTTTCGCAGGACCTCCTCCCCCGGTTTCCAGTTTTCCGGGAAGGGCAATTCCCAGCAGGAGGGGGGTTGGCCGTCTCCGAAGAGACTGCCGTCGAGGACGGTTCCCAGGTAGCGGTCGTAGCGGGTCCAGTCGACCGGGCCTTCAGCGCCGATCCCGTCCGGCATCAGGTCCCAGTGGCCGTTGGAAAACCCGTGTTCGTGCGCCATTATCTCATAGCGGCTCAGAACCTCCCAGGTGCGGTCGTTGAGAGAGAAAGGGAGCCCCTCGCCCCGCGACCAGCGGAAGGAATAGAGGTCGAAGAAGACCTTGAGGGTTTTTTGCCGGGGGAGCGTGAAGTTCCAGACCTTGAGGCGCAAAGCGAGTTCCTTCACCAACTCCCCGTGCCGGGTGATCCGGATCTTCCCGGTGTAAATGCCTGGCGAGGTCTGCAGGGGGATGAAGAGATCCACCCAGATGGGGAGGTTTCTCTTTCGCTCCAGGGAGAGGGGGAGGGCCAGTTCCCCGCCTTCCGGGCTGTAGGGGTCGTAAAAGGGAATCAGGGGATCGGGGTATTCCCCCGGGCCGGTGCTGCCCCGCCGCGGGGTGGGTTCGTCCACCCGGACGTAAATCTGGCGGAAGAGGTGGAATTGGGCAGGATCGATCCACCGCTCCCCGTCGTTCAAACCGCTTATTTCGACTCGGAACCCGTCGGCGGCCCGGTCGGATCTGAGCACGATCTGAAAGGCGACCCACTCGTTCCCCGCCCCGGAAAGGGAAACAGTGGCGGCGGGGCCGTCCCAGTGATGATTCCCCTCCTGATCGGGGGTGTCGGGAAAGACCTGGAGGCTGTCCCCGGTGGCCCAGACCGTGACCCGGGGTTCCCGCAGCCGTCCGGAGAGACACCCCGCCGCCGCCGCGGCCAGAATAATTCCGGCTAATGCACCCTTTCGCATAAGATCACCGATTCCGAATCCCTTCCCCGGGGCTGCTTACCGTCTTCCTCCCCACCTCCCACCCTTTTGTTGACAGGATAACAGAATCTACGGGATGTAGTTGCTCCGCAACCTCGCCCCCCCTTTTGAAACCGCGGATTAAGCGGATGGGGCGGATTATTTGGCCCCGCCTCACCCCCATTGGGAAACCGCTAATCTCGCGAATCTACACAAATCTTTCCGCCGCCCTGGCCCCATTTGAAACCGCGGGTTAAGCGGATCATACTGAGTTCAAGAACGGCTGTGAATAGAGATTGCTTCGTCGGCCCGAAAGCCTGCCGGCCGGCCGGCAGGCTTTCGGGCCTCCTCGCAATGACCGGTACAGATTAATTATTACTTCCCACCGCTTACTGATCACTGCTCACTGGTTACTGTCTTGCTGTTCCACTACCGCCTGGTGCCGGGAGCAAACTGCAAGCGAAGCGATACTACATTTCCCACAAGGAATTCCGCAGGAATTCCGATCCAACAAGCCCGAAGGGCGATACTGCTGTCTGCGCACCGCTTACCGCTTACTCTCTTTCCCCCCCTCCTCTTCCCCTTCCCCCGTATCCCACTCCAGCACTTCGATTCCAATCTGCCCGATCAGGTTCAGGAGTATCAATTGCCTGGCCGGCCCTGCCCGGCTGAAAGCAATATGGGTGGCGTCCACCGGGACCTGGCCGAAGACAGGGTCGGCCGGGGTCCACTCCCCGGTGAAGAGTTCGGCCCACTGATGGTAATAGAAGAGGCCGTCCTCCATCGCCACCAGACCGCTGACGATTCGGGCCGGCAGCCCGATCGAGCGGGCCAGGGCGACCAGGAGGACCGAATGGGCCTTGCAGTCGCCCCGCCGCCGTTCGAGAACGTCGACCGCGTTCGGGATCGCCGCCAGGAACTCCTTCTCCAGGTTCCGGAAGACCCAGTCCGTGAGCAGCTCCGCGGCCTTCCCGGCATCGTTTTCAGCCCCGACGATTTCCCGGGCCCGGCGGAGGATCGCGGGATGATCGGACTGGATATAGGGGCCGGCCGCGAGCTCGGACTGGAAGCCTTCACCGGTAACGGGGAGCTCCGGGGAGGGCTTGGCCGCCGTCGCCGGCGCAGAGATTCGCAGGTAGTAGGTATCCGGCCCGATCTTTTCGAATTCCTGTCGCGGGGAGGCGAGAACCAGGGCGGGGTCGGACAGGCCGCGCAAACGCAGCCGGAGGGAATGGATCCGGCGGGGGCGGGGGAGGCGGCGGTCGGGGCGGACGGCCGCGGAGAGCAGCAGGTCTCCCGGTTCATCAAGATCGCGGGCGATTTCCTCCTCCTCCTCCCGGATGGTGATTATTCCCAGGCTGCCCTCGAGAGTTCGAAGATCTTCGTCGACCAGGGAGGAGGTGGCGATCCCCAGTTCCGGGAACTCCGACCGGATCCGGTAAATTTTCAGGGGCACTCCCCCGGCGTACCGTTCCTCGATCCCTTCCACCGTGTGAATCACGGTCACCGGCTGGAGAAGGGTGGTCTCGAACTGCCGGACGGTGGCCGCTGCCCCCGGATCGGGATCGTTCCGGACCAGTTCCAGGTGGGCCAGGGAACCGGCCAGGGTCTCCCCGGCCGCCTCCGCCGTCCGCTCCCCGGTCCGGGTTTCCACCCGGAACCGATCCCCTTCCTTCCGCCCGTTATGGGCGGTCCGGCCGAGGGGCGAGTCCTGGACGGTGGTAAAGGCCGCCAGGCCGGTTCCGGGCAGGTAGAACTTTTCCTCCCGGATGGTCATCTGCTGCCGGCTGCCGCCCAGGTTGAGCCGGTAGTCGACCCGGAATTCCGAGCGGTAAGCGGGTTTCCCCCGGTATTCGGTCTCCTCCAGCCGGGAAGCACCATAACCGACTTTATCCCCGAAGAGGTAAACCCCGTACCAACGGGTACCGAGGTAGGGGGCGGGATCGAAACCGGTTGGAGAACCGGCGCTGGCGTCCAGGGATACCGCCAGGAGGAAAACTCCCAGGATACTGGCTGGTGACCGCCTCATCTGACAATGAAGCGCTTCTTCGGGGCCGGGGTCGGGGAGGGGGGTGGGGTGGGGGTGGGGAGGGCCCGCCGGGCGAACTGGGCCTGCAAGCTCTCTAATTCCGCGGGGGAGAAATCCCCGGGGAAGTCAATATAGCCCCTATCCCCCGGTCCGATCCGTTTCATCGGGATCCGCGAACGGACAGTGCCGTCGATGACCAGGATAATCTGCCTCCCGTAGTTTCCCATTCTCGCCTCATCGTACTTCGTCACTCCCCTCGGGTACAGTTGGAGCCGGAGGAGATCCGGATGCTCTCCCGGGGGATATTTGATGGCCCGGACATCCGTCTCGGTTAACCAGGGGGTTTCGTCGGTGATCTCGAAATCCTGAGAAAGGATGACTTCTTCCCCCCCTTTCCGGTGGACCGGGATAACCCGGGCCGGCCGTCGGAAGAAGAGGGCTACGGAGATGGTCCGAGGGGTGGGGAGGGGGATGGGGGTGACGGTCGGAGTGACGGTGATTTCCGGTGAGGAAGCGGCAATCGGAGGGACGGCGGCTTCCGGCGAGGCGGTTGCTGGCAAGCCGCTCCCCGCCCCGGAGGCGGAAGTGATTAGTCCAGCGGCCAGCAGGGCTGCCAAGAAGAGTTGAATTTTTCCTGGTTTCATGGTAGTTAGAGATGCCCAATCCGGGAATGGCCATCCGTCCCGCACTATAGCGCGGGGAACTTTTCCCGACCACTAAAATCTAGAATTGAACGAGGAGCCATGCCGATCTACGAATATGCCTGTCCCCGGTGCCGGAAGATCTTCAGTTTCCTGGTCCGTGGCTCCGGGCGGAAGCGGTTCAAGTGCCCGCGCTGCGGCGCGACCGAGCTCCGCCGGGTTTACAGCCCATTCGCCCTCACTCACTCCGAGGAGAGCCGCCTGGAGAAACTGGCCGATCCGTCCAATTTTTCCGGGCTGGACGAGAACGATCCCCGGTCGCTGGCCCGCCTGATGCGGAAGATGGCCCGGGAGACCGGGGAGGAGCTGGACGACGAGATGCGGGAGGTGGTGGAGAGGCTGGAGGCCGGCGAGGATCCGAAGAAGCTGGAAGAGGCGATGGGCGCGGATTCCCAGGGATATACCCGGGATACCTCCGGAACTCTTTACGAATAGCACTTCCGGCTCGCCCCACCGCGGATTCGAGCGTCAGCACTCAGCGGATTCGGAGCGCCCGGAGTCTCCGACGGCAGAGGTCGAGCAAGGGTCGGGGAGTCTCCGCCTCCCGGCGGAACTTCTCCGTCCACCGCTCCCGGTGCGCCTGGTAGAGGTCCCGCAGCAGTCCGGGGTCAGCCCCGGGCCAGGTTTTCGTCTTCTCCCGCCGGAAATCGGCGAAAGATAGCTCGTATTCCCGGGCCGGCCATCGTTCGGCCAGAGCTCGGGCCAGGGACATATCCGCCCGGGCCAGGTCCTCCATTTCTTCCCAGTAGCCGCGGACGTCCTGGAGATATTCGGGGACGTTGAAGGCCCGGGCCCCCCCATCGTAGATCACGCACCGTTCCAGGACGGGGGCAAGGGAGCGGAACTGGGAGAGTTCAAACTCCGGGGCTAGGAGGGCCGGGGTCCGCATCAGGTCGGTTCCCTGGATCTTTACCGCCACCTTGGTCTTGGAATCGGCGAGATGGAACTTCCCTTCCAGGTAGACCAGAAAGGTATTGCGGTACCCGGGGAAGGCGGAGCGGAAGAGGCCGTCGTACAGTCTCAGGGTCTTCTCGATCTTGTGGCAGCCGATGGTGAAGAAGAAGACATTCTCCACCTCCCGGCCCAGGTTCTTCGCCTGGCGGAAGAGGATGTCGAATCCGTTCTCCACGGTCACGCCGGTGGCCACGATCTCGCCGATGAAGAAGCTGACTCCGTCGGGAATCTCCAGTTTCCGGTACTGGTCATCCTTGATATACCAGCGTCCGTACTGGTCCCGCTGCCGTTGCGAGGTCAGGAAGGAGGAGAGGTGGGTATTGAAGTTAAAGGCGTCGTAGAGGCTGTCACGGATTCCGAAGTTGAGTCCGGATCGGAGAAAGTGCACGACGCTGATCTTCTCCGGGTTGAGACCGGCGACCGCCTCCGGGTCGGGAAAATTCTTCAGAGCCAGGGTGATTGTCCGGCGCAGGGCATTGGTAAAGCGGACCCCGTAAACCTCGGGCCGGTTGAGGAAATCCCGGGAGTAGGGAGTGGAGACGACGAAGCTCTTGATCTTCCCGGTGTAATCACCCCGGAGCCGGTAATAGGATATCCGGTCGCTGCTTGAAATTGGATCCAGCCTGTCCATTTTAAAATTTTTCTGCGAAAAATTTCAGCGGCGATAATAATCGGCCTGATTGGTCTTATGGTATGGAAACCGGGGAGGGTTGTCAAAGTGTATTGCCGTCGCCGGGGGGGTTTTTGCTTGTGAAAGCGGGTGGGGGTGATAGTCTGGGGTGAAGTTCAGACTGCTTCAACGCCAGGCTGCAATAAAGGAATTTTGGTTATGAGTGTCATTGCCAAGAGCGAACTGAAAAAACTGATCAGGGACGGGGTGATCAAGATCGAGCCCTTCTCGAATAAACAGCTTGGCCCGGGATCAGTCGATCTCCACCTGGGGTCCACCTTCATCGTCTATAAGAAGGTGAGGGAAATCTACCACATCACCGACCACTCCGACTTCCGGGAAATCACCCAGGAAATCAAGGTCAAGGATTACTTCCTGATGCTCCCCGGGGAGTCGGCGATGGGGATGACCAAGGAGAAGATCACCCTCCCCGACAACATCTGCGGCCGGCTGGAAGGCCGCAGCCGCTTCGCCCGCCTCGGGCTCCTGGTCCACATCACCGCCAGCTTTATGCATCCGGGGATCGACAATCACCAGTTTCTGGAGATGTACAACGCCAGCCCGATCCCCCTGGCCATCCACCCCGGGACCCGGATCTGCCAGTTCGTTTTCGAATACACGGTCGGCACCGGCCACTACCGGGGCCGCTTCGCCCGCCAGTAAAATATGAAAAAGGACACCATCATCCGCCTGATCCGTTCGAAGAAGTACCGTCCCCTGACCCGGGAGGGGCTCGCCCGCCAGCTCCGTCTTCCCCCCGACCGGGTACCCGGTCTCACGCGGCTCCTCGACCGGATGGAAGCGGCGGGCGAGGTGATCCGGGTCAAGCAGGGCCGTTACGCGGTGCCGAAAGAGCTCGGCCTGGTGGTGGGCCGGCTGGAGGTCAATCCCCGCGGCTTCGGCTTTGTCGTCCCGGAGGAGGGGAAGGGCGAGGATATCTACATCCATCAGGAGAATATGAACCGGGCCCTTGACGGCGACACTGTCCTGGTCCGGCTGGAGCCGGCCCGCCGCCGCCGCCGGTCCGGCGAGGTGGTCCGGGTGGTGAAACGGGGAAGCGGGGAGATCGTCGGGACACTGAAGCAGACCGGGTCCCTCTTTTATCTCGTTCCCGACAACCCGTCGTTGATTCACGACATCTACATCGACCGCGCGGGTCTGCGCGAGGCCCGGCCGGGGGAGAAGGTCACCGTCCGGATCACCGGCTGGCCTTCGAAACACCTCAACCCCGCCGGTGAGGTGGTCGAGGTCCTGGGCAAGGCCGGGGTACCCCGGGTGGACACCCTCTCATCGATCCGGCAGCACGGGTTGCGCGAGGAGTATCCCCCCGAGGTTCTCAGGGAGGCCGAAGGGTTTGAAGCCGGGGTCACGGGGGAAGATCTGGCCGGCCGGACCGATTTGCGGGATCTGGTCCTCTTCACCGTAGATCCCGACGACGCCCGCGACTTCGATGACGCGGTCTCGATCGAGAAGAAGAAAAACGGCGAGATCGTCCTCGGGATCCATATCGCCGATGTCTCCCACTACGTCCCCGCCGGCTCCGCCCTCGACCGGGAGGCGCGGGAGCGGGGGACCAGCGTCTATCTCCCGGCCCGGGTCCTCCATATGCTGCCTCCCCGGCTGGCGACCGAGGTCTGCAGTCTCCAGCCGGACCAGGACCGCCTGGCCCAGTCGGTCTTTTTGACCTTTTCCGCGGACGGCGAGCGCAAGGAATACCGTTTCCACCGCTCGGTCATCCGTTCCCGTCGCCGCTTCACCTATGGCGAGGTGCGGGCGATTCTGCTGGAGAAAGACCCCGCCGGCCGCCGGAAGTCCGGCGAACTGACCGGGCTGCTCGAGGAGATGTCCGCCCTGGCCCGGCGGCTGCGGGAGCGTCGTTTTGCCCGGGGCGCCTTCGACCTCGACCTGCCGGAGAGCAAGATCGTCTTCGACTCCGAGGGGCTGATCGCCGATGTCCGGCTGGAGGAGTCCGACCTCTCCCACTGGCTGATCGAGGAGTTTATGCTCGCCGCCAACGAGGCGGCCGCCGATTACCTGGCCCGGAAGAAAGCCCCCCTGATCTACCGGGCTCACGAGGATCCGGACCGCGAGGACCTGGAGGAGTTCGGCGAGTTCGCGGCGGCCTTCGGCCATCCGGTGAAGAACGTCGCCAACCGCCGCGAACTCCAGAAGTTTCTCGACTCGGTCCGGGAGACGCCTCTGGCCACCATCCTCCAGACCGCCTTCGTCCGTTCCCTGAAACAGGCCGAGTATTCCGCCGTCCCGCTCGGCCATTACGGCCTGGCCGTGCCGCGCTACACCTACTTCACCTCCCCGATCCGGCGTTACCCCGACCTCTACAACCACCGCCTCCTCGGCTGTCTCTTCGACGGGGTCCGGCCGGAGCCGGAGCCGAACCTGAAGGCCCTGGTCCGTCACTGCTCGGAGACCGAGCGGATCGCCCAGAAGGCGGAGCGGGATATGCTCCAGCTGCGCAAGCTCCAGTTCTTCTCCGAACACCTCAAGGATCGTCAGCGTCCGGTCTTCGAGGGGGTGATCTCGGGGTTGAAAAACTTCGGCTTCATCGTTTATCTCAACCGCTACCTTCTGGCCGGCCTGGTCCACGTCTCGAGCCTGACCGATGACTTCTACCGGGTCGACCGGAGCGGGACCCGGTTCCAGGGGAGACGGACCGGCCGGCAGTTTCGGACCGGCGACCGGGTGAAGGTCCAGGTGGAGAAGGTGGATATGGCGGCGAAGCAGGTCGATTTTATTATTTATTCCGGGGAAGATGATTTCCCCCGGAATAAATAATAGTGGGCGGGCTCCCCGCTGCGCGGGGATCCCTTGGCTTTCGCTTCAGAGAGAATCCTGCAGGGATGCGGCGCAAGGGTGAACTTTATCTTGTTCTGGGGATCCTGGTTCTGGCGGCGGCGGTCCGGGTCTGGGGGATCGGCTACGGGCTGCCCTGTACTTACTGCCGCCCGGACGAGGACCGGCTGATCGCCGTCGCCCTCCGGCTTGGCCGGCCGGATCTCAACCCGGGTTACTTCGTCTGGCCCGGGCTGCCCTTCTATCTCACCCGGCTGATCCTGGAGGCGGCGGCTCTGGCCCGCCCGGGCCTCTCCGGCGGTTCGGCCCTGGGTCTTTACCTGGCCGATCCGGGTTCCCTCCACCTGCTCCTGCGGTCTGTCTTCTGTCTTTTCGGGCTGGCCACGATCTATCTCCTTTACCGGGTCGGCCGGGAGTTGTTCTCCCCGGCGGCCGGGGTCCTGGCCGCCTTCTTCCTGGCCCTGAGTTTCCTTCACGTCCGCGACTCCCGCTTCGCGATGCTCGATATCCCGGTCACCCTGATCGCGGTCGGATTCTTCCTCCCGGCGGCAAGGATCGTCCGCCGGGGGGGGAGAAGGGATTATCTGGCGGCCGGGTTGCTTTTGGGGTTGGCGGCCGCGGTCAAATACTACGGAGTGGTCCTGGCCGTTCCCCTGGTCGCGGCCCATCTCTGGCGACGTTGCGCGGCCGGGCCGGCCCTTCCCCGGCGGTTGGCGGCCGCTCTGGCGACGGCGGGGTTGGTCTTTTTGATCGGTTCTCCCTATACGGTGTTCGCCGCGGCGGCGGCTCTCGGGGAGATCGGCCGGGAGATCTTCTCCGGCCAGTTCGTCACCGGATTTCCCCTCCTCGGGGAGATCGCCACCCCGCGGGGCTGGCTCTACCACCCGCTCTTCTCCCTCCGCTGGGGCCTGGGGTGGCCGCTGGAGACCGCCGCCCTGCTGGGGACGGCTTACTGCGGTTGGCGGACCTTCCGGGGGGCGGGTGGCGAGCGTTTGGTCTTCTCCTTCATCCTCGCCTTCTACCTCACCCTCGCCTTCCAGCGGTCCTGCTTCATCCGCTACACCACGATGCTGCTCCCCTTCCTCGCCCTGGCGGTGGCCGTTCTCCTCGAGCGCCTATTTCCGGAACGCCCGGGCCGGCGCCTGCTCCTGGCGGCAGTCGCGATATTGCTGATGCTGGAGCCGGCGATCCGAGTCGTCCGACTCGACCTCCTCCTCTCCCGGACCGATACCCGGATCAGCGCCGGGAGATGGATGGCCGGCAATATCCCGGCGGCCTCGTTCCTCATCTTTCCCCAGCCTTTCCTCTGGACCCGCCCCGAGGGGCATCAGGATTTCCCCAACCGGGTGATCGTCCCGCCCGGTCCGGGGGACAGGATGCGGGGACTGCTGGAGCTGGACTTTCCGGGGGAGAAGTGGGTGGTGACCGGCGAACATCCCCTGGCCTACGCCAGCCTCGAACCGGGGATAGGGAAACTGCTGGAGGCGCGGGCGGTTCATGTCCGGTCGTTCCCCGCTTTCCGGGAAAGCGGCCGGGGGGCGGTCTTCGATCCCTTCGACGCCTTCTTCGTTCCCCTGGCCGGCTTTTCGGCGGTTTCAGCGCCCGGGCCGGAGATCCGGTTTTACCGGTGCCCCTGAGGCGGGTCCGGCCCGGCCCGCCCCGACCTTCTCCAGGAAGGCGGCGATCCCCTCCCGGTAAGCCGGGCCGGTGACCAGGAAACCGTCCCCGTGACCGCCGGCGATCCGCAAAAACTCCTTCGGCTCCGGGGCCTCTGCGAAGAGGGCCCGGCCGTGTTCAAAGGGGACGAGCTCGTCGTCGGGGCTGTGGATGAAGAGGACGGGGAGTTCAAGGGATGGCACCTTGGAGATGGAATCGTACTTGTTGCGGATGATCAACCCGACCGGGAGAGAGGGAAAGAGCAGGCGGCCCATCGCCTCCGCCGAGGTGAAGGTCGCTTCGCAGATCAGCCCCGCCGCTTTCGGGTATGAAGCTTTCTCACAGAGGCGCTGCGCCAGTTCGATGGCCACCGCCCCGCCCAGCGATCGGCCGAAGAGGACGATCCGTTCCGCCGGAATTTCCCGTTCCCGGCGCAGATGGAGGTAGGCGGCCTCCGCGTCGAGGTAGGTGCCCTCTTCGTTCGGGGATCCTTCCGACCTCCCGAATCCGCGATAATCGAAGATCAATACGTTCAGTCCCAGACTGTGGAAGACGGCGATGCTCTCCAGCCGGTGGGAGATGTTTCCCGCGTTGCCGTGGCAGAAGAGGATGGTTCCGCGGTCCCGGGATGAGGGAATCCACCAGCCGTGAAGCCGGAGCCCGTCCCCCGCGGCGAGCCAGACATCTTCATAGGCCATCCCGGCTTCATCCGGAGTCATCTCCAATTCCCTTTGCGGGGCGTACATCTGGTGCTGCTCGAATTTGCGCAGCAGAAACCAGATCCCCGGAAGGCCGGCCAGGAGTAAAATAAAAATAATGCTCAGAATGGTTTTCACGGTACCGGTGGGAAAAAGCTGGATTCTTTCTGGTTGCTTATGATAAGGTTAGTAAACAACCATAGTCAACTCCATCTCGCTGATGAGCGGAAGAGGATTTGTCTGCTGGCTGCTCGTTCCCCGCTCCGACGGCCGGAAGTAGGGAGAAAATAAACATACGATTTCCGTTCCCGGGTCGGGGTTTCCGGGAGCTGGTTCCAAAGCGAGTGGTAGTTAGAGGCAGAAACCACGGTTAATCAATCTGGAATCCAACCGGCTGCCGGAATTAGTGCCGTTTCCGGCGGTGGATAAAAAGGAGGTGAAGGATGTTCGGAATTAGGGTATTGTCTATTATTCTGGCCCTGGTCTGCCTGGCTGCGGCCGGCGCGATGCTATTTTACAAGTGCCCGCAGGCGGAACCACTGACTGAATCATTCGTCCGGTATTTCATCCCCGACACCGGGGTGAAGGCCTTTATCAAGTCGCGGGATCCGGTGGATATCCGGGTGAAAAATCTGGTCAAGTACGGCCTGAGCGGTGCGGCGGTGGTATCCCTGGGTCTGGGCCTGCTCTTCCTCTGCGCGGCGGTTAATCCCCTGCGGATGCGGCCCTTTATTAGCGTGGTGATGATCTGCTCCGTTCTGATGATCATCTGCGCTATCTGGCAGGGAATCCGTCTGGGGGTCTTCAAATCCTGGTGGATCGGGGACGCTTCGGGAGCCCTGATCATCCTGGTTCTCCTGGCTGCGCTCTTCCCCAAGAAGAAACCAGCCGCCGACAGCTCTCTGGCATCGGCGCCCCCGTCCTCCGGGGAGTAAGACCCCGGTTTGGAGCGGGTTCAGATCCGGTTAAATTCGGCGATCTCGTCGCGGGGCTTGCGGGGGGGCCTCGCCGCGGATTTCCCGGCCGGGTAGCCGAGCGGGATGAGGGCGATAGGCTCTTCGCTTCCGGGCCGGTGGAGGAGTCTCTTCACGGCCGGGCCGTTAAACCAGCCCACCCAGCAGGTGCCCAGCCCCAGTTCCGCCGCCTGGAGGATCAAGTGTTCGGCGGCGATCCCGATGTCAATCAGCGGGTAATGCTTGCCCTGGAACCGGCCGGCCAGTCCGGAGAGGAGTTTCCCCCGGAGGGAGAGGACAACGATAATTACCGGGGCGGCGGCGATGAACCGGCTCGGCCGGTAGATCCCGGAACAGGCCGCCCGGCAGAGGGTCTCTTTCCCCCCCGGGTCGTTGAAGATTAGGAACCGCCAGGGTTGGGCGTTGCAGGCCGAGGGCGCCAGCCTCGCTGCCTCCAGGCAGAGCTCGATCTTCTCTTGCTCCACCGCTTGACCGGAGTAACTCCGGACCGACCGCCGCGTTCTCACCAGCTCGAGAAAATCCATAATCTTTAACCGCGGGTTAAGCGGATCATTTGCCCCGCTTCAGCCCCTCTGCAAATTCAAGCGAAGCGATACTACAACTACTGCCAGGAATGCCGGCGGCATTCCGATCCAACAAGCCCGAAGGGCGATACTGCTCCCTGATCACCGCTTACCGCTTACCGCTTACTGCTTACTGCTCACTGCTTACCGTCCCCTCAAAGCTCGACCAGGCGGGCCTCCATCGTCTGGGTATCGAGGAGAGCGGCGGTAGCTTTCCCGGTGATCCAGCCCCCGCCTTCCCCCGGGTTGACGACCAGGGTCTTTCCCCGCCGGGAGATCTCGGATTTGTGGGTGTGGCCGTAGACGATTACATCGTAATGTCCGCTGGCGGCCAGGGCGTCGAGCATATCCGGCTCGTGGATCAACAGGAACTTCTTTCCGTCGAGCTCTCCCTCCCAGCGCTTCTTGTGGAGGGTGCCGATCCCCTTGAAGCGTTCGGTGAGGAAGAGCTTGTCCCCGTCGTTATTCCCGAAGACCCCGATCAACGGGGCCTGCAGGACGGAGAATTCCTTGGCCGTGATCGGAGAGATGATGTCTCCCCCGTGGAGGACCGTCTCCACCCCTTCCCGGTTGAAGAGCTCGATCGCGGCCCTGATCTTCGGCATGTTTTCGTGGGTATCCGAGATGATCCCGATCTTCATTCCTTCCGCCTCTTTTTTCAGTCCACTAATGACACGAATTGCCACTAATTTAATCGGGTTAGTCTTGCCTAACCCCCATTTGAGTCCACAGATTACACGGATTACTCAGAGTTATCCGCCACTGCTTATTGCATACCGCTTACCGTTTACCGCTCATTGCTTACCGCTTACCGATTACCGATTACCGATTACCGATTACCGATTACTGATTACTGATTACTGATTACCGTTCCCCCTCCCTAGGTCGATGATCAAATCGGTGACCCGGGATTTAATCAGGTTGCGCACCTTCCGGGCCTCCTCCACCGGTTGACCGTAAGGATCCGGGGTGGGCCATTTGATGAGCTTTCCGCGCAGGAGATCCGGGTAGATCAGTTCCGGGGTTCCCCCCAGGACGATCACCCGGTCGGCCCAGCGCAGCATTTCCTCGGTGATAATCTTGGGCCGTTGGCCGGAGATGTCGATCCCCTCTTCGGTCATCACCTCCCGAATTCCGGGACTGATCGAGTCGATCGGGTGGGTCCCGGCACTCCGCACGTTCATCACCGAGTCTCCCCAAGCCCGGCCGAAGCCTTCGGCGATCTGGCTCCGGCAGGAGTTGCCGACGCAGATAAAGAGGATATTGGCTTTTTTCATCGGGGAGTTCTCTTTGTGTGGCGGGTATCAGTAAGCCGTGGTGAGGGTCAGGTGATAAGGTCTCCACTCTGACCCGCCCTTGGTCTGGCCAGCGTACCAGAGGAGGCGGTCGACGGCCTGAGAGGTTACGTCGGGCAGGCGGATCGCCAGCCGTTCCCGGATCATCTCGCAGACCACCACGGTGGTCGTCCGGATCTCCAGTTCCTCCCGGGCGCCGGGAGGTATCTGGATCCGGCGGTCGACGAACTTCTCCAACTCCGGGGAGTAGACCAGGATTCCCAATTGGCGGAGAACCTGGGGGAGCTTATAGTCGGCAGAGGCTGTCAGTTCCCCGATGTCGGCGAAAGCTCCCCGCCCCTTCCCCTGCCAGCGTTCCCAGAGCATCGCCGCGGCCAGCTGGGCCCGCTTGTAGAAGAGGAGGCGGTGGTTGTTCCACTCTGCCGAGTCGTCAAAGGAGGGGAAGTGCTCCACCAGCAACCGGACCAGGCTGACGGCGCTGTTTCCGGCCCTCCTGACCAGGACGTGGAACCTCCCCTCGAACTCGGCGGTCAGGATCCTCCCCACCTCCCGGCAGATGGTGAAGCGGTGATAGAGGAGGGGGATCTCGCCCTGTCCCCGGAAAATCCGGGCGATCTCCGCCCGGCTGGCCCCGGCCAGCCAGCCGCCGTCATAGATCGGCACCCCCTCCTCCAGAGCCCGGGTCAGGGCGGCGAACATCCCGAAGGCGCCGTCAAGTAATTGTCCTCGGTATTCCACCGTCCATTTCGGGTTGCCCCAGTAGCAGAAATTCAGGGCGTTCATCAGCAGGAAATAATCCACCCCGATCTCGTCGAGACCGGGGTGGATGAAGAAATAGTCCCAGCGCGGGCGGGGGATATGGGAGGAGTCGACCTTCGAGCAGAAATCAAGCAATCGGTCGCGGTTGATCCGGACCAGTCGCAGTTCCTTCACCAGCGGGGTCAGTGACTCCAGGATGGAGACTTTTCCCTGGTAGGGATGGTTTTCCATGCTGAAGGGCGCTGACGGTGTGTTATGATCTCAGGGCGCTGGCTGGCGTCTGCCGGAAAGACCTCCGGCACAGAACGGCCGGCGATATTCGAGGTAAAAAATACCAAAATGCCGGGATATGACAACAAAAAAAACCGGGTTTCGGGTTTGAAAGCTGACCTGGTGAGGAGAATGACTGAGTACGCCACCCGCCACCGGCTCTGGAAGGAGGGTGACCGGATCCTGGTTGCGGTTTCCGGCGGGGCCGACTCGGTCGCCCTGCTCCACCTGCTCGCGATTCTGGGTCGGGAAGGTAACCTCCAACCGACCGTGGTCCATCTCGATCACGGTCTGCGGGCAGAGGCGGCCCGGGAGGACCGGCGCTGGGTCGAAGCTTTGACTTCCCGGCTGGGAGTCCCCTGCCTGTCCGGCCGCCGCGAGGTGGGGGAGGTGCTCGAGCGGGGCGGATATTCCCCGGAAGAAGCAGCCCGGAAGGTCCGCTACGGATTTTTCCGGGAGGTCTCCCGCCAGACCGGGATCAGGATCCTGGCCCTCGGCCACCAGGCCGACGACCAGGCGGAGACGGTGCTGCTGCGGCTGCTCCGCGGTTCGCGTCCCGGCGCCCTGGCCGGGATGCGCCCCTCCCGGAGAGAGGGGGAACTGCTTTTAATCCGGCCGCTCCTGCCCTTTCGAAGGGAAGAACTCCTCCGATTCCTGGCGGAGCTCGGCGAAGGGTACCGACGGGATATCTCCAACCTGGACCAGCGTTTTCTTCGCAACCGAATCCGCCACCGCCTCCTCCCCCTGCTGGAGACGGAGTACAACCCCCGCTTTCGGGAGATCCTGATCTCGCTGGCCCACCGGGAAGGGGAGAGAGAGGATTACCTCCGTTCCCGGCTGGAGGAGCGCGGCCGGGAACTCATCCGCCGGACTTCGCAGGGGTTTGCCCTCGACTGCGGCATCTTTCTCCGGGCACCTGCCCTGGAGCGGGGGGAGGTCCTGAGGGGGCTTTTAGCCCGGGCCGGGGTCGTCTCCCCCCACCGCCACCATTTCCGGGATCTGGAACAGCTGGCCCGGGGGCCCTCCGGCCGTCGGCTTGATTTGCCCGGCTCGCTGGTAGCCCGCCGCGAGGGCGATCTGATCCTGATCACTGGCCGCCGGGCCGGGGAAAGCCTACCGGTCATTCCCTTAGAGATACCGGGGGACCGGGTGATCGATCCGCTGGCCGCTAGGATCAAGGTCCGCGTCTATCCGGTGCCGCCGGACCTGCGCCGGCGACTGGAGGAGAAACGGGGGGACGGGACCGCCGCTTGGAGGGAATACCTCGACCGTGACCGGGTGGTTCCGCCCCTGGTCCTCCGGCCCCGCCTCCCCGGGGATCGTTATCGGCCTATGGGGATGGAGGGGAGGAAGAAGCTCAAGAAGCTCCTGATCGAGTCCGGGGTTCCGCTCTCCCGACGGGGGATGATTCCGGTGATCGCCGACCGGGAGCGAATTATATTCCTGGCCGGCCACCGGCCCAATCACCACTGCCGGGTTCGGGTGGATACCCGGGAGATCCTGGAGATCTCCCTCGAGCCGCTGGAACGGCCAGGAGATTGATCGCCGGCAATAGAACATCTCCTCGTACTTCGTACTCCTACTCGTACTCGTACTCGAAACCCCGTCTCGGTAGTTGGCGAGGAAAAATGGAGGGGGGGCGAGTAAAGGGGCGAGTACGAGGGGTGACGAGCAAAGGGACGAGTAGGAGATAGGAGTACGAGTACGAATAAGGCTATTAATACGAGTTTTGATATAATTTGTTGGTTCGGCCGAGGATAATCTGATATATTCTGAACATTGCCGTAACCTTTGGGTCTTACCTGATATGCCGAAAACTCCGAAAAAGAAAAAGGCTTCCCGTCCACCGGGATCACGGGCGCCCGCCCCGCCCCCGAATCAGAAGAAGATCAAGTATCTGATCTTCTGGCTCTTTCTCGGGATCATGGTGGTCTACTATTACTTTGGACGGGAACTGTCCAAAACCCCGCCCAAGGAGCTGATGTATTCACAGCTGATCGAGTACGCCCAGGCGGGCAGGATCGTCAAACTGGAGGTCACCGACAAGGAGGGGACGGGGCAGTTCCGTGACGACGACGGATACAAAGAGTTTTCCGTTACCCTGCCGGAGAGTCTCCCTGACAGTTTCTACGCCACCCTCCGGGATCACGGGATCCCCTACGAGTTCAAGAAGAGCAGCTGGTGGAAGGAGCTGGTTCCCGTGCTGATCGGCCCGCTGCTCTTTGTCGGGCTGCTCTGGTTTCTCTTCTACCGCCAGATGCGGGGTGTGGGCAAGGGGGCGATGTCCTTTGGAAAGAGCCGTGCCCGGCTGAACAAGAACACGGAAAAGGTAACCTTTGCCGATGTCGCCGGGGTCAACGAGGCCAAGGAAGAGCTGGAGGAGATCATCGCCTTCCTGAAAGCGCCCAAGAAGTTCCAACGGTTGGGCGGCCGGATCCCCAAAGGGGTGATTCTGGTCGGCCCCCCGGGGACCGGAAAAACCCTCCTGGCCAAGGCGGTGGCCGGCGAAGCCGACGTTCCCTTCTTCTCCCTTTCCGGTTCCGACTTCGTCGAGATGTTCGTCGGGGTGGGGGCTTCCCGGGTCCGGGATATGTTCGAACAGGGACGGAAGCACGCCCCCTGCATCATCTTTCTTGACGAAATCGACGCCGTCGGCCGGCACCGGGGGTCGGGTCTGGGCGGCGGCCACGACGAGCGGGAGCAGACCCTGAACCAGCTCCTGGTGGAGATGGACGGTTTTGAGACCAAGGAAGGGGTGATCCTGGTGGCTGCCACCAACCGGCCCGACGTTCTCGATCCCGCCTTGCTCAGACCGGGGAGGTTCGACCGCCAGATCCTGATCGATATGCCCGATATCAAGGGGAGGGAGGCGATCCTCAAGGTCCATGTCAAGAAGATCACCCTCTCCCGGTCAGTCTCCCTTTCCCGGATCGCCCGGGGCACCCCCGGTTTTTCCGGGGCTGACCTCGCCAACCTGGTCAATGAGGCCGCCCTGCTGGCCGCCCGCCGCAACAAGAAGTCGGTGGGGACGGCCGAGATGGAAGAGGCCCGGGACAAGGTCCGCTGGGGGAGGGAGCGCAAGAGCCGGGTGATGGACGAGGAGGACCGGAAGGTCACCGCTTACCACGAGGCCGGCCACGCCCTGGTCATCGCTCTGATCCCGGAGACCGAACCGCTGCATAAGGTGACCATCATCCCCCGGGGCATTGCCTACCTGGGGGCGACGATGCAGCTGCCGGAGAAGGACCGTTACCTGGAGTTCCGGAAGAAAATCCTGGGGGTGATCACCGGGATGTTCGGCGGCCGGGCGGCGGAAGAGATGATCTTCGGGGATATCACGGCCGGGTCCCGCAACGATATCAAGGTTGCCACCGGGCTCGCCCGCCAGATGGTCTGTGAATGGGGGATGAGTAAGAAGCTGGGACCGATGACCTACGGGGAGCACGAGGAACATCTCTTCCTCGGTCGGGAGATCACCCGGACCAGCGATTACAGCGAGGAGACCGCTCGGGAGATCGACCGGGAAGTCAAGTCAATCATTGAAGAGTGCTACGAGAGGGCGAAGAAACTGCTGACGGAGAACCGGGACAAACTCCTGGCCCTGGCCGAGGCGTTGCTGCAGTACGAGGTTCTCGACGATGTCGAGATTGGCCAGATCATCGAGACCGGGAAGCTGACCCGGAAGTCGGGACGGGGGCGGACGCGGACCAAGAAATCGGCTCCCGAAAAGCAGGAGGGGAAGCCGAGAGAAGCGGAGCCGAAGGAGAATTCCCTCCCCGTCCGGCTTCGGCCGGCCCCAGCCGGGAACGCGGCCTCGGGATAGTCCGCCGCCCGCCGGGGGGGAGGTAGATCGATGACTGGAGAGCAGAGTACCCCGCTTCTGGAATGGTTGGATCCGAGCGGGCGGAAGATCGGTCTCGGCGGCGGGGGAAGGCCGCTTTTAATGGGGATCGTCAACCTTACCCCCGACTCCTTCTACGACGGCGGAAGATATCCGGACCCGGCGGCCGGGATCGCCCGGGCACGGGAACTGGTCCGGGCCGGGGCGGACATCATCGATCTGGGCGGCGAGTCGTCGCGCCCGGGGGCGAAAGCGGTCGCTGCCGCCGAGGAGCTGGAGAGGGTAATTCCAGTAATCGAGGGGCTGGCCACCCGGATTCCGGTTCCGATCTCAATTGACACCTGGAAGGCGGAGGTGGCCGCGCGGGCCTTGGAAGCGGGGGCGCAGATCGTCAACGACATCAGCGCCCTGCGTTTCGATCCGGAGATGGCCTCCGTGGTGGCTTCCGCAGCCGGGCCGTACGTGATGATGCATATGCTCGGGACCCCGCGGAATATGCAGGAAAACCCGGTTTACCGGGACGTTCTCGGGGAGATCGGGGATTTCTTTTCCCAGGGTTTGGCCCGGGCGGAGGCCGCCGGGATTTCCCGGTCCCGGATCATCATCGACCCCGGGATCGGGTTTGGGAAGACCCTGGAGCATAACCTGGAGATTATCAACGGGCTGGCGGCATTCCGCCAACTGGGCCGTCCGGTCCTGGTCGGTCCCTCCCGGAAATCGTTTATCGGGCAGATCCTCGGCCGCGGGCCGGACGATCGTCTCTGGGGGACGGCCGGGGCGGTGGCGGCCGCGGTTATGCGGGGTGCGGACATCGTCAGGGTTCACGATGTCGATGGATTGAAAGACCTGGTCGCCGTAGCCGCCCGGATCCGGGATGCCGCCCGGCCCGGCAACGGACCGGGCGTAAATTGAACTGATGAGAATAAATTAGGGTTGAGAGCAGATGTCCACCTACCTCACATCCGGGCTGGAGATTGCAATCCTGGTGGTCATCCTCTACTACTTCCTCGTCTTCGTCCGGGCGACCGGGGCGGTCCAGGCCCTGAAGGGCTTGGCCCTGCTGGGCCTGGCCTTCGGCCTGGCTCGGCTGATCCGGCTGGACGTCCTCTCCTCCCTTTTTGTCCGGACCATACCCTATCTCTTCCTTGCCTTTGTGATCATCTTCGCCCCCGAGCTTCGCCGGGCCCTGGCCGAGCTGGGGCGGAGAAGATTCTTCAGCAACGTCTCGATCGGGGACCGGGTGGTTGACGCCCTGGTCGCCGCGGCGGTGGAGTTGTCCCGGAAGAAGATCGGGGCCCTGATCGCGGTTCAGCGGGATATCGGTCTCGGCGTCTGGGTCCAGTCCGGGGTGCATATGGACAGCGAGATCTCCCAGAAGCTGCTGGTCAGTATCTTTCAGCCCTTCGGTCCCCTCCACGATGGGGGGGTGGTGATCAGGGGCGACAAGATCGAAGCCGCCGCCTGTCTCTTCCCCTTCTCCCGGAAAGGGATGCCGGTCGACGGACTGGGGATGCGGCATAAAGCCGGACTGGGCCTGGCTGAGGCGACCGACGCCCTGGTGATCATCGTTTCCGAGGAGAAGGGCACCATCTCGGTGGCCTTCCAGGCCCGACTCCACCGCGATATCTCGGAAGAACAATTACGCGGTATGCTGACGGAAAATCTTCATCTGAGGCGCAGTTGAGAATGATGTGGGAAAAGCTGAAAACCTGGTCCCGGCACAACCGGTTTCTCAAAGTTCTGGCCCTGGTTATCGGGGTGGTTGTCTGGCTGATCGCCTCCCGCCTGGTTTACGATAAGGTTATCCTGACCGTTCCGATCGAGTTGCAGGTGGGTGAAGGGATGACGGTGAAGGCGATTGACCCCCCGATGGCCACCGTTACCCTCGAGTATCCCCGGGAGATGGTGACTCCGCTGGCCGCCCGGGAAATCGAACTGAAGATCGTTCACGACATTTCCTCCATTGCCACCCCGGGGACCATTGTCTTCAATCTTGAAGACCGGGACGTCCGCCGCCCCGCCCGATTCCGGGTGGCCGGTCTAGATCCGAGTCGGGTTACCGCCGAGCTCGACCGGATTGGGGAAAAGGTGCTTCCGGTCAAAGTCAACTACCGGGGGAGGCCACGTCGCGGCTACCGGGTGATTGAGGCTCGGGTCTTCCCTCCTGAAGTCAAGGTGACCGGCCCGGCCAGTATCCTGGAGGGGATGACCGAAATCGAGACGGAACCAATCGCGATCATGGGGCGCCAGATCACCTTTGATACCCAGGTTCCCCTCCAGCCGGTCAGTTCCTTCTCCCGGGAGCCGGTTCTCGAGGTCAATGTCAACGTGATGATAGGCCGGGAATTGACGGCCAGGGTCTTTAAAAAGATCCGGGTCGATATCCTGAAGAATTCCGCCCGCTTTGATCAGGTTCTGTTGGAGCCGAAAGAGGTTGATCTATATCTGAGAGGGCCCGAACCGACGATGGAGACCCTGGATGCTTCCGCTTTCCGCGTCTACGTTGATATCATCGGCCTGGAGACGGGGACCTGGGAACTCCCCCTCCAGACCGCCTTTCCCCCCGATGTCGTCCTGGAACGGTCCGATCCTCCCCGAGTCAAGATCTCACTCGACCGCGGTTCGGTCGCGCCCCGCCAGCCCTGACCTAAAATTTTTCGGAGAAAAATTTTATGATGATTAAACTGGGAGTAAATATCGATCACGTGGCCACGATCCGCCAGGCCCGGCGGGGCCGGGAACCGGATCCAGTCTGGGCGGCGGCGGTCTGTGAATTGGCCGGGGCGGATATCATCACCGTCCACCTGCGGGAAGACCGCCGGCATATCCACGACCGGGACCTGAGGCTGCTCAGGCAGACCGTGGGGGCCAAGCTCAACCTGGAGATGGCCGATACGGAGGAGATTGTGGGGATCGCCCTCGAGGTCCGGCCGGAGCAGGTGACCCTGGTCCCGGAAAAACGGCAGGAGGTTACCACGGAGGGGGGTCTCGACGTCCGGGGAAATCTGGATTCGCTCTCGACGGCGTCGGAGAAGTTCCGGCGGGCCGGGATCCTGGTCAGCTACTTCATCGACCCCGACTTCGACCAGCTGGAAGCAGCCCGGGCCGCCGGCGGTGACTTCGTGGAACTGCACACCGGCGCTTATGCCAACGCTTCCGGGGAGGCGGCGGTGGAGAAGGAACTTGCGCAGCTGCGCGCTGCCGCCGTTCGGGGGAAGGAGCTGGGATTGCGGATCAACGCCGGCCACGGTCTCAACTATCTCAACGTGAAACCGGTCCGTCAACTTGCCGGTCTCGAGGAGCTCCACATCGGTCACAGCATCATCTCCCGGGCCGTTTTCTCCGGCCTCGACCGGGCGGTGCGGGATATGCTTGCTCTCCTCCTTTGACAGGATCAACCTGATGGAAAAACTAATTTAGACAGGATAACAGGATTTACAGGATATAAATTCATCTGTCGGAAGATCGGCAGTGAATAAATTGTCAGTTGTCATAGTCTGTTCCAATAATCTCCGGGTAATATCCACTCCCCATCCCGTCAATCCTATTATCCCGTCTGTTAAATACTGCAACTACTGCAAGTCCCGAACGAAGTGAGGGACGATCCAACAGAATATTATGGTTCTGGGAATCGGAGTCGATATCATCGAGATCCGCCGGGTGGAGAAACTGCTGGCGAAGTGGGGGGAGAGGTTCTGGCAGCGAATCCTGCTTCCGGAGGAGATCGCTTACTGCCGCCGGAAGAAATACCCCGGTCCACACCTGGCCGCCCGGATCGCGGTCAAGGAAGCGGTCTTGAAAGCGTTCGGCGAGGGCTGGACGGAAAAGATCGGCTGGAAGGATATCCTGGTCGGCCGCTCGACCAAGGGGCAGCCCCGGGTCTCGCTGACCGGCAAGGGCCGGAAGCTGCAGCGGGAGATGGGGGTGGCCGAGGTTTTGGTCAGTCTCTCCCACGCCGACAGTTACTCGGTGGCGGCGGCGGTCCTCTGCGGGAAGCAAATCTGAATATCCAATGTTCAACAAGGAATATCCAATGAAGAAGGAACGATAGCGACTCTTGTCCGGGAAAACAATTTCGGGATACCGGCACTGGAAAATTGGATATTCCTTGTTGGCTATTGATTATTGGAGAGAGAAAGGGTAAGGAGTGAAGATCGTCACCCCCCAACAGATGCGGAACCTCGATCGGGAGGCGATCGAGGGATGCGGAATCGCCGGCTGGATCCTGATGGAGCGGGCAGGAGCGGCCGTGGCGGCGGCGGCCCGGGAGCTTCTCCGGAGCGGCGTCCCGGATCCGCTGGTGGTCATCCTGGCCGGGAAGGGGAACAACGGCGGCGACGGCCTGGTGGCCTCCCGCCTCATTTCCGCGGAAGGGATCCGGACTCGGACCTTCCTCCTGGCCCGGGGGAGGGATCTGTCGGGAGACGCGGCCCTTAACCGAATCCGCCTCTTTCGTGCCCGCCGGGCCCCGATCGAACTGACGGAGGAGAAAGAGCTGCCCGACCTGGAGGCCGCCCTGGCCCGGGCTGATCTCATCGTAGATGGGATCTTCGGAACCGGTTTCTCGGGTCCGGCCCGGGGATTACCGGCCCGGGTGATCACGCTGGTCAACCGTGCCGCTGCCCGGTTTCCCGCAACCCGGGTTTTGGCCATCGACATTCCTTCGGGGTTGGACGGCGAGTCGGGCCGGACGGAAGGGGAGGCGATCAGGGCCGATCGGACAGTAACAATGGGCTTGGTCAAGACCGGGATGGTCCGGGGAAAGGGGCTGGACCTCTGCGGGAGGATCACGGTGGCCGACCTCGGTTTCCCGGCCGAACTGGTCGCTGGGGTAGAATCGGATCGAGAGGTGATCGTTCCGGACGAGCTGACTTCCCTGCTGGTGCGCCGTCCGGCTTCCGCCCACAAAGGCATCTACGGCCGGCTGCTGATTGTCGCCGGATCGCCGGGAATGACTGGGGCTGCCGTTTTGGCCGCCCGGGCGGCCTTGGTGGCTGGAACCGGCCTGGTGACGGTGGGGGTGCCCCGGAGCCTGAGCCCGGTTCTGGAGGCAATGGTCGCCGAGGCGATGACCCTACCGCTGCCGGAGACGGCTGAGGGGACGCTTTCCGAGGAGGCCCTTGACCCGGTCCTTGAGTTCTGCCGTCGGGCCGACGCGCTCGCCCTGGGGCCGGGACTCTCCCGCCACCGCCGGACCGGCCGGCTGGTTCGGTCGCTGGCCAGGAAATGCCCCGTCCCCCTGGTTATCGACGCCGACGGGCTCAACCTGCTTTCCGGTCGGCTCCGGGTGTTGAGAAAGTCCCGCTCGCCGCTGATCCTTACGCCTCACCCGGGGGAGATGGCCCGCCTGGCCGGGTCGGAAGAAGCCGGATCAAGCGCTGACCGGGCGGAGGCCGCCCGCCGTTTCGCCCGAAAACACGGTCTGACCCTGGTCCTGAAAGGGGCCGGCACGGCGATCGCCGCCCCCGCCGGCCCGGTCTGGATCAACCTCACCGGTAACCCGGGTATGGCCACCGGTGGGAGCGGTGATCTTTTGACCGGGTTGATCGGCGGCTTCCTGTCCCAGGGTTTGTCCGGACCGGACGCCGCCAGACTCGGGGTATTTGTTCACGGGGCCGCCGGCGATCGGGCCGCGGCGCGTCGGGGGATGATCAGTCTCACCCCCACCGATCTTCTGGAAGAATTCCCGGCCGTCTTCACCAGGATCTTCCCCTGGAATATCCCCCCGCTGGCGTAGCTCAATGGAAGAGCAGCTGATTTGTAATCAGCAGGTTGGAGGTTCGACTCCTCTCGCCAGCTTTTATTTTCCCCGGGCCTCCGGCTCGGGGAAAATAAAAGCTTGGGAGGAATACTCTATCGATATCGGTTGGGTTTTTAACCTTGCCCTGAAATTGGACATCGGATAGGATTCCCCCACAATAAAATTTTTCCGCAGGGAAAATTTTATAGGGGAGATACCGAAGTGGCCAAACGGGGCAGACTGTAAATCTGCTGGCTATGCCTTCGGAGGTTCGAATCCTCCTCTCCCCATTTTATTTTTCCCCGCCGAGGAAGGCGGGGAAAAATAAAAATCTGAAGAATACTGCATCCGGAATGCTTGATTGAATAATAGGTACCGGGGGGCGGCCCGGTGCCTTTTCTTTGTTCCGCGGGCGTAGTTCAATGGTAGAACACGAGCCTTCCAAGCTCGTTACGTGGGTTCGATCCCCATCGCCCGCTTGAATTACCAGGGTTTTTGATTAAACCGGAATCGGAAGAATGTGGGTTCTCAGGCACCCCCGATGTCCATCGGGGGCGCCTGATCCGGCACCGCCGGAGGCGGTGACGGAGATTCCCATCGCCCGCTTATTTTACAAAAGTGGTAATACCACTTTTGTAAAATAAGCGTTGACGCCGTCGCTTTGCGGCGCCGGGGTACTGGTTTCAACGCTGGAAGACTATGATTTTACGCGTTGAGAGAGGCCGGCGAGTCAAGGCAATATCGGTTTTGAGCTTGGGTTCAATCGTGTTCTCAAGATCATTAGCACGGAGATGATAACCCCCGGTCCCCGGCGGAGCCGGGGGCCGGGCCGCAAAATAAAAAATAATCCGCCCAGATTAATTTTTATTTTTTGTTGACTGGAAGCGGGAGTTTGCTACTATGGCGCGCTCGCATTTTTCTATGCGGACGGAATTGGTGCGCCTCCAGATAGCTCAGCAATCATACCTTCGCGCAGGTCGGCCGGCCGGGAGTAGCGATTGTCTGACGGCGGGCTGAGCCCTGAACAATCTCAGTTCGGCTGGCGAGATGGGGGCTTTGTGTATCGGGCGGTCCGGGTTTTCTTCGGGCCGGCGGTGGTGGTCAAGGTGCCCTTGTAGCTCAGTCGGCAGAGCGCGTCCTTGGTAAGGACGAGGTCATCGGTTCAATTCCGATCAAGGGCTTATTTTTCCTGCGGAAAAATAAGCGGGAAAAACATACCGGTTTGGAAATTAACGGGCGGCGGAGCCGGGCCAACCGACGAGGAAGTTTGAGGTAATAACAGCGGACGGCGATCATAGAAGGGAGACGGGAAAGGGAGAAGTTTGACGCTCCAAAATTTCCCCCTTTTCTTTTCCTCCCGCCGTCGTCCGGTTGACGTAAAATAAATCGTGGTACTACCCCGGCCGGGTTGACCGGAAGATCAATATTAAAATAACCAGCAAGACGACGACGGGAGGAAAAGAAAATGGCCAAGGAAAAATTTGAACGGACCAAGCCCCACGTGAATATCGGGACGATCGGTCACGTGGACCACGGTAAGACCACCCTGACTTCGGCGATCACCAAGCACCTGTCGGCCAAGGGGGGAAAGAGCGAGTTCCGCTCTTTCGATTCGATCGACAACGCGCCGGAAGAGAAGGCCCGGGGGATTACCATCGCGGTGGCCCACGTCGAGTATGAGACGGCGAATCGCCACTACGCCCACGTTGACTGTCCCGGGCACGCCGACTATATCAAGAATATGGTGACCGGGGCGGCCCAGATGGACGGGGCGATCCTGGTGGTTTCCGCCGCCGATGGCCCGATGCCCCAGACGCGGGAGCACATCCTGTTGGCTCGGCAGGTGGGGGTTCCGGCGATCGTAGTCTTCCTCAACAAGGTCGACCAGCTCGACGACCCGGAACTGCTCGAACTGGTGGAACTGGAGGTGCGGGAGTTGCTTTCCTCCTACGACTTCCCGGGCGACGAGATTCCGATTGTCTCGGGCTCGGCCCTGAAGGCCGGGGAGAGCGATGACCCCGATTCACCGGAGGCGCAGTGCATCTATGAGCTGATGGAGGCGGTTGACTCCTACATCCCTTCCCCGAAACGGGAAGTCGACAAGCCCTTCCTGATGCCGGTGGAAGACGTCTTCAGCATCGAAGGCCGGGGAACCGTGGTCACGGGCCGGGTCGAGCGGGGAGTGGTCAAGGTCGGGGAAGAGGTCGAGATCGTCGGGATCAAGGATACCCGGAAGACCACGGTGACCGGAGTGGAGATGTTCCGCAAGCTCCTGGACCAGGGCGAAGCCGGGGACAATGTCGGCTGCCTGCTCCGGGGGATCAAGAAGGAAGAGGTCGAGCGCGGTATGGTCCTGGCGGCCCCGGGTTCGATCACCCCGCACAGGAAGTTCAAGGGCGAGGTCTACGTTCTGAGCAAGGAGGAGGGCGGTCGGCACACCCCCTTCTTCCCCGGCTACCGACCGCAGTTTTATTTCCGAACCACCGATGTCACCGGCACGGTCCAGCTGCCGGAAGGTGTGGAGATGGTGATGCCGGGTGACAATGTCCAGATGTCGGTGGAACTGATCACCCCGATCGCGATGGAGAAGGGACTCAGGTTCGCCATCCGGGAAGGCGGTCATACCGTGGGCGCCGGCACCGTGACCGAGATCGTGGAATAGATTATTTTCCCTGCGGGAAAATAATCGGGTGAAAGTAAACCGGCTCGGGAACCGAATTACCGGTCGGGCGTTTTGATCGATTTGAAGCTGATAAAGGGATAACAGAGAATGCCCCGGGAACATATCATTCTGGCCTGCAGCGAGTGCAAGAGGAGGAACTACACCTTCTTCCACAATAAGGCTACCGGGAAGCTCTCCCTGAAGAAGTACTGCCGGTTCTGCCGGAGGCACACTCTACACAAGCAGACCAAGTAGAACCCTCCGTCCGTGAACGGAAGCAGTAGGCCAGTAACTCTAATTGGTTAGAGTGCCGGTCTCCAAAACCGGAAGTTGGGGGTTCGAGTCCCTCCTGGCCTGTAAATTAAGATAACGGTGTAAAGATGGAAAAGTCCAGGGACGGGGGTTCTCAGTCGCCCCGATAACTATCGGGGCGCCTGATCCGGCACCGCCGGAGGCGGTGACGGAGAGTCCCTCCTGGCCTGTATTATTTTCGCTTCGCGAAAATAATAGTGGGGAAATTGATTTGAAGTATTGACTTGTGCTATGGCCAAGATTACGACATTCATTCAGGAAGCCAGGGTTGAGCTGAAGAAGGTCAACTGGCCTTCCCGCAAGGAACTGATCGACTCCACCAAGGTGGTGCTGATCACCTCTTTCCTCCTGGCGGCCTTCATCGGGGTGGTAGATTTCATCCTCTCCCAGCTGATCACGGCGTTAATCGGTTAAGTTATGAGTCATCAGTGGTACGTCATTCACACGCTCTCGGGCCAGGAACAGAAGGTCAAGGAGGCACTGGAGAGGCGGGTCGCCCTCGACAACCTGGAGGACCATATCTCCCAGGTGATGATTCCCTTTGAACGGGTATCTGAGGTCAAGGGCGGCAAGAAGATTATCAGCCAGCGCAAATTCTGGCCCGGTTACGTCTTCGTTAAGATGGAGTATATGGACAAGACTTTCTACGCCATCAACGAGACTTCGGGCGTGATCGGTTTTGTCGGGACCGGGACCCCGCCGCCGCCGGTCTCTGAGGGGGAGATCCTCGCTGTTCTCGGCCAGATCGAGGAAAAGAAAGAGAAAGTCAAGCCGAAAGTCCTCTTCTCGGTCGGAGAGACGGTCAAGGTCACCGACGGTCCTTTTGCCGGGATGACCGGAGTGGTGGATACCGTCGATCCGGACAAGGGCAAAATGTCGGTTCGGGTATCGATCTTCGGACGGGAGACCCCGGTTGAACTGGAATACTGGCAGGTGGAGAAGAGCTGATGGCTAAAGAGGATACAGTCAAGATCAAACTGCAGATTCCCGCCGGGCAGGCTAACCCGGCGCCGCCGGTAGGACCGGCCCTGGGGGCGCAAGGGGTTAATATCATGGAATTCTGCAACGCCTTCAATGCGGCCACCAAGGACAAAACCGGGTATGTCATTCCGGTAGTGATCACCGTCCAGAAGGATCGCAGCTTTACTTTTATCACCAAGACCCCGCCGGCCACCAACCTGCTCAAGCGGGCCGCCGGAGTGGCGACGGCCTCGGCCACCCCGAACCGGGAAAAAGTCGGTCGGGTCACCCGGGAACAGGTTCGGGAGATCGCGCGGCAGAAGATGGGGGATCTGAACGCCACCACCGAGGAGGCGGCGGAGCGGATCATCGCCGGTACCGCCCGGTCGATGGGGATTGAGATCAAGGATTAGGCAGACTTTCGGGGAGTTAATAATATATATGGCCAAAACAGGGAAAAAATACAACCAGGCGCACCAGTTGGTGGACCGTTCCCGGCTCTATCCGCTGGCGGAAGCCGTGGAAGCGGTCAAGAAACTGGCCTTCGCCGGATTTGACGAGACCGTGGAATTCATCGTTACCCTCGACATCGATCCCAAAAAATCCGACCAGATGGTCCGGGGCACGGTCTCCCTGCCCCACGGGACTGGAAAAAAAGTTCGGGTGCTGGCCTTCTGTCCTCCCGATCGGGTCGACGAAGCTCTGTCCGCCGGGGCCGATTACGCCGGTTCCGGAGACCTGGTCGAGAAAATCAAGGGCGGCTGGCTGGATTTCGACGCGGCGGTTGCGGACAAATCGATTATGCGGGAAATCAGTTCCCTGGGCAAAATTCTCGGCCCGCGCGGACTGATGCCCAGCCCGAAAGCGGGTACGGTGACCGACGACCTCGCGCGGACGATCCGGGAACTGAAAGCGGGTAAGATCGAGATCAAGACCAACAAGGGTGGAGTGATTCAGGTAGCGGTGGGCAAGGTTTCCTTTGCCGCCGAGCATCTGGTGGAGAATATTCTCGGTGTGATGGAGGAGATCGTCAGGCTCCGCCCGGCCGCGGTGAAGGGGAAGTACGTGAAGAAGGCCTTTCTCTGCGCGACCATGACCCCGGCCCTGGCCCTGGAGACCGGTACTCTGTATCGGGGGGGCGCGACCGGGTAAGGTGCGGCCGGGTTAACTAAAGCCTCCGGGGATTAATACAATGAGAGTCGAGAAAGAGATCATCAAGAATGAATACGCCCGCCGGTTTTCCGGCAAGGAGGCGCTGGTCGTGGTTGACTACGCCGGTCTCTCCTCGGAGGGTTTCAACCGACTCCGGAGAGAGGCCGCCGGGAAGGCAGCCGGCTGTCTGGTGGTGAAAAACCTGATTGTCCGCCGACTGCTGCCGGAACTGGGTCGGGAAGGGCTGGAGGAGTTCTTTTCGGGACAGACCTCGGTATTCTATACCGACGGCGAGTTGCCGAATCTGTTAAAGGTCATCTATGACTTTGGCAAGGAGGAAGGATCCCCCCGGCCCAAGGGGGCCTACTGGATGGGTTCCTACTTCGGCGGCGGAGATCTCGAGCGGCTGGCCGCCCTGCCTTCCCGGGAAGAACTGCTGGCCCGGGTCGCCAGCGGGGTTCAGGGTCCGCTGCGGGGCCTGGTGGGAGTATTGAACGGGGTTTTGTCCGGTCTGGTCGGCACCCTGGCCGCCCTCAAGGACAAGCGGAGCGGATCTTAAATATATGTGTTCCAGCCGCCCGCCCCGCCCGGCCGGGTCGGCGTAAATGAAAGGTCAAGAGAGCTTAGACATTCAAGGAGGAGAAAATGCCAGAAGAAGTGAAGGAACAGGTTGTTCAGGAGAACCCGGCGGCGGAGGCCGTTGAAGGTCCCGCCCCGGCCGCCGAGGAGAAGTCGGCTCCGGAAGTCTCCCAGAAACTGCAAAAAATCATCGACGAGGTTTCAGCCCTAACGGTCCTGGAACTTTCCGATCTGGTCAAGGCCCTGGAAGAAACCTTCGGCGTCACCGCCGCCGCCCCGATGATGGTCGCCGCCGGTCCCGGCGGGGGGGCGCAAGCCGCCGCCGAGGAGAAGACCGAGTTCACCGTGATGCTGAACGATATCGGAGCGAAAAAGATCCAGGTGATCAAAGAGGTCCGGGCGGTTACCTCACTCGGGCTGAAGGAGGCCAAGGATCTGGTCGAGTCGGCCCCGGTCGCCGTCAAGGAGAACCTGACCAAGGAAGAAGCGGAAGCAATCAAGGAAAAGTTGACGGCCGCCGGCGCGACCGTGGAATTGAAATAGCACTCCGCCGGCCGGATCGAGGCGGTAGGAAGGCCGCAGTCGTAATTCCCGGCCAGACCATGCCGGAAGGGGATGGCTCGACCAGCCAACCCCTTCCGGCAGTCGCCTGTCAACGGCCCGCCGACAGCGCCGGCCCGGTCATTTAGTTAAGCACAAGCAGGACAGTCACTTATATATTTTGATCTTCGCAAGGCCAAAGACGGCGGGGGCGCCCGGTACCGAACCAGGTGCCCGGAGTAATCCCCCGATGATTGACCCGGTCCGCCGGAGTTAAGCGGTATTTGGCCCGGGAACCAGAGGAGCTTGTATGAACCCGATCTCCAATTTGAAGAAGAACGTCCGCAACAATTTCTCCCGGCTGAAGGATCCGGTCTCCATGCCGGATTTCCTGGAGATCCAGTACCGCTCTTACTGCGATTTTCTTCAGGAGGACGTGGCCCCCGACAAACGGAAGTACCAGGGACTGGAGAAGGTGCTCCGAGAGGTCTTTCCGATCTACAGCTACGCCGGCAACACCTGCCTGGAGTACGTCAGTTACAGCCTGGGTGTCCCCAAGTACGGGATCATGGAGTGCCGGAGTCGCGGGTTGACCTACGCTGCGCCCTTGAGAGTGCTCCTTCGTCTGAAGCACAGTGACTGGGTCAAGGAAGAGACCGTCTTTATCGGCAATCTTCCCGGGATAACCCCGGGCGGTTCTTTCATCATCAACGGAGCGGAGAGGGTTATCGTCAGTCAGCTCCACCGGACTCCGGGGATCTGCTTTGAGCAGATCAAGCGCACCGGCGCGGCCCATCTTTACATGTTCCGGATTATTCCCAATCGCGGTTCCTGGCTGGAGGCCGAGTTCAACCGGAAGGGCCAGATTTACTTCTATTTGGACAAGAAGCGAACCCGGCGCAAGCTGCTCGCCACCACCCTGCTGAGAGCGCTCGGTTACGGGACCGACGCCGCCATCATCAAGCTCTTCGCCGAGACGGAAGAGGTTCAGCTCTCCACGGCTTCCGTGCTCAAGGGGCTGGAAGGACGGTTCCTCAGTTCCCCGGTGGTCGACCAGCAGGATACCGTGTTGATCAAAGCTTACGCCCGCCTGGATGAGGAGGCCCTGGAAATTCTGCGCAAAGCCAAGATCAAGCAGGTCGAGGTCTTCCAGCCCGCCCCCACCGTCGAGTACCTGGTGAATATGCTCCGGATCGACCCGGCCAAGAGCAAGAAAGAGGCCGAGAAGTTCATTTACAAAAAACTTCGGCCCGGCGATCCGCCCACGGAGGCCAAGGCCAGCAGCCTGATCGAGCGGCGGTTTTTCGATCGCCGTCGTTTCGATCTTGGGGCGGTGGGAAGGTACAAGATAAACCAGAAGTTCGGACTTTCCACCTCCGCCGACGAGCTGAAGAAGGTCACCCTGAAGAAGAAAGACCTTGCCCTCGCCCTCGATTACCTGATGCGGCTCCAGGCCGGAGAGGCGGGCTACGCCGAGGATGATATCGACCATCTGGGGATGCGACGGGTGGCGATGGTCGGGGAACTGCTCCACGACCAGTGCCGGGTGGCTCTCTCCCGCCTGGAGCGGATGGTCAAGGACAAGATGGGTGTCTACGAGGTCTCCGCTGACAGCCTCACCCCCCACAAGTTGATCAACCCCAAGGCCATGAACGGGGTCTTCCGCGACTTTTTCGGCCGTTCTCAGCTTTCCCAGTTTATGGACCAGACCAACCCGCTGGCTGAGCTGGCCCACAAGCGGAGGCTGACCGCGCTCGGACCCGGCGGGCTCTCCCGCAAGCGGGCCGGTTTCGAGGTGCGGGACGTTCAGCCCAGTCACTACGGGCGGATCTGCCCGATCGAATCGCCGGAAGGGCCCAACATCGGCCTGATCGCGTCGCTCTCCACCTTTGCTCAGGTCAACGATCTTGGTTTCATCGTTACCCCCTATCGGAAGGTGGAGGATGGCAAGGTCACCAACCGGATCAAGCGTCTGACCGCCGACGAGGAGGAGCAGTACGTGATCGCCCAGGCCAACGTCCGCCTCGACGACCAGGGCCGGCTTCTCGACGAGATGGTCAAGATCCGCCACCAGGGGGACACGATGCTGGCCCGCCGGGAGACGGTCGAATACGTCGATGTCTCCCCCAAGCAGCTGGTCAGTATCGCCACGGCCCTGATCCCGTTCCTCGAGCACGACGACGCCAACCGGGCCCTGATGGGGTCGAACATGCAGCGCCAGTCGGTACCCCTGATGACCACCGAGGCTCCCCTGGTCGCCACCGGGCTGGAAGACAAGGTGGCCGAGGACAGCCGGGTGATGGTGGTCGCCGAGGAGGACGGGGTGGTGAAGAGGGTTGACGCCGCTTCGATTACCATCGACAAACGGGTTTATCCGCTGGACAAGTTCGCCCGGACCAACGCCGGGACCTGTTACAACCAGCGGCCCCTGGTGACGACGGGCCAGAAGGTGAAGTCCGGCCAGGTGATCGCCGACGGCGCCTCGACCCAGGATGGCGAACTGGCGTTGGGCAAGAATGTGATGGTCGCCTTCATGCCCTGGCGGGGATACAACTTCGAGGATGCGATCTTGATCAGCGAGCGGCTTCTCCAGGAGGACGCCTATACCTCCATCCACATCGAGAGGTATGAGATCGGGGCCCGGGACACCAAGTTGGGGAGAGAGGAGATCACCCGGGACATCCCGGGGATCGGGGAGGAAGCCTTGATGAACCTGGACGCGGAAGGGGTGATCCGGATCGGCGCCGAGGTCAAGCCCAAGGATATCCTGGTCGGCAAGATCACTCCCAAGAGCGAGACCGAATTGCTTCCGGAAGAACGGTTATTGCGGGCGATCTTCGGGGAGAAGGCAGCCGATGTCAAGGATACCTCGTTGCGGGCCCCTTCCGGGGTGGAGGGGATCGTGATGGACGTCAAAGTCTTCTCCCGCCGGGACGTTGCCGAGGACGGCGAGGAACGCCAGCAGGAGAAATCCCAGCTGAGCGAGATTAACCGGAAATTCCGGGAGAAGATGCAGAAGGTCCGGGCCACCCGCCGGGAAAAGGTTAAGAAGCTCCTCCACAAGAAAAAGCTCGACGGTTCGGTGGTCGGGGAGGATACCGGCCAGGTGTTGCTTCCCAACAACAAGAAGATCACTCTGGGGATGCTGGAGAAGCTGGAAGAGCACGATTTCCAGGATATCGCGATCGAGGGCGAGGACCCGCTCCTCAAGCGGCTGAAGACGATCATCATGGAGAGCGCCGACAAGCTGGAAGAGCTCGACCTCCACCGGAACCAGGAACTGGAACAGGTCCGGGGCGGCGACGAGCTGGAGCCGGGGGTGATCAAGAAGGTCCAGGTCTTCATTGCCACCAAGCGGAAGATGTCGGTCGGCGATAAGATGGCCGGCCGGCACGGAAACAAGGGAGTGATCTCGAAGATCCTTCCGGTGGAGGATATGCCCTTTCTCGCCGACGGCACCCCGGTCGACATCATCCTCAACCCGCTTGGGGTTCCCTCCCGGATGAACGTCGGACAGGTTCTGGAAACCCATCTCGGTTGGGCGGCCAAAGTCCTGGGGCTGACCTTCTCCACCCCCGTCTTTGACGGGGTCAAGGTGTCGGAAATCGTGGAACTGCTGAAAAAGGCCGGGCTTCCGGAAAACGGCAAGACCGTTCTTCACGACGGACGGACCGGGGAGCCGTTCGGCGCCCCGGTGGTGGTGGGTTATATCTATATGATGAAGCTTCACCACCTGGTGGCCGACAAGATCCACGCCCGGGCGATCGGCCCCTACTCCCTGGTCACCCAGCAACCGCTGGGCGGCAAGGCCCAGTTTGGGGGCCAGCGCTTCGGGGAAATGGAGGTTTGGGCCCTGGAAGCCTACGGCGCGGCCTACGCGCTTCAGGAGATGCTGACCGTGAAGAGCGACGACATTATGGGCCGGACCCGGATTTACGAGTCGATCGTAAAGGGTAACAACATGTTGGAAGCAGGGACCCCGGAGTCGTTCAACGTTCTGATCAAGGAACTGCGCAGTCTCGGCCTGGACGTCCGGATGGAGAAAGCTCTGCCGGCTGGGACAGAGGAGTGAACGGCCGGGCGGCCGGGATTCCCCGACAGCATTTGCAATCAACCGCGGAGGCAACGGACCGGGCCGGTCGGCCTGGAGAACCGGGACGCGGTTAATCAAGTTATTTGAAGGGCCAAGTTTATATGGATACGAAAGCTGTACATCTGTTTGGAATCGAGAGCGACAACATCTTCGACCAGGTTAGCATTCGGATCGCCTCCCCCGAGGTGATCAGGTCCTGGTCGCACGGTGAGGTCAAGACCCCGGAGACCATCAATTACCGGACCTTCAAGCCGGAGAAGGACGGCCTTTTCTGCGAAAAGATCTTCGGACCGACCAAGGACTGGGAATGCGCCTGCGGGAAGTACAAGCGGATCAAGCACAAGGGGGTGGTCTGCGACCGCTGTGGGGTGGAGGTGACCCTCTCCTCGGTGAGGCGCGAGCGGATGGGGGTGATCGAGCTGGCAGTCCCCGTCTCCCATATCTGGTTTTTGAAGAGCGCTCCCAGCCGGATCGGGAATATTCTCGGCCTTTCAACCCGGGTGTTGGAGAGTGTGATCTATTATGAGAACTACGTCGTTATCAACCCGGGCAAGATGAGCCTCCGCGACCGTTACGAGTATTTGAAGACCGGGGTCAAGCGTTCCACCCTCAACGGTGGCCTGGAAGCCAAGCAGTTGCTGACGGAGGAGGAGTACCGGGAACAGCGTCAGCAGGCCGACGATGAATTCTCCGCGGCGATCGGCGCGGACGCCGTCCGGATGCTCTTGAGCTGCTCCAAGGATTCCATCCGGCCCCTGGCTGCCGACGACGGAGAGAAGGATGCCCTGGCGGACCTGATCTCCCGGGAGTTCCGCAAGGTTCTCAAGATCAAAGACATCCTCAAACCGGAGGAAGTCGACCTGGCCCTCCACGAGGCCACCCGGGCTTACCTGGGAAGCCTGAGCTGGGGCGATCTCGAAGAGGAAGCGACCGATGAGGATATCTACCAGAAGATCAAGGAGGACAAGTCCCTGGCCCCGGCCGCCGTCGCCTACGCCGCCGCCTGGAATAACTACTCGAAACTTCCGGCCAAGGGCCTGGCCAAGGCCACCAAGGAATTGGAGAGCGATAAGGGGGATTACGTCGATCTCTACGCGGCGGTTTTGATCCGTCAGATCACCAAACTTCTGGAAAAGATCCGGGTGCCGGTCGGCGAAGATCTCTCCCGTCTCTCCTCGCTGCTCCAGCGCCAGCTCGGCCAGACCCGGTCGAAGCAGATGAAGAAGAAGCTGGCCAAGCGGCTGCGGATTGTCAACAACTTCCTCACCTCAGATATCCGTCCGGAGTGGATGATTTTAAGCGTGATCCCGGTCATTCCCCCCGACCTGAGACCCCTGGTTCCCCTGGAAGGCGGTCGATTCGCCACCTCCGACCTCAACGATCTCTACCGGAGGGTGATCAACCGAAACAACCGCCTGCGGAGTATCCTCCAGCTGAAGACTCCGGACGTGATCGTCCGCAACGAGAAGCGGATGCTCCAGGAGGCCGTTGACGCCCTGATGGACAACGGCCGTCAGGGGAGAGCGGTTCTGGGCGCCGGCAACCGGCCCTTGAAGTCACTGAGCGACAATCTGAAAGGAAAGCAGGGCCGCTTCCGCCAGAACCTGCTCGGCAAGCGCGTGGACTACTCGGGCCGGTCGGTGATCGTGATCGGACCCGAGCTCAAGCTCAACCAGTGCGGGCTGCCCAAGGAGATGGCCCTGGAGCTCTTCGAGCCCTTCATCATCCACCGCCTCAAGGAGCTGGGCTACGTTCATACCATCCGTTCGGCCAAGAAGATGATCGAAAAACAGGAGAGGCAGGTCTGGGACGTCCTCAACGAGGTGATCCAGGATCATCCGGTGCTCCTCAACCGGGCTCCGACGCTGCACCGGCTGGGAATCCAGGCCTTTGACCCTGTCCTGGTCGAGGGCAAAGCGATCCGAATCCATCCGCTGGTCTGCACCGCCTTCAACGCCGACTTTGATGGTGACCAGATGGCGGTTCATGTGCCCCTCTCCACCGAAGCCCAGATCGAGGCCCGGGTCCTGATGTACGCTCCCAACAACATTTTCTCCCCCTCCAGCGGAGACCCGATTGCCAACCCGACTCAGGATATCGCCTTGGGCTGCTACTACCTGACCCGGGAGGATGGGGGAAGCGATGCCGCCCCCCGTCCCTTCGCCGACGAGGACGAGGTCCTGCTCGCCCTGGCCGAGAAGGCGATCACCCTGCATCAGCGGATCAAGGTCCGGGGCCGGACCGAGAAGCTGGTCGAACTGGACGAGAAGCAGAAGCCCCTGCCCTCGTCCCGCTGGACCGACTTCACCACCGCTGGCCGGGTGATCTTCAACCAGATCTTTCCCGAGGAGATCGATTACGTCAACATCCAGGTGGCCAAGAAGAACCTGAGCGAGATCATCGACCGCTGCTACCGGATCGTCGGTCACGAGGCGACGGTGAGGATCCTCGACCGGATGAAGGATATCGGATTCGAGAGTTCGACCTGGTCCGGCCTGTCCCTGGGGGTGAACGATCTAGTTATCCCCGAGGATAAGGGTCAAATCATAGAAAAAGCCGCCCAGGAGGCGAGGGAATCCGATGAGGCTTACGAGGCCGGTCGTCTGACCGCCCAGGAAAACCTCAACCGGAAGCTGGATATCTGGTCGCGGGCTTCCCGGTCGCTCTCCGACCGGGTATTTGAGGACTTGAAGAAGGACGGGATACCCGGACTCAACCCC
Source organism: uncultured bacterium (assembly GCA_964587835.1). Classification (GTDB taxonomy): domain Bacteria; phylum Auribacterota; class Erginobacteria; order Erginobacterales; family Erginobacteraceae; genus Erginobacter. The sequence goes on from CAZPMN010000008.1 coordinate 42,480, forward strand.
CTTTATATGATGATGGATTCGGGGGCCCGCGGTTCGATGGACCAGATCCAGCAGCTGGCCGGGATGAGGGGGCTGATGGCCAAACCCTCCGGCGAGATCATCGAATACCCGATTGTCTCCAACTTCCGGGAGGGTCTGTCCGTCCTCGAGTATTTCATCTCCACGCACGGGGCGCGGAAAGGCCTGGCCGACACCGCGCTGAAAACCGCTGATTCCGGCTACCTTACCCGGCGGCTGGTTGATGTCGCCCAGGACATCATCATCAGTATGGAAGACTGCAACACCTTCAAGGGCCGGAGAGTTTCGGCCCTGGAAGAGGAAGGGGAACTGATCATCCCGCTCCGGGATCGCCTGGAGGGTAGATTCAGCCAGGAGACGGTTCGCGACCGGGACGGCAAGATCATTGTGAAGCGGGGGCAGGAGATTACCCCTGTCCTGGCCCGGCAGATTGAGGAGAGCGGCGTTAAGTCGGTACGGATCCGTTCGATCCTGACCTGCGAGGCCCCCGAGGGAGTCTGCGCTGTCTGCTACGGGCGAAACCTGGCCACCGGGCGGAAGAGTTACCTGGGCGACTCGGTCGGTATCATCGCCGCCCAGTCGATTGGCGAGCCGGGGACCCAGCTGACGATGAGGACCTTCCACATCGGGGGGACGGCCAGCATCTTCACCCGTCAGCCGGAATACCAGGCTCCCGGGGACGGGGTGGTGAAATACGACCCTCACCTGGAATACATCGATCTCGGCAAGGGTAAGTTCCGGGTTCTCAAGTCCGGGGCCTCGATCTCGCTGATGGAATCCCCCGGAGAGAAGGGCCGGGAGATAGCCCGGTACAAGATCGAGGTCGGCTCGGAACTTCTGGTCGCCGATGGGGCGAAGGTGAAGAATGGCCAGACCCTGGTCCGCTGGGATCCCCACAGCCGCCCGATCCTGAATACGGTTCCCGGAAAGGTCCAGTATTCCGATATCATCGAGGGGGAGACAATGAAGGTCCAGCGGGCGGGGAACCGGATTGAACGGATCATCGAGCCGATGACCGGTCACGATCTTCATCCCCAGATCATGATCGTCGATCCCAAGAACCCCGAGCGGATTCTCGATCCGCTGATGATCCCCTCGGGGGCGATCGTGGAGGTCAAGGACGGGGAGTTGATCGAGCGAGGGACCCGAATCGCCCGAACCACCCGGGAGCTGACCAAGACGGCGGATATTACCGGGGGGCTGCCCCGGGTGGCCGAACTCTTCGAGGCCCGGCGACCCAAGGACTCGGCGGTCATCGCCTCGATCAGCGGGGATGTGGGTTTCGGACAGCGCAAGCGGGGAAAACTCACCCTGCTGGTGACCGATCCCAAGACCAAGCGAACGGAAGAGCACCTGATTCCGCTCGGGACCCATATCATCGTCCACGACGGGGAGCGGGTGGAGAAGGGCCAGAAGCTGACCGACGGCCCGGTCATCCTCCAGGAGATGCTCGACGTCACCGGGATGGAGCGCCTCCAGGAGTACCTGATCAACGAGGTCCAGAAGGTTTACTCCCTGCAGGGCGTGAAGATCAACGACAAGCATATCGAGATGATCGTCAAGCAGATGGTGGGTAAGGTCCAGGTGACGGATCCCGGGGTCACCGATCTGCTCTACGACGAACAGGTCGACCGGAAGACTTTCCTCAAAGAGAACGAGCGGATCAAGGCGCTGGGGCTCTCGAAGACGGCCAAGTCGAAAAACCTGTTGCTGGGGATCACTAAGGCCTCCCTGGCCACCGAGAGCTTCATCTCGGCGGCTTCTTTCCAGGAGACCACCCGGATCCTCACCGACGCCGCTTCTTCAGGCAAGTTCGATCCCCTGAAGGGATTCAAGGAAAACGTGATTATGGGTCACCTGATCCCGGCCGGCGACGGCCTGCCGGCGTTGAAGAAGCAGAAACTGAAGGTTCTGGCCGCGAGCGAGGAGGTTCCGGCCCTGACGGAATAAACATACTGGGCGAATTTCTAAACCGCGGATTACGCGGATTATGTAGATTAAAGAAAAATCCGCCCAATCCGCTTAATCCGCGGTTAAATCAAAAGCTTAAGCCCCAGAGTAAGGTAAAAGGAGATAGATTGTTATGCCGACCGTGAATCAACTGGTGAAGAAGGGACGGAAGAAGCCGATCCGGAAGAGAAAATCGCCGGCGCTCGACAGCTGCCCGCAGCGGCGGGGCGTCTGTCTCCAGGTGAAGACCGCCACCCCGAAGAAGCCGAACTCGGCCCTGCGGAAGATCGCCCGGGTGCGGCTGACCAACAATATGGAGGTCACCGCTTATATTCCGGGGACGGGCCACAACCTCCAGGAACACTCCCTGGTCCTGGTGAGAGGCGGCCGGGTCAAGGATCTGCCGGGGGTCCGCTATCACATCGTCCGGGGCGCCCTGGACTGCATGGGAGTGGAAGCGGACAAGGAGGGCCGCCCCCGGGCCCGATCCCGTTCGCATTACGGGGTCAAGAAAGCGAAGAAGTAATACAGGTATATTGATTTTCCGGTACTGGCAAAAAATTCCTTGAATGAAGAAAACCGGAAAGCAGGATTGAATATCCAATATTCAACAAGGAATATCCAGTAAATAACTACTCTGATTCGCTTCGATGAAGGTGATTAGATGTTCGACGGCTGGGAATTTTTGACAGAACTGATTTCATAAGGAGGACATTCCAGATGGGCCGAAAGAAGAAATCAATCCAGCGCGAACTGACCCCGGATCCGCGCTTCCACAACAAGCTGGCCGCCCGGTTCATCAATAACCTGATGTGGGACGGGAAGAAGAGCACGGCCGAGCGGGTTTTCTACGGGGCGATGGCTATCGTGGAGGAGCGGACCGGTCAGGAACCGCTGGAGGTATTCACCAAGGCGCTGGAGAACGTCAAGCCGTTCCTCGAGGTCCGGTCCCGCCGGGTCGGCGGTGCCACCTACCAGGTCCCGGTTGAGGTTTCCCAGGACCGCCGGACCGCCCTGGCCATCCGCTGGATTCTCGACTTCGCCCGCTCCCGGAAGGGGCAACCGATGAGCCAGAAACTGGCGGCGGAATTGATCGATGCCTACCAGAACCAGGGATCGGCGGTGAAGAAAAAGCAGAATACCCACAAGATGGCCGAGGCCAACAAGGCCTTTGCCCATTACAAGTGGTAAAGGAAGGAGGCTGAATCCGGAAGGGAAATAACGAGAGCGATAATAGAGGAGGCGGAATACGGAACATATGAGTAGTGCCCGAACCGGTTAACTCCGGTCACCCACCGCCGCGTTTCCGGGGGGAAGAGAGTCCGTGACATTTACCCCCCGGCCCTCCTGAAGGTCTCCCCCCCGGGCCCGGATTTCCCCCGACCCGGCCTTTCTCATTTCATCCGCACGTTATGCAAGTCGTACCCTTACAGAAAGATCGGAATATCGGCATCATGGCCCATATTGATGCCGGGAAGACCACGACCACCGAGCGTCTCCTCTTCTATTCCGGGAAGGTCTACCGGATCGGCGAGGTGGATGAGGGGACCGCCAGTATGGACTGGATGGACCAGGAGCAGGAGAGGGGGATCACCATCACCTCCGCCGCCACCTCTTGCTATTGGAAGGACCACCGGATCACGATCATCGACACCCCGGGCCACGTCGATTTCACCGCCGAGGTCGAACGATCGCTGCGGGTCCTGGACGGGGCGGTAGCCGTCTTCTGCGCCGTGGGCGGGGTGGAGCCGCAGTCGGAGACGGTCTGGCACCAGGCCGACCGCTATCGGATCCCCCGGATCGCTTACGTCAACAAGATGGACCGTTCCGGGGCGGATTTTTTTGCCGTGGTCAAGGCGATGAGGACCAAGCTGGGAGCGGCGGCGATCCCGGTCCAGATCCCCTGGGGAGCCGAGGACACCTTCGGGGGGATGATCGACCTGGTCAACAACCAGGCGCTAAAATTCTCCCCTTCCGATTCCTCCGCCGCCCCTGAACGGATGCCGATTCCGGATGAGTTGGTCGAGGCCGCCCAGAAATACCGGGTCCGTCTTCTCGAAGCCCTGGCCGATCAAGATGACGGGATAATGGCCGATTACCTGGAGGGGAAGAAAATCGGCGCCAGCCGGCTCAAGCCGGTGCTGAGACGCGCTACCCTGGCCGGCCGACTGGTCCCGGTCCTCTGCGGGGCGTCCCTGCGTAATATCGGGGCCCAGCCTCTGCTTGACGCGATCATCGACTATCTCCCCTCTCCCCTCGATGTCCCCCCGGTCACGGTGGTGAACCGAGACGGGGAAGAAGAAGAACGGGGGGCGGACCCCAAGGGACCACTGACCGCGCTGGTTTTCAAGATCGTCAATGACGACTACTGCGGGAGGCTGGCCTATGTCCGGGTCTACTGTGGATCCCTGAAGAAGGGGCAGAAGATCCTCAACGCCTCCAACCGCCGCAAGGGCCGAGTAAGCCGTCTGCTGGAGATGCATGCCAACCGGCGGGAGGAGAGGGAACTTCTCGTTCCCGGCGATATCGCCGCCGTGGTCGGGCTGGAGATGGTCGGTACCGGGGATACCCTCTGTGATCCGGATTCGCCGGTGATCCTGGAAGGGATGCAGTTCGCCGAACCGGTGATCTCGATGGCGGTGGAACCGCATAGTCCGGCGGAGTCGGAGAAGATGGAGGAGGTGCTGAACAAACTGGCCGCCGAGGATCCGACCTTCCGGGCCCACCGGGATCCTGAAACCGGTCAGGCCTTGATCTCAGGGATGGGGGAATTGCACCTTCAGGTGATGGGGGAGAGGGCGCTGCGGGAATACTCGGTCCGGATGCGGATGGGCACCCCGTCGGTCGCCTACCGGGAGACGATCGAGGAACGCAAAACCGGGGAACACAAGTTCTACCGTCCCAGCGGGGGTAAGAACCAGTACGGTCATGTCATTCTCGAAGTCAATCCTGCTCTCCGCGGGTCGGGTTTCAAGATCACCGAATCGGCGCGCAGTGACGAGATCCCCCCCGAGTTTATCCCCGCGGTCCGGGAAGGGATCGAAGACGCTGCCCGCACCGGATACATCGCCGGTTACCCGATGACCGATATGACCGTGACTGTGACCGGAGGGAGTGTTTCCGAGGGGGAATCAACCGAGCTGGCCTACAAAGCGGCGGCCGCGATCGCCTTCAAGGACGCCGTCCGTCGGGCCGGTCCGATACTGCTGGAGCCGATTATGGACCTGCAGGTGATCACTCCGCCGGAGACGATTGGGGGAGTGATATCCGACCTGGGCTCCCGGCGGGGCAAGATCCACGAGACAATTAAAAACCCCCAGAGGGTGGTCATCCGCGCACACGTCCCCCTGGCTGAACTCTTCGGTTACGCGACCATCCTACGCTCCCTGACCCAGGGGCGCGGGAGTTATACGATGGAACCGGCCTACTTTGATGTCAAGTGATTATTTTCCCTGCGGGAAAATAATCAGGGAAAAGAATATCGGTTCGAAAATTGGCTGGCCGGCGGGACGCCGGAAGAAGATGGGAAGAAGGACCCTTGGTTAAAAAAAAATATATTTTATTCATTGCCAAAGCAGAAGTATTTTTGCTACATTACCGCGCTTGTCTGGAAACATGGGTTGGCTTCACCGCAAAGCGCCCCCGGGCGCTTATTTTAATGGGTTGACATATCATAAGGAAAGACCGTGCAAGGACAGACAATCAGAATCAAATTGCGGGGTTACGACCATAGGCTCCTCGACCAGTCCACCGTCGAGATCGTGGAGACAGCCCGCCGGACCGGGGCCAAGGTGGTCGGCCCGACTCCGCTGCCCACCCGTACCGAACGGTTTACCGTTTTGCGTTCGCCCCACGTCAACATCAAGTCCCGGGAGCAGTATGAGATCCGGACCCACAAGCGTCTGCTGGACATCGTCGATCCGACCCTGAAGACCGTGGACGAACTGAAAAAACTCGAGCTCCCGGCCGGGATCGAGATCAACGTGGAGATTTAAGGGAAGCGGAAGATGTCCGGATTGCTGGGAAGAAAGGTGGGGATGACGCAAGTCTTCACGGAGAACGGTGCCGTGGTTCCGGTGACCGTTATCGAGGCCGGGCCTTGCACGGTTCTTGAGATAATCGCCGCCGCCGGGCGCCTTAAGATCGGTTTTGGGGAGATCAGTCCCCGCCGGCTGAAGAAGCCACGGGAGGGATACTTCAAGAAAGTCGGCCAGTCCCCGCGCCGCTATATCCGCCAGATTGACGTCGACGATCCCGCGGCCTATCAGCCGGGGCAGGAGCTGAAAGCCGACGTCTTTTCGGTCGGGGATTATGTCGATGTTACGGGTACCAGCAAGGGCCGGGGTTTCTCCGGCACCATCCGGCGCTGGGGGCACGCGCGGTACCCGGAGAGCCACGGCCACCCGCGGCAGCGGATCCCCGGTTCCCTGGGCGCCTCCGCCACCCCGGGCCACGTGGTCAAGGGGAAACGACTCCCCGGACGCTATGGGGGGAAGCGCTGCACCGTCCAGAGCCTGGAGGTGGTCGGAGTCAGGCCCGAAGAGAACCTTTTACTGCTCAAGGGGGCGGTCCCCGGCTGTCGGACCGGATTGGTTCTGATCAGGAAAGCGATCAAGCGAGCGAAGAAATGACTTCATTATCGGTAATCAATAGCCGCGGCGAGCAGGTCGAAAAGATCGAGATTCCGGAAAGTCTGCTCACGCTGGCCGAGGTGCCTGGCGTCGTCAACGACGTGATCCGGCAGCATCAGGCCCGGAGCCGGCGCGGCACGGCGGCAGTCAAGAACCGTTCCCGGGTCACCGCTTCGGGACGCAAGCCCTGGCGCCAGAAAGGTACCGGCCGGGCCAGATCTGGAGACCGTTCCTCGCCAATCTGGCGGGGCGGGGGAGTGATCTTCGGACCCCAGCCGCGCTCCTACGACTTTAAGGTGAACAAGCAGGCCCGGCGGAAAGCCCTGAAGTCGGTCCTCTCGATCCGCTTCCGCAAGGGGCAGGTGATCGTGATCGATCGGATCGACCTGGAAGAGCCCCGGACCCGGAACGCCGCCGAACTGCTGGCCGCTGCGGGGGCCGGTTCCTCGGTTTTGATTATCACGGCCCAGCGGAATCGCAACCTGGCCCTGGCGGTGAGGAATATCCCGGGGGTCGAGGCGGTCGGGATCCCGGATCTGAATACCTTTACCGTGGTCAGTTATCCCCGGATTTTGATTACCCGGGAAGCGCTCGGACATCTCCAGTCCTGGATGGAGAAAGTAAAATGAACGAGAGCGAAGCCCGCCAACTGCTGATCGCGCCGGTGATCACCGAGAAGGGTACGGTTCTGCAGGAGCGGAACAACCAGTACCTCTTCCGGGTCCCCCTCCGGGCCAACAAGATCCAGGTCAAGGAGGCGGTAGAGAAGATCTTCAAGGTCCACGTTGCCGGGGTCAGGACCGTCACCGTACACGGCAAGATGCGGAGAATGGGCCGGAATCAGGGACGCAAGCCCTCCTGGAAGAAAGCGATTGTTACCCTGAAGGAAGGCGAGACCATCGACCTGACGTAGGGAATGGGGATTTGGGAATAGGGAATAGTCAAGGCACTGCTTACTGCTTACTGACATTGTCCGCCATAGCCCGAAGGGCGGCGGCGGATTACTGATTACTTATGACCGTGAAGCACTACAAACCGTACACGCCGAGCCGCCGGACTATGACCGTCTCCGGTTTCGACGAGATCACCAAGAAGAAGCCGGAGAAATCCCTCCTCCGGCCGGTCAAGAAGACCGCCGGGCGCAATAACCAGGGAAGGATTACCTCCCGCCGCCGAGGCGGGGGACACAAGCGCCGTTACCGGGTGATCGATTTCAAGCGGGAGAAGCTGGGGATCCCGGCCCGGGTGGCGGCGATCGAGTACGATCCCAATCGCTCGGCCCGGATCGCGTTGCTCTATTACGCCGACGGCGAGAAGCGCTACATCATCGCCCCGATCGGGATCAACCAGGGTGATACCCTGATGTCGGGGTCGGAGGCGCCGATCCGAGTCGGTAACCGTCTTCCCCTGGAGAATATCCCCCTGGGCACGCCGGTCTACAACATCGAGCTGCACCCCGGCCGGGGGGGAGTTATGGTGCGGTCGGCGGGGACCTCCGCCCAGTATATGTCCCGGGAAGGGAAGTACGGTCACGTCAGGCTCCCCTCGGGGGAAGTCCGGCTGGTGCTCCTGAGCTGCTCTGCCACTATTGGGCAGGTGGGGAACCCGGAACACAGTGCGATCGTCGGCGGGAAAGCCGGCCGTTCGGCCTGGCGGGGTCGGAGGCCCAAGGTACGGGGCGTGGTGATGAACCCGGTCGACCATCCGATGGGGGGCGGCGAGGGCCGGTCCTCCGGCGGGGGTCATCCGGTTTCCCCCTGGGGGAAACCGGCCAAGGGGGGCAAGACTCGAAAGAAGAGCAAGTCTCGCCGGCACATCGTCAAGGCGAGGAAATGATTCAGGGGGATTACTGATATGGCCAGGTCGATAAAAAAAGGACCCTACGTCCACCCGGGGCTGCGGCGGAAGATCGACAAGAACCAGGGAGCGGGCGGGAAAGCGATTAAAACTTGGGCCCGCCGGTCCGTGATTCTGCCCGAGTTTGTCGGGCTGACCTTTGCCGTCCACAACGGAAAGCGTTTTCTCCCGGTTTACGTGACGGAGAATATGGTCGGGCATAAACTGGGCGAGTTTGCCCCCACCCGGACCTTCCGGAAACATGCCGGGATCAAGGCCAAGGCGACGATTCAGAAGAAGTAAAGGTGCGTGATGGAGGCGATCGCGAAATCCCGTTATTTGAAGATATCACCGTTCAAGGTCCGGCCGGTCATCAACCAGGTCCGCGGCCTGGCGGTGGGGGACTCTCTCGCCATTCTGGCGTCGTCGCCCCGTAAGGCCGCTCGCCTGGCCGAAAAGGCGATCCATTCAGCGGTGGCCAATCTGCAGGGTCGGGGTAAGAAGGTTGAGGAAAGCTCGATCCGGATTAAGCGGATTCAGGCTGACGAGGGGCCGCTGGTCCCTCCTTTCAAGTATCGGCCCCGGGCCCGGGGGATGGCCAACCGGATCCGGAACCGCACCTGCCATATCACGGTGGTGGTGGAAGCGGTGGAGAAAAGCGCGGGAACCGGCACCTCCGGCCCCGCCACCTCGGGGAAGAAAAAGCAAAAATAGGGATCATCCATGGGACAGAAAGTCAACCCAATCGCCTTTCGCATCGGCTTCAACAAGCACTGGAGTTCGCAGTGGTTCGCCGACAAGAAGTCCTTCGGTGACCTGCTGCTGGAGGACAACCGGCTCCGGGAATACATCAAGAAGAAGTTCTTCCACACCGGGATCTCCCAGATCGAAATCTTCCGGCGGACTCCGGAAAAGGTCCGGATCAAGATCCATACCGCCCGCCCCGGCCTGGTAGTGGGCCGGCGGGGCGCTGCCATCGACAGCCTGCGGGAAGAGTTGCGGGATCTGATCAACCGCGAGGTCATTATCGATATCAGCGACATCAAGACCCCGGAGCTGGAAGCCCAGCTGGTGGCGGAGAACATCGCCCAGCAGCTGGTGCGGAGAATCTCCTTCCGGCGGGCGGTCAAGCGTTCGATCGGTGACACCATGGCTCGGGGCTCCCAGATACTGGGCGAGGACCGGATCGGGATCAAGGTCCAGGTCGCAGGTCGGCTGGGCGGCCGCGAGATGTGTCGGACCGAAAGTTACAAGAAGGGCAAGATCCCGCTGCAGACCCTGCGGGCGGACATAGATTACGGCTTCGCCGAAGCCTTTACCAGTTACGGGACTATCGGGGTTAAGGTCTGGATCTACAAAGGCGAGAAGCTGTCGTTCAAAGAGGACAAGCATTATGGCGATGATGCCGAAAAGGGTTAAGTACCGCAAGTCGCAGCGGGGAACCATCCCCCGCAAGGCGAGCCGGGGAGTGACCCTGGAGTTTGGAGAGTACGGCCTCCAGGCCCTGAAAGGCGGCTGGATGACCGCCAACCAGATCGAGGCGGTCCGGGTGGCCCTGACCCGGAATATCAAGCGGAAGGGCAAGATCTGGATCCGGATCTTTCCGCACAAACCGGTCTCGAAGAAACCAGCCGAGACCCGGATGGGCAAGGGAAAGGGCAACACTGAGTTCTGGGTGGCGGTGGTCAAGCCGGGGCAGATCCTTTACGAGATGGAAGGAGTGACCGAATCGACCGCCCGGGCGGCCATGAGGTTAGGCGCCTTCAAGCTTCCCTTTCCCTGCCGGTTCGTGATTCGGGGCCAGGCGAGGTAAATAAGCGATGAAAGCAAGCCAGATCAGGGAGATGACCCCGGAGGAGTTGGAGCAGAAGTATCGGGAGTTGCGGGAGGAGCATTTCAAGCTCCGGTTCCAGGCGGCTTCGGGCCAGATGGAGAAACCCCATCTGCTCGGCGACGTTCGCCGGGATATCGCCCGGGTACTCACGATAATGAAGGAAAAACGGGAAGCGGTCGGGCGGCCCACGGAGCGGACCCCCCGGGCCCGCCGGAGATAATCGGGATAGTTATTTATGAATAATACCGACAGTGATCGCAGCCGGAGAAAGACCCGGCGGGGGGTGGTGACCAGCGACCGGATGGACAAGACCATCGTGGTTGCGGTTGTCCGGAAGTACCGGCATCCGCTCTACAAGAAAGTGATGAGAAAGACAACCCGTTTCTCCGTCCACGACGAAGACAACCAGGCCCGTAGCGGTGACTTGGTCGAGATTATGGAGACCCGGCCGCTGAGCAAGACCAAGCGCTGGCGACTGGTCTCCGTGGTGAGAAAATCCGCCGAGGAAACGGGAGGGGAGAGTAAGCAGTAAGCAGTGAGCAGTAAGCAGTTACTACTCCCCACTGCCCACTCTCTACTATCCACAATGATTCAGATGCAGACAATCGTCAGGGTGGCCGACAATACCGGGGCCCGGAGGGCCGCCTGTATCAAGGTGGTGGGAGCGGGGGGAAAACGGATCGCCGAGATCGGTGATATCGTGGTGGTGGCGGTCAAGGAGTCGATTCCCACCGCCTCGGTCAAGAAAGGGGAGGTGGCCCGGGCGGTCGTGGTCCGGACCCGCAACGACATCCGCCGCAATGACGGCTCGGTCTTGAGGTTCAATGAGAACGCCGTGGTGATCATCGATCCCCAGCACAATCCCCGGGGAACCCGGATCTTCGGCCCGGTCGCGCGGGAACTGCGGGAAAAGGATTTTCTGAAAATAGTCTCCCTGGCGCCGGAGGTTCTGTAAATGAAAGCCCGAATTAAAAAAGGCGACATCGTGATCGCGATCGCGGGGAAGGAGCGGTTTTCCCAGAAGACCGGGAAGGTCCTCCACGTCAACCGCGAGAAGGGGACCGCGGTCGTCCAGGGAATGAATTTCGTCAAGCGTCATACCCGCCCCTCTCAGCAGAATCAGAAGGGTGGGATTATCGAACAGGAAGCCCCGATCGCGCTTTCCAACCTGATGCCCTATTGCCCAACCGCAAAGCGGGGAACCCGGGTCGGGATCAAGGTTTTGGCCGACGGGAGCAAGGTCAGATACTCGAAGAGGTCCGGCGAGACTTTGGATAAATAGCTATGGAACCGGCCAATCTCTGGAAACAATACCGGGAATCGATCGTCCCCGCCCTGATGGAGCGGTTCGGCTACTCCAATCGCCTGCGGGCTCCCCGGCTGAAAAAGGTTTCGGTGAATATGGGGGTCGGGTCCGGAGTCAGCGACAGCAAGGCCATTCAGGCGGCGGTCGAGGAGTTGGCCCTGATCACCGGCCAGCGGCCGGTGGTGACCCGGGCGCGGAAGAGTGTGGCCGGATTCAAGCTTCGGGAAGGTATGTCGGTCGGTTGCCGGGTGACCCTGCGGGGAAAGATTATGTACGAGTTCCTCGACCGGTTGATCAATATCGCCCTGCCCCGGATCAAGGATTTCCGGGGTCTCTCGCCCGACGCTTTCGACGGGCGGGGCAATTATACCCTCGGCCTCTCCGAGCAGATTGTCTTCCCGGAAGTTGAAGTGGACCAGCTATACCGGACGCAGGGGATGGACATCACCATCGTCACCAGCACCGATAACGACGAAGAAGCCAGGGAACTGCTGCGGCTGTTCGGGATGCCGTTCAAGCGGGAAGAGGAAAAGGATTAATCAATGGCCAAGAAATCGCTGATCATCAAGAGTGCCCGGGAGCCGAAGTTCAAGGTTCGCGGCTATAACCGCTGCCTCCGCTGCGGCCGTCCTCGGGCCTACTACCGGAAATTCAAGATCTGCCGGATCTGCCTGAGACAGCTGGCCAGCCAGGGGAAGATCCCCGGTCTGACCAAGGCCAGCTGGTAGCCGGCCAAGGAGAAGTTGCCAGAATGACGATGACCGATCCGATCGCGGATCTTTTAACCAGGATCCGCAACGCCAACACCCGGGGGAAGGATTCCGTGGATATTCCCCACTCCCGGCTGAAGCGGGAGATAGTCCGCCTCCTGAAGGAGGAGAATTTCATCAGGGATTTTGCAGTCCTCGAGGACGGGCCCCAGGGGACCCTCAGGGTTTATCTCCGTTACGGACCGGGCAAGGTCCGGATTATCCAGGGTCTGCAGAGGGTAAGCCGTCCCGGGCGGCGTCTTTACGGACGGAAAAACGAGCTTCCCCGTCCCCGGGGTGGTCTGGGGGTGGCGATCGTCTCCACCTCCCACGGGGTGATGACCGACCGGCAGGCCCGGACCGCCGGGTCCGGCGGGGAAGTGCTCTGTTACGTATGGTGAATGGGGAATAGTAATCGGCAAGCGGTAAGCGGTAAGCAGTTAGCAGTGATCAGTAATCGGTATTAAAGAGATATGTCCAGGATAGGGAAAACTCCGATTGAAATCCCCGAGGGGGTCACGGTGAAACTGGAAGGCCGATCGGTCGCCGTCTCCGGAAAAAAGGGAGAGTGCGATCTCGTCCTTCCGCCGGTCCTCAGGGCGGAGATGGAAGGGCAAACCCTTCGGGTCAGCCGGGAGGCGGAGAACAAGCGGGCCCGTTCCCTTCACGGCCTCTACGCCCGGCTGATCTCCAATATGGTTACCGGAGTCAGCCAGGGTTTCGAGAAAAAGCTCGAGGTGGTCGGGGTTGGTTACCGGGCGGAGATGGACGGAGAGACGCTGGTGCTCCAGCTCGGGTTCTCCCATCCCATCCGCGTCCAGCCGATGGAAGGGATCGAGTTTTCCCTGGAGGGGAAGTCGGTGATCGTCATCAGGGGGGCCGACCGCCAGAAGGTCGGCGAGACGGCCGCCCGGATCAGGCGCTACCGCCCCCCGGAACCTTACAAGGGCAAGGGGGTCAAGTATCTTGGTGAATACATCAAACGCAAGGCGGGGAAATCAATAGCATAGCATGAAAGCGGCCAGTGCCAAGTTGCGTTCCCGGCGGAAACGTTCCCTCCGGGTCCGAAAGAACCTCAAGGGGACCGCAGACTTCCCCCGGATGTCGGTCTACCGCAGCCTCCGGAACATTTCGGTCCAGTTTATCGACGACGAGGGCGGCCGGACCCTGGGTGCCCTCTCCACTCTCTCCCGGGCTTTCCGGGAGAAACATTCCGCGGGTGGCGGAACCGTGGCCGCGGCGGAGATTCTCGGGACGATGGTCGGAGAACTGGCCGGAGAACTGAAGATCGAGCGGGCGGTCTTCGACCGCGGACCGTATCGTTACCACGGCCGGGTCCGGGCTCTGGCCGAGTCCGCCCGGAAGGCGGGATTGAAGATCTAAAGTTGACAAAGGTGAGCATTATGGCATTCACGAATCAGAATTCCTCGGATCCGTCACGGACCCCGGAACTGGAAGACTTGGTGGTCGATATCCGGCGCTGTTCCAAGGTCGTCAAGGGCGGCCGGAGGTTCAGCTTCAGCGCTGTGGTGGTGGTCGGCGACCGGGCGGGTCAGGTCGGGATGGGGATCGGCAAGGCCAACGAAGTCGCCGACGCCATCGCCAAGGGATCCGAGATCGCCAAGAGAAACATATTTTCCGTGCCGATGAAGGGCGGAACCATCTCCCATTCGGTTATCGGCGTCTTCGGCGGGGCCAAGGTCCTGCTCAAGCCGGCACCTCCCGGAACCGGGATCGTAGCCGGAGGCGGCGTGCGGGCCCTGCTCGAACTGTCGGGGATCGAGGATGTTTACGCTAAGGCCCTGGGTTCACGGAATCGTTTCAACCTGATCAAGGCCGGGATCTCCGGCCTGAACCAAATTGGACGGGAAGTCCGGGCCTATCAGATGAGGAGAAGTTGAGGGATGGAACTGCATAACTTACCTCTTACCCCCGGATCCGGCCGAACCCGGAAGCGACGCGGCCGGGGTCCCGGCTCCGGGCTGGGGAAGACCGCCGGCCGCGGGCATAAAGGCCAGAAGGCGCGTTCAGGTTACCGGTCGAAACCTGGATTCGAAGGGGGCCAGATGCCCCTGAAGCGGCGGCTGCCCAAGGTCGGGTTCACCTCGCCATTTCCTACCACCTACACCGTGGTCAACATCGGCGATCTGGCCGATTTTCCCGAGGGGGCCGAAATCACGCCGGAACTGCTCAGGGAGCGCAAGATCATCCGCTCCTTGAAACAGCCGGTCAAGATCCTGGCCCGGGGGAAGCTGGAGAAGAAACTGTCGGTTTCGGCGGACCGGTTCAGCTCGGCCGCCCGGGCTGCGATCGAAGCCGCCGGCGGGCAGTGTCGCGATCGCTCGGCCGCCGCCCCGGCCGGCTGACCGACCAAGTAAACCGGACCGACCCCCGAAGCAGATTTTCTATGTTCAGCGCCTTTACCAACACATTTAAGATTCCGGAACTGCGCAAGCGGATCTTCTTCACCCTGGCCCTGCTGGTGGTCTACCGGATCGGCTGTTACATCCCGACCCCGGGGATCAACTCCCAGTCCCTGAAGGAGATCTTCGCCCACCTGGCCCAGGTCCGGGGAGGGAATATCTTCAGTATGATGGATATCTTCTCCGGGGGGGCGATCTCCAACGCCACCATCTTCGCCCTGGGGATTATGCCTTACATCAGCGCTTCGATCATTATGCAGCTGCTGACCGCGGTCATCCCCTTTCTGGAGAAGCTCTCCAAGGAGGGTGAGGTGGGGAGGAAGAAGATCAACCAGTACACCCGTTACGCCACCGTGGGTCTGGGTCTCTTCCAGGGCTATATGATCAGCGTCGGCCTGCAGAATCCGGGTTCGATCTTCGGGGAGATAGCCCGCAACGCTCAGATCGCCCCGCCCGGCTTACCTTTTCGGCTCCTGACCATGATGACCCTGACTGCGGGGACGGTCTTCATCATGTGGCTGGGGGAGCAGATCGACGAGCGGGGGATCGGCAACGGGATCTCGTTGGTCATCACCATCAGCATCATCTCCCGGGCCCCGGCCGCCCTGATCGACGCCTGGAACGTTTTTTCCCCCCTCGACCCGGAGAAGCAGACCCAGCCCCTGGGGCTTTTACTGATAATGATGGTCCTCTTCGTCGGGGTGGTGGCGGCAGTGATTCTGATCACCCAGGGCCAGCGGCAGATCCCGGTTCAGTATGCTAAGAGGATCGTAGGGAGGAAGATGTACGGTGGGCAGCGGACCTACATCCCCCTGCGGGTTAACCAGGCCGGGGTGATTCCGATCATCTTTGCCTCGGCCCTGCTGATGTTTCCGGGGACCCTGGGGGGATTCATCCCCAGCCTCCAGTGGTTGAGCAATCTGCTCGCCCCCGGCTCGCTCCTCTATACCCTGATCTACGTCCTCTGCATCATCTTTTTCTGCTACTTCTACACCGCGATCACGTTCAACCCGGTGGACGTGGCCGACAATATGCGCAAGTACGGCGGTTTTATCCCCGGGATCCGTCCGGGGAAGAATACCGCCGAATACCTGGACCGAGTGATGACCCGGATCACCCTTTCCGGGGCGATTTTCTTGGCCGCCATCGCCATCCTCCCCAATTTGATCAGCGGAAGATTCCAGCTGCCCTTCAACATCACCCAGTTCTTCGGCGGGACCAGCCTCCTGATCTTGGTCGGGGTGATGCTCGATACTATGCGCCAGGTTGAATCCCACCTGCTGATGCGGCATTACGACGGTTTCATGAAGAAAGGCAAGCTCCGGGGGAGGTTCTGATCGTGAAGACAGTATTCCTGGGCCCACCCGGTGTCGGCAAGGGCACCCAGGCGGCCCGCCTGGCGGAGGAATTCGGCATCCCCCATATCTCGACCGGGGACATTCTCCGGGACGAGATCAAGGAAGGGACGGAACTCGGCCAGCTGGCCGAGAGTTTGATCAATGACGGGAACTTGGTGCCGGACCGAGTGGCGGTTGACATCATCCGCCGCCGGCTGAACCGGCCCGACGCCCGGAAAGGTTATATTCTGGACGGATTTCCCCGGACGGTTCCCCAGGCCGAGATGTTTGAGGATCTGCTGGAGGAACTGGGTGATCGACTCGACCTGGTCATCTACCTCGAGGCTTCCGAGGAGGTCCTGGTGAAGAGACTCTCCAACCGGCGGGTCTGCCGGGACTGCGGGAAGATCTTCCACCTGATCAATATGCCGCCGAAGCAGGATGGGGTCTGTGACCTCTGTGGCGGAGAACTCTACCGGCGGACTGACGACGAGCCGGAAGCGGTCCGGCATCGGTTCCGGGTTTACCAGGAAAAGACGGCCGACCTGGTCCGCTGGTACGAAAAAAAGGGGCTGTTGACCAGGTTGCCCGGGGATATCCCCTGGCGGGAGACCTACGAGATGCTCCGCGAGATCTTCTCCGGGGCCGCCGCCGACCGGTCCGCCGGAAACTGAATTTACTGTATTTATCAGGCCGGATTCTGTAGACTGCAACCTGTTTGACAACCGGATAGAATTACTATATGGGTAACGACGAACCGATTAAGCTGGAAGGCGAGGTCAAGGAACTGCTTCCGAGCACGATGTTCCGGGTGGAAGTGGGCGACGGCCATATCATCCTGGCCCATATCTCCGGGAGGATGCGGAGGCATTTCATCAAGATGCTTCCGGGAGACAAGGTCCTGATGGAGATGTCGCCCTACGATCTGACCAAGGCCCGGATTATCCGGAGGCTGTAGCCGGGGCCGGAAGGCCGGAACCGGTGACCTCTTATTGAACGCCCTCCAGAAACCGGGGGAGAGCCGTAGGTGGCAAGAAAATGAAAGTTAAAGCTTCAGTCAAGAGACTCTGCGAACGCTGCAAGATCGTCAAACGCAAGGGCGTGGTGCGGGTGATCTGCGCCAACCCGCGGCATAAGCAGAAGCAGGGCTAAAGGAGATCTGCGATGCCCAGAATCGTCGGGGTCGATATCCCGAATAACAAGTTGGTAGAGATATCCCTGACCTATATCTATGGAATCGGCCGGACTAAGGGTCTGGAGATTGCCCGCCAGGCTGGGATCAAGCCCGGGACCCGGGCCAAGGACCTGACCGAGGAAGAGGTGGGCAAGATCACCTCCATCATCCAGAAGTCATATCAGGTGGAAGGGGATCTGAGAAGGGAGCAAGCCCAGAATGTCAAGCGGCTGATGGATATCGGTTCTTACCGAGGTCTGCGGCACCGGCGCGGGCTTCCTGTGCACGGACAGAGGACCCATACCAACGCCCGGACCCGGAAGGGACCGGGGCGGGGCGTGGTCGGGGCGAAACGAAAAAGGAAAGCCCAGGAATAACCCCGACTTTTGAAGAGCAAGGGAGAGTTGAATGGCCAAGGAGAAGAAGAAAACCGGCAAGAAAAAGATCACCCGTTCGGTGGTTTCCGGGGTGGCCCATATCCAGGCCACCTTCAACAATACTATTGTCACGATAACCGATTCCGACGGAGCCGTCATCGCCTGGTCCACCGGGGGTAAGGCCGGATTCAAGGGGTCACGGAAGAGCACTTCTTTTGCCGCCCAGATCGTGGCCCAGCAGGCCGGGGGCGAAGCCAAGAATTACGGGCTCGACCGGGTCGAGGTCTGGGTCAAGGGACCCGGCGCCGGCCGGGAATCCGCGGTCCGGGCCTTGCAATCCCTCGGGCTCAAGGTGACCGCGATCCGCGACGTCACCCCGGTGCCTCACAACGGGTGCCGCCCGCCGAAACGGCGGAGAGTATAGCGGCCGGTTGCCGGGAGACAGGCGCGAACTGAAGGCAAAGAGCTTGCTTTAATTTCATTCACATTATTCAGGAGTTAATATGGGAAGGTATATTGGTCCAGTCTGCAGGTTGTGCCGCCGGGAGAAGATGAAGCTCTTTCTCAAGGGTTCCAAGTGTCTGATGAGTAAGTGCCCGATCGAGAAAGAGAGAAATCCGCCCGGGGACCACAGGTTCCGGCGCCGGAAAGAATCCGAATATGGCCGGCAGCTGCGGGAGAAGCAGAAGCTGCGGCGGAGCTTCGGGATGGGGGAAAACCAGTTCCGGAACTATTTCGCCCGGGCTGCTCGGGCCAAGGGCCGGACCGGGGATAACTTGATCTCGATGCTGGAGAGCCGTCTCGACAGCGTGATCTACCGCCTCGGTTTCGTCACTTCTCCCCGGACTGCCCGGCAGTTCATCCGTCACGGCCATATCCTGGTCAACGGCCGGAGAACTGATTACCCCGGTGCTTGGGTCAAGGTAGGGGACGTGATCACGGTCCGGGAGCGGGGGACCAGCCGCCAGCGGGCGGCCGAGGCCCTGGAAGCTTCCCGGACGCAGGAGATTCCGGATTGGCTCCGGCTGGACAAGAACGAATTTCGGGGCGAGGTTCTGCGCCAACCCGGCGGCGGGGATTCCCGGGTTCCGGTCGATATCTCCCTGGTGGTCGGTTTCTATTCGAAGTAATCCGCCCGGTGACCGGGGACGTTGAGTAATATTCCAAGGAGGACTGCATAATGGCCATCGTGATGGGGAAGTTTGAGCTTCCGAAGGTCCTGATCGAAGAAGAAGATACCAGGACGTCGACATATACCAAGTTTATCATTGAGCCTTTTGAGAGAGGCTACGGCTTCACACTCGGTAACGCCCTGAGGAGGGTGCTCTACTCCTCGCTTGAGGGGGCGGCGATCACCGATGTCAGGATCGAGGGAGTCCTTCACGAGTTTAGCACCATCGAGGGGGTTTACGAGGACGTGACCGAGATCATCCTCAACTTGAAGCGGGTGGTGCTGAAGATGGACGGACGGGAGCCCCGGGTCATCCGGCTTTCGGCCAAGGGTGAGAAGGAGGTTACCGCCGGCGATTTGGAGACCGGGGGAACGGTGGAGGTGGTCAACCCCGACCAGCCGATTGCCCGCCTGGCCAAGGGAGCGACCCTGGAGATGGAACTCGGGGTCGGGATCGGCCGGGGCTTCCGTTCTTCAGAGCAGAACAAGGACCCGGACGCCCCGATCGGGGTGATTCCGATCGATTCCAGCTTCAGCCCGGTCCGGAAGGTGAAGTATTCCGTGGAAGACACCCGGGTCGGGCAGCGGACGGACTTCAACCGCCTGATCCTCGAGGTCTGGACCGACGGCCGTCTCACCCCCCGGGAGGCGCTGATCCAGTCCGCCGCCATCCTCAAGTGCCATCTCGATCTCTTCGTCGATGATGAACTCTACGCGATCGAGTTTGAAGAGGAGGTAGAGGCGGAGGACCAGGAGGACAAGCTGCAGAAGTTGCTCAGTATGCCGATCAACGAGATCGAGCTCTCGGTCCGTTCCGCCAATTGCATCAAAGCGGCCGATATCCAGACGATCGGCGACCTGGTCCGCCGGACCGAGGCGGAGATGCTCAAGTACCGCAACTTCGGCAAGAAATCGCTCGACGAGATCAAGAGTATCCTCGGCGGCCTCGGTCTTTCCCTGGGAATGGAGCTGCCCGAACGGGATCCTTTCCAGCAGCTGACCGAGGGAAGCAAAACACCGACGGAGTAAGCTAAAGTGCGACATCGCAAGAAGACAGTAAAGCTCAACCGGACCTCGTCCCACCGCATGGCCCTGCTGGCCAACCTGGTCTCGAGCCTGATCCGGGAAGAGGCGATTACCACCACCCGGGCCAAGGCGAAAGCCGCCCAGCCGCTGGCGGAGAAGCTGGTCACCCTGGCGCGGGCTGACACTCTGGCCGGCCGGCGCCGGGCGGTTGCCATCCTCCGGGACAAGGAAGCGGCGAAAAAGCTTTTCTCCGAAATCGCTCCCCGCTTCATCGGCCGGGAGGGCGGATACACCCGGCTTTTGAAGTTGGCCCGCCCCCGCCGCGGGGACGCGGCCGAGATGGTCCGTCTGGCGTTTGTCGATGTCACCGGTCCCGCCGAGTCCGGGCCGGAGAAAAAATCGAAAAAGGGCGAGCCGGCTTCGCCGGAGCAATGAACCCGGGCGATCAGCAACCCCCCCGGGATGAGACGAAGATCCTCCTCGGGATGTTGCAGGTCCTGCTCAACGACCTGAAAACCATCCAGCAGCTGGGGGCCGGTTACTACGACTCCGGATCCTTCATCAGCCGCTACAACAAACTGCTGGAGGTGGCCCGCGATCTTCTCCCCGACTCCCGGCTGATGACGACCTTCTCCCCCCTCGATGTCTCCTCCTCCGTCGACCCGGTCGAGAAGATGAAGGCGACCCAGAAGGTCCTGATCGAGGGTGGTCAGCTGATCTCCCTGATCCAGTCCGTCCTCGGCCGGGAGAGCGGTCCCTCCGGGGATTGATTCTTGCTATTTCCCGCTTTTCCTCTTCATTCGCCCCTACCGAGGTGTTATATTCTCACTAAGTAGTCCCGGCATTCCTGCCCGTGAAAGTACCCCGGATATCCGGTATAATAGAGAGGAAGGGCCAACCCCAACGGAGGTCACGATGAAAAGACTCCCATTCCTGACCGGAGCGGTTCTCCTGCTCCTGTTCCTCCCCGGAGCGTCCCCCGCCGACACCCCGCCTCCGGAAGCCGCTGCCGCCGCCGAGGCCGGCCTGGTCCGCTTCCTCTCCGAGATTCCGCCTGAGGAACTGGTGAATTTCGGGTTCGGGGAAGGGGAAACAATCTCCGGGGCCACGATCGGCAACCCCTGGCTCCTCTACACTATCCGTCCAAATGCTCTGCTTGCCGCTTCGGGTGGAACCGATGTGGGAGAATTGATTACCCCCACCGGTCTCTGGTTCTTCCCGGTGATCCTGGACGGAAGTGCCCGGTGCATTCTCACGGTGGATGTGATGGACGGCAAATGGGAAGCGGTAGCCCTGGGGAGATCCGGGCTGGCCGGCGAGCTGGAGAAGATCTCCCGGCAGTGGCCGAAGGCGAAAGGTTATTCCCCGAAGCTGGTGGCCGTTTACCAGGCCACGGCCTACTTCTTTACCGTTCCCGAGAGGGATTCGAGAAACCTCACCCCCCTGAACTTCGACGGGGTCGGCTTCGGGGGTTATCAACCCAAGGCCTTCCCGGAATACTCCGGTACCGCGGATCTCGGCGACCTGCTCGGCCAGCTGAAAGAAGCGGTAAGCGACAACATCGCTGACTTTAGTTCGCCGCCGGAAGGAGGTAGAGAGTGAAAAACATCGCCGCCGTAGTTTCCGCCCTGGCGCTCCTCGCCGTCGCTCTCCCCGTTCCGGCCTCGGCCCGGGTCCTGAACGTACCGGTCCGGACCCAGCAACAGAACCAGTGGTGCTGGGCGGGCTGCACACAGGCCATCCTCTCTTACTACGGCCGCACCGTCGCCCAGACCACGATCGCCCAGTACGGTACCCAGGGCCGCAATATCCCGAATTATGGTTGGGGCTCCGGCTACATCCAGGGTACGTACTGCCGGGGCAACGATATGATCCTCAATTACTTCAGAGCCATCAAGAGTAACGGCCGCACCTACCCCCTGACCCAGACTACCGTGACCTCGGAGACCAACGCCGGTCGTCCTTTCATCATCACCTGGCAGTGGGACAGCGGGGGCGGCCACTTCATCGTCGGCCGGGGTATCTCGGGTAGCAACCTTTATTATATGGACCCCTGGCCCAATGAAGGCCACCAGGTCGCCAACTATTGGTGGGTCCGGAGAAACGTTTCCAACGGCCACACCTGGATTCAATCCCTCCAGCTCACCACCAACCCGCCCACTCCGCCCGCGGCCACCCGCGCCCCCCTCCAGCTCTACGCCGGGGATTTTACCGGCAACGGCAAGTCTAACATTGCGATCTACCGTCCCGCCAACGGCCTCTGGGCGGTCCGGAACGTGACCCGGGTCTACTACGGCCAAGCCGGTGATATAGCGGTCCCCGCGGATTACAACAATGACGGCAGGGCCGATATCGCCATCTTCCGCCCCTCTTTCGCGGTCTGGAAGTTCCGTGATTATTACGGTCCTGGAAACCACGCTTACTCTTACTTCGGTAAAACCGGGGATATCCCGGTTCCCGGCGATTACAATAACAGCGGCCGGATCAACTGGGCGGTCTACCGTCCCTCGACCGGGCTCTGGGCCTCCAGCTGCGGACTTCGGGTTTACCACGGCCGGGCGGGCGACGTCCCGGTCCCGGGGCCTTACGTATCCCGGTCCGGCCGCCGGGGCAAGACCGAGATCGCCATCTTCCGCCCCTCTTCGGGCCTCTGGGCGATTCGGAACGTGACCCGTTTCTACTTCGGCCGCTCCGGGGACATCCCGGTCCCGGGGGCTTATTCCACCTCCTCGACCGCACCCTGGACGGCGGCGATCTACCGTCCCTCGTCCGGTCTCTGGGCGATCCGGGGGCTGACCCGGGTCTACCACGGCCGCCCCGGGGACATCCCGGTCCCGGCCGACTACGCCGGGGACTGGGGCGACGAGATCGCCGTCTTCCGCCCCGGTTCCAGCGTCTGGCGGCTCCGCGGTTATCTGCCCATCTATTGGGGCCGTTCCGGGGACACCCCGGCGTCCCGGTAGCCGCCGCCGGCGGCCGTCATTCGGCCGACGGGCAGAGGGGGGCAAGGATGCACTTGCCGCAGAGGGGCTTCCGGGCGCGGCAGACGGCCCGGCCGTGGGAGATCAGGAGATAGTTGACCCGGCCCCAGTCCTTCTCCGGGATCAGTGCCATCAGGTCCCGCTCGATCCGGTCGGGGTTCGTCTCCTCGCTCAGTCCCAGCCGCCCGGCCAGCCTCTTCACGTGGGTGTCGACGGCGATCCCGGCTACCACCCCGAAGCCGTCGTTGAGGACGATGTTGGCGGTCTTCCTGGCCACCCCGGGGAGGGTGAGCAGTTCCTCCATCGTCTGGGGGACCCTTCCTCCGAACTCCTGCGCAATCTTCCCGGCGGCCGCCCGGATGTTCTTCGCCTTGTTCCGGTAGAATCCGGAGGAACGGATCTCTCGCTCCAGTTCCTTTGAATCGGCTTCGGCGTAGTCCCGGGCGGTCTGGTATTTTTTAAAGAGAACGGGGGTGATCCGGTTGATCTGCCTGTCGGTGGCTTGGGCAGAGAGGATGGTTGCCACCAGCAGCTCCAGGGGGTTGCGCCAGTGGAGAGCGGTTCCCTGGCCGGGGTACTCCCTTTCCAGCTGTCGGATGACCTCCCTCGCCCGCTTCTTTTTGTCTGTCGTTTTCATTTTCCATCTGCCAGAATACCGGTGCTGGAGGCGAAATGAAACCCGATAAAATATTTCGAAGAAATATTTTACTGGCCACCATCTGCTGTCGGGAGAAGGACCGGTTGGAAGGTCTGCTCCCGGCGGTGCGCCGCTACCGCTCGGAGCGGATCGACCGGCTGGCCCGGCTGGCCGGCCAAGCCGGCCTGCCTTTCGCCATCCTCTCCGGGCGCTTCGGGCTGATCGACGCCGAAGAGCCGATCCCCTACTACGACCGATTGATGAATGAGGGCGATGTCGGCCGGATAGCTTCCGCCGCCTTAAAGTACCTGAAGCAGCACAAGGTCGCCTCCGTGGTCTTCTGCCTTCCCGATCCGGAGTTCGATCCCCACGTCGGGCCCTATCTCAGAAGTATGCAAAAGGCGACCGCCGCCGCCGGCTGCCGGCTGCGGACCTTCTTTCTCCCTCCCTACCCGGATCGGGAGGAGATCGGGGCTATCGGATAAAGCCCAGGTCTCTAAGGGCCCCGGTCTTCTGCCGCCACTTTTCACGGACCAGGACCTTCAGCTCGAGGAAAACCGGGACCCCGAGCAACCCCTCGATCTTCTTCCGGGCGGCGGTCCCGATCCGCTTGATCATCGCCCCCCCCCGGCCGAGCACGATCGCTCTCTGGGCCGGACGTTCGACCACGACCAGGGCCCGGATGAAGAGTTTCTTCCGTTCCGGTTGCTCGCGCATCTCCTCGATCTTGACCGCGGTCGAATAAGGGACCTCCTGGCGGGTGAGCAGGAAGACCTGTTCGCGGATGAACTCCTTGACGATCTCCCGCTCCGGCTGGTCGGAGAGTTGGTCGGAGGGAAAGAGGGGCGGTCCCACCGGGAGGTGCTTCCAGGTCAGCGCGAGGAGTCGGTCGATATTCTCGTTCTTTAAAGCCGAGACGGGGACGATCTCCCGGAAGGGGTGGCAGTCACGGATTTGTTCGATCAGGGGGAGGAGACGCCCCCGGGGGACGAGATCCACCTTGTTGATGACCAGGAAGGTGGGGATGCGGCGGGGCAGCGAGGAGAAGAAGCCGGCCGCCCGCTCGGGATCCGCCCGGCAATCGATCAGCCAGTAATTGAGGTCGGCCTCAGAGAGGGCGGATCGGGCGTCGGCCACCATCCTTGTGGAGAGCGGGTCCCGGGCCTGGTGGATCCCCGGAGTGTCGACGAAGATGATCTGTCCGTCCGGCCGGGTCAGGATCCCCCGGACCACCTGCCAGGTGGTCTGGGGGCGGGGGGAGACGATCGCCAGTTTCTCCCCGATCAGCCGGTTGAGGAGCGTCGACTTGCCGACGTTGGGTTCTCCCGCTACCCCGACAAAGCCGCACTTGCTCCCGGCGCCGTCGACCGGGGGAGCCGGATGGAGGGGGACGTTCATTGGGGGCCGGCCTAACTTTTCGGCCCGTCGCCGATGGCCGTGCTGAGATAGATGCCCAGGGCGATCAACAGCTCGTTGACCAGGAGGTTTCCCAGTCGGCGCGGGTTACGCCATTTAAGTTCTTCCTGGAGGAGCAGTTCGCCGATCGTCAAAACCCGTTTCTTCTGGAGGATCTTCAGCAGCGCCGGGGAAATGCTGAGATTCTTCACCTGGGCCTTGCGGATCCGGGCGCGGCTTAAGGCTTTCTCGACACCGTGATCGAGAAAGTTAAGCGCGATCAGATAGCGGTATTTCTTTCCGTTCCAGAATCGCCGCAGTTCGGCGTAAAGTTCCTTCCGAATCTGGTTGTCGAGGCATTTCCGGGAGATCACCTTCTCCCGCTCGGCCTCGATCAGTCCGTCGAGATCGGCGATCTGGTGGGCCCGCAGCCACTTCCGGGCCCGGGAGCTGATGACGAGGACGCTGACCGGCAGCCGGCCGAGGTTGGCGGGTCGGGGAGGGTTGGAGAAGGCGCCCCTTTCCGGGGGGGTGTTGAAGAAGAACTCCTGCTGGCGGCTTGTGCTGGGCTGGCGGGCGTCCATTTAAGTGAGTGGCGCCGGGAGCGCCTTCAGGGAGCGACGGATTCCTGATTACTCTGAGCAACGGCTGGAGTGTAGCAACACCCGCCCAACCGGGACAAGGATTATTTTCCCCCCTCCCGGCTCGTCGTCGGCCATTGACAGCCGGCCGGCCGCTCGGTAAGCTCCCCTCTTTCAAGTGTTACCGGCCGCTTTTTAGCCCGGTTGACCCGAAGCGCCGAGCATTATGATCTGGATGCATTTCATTTTCAGCGCCGCCCTGGTGATCGGCGGCGGATTTTATCTCGCCCGCCACGGACAGGAGCTGGGGGAGCGCTACGGGTTAACCGATATCTGGATCGGGTTCATCTTCCTGGCGGCGGTCACCTCGATTCCGGAACTGTCCACCGCCCTGGGGGCGGTCGCGGTCGTTTCCTCGCCTGTCCTGGCCCTGAGCGATGTTTTGGGGAGCAACGCCTTCAACATCTTCACCCTCGGGGTCCTCGGCGTCCTCTGGTGTCGCCGGCCCCTGACCTCTTCCCTCCGGCTGGATTCCTTCCGGCTCCTGATCGGGATGATTGTCCTGATGACCGGGCTGGTCCTGATTCCGGCCTGGCTGGACGGTCAGGGGGAGCTGCCCGCTCCCGGGCGGATCAGCATCGCCTCCTGGGCCATTTTGGTCATCTATCTCCTGGGTTCCTGGCAGCTCTTCCGGAACGAACATCCCGACGGGCGCCTCTCGCCCCTCCTCCACCCTCCCGAAGAAAGATCCCCGGGGAGACGGTATTTCTACTTTCGGCTTCTACTGGCCGTTGCCCTGGTGGTGGCGGGCGGTTTCTGGTTGGCCTGGGTCGGCCGCCGGATCGCCGGCCTGACCGGCTGGGGCGATGGTTTTGTCGGGGCTCTCTTTTTGGCCCTGGTCACCTCCCTGCCCGAGGTGACGGTCTGTCTGGGGGCGGTGAAGATCGGTGCTCCCGGATTGGCTCTCGGCAACATTATGGGGAGCAACGTCTTCAACCTGGGGATTATCTTCTGGGCCGATCTCGCCTATCGTCCCGGGTCGATTACGGCTGTTTCATCCGCGCCGGTCCTGGTCGCCGCCGGTCTGGGGATCGTCCTGGTTGTCCTGGTCGGAATCTCCCTGAAGCTGAAAACCCTCCCGTCCGGACGGGAGCTGTTGATGCTCAATATTATCATTGTCCTGGTGTACCTGGTCGGGATGCGCTGGATCTACCGGCTCTCGGCCGGGGGGAACGGATGAAAGAGGCTGTTAACGGGTTGACAGGCCTGCTATGATGACAGGATCAAATCAACCGAACCACCCGCTGATCGGCGAGGAGAGGATATGAACTGCTATTACTGCTTTGCTTGCAAAAAGTTTTTTCGCAGTGAGAGCAATCTCTGCCTGAGCTGCGGCCGGGGATCAGCCCTGGCCCGGCGGGAGCTGGCGAGGTCCACCCCGGCGGTTGACATCTACCGGGTATACGTGGACGACAAACTGGTGGGCAACCAGAGGGTTAAGAAGCGCGCCGGGTAGACCGGTCACGCGCGGGCCAGGGAGATCAGGTCTCGGTGACCCGGATGGTTCCGTTGACCATCCGGGATCCCCGCTGCATAATCCGGTCCATCTTTTCCCAGAAAGCCTTTTCCAGGTCGAAGTCGAGGGCGATCGCGTTGCCGATCAGAAGGATCAGGAGGTCGGCGTGCTCCTCGATCAGGTCCCGGCGGGGTTTGCCCTTGGTCAGGCACTGGCTGATCTCGCCCACCTCTTCCATAATCAGGTTCATCCGGTGGAGCATCTCCTCACCGCCGCGGGCTTTGAGGTCGTGCTTGAGGTGAAACTTCCGGACTGCCGCGATCAGCTCTTTCATCCCTTGAAGACGTAGTCCACGATCTTGTCGATATGGGGATAGTATTCAGGAAGTTTCTCTCCCTCGTATTCCCATTCCACGTTCTGCCGGATCATCTTCTTAACCTCGGCTGCCGGGTAATCCAGGTCCCTCAGCAGGGCGGCCCGGTCCTTGATCGCGTACATATGCATCTTCTCGAAATCGCTGGCGTACTCGTGTTTTTCTCCCGGATGTTTAACCACGTAACTTCCTCCTTTGTTCTTCTTTTCCCCCCGTTCCGAACCCGGGCCGGGGGAAAAAGAAAAATCGATTATGACCTTTCCCTGGGAAGGGTTATTATAGTGCGGTATCAGTCAGTGGGGCAAGATGATTTCCCGGTTCTCTCCCGGGGCTCCCGGAAATTTGACAAGCGACTATATATGTAATATATATATTCTGAGGAAATAATCAATCGACCCGACGAAGTCGGGTCTAATATTTAACGGCGCCTCCGGCGCCGATAAATAAAATGGTTGCCAGAAACTCAAAATCTCTTCTCCTCGGATTGGGGTTTGACAATAAAGACGGTCACCGCCGGGTCACCCGGGGAGAGAATTTCCGTCTCTACGGGGGATCCCGGGACACCCATTCCCTGATGCAGGAGAAAGCGATCAAGTTCAACGAACAGCTCAGGCAGAAGGGCAAAACGTTGGACGAGATTTCCCGTCCGGAATTCAGGGAGATCGCAGAGAAGATCGGTCTCCACCCGCCCACCGAGAACTGAGCGCGGCTTGTCATACCTTCCCGCCGCTGTCCCGGCCGATCCGATGAAACTTCATCACCACACCGCGCTCTCCCTGGCGGGGTCGGGGGTAGTCTATCTTTTCTCCAATTCCCTGGGGGCCGCCCTGGCCTTCCTGCTCTCCGGTATCTTCATCGACCTCGACCATTTTCTGGAATATTTCTATTATTTCGGCTTTAAGGGTTTTTCGGTGAGACGCTTCTTTCGGGCCGCCGAAGAGCACGTCTACCGGAAATTCTTTCTCTTCCTCCATTCCTACGAACTGGCTCTGGTCTTCTGGATCCTCAGCCTGGTGGTGATCCGGAGTCCCTGGACCTGGGGGTTCAGCCTCGGTTTCACCCTTCATATCGTCGCCGACCATTTCTACAACCCCTGCCGACCCGCCACCTACTTCTTTTCCTTCCGGCTCTGGCACCGTTTCGAGGGGGAACGACTCTTTCCGAGGGAGATCCAGGAGCGCTACCGGGCCCGCCCCCGTTTCTGGAAGAGAAGGATTCCGGCTGCCGGCCGGGAAACCGGCCCCCCGGACCATTCGGGCGGCTGAAGTTGGGATCGGGTCAGGGAAGGTCCCCGGACCGTTCCCGTATCCGGGTAGCCGCTCCGGCCCGCCGTTGGCGGATAAGCCAGCCGACCGAAAGGGCGAACAGGGTGGCCAGGCTGACCGCCGCACCGAGGTAGAAGGAAAACGGGCGGTAGAGGAACTCAACCTCGTGGGTTCCCGTCTCGAGCAGGACTGCCCGCATCAGGTAGTTGGCGCGGTAGACCGGAATCTCCCTGTCTTGGAGGTAAGCTTTCCATCCGGGATGGAAACTGTCGTTGAGGAGGAGAATTCCGGGCCGGGATAGTTCCGCCCGAACCCGGACCCGGTTGGGCTCCCGGGCGATCACCCGGGCGGTCCCCGGCTGCTCCCGGCCGGCTTCGGTGAATCTCGCCGGAATTTCCTCTTCCAGGAAAACTTCCTCTCCTGGTTGGTATCCCGGCCGGCTGAGCCGGTCCAGGATCTTTTCTGGCGGAAAGACGACCTCGGCCCGCCCGGAAACCAGGACCCGGGGTTGGGCCGCTTGATTTTCGAGGATCTCTCCGCCGGGTGCGCTGAGCACCGAGCGGAACGGTTCCCGCGCGGGTGGGGTTCCCGGGGGGAGGAGCAGGAAGCGGGTATTGAGCAGATCGAGGAGGGGCGAATAGATGGAGACCAGGGGGACCAGTTCCAGGTTCCCGGGACCGATCCCCTGGCTGCGGTTGAGATACTCCAGGGCGCGCCGAGGGACGTCGGCCTGATAGCCGAGGATGGACGGGACTCCCCCTGTCATCCCCCGGTTGAAATCCGCTGGGTCGAAGGGGAGGTACCGGAAGGGCTCTTCCTGGCGTTCGAAAAAGGCCTGCAGCTCTCCGTCCCAGAGGCAAACCCGGCTGTCGAATCCGGTGACGTAAGTCCGGGCCCAGAGCATCGTCTCCCCGGCCGCCAGCAGGCAGGCCGCCGCCGCCCACCACGGCCGCTGCCGGCCGAAGAGCCGGGCGGCGGCCAGGAGAATACCCAGCCCGCCCACGGCCACCCCCAGGCGGACCAGCCCGGACCGGAGGGTTCGCCAGCTGTTCTCGGGGAAGGGAGTCTCCCCGATCAGCTGGCGGACATAGCCGGGATAGTCCCGGTCGGGGGGGGTTTCCCGCAGGATCCGCTCCCATCCTTCATCCCGGTTGGGCGGGGCGATCTCGTAATGGCGCCCGTCGAGGAGATCACCCTCGAGACGGTTCAACCACCAGCCGGGGGGTCGGGGGGGGGCCAGGGCGGTGGTCAGGAGGGCCGCCACCCCGGTTCCGATCAGGAGCAGCGCCCCGGCCCCGGCCAGCTTGCGCCGGCGGCGGTCGGAAAAGCGGAGTTTCACTTCTCCGGCCGTCCCCGGCCGGGCGGTGAGACAGTCCGCTCCCCGGGCGGCCAGGGTGGAGAGGAAGAAGGCGGCGAAAAACAGGAGCTTGGCGTGTCCCCGGAAGTAACGGAACCCAGGGAGAAAGGCGTGAAGGATCCGGAAGAGGGGGGTGGCATCGCCGAGGGCGACCAGGATCGCCACCCCGGCGAGGAGAGCGGCCAGGATGGTGAGGCGATCCCTCCGGATGATGATCGCTATCCCCGCCAGGATCAGGGGGACGAGACCGAGGTAGGCGCACATCTCCCAGAAATAATTTTCCCCCCGGTAGAGACTGGTGAGAGAATCGCCCAGCCAGCCGGGGAGAATGAAGGTGGTCAGGTTGGCCGGCGGGAGGGAGAAAGCGCCGGCCCACTGGAGGTCCATCCCGGCCCGGAAGGATTCGGCCGCCAGCTCCCGGGCGGGTAGGATCTGGACCGCGCCCAACCCGAGGGCCGCCATCCCGGCGAGGATCGCCCCCGGGATGAGAAGTCGTCTACGTCCCTCCGCCCGCTCTCCGGCCAGCGCCCGGCCGACCAGGTAGAGGGCAATTCCCAGTCCGGTGTAATAAACGTACTGCCAGTGGCCGGCCAGGATCTGGAGCGCGCCCAGGACTCCCAGCCCCGCCGCCCAACGCAGCCTCCCGCTCCGGACCAGTCCCTCGGCGAGCAAAAACGCCAGCGGCACCCAGGCCAGGGTGCAGAGATTGGAGAGGTGCCCCGCGGCCAGGTGGAGGATGACCGGTCCCGAGCCGGTCAGGGCCAGTGCTCCCATCAGGGCCGGGAGGCGCCCGGAGCCGGTGAAGCGGAGCCAAAGATAGGTCGCCAGGGCCAGCAGCCCGAGATGGATGAGGAGACTCGCGTTGAGCGCCGCCGCCAGGGGGAGGAAGAGGAAGACTAGGTTGAGCGGGTAGAAGACGGCCGCCTCCGGATAGGCGGCGAAGGGCGATCCGCAGAAGACAAACGGGTTCCACAGGGGGATGATCCCGTCCCGGAGCGACCCGAAGCCGAAGTCCCGCCAGTAGTAATAAAGCGAGGCGATGTCCCCTGACTCCCGGGAAAGCACGAAGGCAGGGGAGGGGGGAAAGAGCGCTTCCTGGAGAAGGAACCCGACCGCCGCCAGAAGAATCAGAAGAGCCAGCCAGGTCCGGATTCGTGGATGCTTTTCCATCTTCAGGGGGTAGTTGTCATTTAATTGCGGGCGCTGGTGAAACTTCGACCGTTCGGAAAAGTGGGACGAAAGCGGATTAGCGCCGATTCGCGAATTAGCGGTTAAAAAACCGGTTAGGGGACGACCGTCACCCAAACCGGGCTTGACCAGGCCATCTGGCCGTCCGTCTGGACAATCTTGAGGTAATACCAGGAAGTTCCCCCCGGGGGTTTGGGGTCTTCCAGGCCATAACGGGCCAGGACCCCGTCACCGAGCTGGGAGAAGATTACCTCTCCGTTGCGGATTACTTCGACCCGGGCCAGCTTCCCGCAGCCGATTGCCTGGAATACGATCGGGAGCGGGCCCTCTCCGGCCCGCCAGTTGATCTCCGAGCCCATCGGCCGGTCGGCCACCCGGAAGTTGAGAATGATCTTCGGCCCCGTGGTGGCGTAAACCCGCCGCTGCTGCAAAGCCTCCCAGACTTCCTCCCGGGTCAAACCGGTTCCGTAGAGTCCGAACAGTCCGGTGACCGGAGATCCCGCGGAACCGTTCCCCGGGTGTCCGTCGTGGTTATCCCCGGAACCGATAAATCCGAACCGGTAACCCCGTTTCAGGGCATCCCGGACGAAGGTGCCCGGGACCGGGCGGTAGATGGTATATTCCCCCCCGAGCTGCTCCGAGGTGCCGTGGATCGAACTGATCTCGACCAGCCTTTCCCTCGCCTCCGGTCGGATATTCCAGTCGGCGGCGATCGGTCCGCCCCCGGCGTGATGGGCAACGGTCATCGCCGGATAGGGTTCGAGTAGTTTCCAGAGTTCCTCCGGCGTATCGCTGCCCGCCTCGAGCGAGCTGAAGACCGGACCACCCGCGCCGCGGTAATAGACGTTGCGGTGCCCGTACTTCCAGCTTGTCCACTCAAAGCCGACCAGGGTGACGAACTCTCCCGGTCGGTAGGCCCGGTTGGCCGCCCTGACGATCCGGTCCCAGACCTCGCCCCGGATCGGGATTGTCCCGAAGTCGGCGTGGTCGGTGAGGGCGGCGATATTGAGCCCGGAGACCTCGCGGGCGTAGCGGTAGAAATCTTCCGGGGTCCCGGTTCCGTCCGAGAGCCGGGAGTGTCCGTGGATATCGCCGAAGTAAAGGTTCAGCGAGGGTTCTCCCGCTCGGGCCAGGAGAACGTTGCTCCGGCCGGTTAACCCCTCCGGGCCCTCTACCCGGAAGAAATATATTCCCTCTCCGGGGATGGTCCAGGCGAAGGCCAGGTTCTTCTCTCCGCCTCCGGCGTGGCCGCTCCCGGCGGCTTTTCGGAAGGACCCCGCTTCGTCTTCGACCAGGAGACGGTACTCCCCGGACGGCAGTTCGCCCCAGTTTCCGAGCGGGTCGAGCGGGGCGGCCCGGATCGTGATCTCTTCCCCCGGGCGGGCTTGAGGAGGGACGGTGACCCGCAGGCGGACCGGCGGCCGGGCCTCGGTCCGGATCCGGGGCGGTGAAGAGATCGCCGCGGCGTGGCCGTCGCCGTCCCCGTCGGTGAAAAACTGGAAGAGTTCCTCGTTCTCGGCAAACCGGTCGACCACGGCGTTGAGATAGAGGAAATCAATCCGCGCTCCGCCGGGAATAGCCCCCCGGGGAGCGAAGACCAGAACCCGGTTAAGGGGGAGGATTCTTGTTTCCAGGGCCGGTTCGGCGAAGTCCGGCCGGATGCGGATTGCGCCCGGAGCCTCCGGCGATCCCAGGTGGGGAGGGGACCAGCCCCACCAGGGAGAGATCTGGAGGAGGATGAACCCGCCCGGCTGGATTCCGGCTTCCCCGACCGTGAACTCGATCTCAAAGTCAGCCTCGGCGCCGACCCGGAAGGGGCCGAAGTATTCCGGGGCCGCCGACCCCTGCCCGTCCAGCGCCGAGGGCCGGGCATCGAAATAGGGGACTACTTCGGGGACCCGGGCGGGAGGAGAGGCCTCGGGAAGTTTCTTGCCGCACCCGCTCCCGGCGATCAGGGCCGCCAGCAGGCTCAGGGCCGCTCCGGCCGAGCCCGGGCCCGGTCTCCACCCACGTCTCACCGGTTTATACCTCCCTGTATCCCATCCTGGTTTCTCAAGCCGTTCCCGCCCCGGCCGTGGGCGGGGGAAAAGATTCCGGCGGGAAACCGCCGTCCTTCCCACCCCCGGGGGAGAATCTGCTGCCGGCTTCCCAGCATACTCCTCAACTGCCCGCAGGGAAATAATAACTTATACTTTGGGGGATCCTCTGGTATAATGGCAATATGAAAACGGTTTACCCGCCCGGATGCCTGAAGTACTGCTTCTGGGATGTCCGGTTCGAGGAACTGGACTATCACCGTCGTTCCCGTTTTGTCATCGAAAGGATACTGGAATATGGCAATCGGGAAGCGGCCAGGTGGATGCTTTCTGTTTATCCCCGGCCGGAGATCGTAAAAACCCTGGCCCGGAGCGGGAATCTATCTCCCCGAACAGCCAATTTCTGGAGCCGGGTACTGGAAGTCGACCAGGAGAAGATTCGATGTTTGAACAAGTCCTTCCGGGAAACACGAGAGCGGTTCTGGCCGTATTGAGCGAGAGCGAGTTCATCCGGCAATCCTGCCTGGGCGGCGGAACCGCCCTGGCGCTTCAGCTCGGCCACCGGATATCCCGCGACCTGGACTTCTTCACCGCGGTCGAGTTTGATGAACATCTCATGCTGCCCCACCTGGAGGAGCTCGCCGATTTCCACCTGGAGAAGATCACCTGGCGGACAATTCGAGGACGTTTCGGCGATGTTCTTTTCAGCATCTTTCACTATGATTACCCGTTGCTGTTTTCCCCGCTCAAATTCGGTAAAATCCGGGTTATCGAGACGCGTGACATCGCGGCGATGAAGCTGGCCGCCATCGCCGCCCGGGGGGCGAAGAGAGATTTCTTTGATCTCTATTTCGTCTGCCGGGAGGTGGCTCCGCTGCCGGAACTTATCCGGTTATATGATGACAAATATCACAATCTGGCGTCCGACGCGATCCACCTGGTCAAGAGTCTCGGGTATTTCGACGACGCCGAAGAGGAAGAGACGCCGGATCTGCTCAAAGAAGTGAGCTGGGAGGAAGTGAAAACATTCTTCCGCCGCGAGGTTGACGGAATCTCCAGAGAACTTCTGCTATGAAGATGACCCTGGTTATTTTCGCTATCCTCGCGGGTATGCTCTCATCCTCGGAAGCAAGGCTCCCGTCCAGCGGCCCGGTCTATGTCATCCCGGTAGAGGGGGAGATTGAGAAGGGGCTGGTCTGGGTGATCCGGCGGGGACTGAGGGAAGCGGAGGAGGCTTCCGCCCGGGCGGTGGTTCTGGATATGAACACCAACGGCGGGGCGGCCGATGCCACCGAGGCGATTATGGAACTTATCGTCCGGACCGAAATCCCCACCTACACCTTCGTCGACGTCAAGGCCTTCTCCGCCGGCGCCTATATCGCCGTGGCCACCGATCAGATCTATATGGCTCCGGGTTCGATGATCGGGG
The DNA here is from genome assembly GCA_964587835.1 of uncultured bacterium. GTDB lineage: Bacteria > Auribacterota > Erginobacteria > Erginobacterales > Erginobacteraceae > Erginobacter. Next base: position 77,070 of record CAZPMN010000008.1, read on the forward strand.
CCGCCACCCCGGTCGCCTCTTCCCCCCTGGGTGGGGCAGCCCAGCTGGACGAAGCCCACGCCGAGAAGATCACCTCCGCCTTCCGGGCGATGATTGCCTCGACCGCCGAGGAGAAGGGTCATCCGGTCGAGGTGGTGGAGGCGATGGTCGATCGGGATATCGAGATCCCCGACCTGATCGAGAAGGGCAAGCTCCTCACCCTGACTGCCAGCCGGGCGGCGTCGGCCGGGCTCTCCCGGGGGACGGTCGCGAGCCTCGCTGAACTCCTGGCGGAGGCTGGGTTCCCCGAAGCTCCCCGGGTGACCATCCGGATCACTCCCGCCGAGAGCCTGGCCCGGTTCATCACCGGGTCCCTGGTTACGGTCCTGCTCCTGCTCGGGGGGCTGGCCGGGATCTACTTCGAAATCCGCACCCCCGGATTCGGTCTCCCCGGGATCCTCGGCCTCTCCCTGTTGGCGGTCTTCTTCTTCGGTCACAACGTGGCCGGCCTGGCCGGCTACGAGGTGATCGTTCTCTTCGCCGCCGGCCTGGTTCTGCTCCTGATCGAGATCTTCGTCACCCCCGGCTTCGGTATCCTGGGGGCCGGGGGGATAGTTTTCGTCTTTATCTCCCTGATCCTGGCCATGGGACAGGGTCCGCTTTTCGACACCCGGACGGTCCTCCACCCCAATTATTTCCGGGCTGTCACCCTCTTCGGCCTCGCCCTGGCCGGATTTATGTTCCTGATCCTTGTCACCTACCGGGCGGTCTTCACGCGTTCCTCACCCCTCTACGGCCGGTTTGTCCTCACCGCCGAGGAGAAGCGTGACGGGGGGTTCGAGAGTGGCGAGTCCGGAATATCCGCCCTGATCGACTCCCGGGGGGAGACCCTGACCAAGCTTCGCCCGGCCGGCAAGGCCCGATTCAACGGCCAGCCGGTCGACGTGGTCTCGCGAGGCGAGTTCATCGAGCAGGGAGCACCGGTTCGGGTGGTGGCCGTTGACGGCAATCGGGTTGTGGTGAGGCGGGAGGAGCGCGGAGCGCAGAGCGCGTAGGGCAGAGAGCAAAAAGCAGAGAGCAGAGTGCCCGGTGAGCTCTCAATCGCGAAAGCGAATATATATTCGTGGAATTAATGGACTGAAGAGAGGGTCAAGCAATGCTCTGGATCATCTTCCTGTTGGTCATCGGCCTGGTGCTGGTCTGCCTGGAGGTCTTCATCCCCGGCGGGATCGTGGGAACCCTGGGCGGTCTCTGCCTGCTCGGTTCGATCGTGATGGCCTTCAGCGAGCGGGGCTCGGGTTTCGGCTTTTATTGGACGGCGGCGGTGTTCGTGATCACCCTGCTCGGGCTCTTTGTCTCGATCCGGGCTCTCCCCGGTTCCCCGGCGGGTAAGCGGCTCTTCCTCGGTTCCTCGGAGGCGGGTTATACCGGCACCACGGAAGGCCTGGAGAGGTGGGTGGGGAAGCGGGGTACGGCGGTCACGACTCTGAGACCGGCGGGGATGGTCGAGATCGACGATGAGCGGTTGGACGTCGTGACCGGTGGGGAGTACCTCCCCCGGGGGGCCGCGGTTGAAGTGATCAAGGTCGAGGGGAATCGGATCCTGGTTCGGCCGGCGGGTCCCGGCGAATGAAAGTTTAAGATTGTCGAATTAATATCCTGCCGTATAATCATAACGGCACTGTGAACTGTGAAAACAGGATAAACTGCACCGAGGAGGTAATGTTATGAATCCCACTCTCGCCCCGCTCTTCACCGCGGTGATTATCATTGTCGCCCTGATCTTTTTGGGGATTTTCTTTTATTTTCTCAAGGTCTGGGTCCGGGCCCTGGCCGCCGGCGCCCACGTCAGCCTCTTCAATCTGGTGGGAATGAAGCTGCGGGGGATCAAGCCGGTGCTGATCGTCGACGCCAAGATCATGGCGACCAAGGCGGGCCTGACCGTTTCTACCAACGATCTGGAGGCCCACTACCTGGCCGGGGGTTCGGTGGGGAAGGTGACCCGGGCCCTGATCGCGGCCGACAAGGCCAATATCCCCCTGACCTTTCAGAAGGCCTGCGCCATCGACCTGGCCGGTCGGGATATCGAGGACGCGGTCCGGACCAGCGTCAACCCCCGGGTGATCGACTGTCCCAATCCGGAGAAGGGTAAGTCCACCGTGGACGCGGTGGCGATGGACGGGATTCAGCTCAACGCCAAGGCCCGGGTGACCATCCGGGCCAACATCGACCGGCTGGTCGGGGGGGCGACCGATGAGACGATCATCGCCCGGGTGGGTGAAGGGATCGTGACCTCGATCGGATCTGCCGAGACCTACAAGCGGGTGCTGGAAAATCCCGACTCCATCTCCCAGCGGGTGCTGGATAAGGGGCTTGACTCCGGGACCGCCTTCGAGATCCTCTCCATCGACATCGCCGACGTCGACGTAGGCAAGAACGTCGGGGCGGAGCTGCAGCAGCGGCAGGCCCAGGCCGACCTGGAGATCGCCAAGGCTAAGGCCGAGGAGAGGCGGGCGATGGCGGTGGCCCAGGAGCAGGAGATGAAGGCCCGGGTCCAGGAGATGCGGGCCAAGGTGGTCGAGGCCGAAGCCGAGGTCCCGAGGGCGATGGCGGAAGCTTTCCGTTCCGGGAACCTGGGCATCCTCGATTACTACCGGTTTCAGAACATCAAGTCCGATACCCGGATGCGGGAATCGATCTCCGGGATGGGACCGGGCGAAAAGAAGCCGACCGTATGACGGTCAAGTTCTGATCCCCGATTAAACGGTCATTGCGAGGAAGCCGAACGGAGTGAGGAGGACGAAGCAATCTCCACCTTCCAAGATGGGAAGAGCCAGGATTCTGTGAGGGTATTTTTGTTATGAACGGCGAATGGATCTGGATCATCCTGGCCCTCTTTGGGATCTTCCGATTGCTGGCCCTGGCCGGGAAGAAACCGTCCGGTCGGCAGTCTCCTCCTGCCTCTCCCAGTCGGGGCGGGGCGCCGTCGGAACCCGAGGGGGAGGTCGACGAACTGAAAGCCTTCATCGATTCCCTCTCCGCCCGGGTCGGAGCCGAACCGCGCACCCGTCCCCCACAGTCCCCGCGGGACTGGTCAGCCAATTTCCCGGCCCCCGCGCCGCCCCGACCCCGCCGTGAAGTCCGTGCCCCTCGTCGCCCCGCCCCTCCCCGCTTGGAGACCATTCCCCCTCCGTCCCGCCGTCCGCCCCCGCCTCCGACCGTGATTCCCTCCCGGCCGTCCAAGAATTTCTTCTCCTTCCCCATGCATCCCGTGGTCCAGGGGATAATCTTCTCGGAGATTCTCGGGTCTCCCCGCGGCTTGGCGCACGGTTCAGACCTCCCCTCGGACCCGGATAACTTTTTCTAAATTGGTGGTTCGGTTGGGGATTCTAGATGGCTGTGGCAAGAAAGGACCAAGTTCTGGTTTCAGTTGTGGTTCTGACCTGCAACGGGCGGGAGCATCTGGAGGAGTGCCTCGGTTCGCTCTTGGAGCAGACCTGGCCGGAGCGCGAGATCATCCTGGTGCTCAACGGTTCCACCGACGGCTCGGCGGAACTGGTCCGGGACAAATTCGCCGGCGCCGTTCGGCTGCTCGAGTTATCGGAAAATATCGGTTATACCGGGGGGAATAACGCCGGCCTGAGGGCGGCGCGGGGCGAGTACGTCGCTGTTCTCAATGACGACACCCGCACCGATCCCCGGTGGCTGGAGACCATGGTGGAAACCTTGCGGCGCCGTCCCGACTGCGGCCTGGCGGCTTGCAAGATCCTCTCTTACCGCGACCCGGAGGTGATCGATAACGTCGGGCACCTGATGTACCGGGACGGCACCTTCCGGGGGCGGGGACGGCTGGAGCGGGACCGGGGGCAGTACGATCGGGAGGAGGAGGTCCTCTCTCCCAGCGGTTGCGCTTTCCTGGCCCGCAAGGCCGCCCTAGAGGAAGCGGGCTTCTTTGACGAGGATTTCTTCATCTACGGCGACGATGCCGATCTTTCCCTCCGGGTCCGGCTGGCGGGCTGGAAGGCGGTCTGCGTTCCCGGTTCGGTGGTCTATCACAAGTATTCGGCCACCACCGGAGCTTACTCTCCCTTCAAGGCCTTTCTGGTCGAGCGGAACCGGATCTGGCTGACCGTCAAGTGCTTTCCCCCGGGGCCGCTTCTGCTGGCGCCTTTCTATGCCCTCGGCCGGATTCTTCTTCGGGCGTGGGGCGTCCTGGCCGGAAAAGGGGCCGTCGGAGCCTTTGCCGGGGAATATTCGGCCTGGTCCCTCCCGGTGATCCTCTTCCGGGCCCACCTGGCCGCCCTGAAGGGTCTTCCTCGGATGTGGAGGAAGCGGAAAGATATCCGCCGGCAGCGGAAAGTCTCTGACCGCGAGTTTGCCTCCTGGCTGAGGCGTTTCCGTCTAACCGCGCGCGAACTCGCCCTGAAAGAATAGTCGCTGCTTTATGATTCCGGAACCGGTATTTTTTACCCCTATTTTTTCCGAAGGAAAAAATATGAGAATTGGAATCAACGCTCTCTATCTTATCCCCGGACGGGTCGGGGGAAGCGAGATTTATCTCCGCCGGCTGATCCCGGCCCTGGCGAGGATCGACCGGGAGAACGAGTACGTCCTCTTCACCAACCGGGAGAATCGGGGGACTTTCGAGCTGGGGGATAATTTCGTCGAGCATCACTGCCCGGTTCGGGGGCTGATCCGGCCCCACCGGATCGCCTGGGAGCAGCTGGTCCTTCCCTGGCGGGCCCGCCAGCGCCGTCTCGACGTTCTCCATTCCCCCGGTTTCGTCGCTCCCCTGTTTTCCCCCTGTCCTTCGGTAGTCACCGTCCTCGATCTGATTTACCTTGAGTTTCCCGAGACCTTCCCCTTCCTGGCCCGGCAGTGGATGCGTTTCCTGGTTCGACACTCCACCCGTCGGGCCCGGGCGGTGATCGCCCTGAGCGAGTACTCCCGCGACGAGATTCTCTGGGCGCTGGACGTTCCCTTCTGGAAGATCCGCGCGATCCACCTCGGGGGTGGTGAGGACCTGATGGTCCCACCCGCCCCCGGGGAAGCGGAAAAGGTTCTGCTCCGCTACGGGATCTCCTCCCCCTTTGTCCTGTCCGTGGCCGCCTCCCATCCGCACAAGAACCTGGTTCGTCTCCTGGAGGCCTACTACCGGATGGAGGAGAAGGAGCGTTACCAGCTGGTGATTCTCGGGGTCCGTCACAACCGCTACGGCGCCCGTTTGCTCCAGACGCTGAACCGCCTCGATCTCTCCGGCCGGGCTGTTTTTACCGGCTGGGTGCCGGAGCGGGACAAAGAAATCATATACTCCCGGGCCACCTGCACGGTCTTCCCCTCGCTCCTGGAAGGTTTCGGGCTGCCGGTGCTGGAGAGTATGCGTCACGGGGTACCGGTCGCCTGCTCCGATCTCCCCTCCCTGGCCGAGGTGGCGGGCGAGGCGGCCTACCTCTTCGATCCCTACTCGGCGGATTCGATCGCCGCCGCCCTCCGCGCCTGTCTCTTTGATCGGGATCTGCGCGAACAATTGATCGCCCGGGGCCGGGCCCACGCCTCCAAATTTACCTGGGAGAAGACCGCTCGGAAAACCCTGGAGGTTTACCGGGCCGCCGCCGGGCCCGGCCGGCGGCCGGGGAGACGAGATGAAGAACTGTAAGCGGCGCTTCTTCCTCCCCGCCTTGTTGAGTGTGCTCTCTTCGCTCATCTGGGCCTGCGGCGGTTCCGAGAGGTACCCGGACCGGATCAAGGTCGCCGCCGTCTTCCCGGACTCCCGGGAAAGCCTGCCGGCCGCCGTGATCGACCAAGCTCTTGACGAGGCCGCCCAGGAGATGTTGATAGTCTACGATGTCACCGACGGGGTCTCGCCCGACGAGATGGGGCGGGTCCTGCGGGACTACGCGGATCGCGGTTACGCTCTGATCTTCGGCGATGACCGGGGGGCGGAAGAGACGGTCCGGCGGGTGGCCCGCGACTATCCCGAGACCGCCTTTTGCTTCTGTTCCCGTCTGGGGTCGGTTGATCCGAATTTTTCCGTCTTCAATTCCTGGCTCCACGAGCCGGCCTATCTCTGCGGCCGGATCGCCGGGCGGTTGACGGAAAGCGGGCTGGTCGGCGCGGTGGCCGCCGGGCCCCACCCCGCCCTCAACGCCGCCCTCAACGCTTTTCGGCGGGGGGTGGTCGAGGCCGACCCGGCCGCGCGGGTGGAAATCGTTCTGCTCGAAGAAGGCTCCGGTCCGGAGGCGGCCCGGGCGGCCGCCCTCCGGTTGATCGAGGGGGGGGCTGATTACCTCTTCGCCGGTTCGCCCGGGGTGATTGCCGTCTGCGGGGAGAAGCGCATCCCGGTCTTCGGCTATCTGAGGGATTGGTACCTGGCCTCCCCCGACATAATGGTCACGGGGGCGGTTTGGGATCCGGGGCCGCTGATCGAAAACGCGGTTGAGGAGGTCAAAATCGACTGTTACCGGGCCCGGGATCTGAGGGAATGGTCGATGATGGCCAAGGGCGGAGCCTACCTTGCTCCCTATCACGCCTTCGAGAACCGGCTTCCCGATGAACTCAGAGAGGAGATTGACGGGATTCGCCTTTCCATTCTCTCCGGGCTCTTCCGGGTTCCGGCCGACGAATTCAGGCCGGGGGAGATCTGATCTTCTCCGACCGGAAGTTTCTTCCCCCTAAACCCGGTTGACAGCCGGTAAATCTTCGGCTTAATATGTCATTTTCCAATTCTAACAGGAGGGCGATAATGCGCGACCCCAAAAAGGTGCTGGAAAACACGGTCAAGCGATGCCGGGAACGGGATATCATCATCCCCACTTACGAGCAGATGCTGGACCCCAACAAAGTTCCCCAGGGAATCAAGGATGAGCTGAAGAATATCGGGCTCTGGGATCTCAACTCCCGCAACCTTTTCCGGATCACCTGGAAGAACGAACCGGTCGAGCACGGCGGCGGCTTTGGTGGGGTCAACTACCTGGAATTGCCTCCCGCCCTGACCGGGGTGAAGGCCCGGGTGATTATGCTGATCGGGAAGTGGTTTCCCACCGGAGCCCACAAGGTGGGGGCTACCTTCGGGCCGCTGGTTGAGAAACTGGTCCGGGGTGAGTTTGACCCCACCTACCAGAAGGCACTCTGGCCCTCGACCGGGAACTACTGCCGGGGTGGGGCTTTTGATGCCTATCTATTGGCCTGCGAGTCGATTGCGGTGTTGCCGGAGGGGATGAGCCGGGAGCGCTTCGAATGGCTGGAGAAGGTCGGGGCGGAAATTTACGCCACCCCGGGGAGCGAGTCCAACGTCAAGGAGATCTATGACAAGACCAAGGAACTGCTCGCCGAGAACCCGGAAAAGGTTGTCAATCTCAACCAGTTCGAGCAGATCGGCAACGCCGTCTGGCACTACGCCGTGACCGGCCCCTCGATGGAGGAGGTCTTTGAACAGATCAAGCGCGAAGGCGACGAGTTCCGGGCGATCTGCCTGACCCAGGGTTCGGCCGGGACGCTGGGGAGCGGGGAATATCTCAAGGAGCACCATCCCGAGATCAAGGTGGCGGCGATGGAGGCCTTAGAGTGCCCGACCCTGCTCTACAACGGCTATGGCGCGCACCGGATCGAGGGAATTGGGGACAAGCACGTGCCCTGGATTCACAATCTGAAGAATACCGATCTGGTGGTGGACATCGCCGACGAGGATTGCATGAGGTTGCTGCGGCTCTTTAACGAGAAGCCGGGTCAGGAATACCTGGTCAAAATGGGGCTGTCGGAAGAACTGGCCACCTCCCTTCCGCTGCTGGGCATCTCCTCGATCGCCAACCTGCTGGGGTGCATCAAGACCGCAAAGTTCTACGAGATGGACGAGTCCGACGTCATCTTCACGGTCGCCACCGACTCCGAGGAGATGTATACCTCCCGGCTGGACGAGCTGACCGAGGAGCGCGGCGACTACGAAGCCGAGCAGGCGGCCAAGGACTATGACCGTTGCCTGATGGGTCAGACCACCGACTGGATGCTGGAATGCGGCTACTGGGACCGCCGCCGGATGCACAACCTCAAGTACTTCACCTGGATCGAGCAGCAGGGCAAGACCCTGGAGGAGCTCAACGCCCAGTGGTACCAGAAGGATTACTGGACCAGTCGTTTCCACGCCGTCCGAGAGTGGGACGAGCTGATCAAGGAGTTCAACGAGCGGACCGGCCTGATCAAGAAGTACCTCTGACGGTTCAGTAGCATAATCCGCGGTTTAATAAAGAGTGCGAGGCGGGTGAAATACCTGATCCGCAGTTAAAATCAGTCTTTAAAGTCAGGGAGAGAGGCCTATGATAGCCAAGAAAATCGAAGGCGGCTACCAGTTGGAGAGTCCAACCATCAACGGGGTGTTCGTGGTCAAGCTGAGACTGACCGACGACGGGGAGGAATCAATCGAGACCTGCTCCACCGCGGTCGGGGTCTGCTTCCCCATCCAGAAGCTTGATCCGGGGACGATTGAGAAGATCATCGGTCCGGACCGCTGGAAACATCTGATGGAGATGAAGGAGAAGAATATCGTCCAGATGTTCATTGATCCCCAAGCCACCGGGCGGCGGGCCCAGGCTTCCCGGACCTGGTAGCCTGTTCCGACGGTTGGACCGGATTCGCTCCGGGAAGATTGACATTCAAAATTTTCCCCGTTATCCCGTTTACCCTTTTCCCGGCCGGGGAGGAGGGCGGAAGCGGGGGACACGAACCCAAGGAGGAAGAAGATGGCTCCCCAGGATTTGCTTTTTACCCGGGATCACGAGTGGATTGAATCAGGCAAGTCGCCGGCCCGGATCGGGATCTCCGATTACGCCCAGGGCGAACTGACCGATGTGGTTTACGTGGAGCTGTCGGAAAAGGGGGCCGAGGTGAAGAAGGGTGACATTATCGTCACCCTGGAGTCGGTCAAGGCTACCTCCGATGTCTATTCGCCGGCGGATGGGAAGGTAACGGCAGTCAACTCTGATCTTGAAGATAGCCCTCAGAAGATTAATCAGGATCCTTACGGTGAAGGTTGGCTGGTCGAGATCGAGGTGGCCGACCCTGCCCCCCTGAAAGAATTGATGGATTTCGAGGCTTACGAAAAGTTCCTGGAAAGCGCGGGCGAGTAATGCGTTTCATCCCCAACACCGAGCCCATCCGACGGGAAATGCTCCAGGAGATCGGGGTTTCCTCTTTCGAGGACCTGATCGCCTCCATTCCCGCGGAGGTGAGGTTCAAGGGTGATCTTGATCTTCCCGGTCCTCTCTGTGAAGCCGTACTCCGGGAAAAAGTCGCCGATCTGGCCGCCCTCAACGGGGATTTCTCCTCCCTGAAACCCCTGATCGGGGCGGGGGCCTACCGTCACTACGTCCCTTCGGTGGTTTTGGCACTTCTCTCCCGGGAGGAGTTCTATACCGCCTACACCCCCTACCAGCCCGAGTTGAGCCAGGGGACGCTCCAGGCCGTCTTCGAGTATCAGTCTTTTCTCGCTCGGATGACCGGGATGGAGGTGATCATCCCCTCGATCTACGACGGGGCCTCGGCGGCTGCCGAGGCGGTCCTGATGGCGTTGCGGCTGACCAAGAGAAATCGGGTCCTGGTAACAGCTTCCCTCCATCCCCACTACCGCTCGGTGATCGAGACCTACACTTCCCCCCACCGGACCGAGGTGGTCGAGATCCCCTGCCGGGATGGGTTGGTGGACCAGGATCAACTGGAATCGGCTCTCGGGGAAGAGACCGCGGCGGTGGTCGTACAGTCGCCCAACTTCTTCGGCGGAGTCGAGCGGATTGAAGAACTGGCCTCGGCGGCCGGAAAAAAATCAGCGCTCTTTATCCAGGTCGTCGCCGAATCCCTCTCCCTCGGGATTCTTCAGGCCCCCGGAGAGATGGGGGTCGATATCCTGGCCGGGGAGGCGCAGTCGCTGGGCATGGAACTTGACTACGGCGGGCCCTACAACGGATACCTGGGGACCGTGGGGAAATACCTCCGACAGCTCCCGGGGAGGATTGTCGGGGAGACGGTGGATCGGGAGGGGAAGAGATGCTTCGTGATGACCGCCCGGGCCCGGGAGCAGGACATCCGCCGGGAGAAGGCCACCTCCTGCATCTGCTCCAACCACGGCCTGAATATCCTCGCCTCCGCCATCTACCTCTCGCTGCTGGGGACGGAAGGGTTTTCCCGGACGGCGCTTCTCAACACCCGGGCCGCCCACTACCTGGAGGAGAAGCTGGTCGGGTCGGGGAGGTTCGAGCGGGTCTTTGGCTGCCCCTTCTTCAACGAGTTCACCCTCCGGGCGAAGATTCCGATGGAAGAGGTGCGGGAGAAACTCCTCTCCGGGGGCTTCATACCTCCCCTCGGCCTCGGCTCCTACCTCGGGGAGGAGACCCTGGCCAACACCGCCCTCTTTGCCGTCACCGAGATCTTGACCCGCTCCGACCTCGACCGGGTAAGCGACCTGCTGACGGAATAGTAACCGTGGATCGGTTGGGGAGTGGGCAGTAGGCAGTGGGCAGTAGTAGTAATCGGTAATCAGTAATCAGTGATCGGTAACCGGCCCGGAGTCATTGCGAGGAGGCCCGAAGGTATTCGGGCCGACGAAGCAATCTCACCAGCTGGAGGGTTGAGGGAGACTGATTCGGCTGGCGGCCTTACTATGGTGATTCGGACACAAATAGCGGAAGAGAAGCCGAATTTTAGTATCGCAGGATTAGCGAGGATTCGCAGTTGGTGTTGTTATGAAGCTGATTTTTGAAAAAAGCGTTCCCGGTCGGGAGGGGTATTCCCTCCCCGCCGACCAATTCGAGGAGATTCCCCTCGACCGCTGCATCCCGGCCCAGCTGCGGGGGAAGAAGCGCGAGCTGGTCGAGGTCTCGGAAATCGAGGTGGTCCGCCACTTCACGCGGTTGAGCAAGCTCAACTACGGGATCGAGGACGGCCTCTACCCCCTCGGCTCCTGCACGATGAAGTACAACCCCAAGGTCTCCGAGGGGCTGGCCGCCCTCGATCGGTTCCTCCTCGCCCACCCCTTCGCCCCCGCCGACCTGGCCCAGGGTTCCCTGAAACTGATCTACGATCTGGGGGTGATGCTGGGCCGGATCACCGGGATGGACGCCTTCACCCTCTCCCCCGCCGCCGGGGCTCACGGCGAGCTGACCGGCGTGCTGATTATCCGGAAGTACTTCGAGGACCGTGGTGAACGGCGCACGAAGATGCTGGTCCCCGACTCCGCCCACGGGACCAACCCCGCCTCCTCGGCGATGGCCGGATACCAAGTCGTCGAGCTGAAGTCCAGCCCGGAGGGGACGGTCGATCTCGGGGAACTGGAGAGGGCGATGGATGCGGAAACCGCCGGGATGATGCTGACCAATCCCAACACGGTCGGGATGTTCGACCCGCACATCGACCGGATCGCCGAGATCGTCCACGGTCGGGGCGGGTTGCTCTACTACGACGGGGCCAACCTCAACGCCACCCTGGGGATTCTCCGGCCCGGGGATACCGGGTTTGACGTCGTCCACCTCAACCTCCACAAGACCTTCGCCACCCCCCACGGCGGCGGGGGGCCCGGGGCCGGACCGGTCGGGGTGAAGGAGTTTCTCCGTCCCTTCCTCCCCTCCCCGGTGGTGGTCTTCGACGGGGAGAAGTATCGGCTGCGCGATCCGGGAGAGAAGAGTATCGGAATGGTTCGGGCCTTCATCGCCAACTTCCCGGTCCTGGTCAAGGCCTACGCCTGGATCCTCTCCCTGGGGCCGGAAGGCCTGCGGGAGGCGTCGGAAGCGGCCGTGATCAATGCCAATTACCTGCTGGCCAAGCTGAAGGATTACTACCGGCCGGCTTACGGCGGATTCTGCGCCCACGAGTGCATCCTCACCGGGCGGGACTACAAGAAGTACGGGATCAAGACCCTGGACATCGCCAAGCGCCTGATGGACTACGGCTACTACCCGCCCACCATCTATTTTCCCCACTTCAAGCCGAATGCCGAGGAGACGCTGATGGTAGAGCCCCCGGAGTCGGAGAGCCGGGAAGAGATCGACGACTTCATCGCTGTTATGATCAAAATCGCCTCGGAGGCGGAGAACAACCCTGAATTGCTCCGGGAAGCCCCCCACGTCACGCCGATCCGCCGGACTGACGACGTCCGCGCCGCCCGCCGCCCCATCCTCCACTACGACGACGAGCTGAAGCTGAAAGAAGAAGAGGGATAGGGCCGCAAACCTGTCCCGCCGCCTCCACCTTCGGGGATGGTCAGTCCACCTTTTCCACGGACGAAGTTCAGGGCCGGTAGATGACGTCGAAGTGGATGACGGTCCAGGCGATGTACGCCAGCCCCAGGAGTATCCCCGCGGGATACCCGACCAGCCAGCTGAACAGCTTGAGCCTCGGGTTGTAGAACCGCAGGCTGGTCGCCGTGGTCATCACGTTGGCCCAGACCCACCAGAAGCTGACCAGGGCGAGCAGGTAGTATCCCCAGCGCGGGTAAAGAAAGACGAGCGCGATCCCGACGATGTTGGCGGGGCAGGATATGAAGACGTCCGCGAACGCGATTCCGAAGAACATCTTCTGCTCGTGCCAGTCGTCGGTCGAGCCGTCGGGGTTATTGAACGCTTTCCCCCGCAGGATCATCCCCTGCCAGAACCAGAGGAGGAGGGAGTAAACCCCGAACAGAGCCAGGATCACGTAGAGGACGATCCGGGGGAGAAGGGATATTTCCGCCATTTTTGGTTACTCCTGCGGTGTCTGGTTATTTCCCCGGGTTAAAAAACCTTCTTCATATCCCACCCCCCGCAGCGGATCACGGTGAGGGCGTCGGCGGTCTCGGCGACGGCCAGAGATTGGTATCCGCTCATCATGCCGACTATTATATCATGTCCCCGTCCCGCCGGGAGATGAAGAGGGGGCCGGGCCCGCCGGAGTTATGTTCAGGAAGAATCCGAATAAACTGGTCTCGAAGTTCTGGGGAAAACACTTCCGGGAGATGTAGCAAAACCCTTCAGATTAGGGAAGCCAATATCCAATATCCAACAAAGAATAACCAAGGAAGAAGGAGAGGCGGAGAGATCGAGGGAATCGTCGGGCCATCTCCGCCGTCCATTCCTCCAGACCGGTCCAGGAAAGCCGGGGATGGAGGCACTTGGGAATTGGATATTCCTTGTTGGTTATTGGATATTCAAAATATATTTTCTCCTAAGTAATCGGATGAAATCCAGACGGAACTTTCGGAAATAACCATATTCAGAAAAGGAGGTCGCAATGAAAGTATCCCTGGGGGCCAAAACCCTGGCCCCGGCCCCGGTCTACATCGTCGGCACCTACGATGAGAACGGCCGGGCCAACGCGATGGCCGCCGCCTGGGCCGGGATCTGCTGCTCGAAGCCTCCTTGCCTGGCGGTCTCCCTGCGGGAGGCCACCTATTCATATCATAATATTCTGGACCGAGAAGCCTTCACGGTGAACATTCCCGGGGAGGAACAGGCGGCCGCCGCCGATTACTTCGGCCTGGTCTCCGGGCGGGATACCGACAAGTTTGCCGCCACCGGTCTGACCGCGGCGAAGAGCGAACTGGTCGACGCCCCTTATATCGGGGAATTTCCCCTGGTCCTGGAGTGCGCGCTCTCCGGGGTCCACGAACTGGGTTTGCACACCCTCTTTGTCGGCGAGATCCGGGACGTCAAGGCGGAGGAGTCAGTTCTCGGGGAGGAGGGGGCGATCGATCTGGGCCGGCTCCGGCCCGTCATCTACTCCCCCGGGGACCGGATGTATTACGGCCTGAGCCGGAAGATCGGCCCGGCTTTCTCGATCGGTGGGAAGTACCAGGTTTAAGGGATCAGGCCGCCGGCGGACTCAGATCAAGGAGTGGAGCTTTTCGGCCAGCGGGGCGAAGTCGGATCCGGTAAAGCAGTAACGGAGATCGAGGAAGCGCTTCCGGAATTTTTCCACGTCCCCGCGGAGATTCCGGCCTTCCGTAACCACCGCCCGGATCATCCCGGCCAGCTCGGCGAAGTCGTCTTCCTCCATCCCGAAGCGGGTCATCTCCGAGACCCCGAGGCGTAGCCCCCCGGCGGCGGAAAAGCCCTCGTCATTGGGCCGGCCTTGGTAGTTGACAATGATGTTGCTCTCCTCCAGTCTCCGGGCGATCTCCGGGCCTTTCCCATAGCCGACGTTGACCACCACCTGGTGGGTCTCGGTCCACCCCAGCTCGGGATCTCCGGCCACGTCCATGCCGGCGTCCTGGAGCGCCCGGGCGAAGGCCTTTGCGTTGGCGATCACCTTCGGCTGGTACTCGTCCTTAAAGGCGTTCATCTCGTAGGCAGCCAGGAGCAGGCCGAGCATCGTCCCCAGGTGATGGTTGCTGACCGAGCCGGGGAAGGTCCGGCTCTGGACCGCCTCCCAGAGCGGCCAGCGGTAGTCATCCCGGGTGTAGTCGGCGGCGACGATGCCCCGCTGGGTGCCGAAGAAGGTCTTGTGGGTGGAACCGGTGACGAAGTCGGCCCCCTCCGGGAAGGGTTCCTGGAAATGGGGTCCAACCAGCCCGAGGACGTGGGCCATATCGTACATAATCACCGATTCCGGCGAGAGTTCGTCGACCATCCGCCGGATCTCGGCCACCGGTTCCCGGTAGAGGATAACCGACTTGCCGAGGATGATCAATTCCGGCTGGTAATCGGAAATCAGTTCCCGGCAGGCTCTTACGTCGATTTGGTAGGGGTTGTCGGGAAGAACCGGAAAGTTGACCACCGCCGGCGCTTCGGCTATCGGATCTCGGGCCACATAGTCCCTGAGCGCCCCCATCGGCTGGGAGCTCAGGTGTCCGCCCCGAATGATGTGGTGGTTCATCACCCGGCTCATCCGCCGCGGTTCGCTCTTGCGGTCGCCGAAGTTAATCCGGTGGACCATCGCCGAGAAGAGAGCGGTGTTGGCCATCTGTCCGCTGATCAGCCGGGTTTCCACCTCGCGGCAGCCGAGAAAGATCCTCAACTCCGCTTCCAAAAGTTCCTCCACCCGGCCGATGAACTCCGCCCCCTGGTAGTAGAAAATTTCGGCCTCTTCAAAGGCCTTCATCGCCTTGTGCTCGGCGTAGCGACCGGAAGGGTCCATCACCGTGAGCAGGCGGACCAGGGGGGACTCTGTCATCTCCGAGGGGATGAGGTTGACGCATTCCCGCTGCCGCCAGACGGTGTTGGCGATCGCTTCCGCTATCAGATCTTTAGCTTTTTTCTTGCCGCCGGCGGTGACCTCAGTTTTTTTTTCCGCAACGAGGTGGTCGTACCGAATCGGCCGAGCGAAGGGCGGCGCCTCACTCCGCATATGGTAGGGGACGATCACGGCGGCGATCCGTTTTCCCCGGCTCTCGATCTCGATCTCGTCCCCCTTGCGCAGGTCGCTGTCGACCAGGGCGAGCCCGATCGCCCGAGTTTCCTTCTCATCGACCAGGCGGCTCTCCAGGCCCTCTCCCTCCCACTTCCACTTCGGCACGGCCGTCCCGCTGGTGACGAATCCGACCGGGTTCTCCCCCCGGAATACCGGATTCCCTGGGCGGGCGATCCCCCTTCCGGTCACCGCTACCGGGCGGATGAAACGGGGGAGATCGGCGATTCGCGAGAAGTCGCCTTCCTTCCGGATCAGCCGCCGGGCTTCCCACTGCCGGCGGAGAGCCTCCCTCCCGATGAAATCGCCCTTGAGGGGGGAGAAGCTGACCGCCACGTTGGCCAGTCCGACGGCGAAGATCGGGATCTCCTTTCCTTCCGGATTGGTGCCGAACTCATGGCCGTAGAGGGGAAGCCCCGCCTCCAGCCGGAGGGTGTCCCGGGCCCCCAGCCCGATCGGGACGGCGCCTTTTTCCAGCAGGAGATCCCAGATCCCGCCCGCGCCCGGCCGGGGGATGAAGAGCTCGAAACAAAGCGGTTCGCCGGTGTAGCCGGTCCGGGCGATGAGGATTTTCGTCCCGCCGATCGTCACCGAAGAGAGGGAGTTGCGGGCCGGCTCGGGAAGGTCCCCGGCCTCGAGTAGGGAGGAGAGGATATCCTTGGCTCGGGGTCCCTGGAGGCTGACCATCGCCAACTCTTCCGTCCGGTCGGTCAGCTCGGCCTCCAGGAAGTCGGGGAGGATGGACTGGAAATGTTTCCAGTCCTTTTCGCGGTTGGCGGCATTGACCACCAGCAGGTATTCGTCCTCAACAAAGCGGTAGAGGTAGGCGTCGTCGATTGCTCCCCCCGTTTGGTTGGGGATGATGGTGTACTGGCTCTGCCCGACCTCGAGCGCGGCCCCGTTATTGGTCAGGACGTGCTGGAGAAAGGGCAGCGCGCCGGTTCCGCGGACGGCAAAACGGCCCATATGCGAAACGTCGAAGAGACCGGCCTCCCGCCGGGTGGCTAGATGCTCCTGGACGATCCCGCCGGGGTACTGGATCGGCATCTCCCAGCCGGCAAAATCCACCATCTTCGCCCCCAGTTGCACATGTCGGTCGTGGAAGACGGTTCTCGATAATTCGCTCATTCCGGACTCCTTGGATTTTAGTGATAAAGAGTTGGCAGATTGAGATTATTCCCCTATAGTACCTACCCCAAACCGACGAGAGGTTCAAGAAAAACCCAAAAGGCGCAGAGCGCAGAGAGCATAGCGCCGGGGCACTTTGCGCTATGCGCTATGCGCTTTGCCCCTGCTCTTTGCCCTTACGGAGGAACATCGTGGAAGCCCCCAGGACCAGCAACCAGCCGCGCGATCTCAACCCCCTCTTCAACGCCCGTTCGGTGGCGGTGGTGGGAGCGTCGGCCAACCCCGAGAAACTCGGTTACGAGATCCTCAACAACCTGATCAATATGGGCTACTCCGGCCCGATCTACCCGATCAACCCCAAAGCCGACGAGATCCTCGGCCTGAAGGCCTACCCGTCGCTGAGCGATGTCGGGGAACCGATCGACCTGATCGGGGTGATCGTCCCCGGACGGCTCGCCCCTGGGGTCATCGAGGAGGCGGGCCGGGTGGGGGTGAAGAACGCGGTGGTGATCTCGGGGGGATTCCGCGAGATCGGCAACGATGAACTGGAAGCGGCCCTGGTCTCCGCCGCCCGCGCGGCCGGGGTGGGGATTATCGGCCCCAACTGCCAGGGGATCAACTATCCGGCCAACCAACTCTGCTTGAGCTGGCCCCTGGTCAGGAGAAAGGGTGGTCTGGCCTTAATCTGTCAGAGTGGGACGATCGCCGCCGCCCTGGCCGACCGGGCGGAGAAGGAGGGAATGGGAATTGCCGGGTTAGTGGCGCTGGGCAACCGCTGCGACATCGACGAGTCGGACCTGATTGACTTCTTCAGCGCCGATCCCCACACCGCCGCCATCGCCGTCTACCTGGAAGGGGTCCGGGACGGCCGGAAGTTTCTCGAGGTGGGAGCGCGGGCGGGGAAGAAGAAGCCGGTCCTGGTCCTGAAGGGGGGTAGGACCGAACGGGGGAGGAAGGCGGCCGAGTCCCACACCAAGTCGATCGCCGGGCGGGGCGAGATCTTCGACGCCGCCCTGCGCAAGGTCGGTTTCGAGAAGGTGGAGACGATCGACGAACTCTACGACTGCGCCAAGGTCCTGGCCGCCCGGGAGAAGCGTCCCGGACGTCGAGTCCAGGTCATCACCTCCTCCGGGGGGAGCGGGATCGTGGCCGTCGACGTCCTCGAGGAACAGGGTCTCGACGTCGCCCCGCTCTCCGAATTCTCCCGCCAGCGTCTGGCCGAGGTCCTCCCCCCCCACTGCGTGGTCGGCAACCCGCTCGACCTGACCGGGGATACCCCGGCCGAGCGCTACCGGGAGGCGGTCGAGGCCCTGGCCGAGACCGAGCCGGGGATCGATCTCTACCTGCTGATCTTCGGCGACCCCATCCCCCGGGCGACCGAGAACTGCCTGAAGTTGCAGGAGATGGTGGAGCGACCGATCATCGCCTGCTACATCGGCGGGGGAGAGGTGGAGGCGGTCGAGTTCCCCAAGCTCAACGGCGCCGGTATCCCGACTTTCCCCACCCCGGAAAGGGCCGCCCGCGCCGCCCGCTCCATCCTGACGGGACAGAAATGATTTTAGACAGGATAACAGGATATTTTTTGACAGGATAACAGGATAAAAAAGGATAAAGGGATAGGGTTTTCGCTTTGCTGGTTTTAAGATTTTCGAATCTGATCATCTTCTCTGCTTTTGACATATCCAGTTAATCCTGTTATCCCGTCAACAAACCGGGGGTGAGGTAGGGGATAACAACAGCAGAATTCCGGTCAAAACCTTCAAGGAGGAGTGGAATGAACAAAGTTGGGAGAGATGAGGCGGGACTGAAGACCCTGCTGATGGGCAATGAGGCGATCGCCCGGGGGGCGGTCGAGGCCGGGATCAAGGTCGGGGTCGGCTACCCGGGCACCCCCTCGAGCGAGGTGGGCGAGGTCCTGGGCGAGCTGGCGGGGGAGCTGGGATTTTACTTCGAGTGGTCCCTGAACGAGAAGGTGGCCATCGACGTCGCCTCCGGGGCGGCCCTGACCGGGGCCCGGACCCTGGTGATGATGAAGAACGCGGGCCTCAACGTCGCGATGGATACCTTCGCCACCCTCCCCTACACCGGGACCCGGGGCGGACTGGTGATCGTGGTTGCCGATGATCCCGGGGCCCATTACTCTTCCACCGAGCAGGACACCCGGGTCCTGGCCCAGTACGCCGAGATGCCCTGCCTGGAGCCGAAGGACCAGCAGCAGGCCAAGGATATGGCCGCCGCCGCCTTCGCTCTCTCCGAGAAGCTCGAGATGCCGGTCTTTCTGCGCTCGGTTACCCGTCTCTCCCACGCCTCCGGGGACGTGGTCCTGGGGGGGATCGGGGAAGCTCCCCTGGAAGTTGGCTGGAACAAGCACTGGGAATCCCCCTTCCGCTGGGCGGTTTACGGCCCTCCCGGCGGCGCCGCCGGCCGCCACGGATGGCTGAAAGAGCAATACCCGGCTTTCCTGGCCGAGTCCGAGAACTCGCCCTTCAACCGTCTCCAGCTTAACCCGGAAAGCCGGCGGGCCGTGGTCTCCTCCGGGATGGGGACATCCTATGTCAATGACGCCCTGACCGCCCTGAAAAAGAAGGGGGCCTGCAGCGTCCTCGAGATCGGCTTCGTTTTCCCACCCCCGCGGGAGAAGATGAAGAAGATCCTGGAGGCCGCCGACTCGATCCTGGTGGTCGAGGAAGGCAACCCGATGCTGGAGACCGCGCTCAAGGAGCTGACCTCCGACCTCGGCCTGGCCAGGGAGATCGTCGGCCGGGGCTCGAAGCCGGTGCTCCCGGCCTTCAACGAGCTCAACCCCGATCTGGTGATGAAGGCGGTTGCCGGCCTCCTGGGGGCAAAGATCCCCGAGGTGAATTTGGACCCCGCCTCCCTGAAGCGGGCCGAAGAACTGACCGTCCCCCGTTCCTCGGCGCTCTGCGCCGGCTGCCCGCACATAGGGAGCTACACCGCCCTGGTCCAGGTGATGAAGAAAATCAAGCAGGAGTTGGTGATCGTCAACGGCGACATCGGCTGCTACGAGCAGGGGGGGTACGGCCTGGCCGCCCAGGTGATCACCCCGAGCGGTGAGGCCACGAAGAAGTACCCGGTCAGCTCCCCTTATGAGATCCTCGACACCACCTATGTGATGGGTTCGGGGATCGGCCAGGCGATCGGGGAGCGCCGCGCCCTGGCCGGGGATTCCACCAAGAAAGTCACCGCGGTGGCCGGCGACTCCACCTTCTTCCACGCCTGCCTGCCGGCGGTCGCCGACGCCTCGCTCTACAACACCGACATCACCTTCCTCGTCCTCGACAACTCCTGGACCTGTATGACCGGCCACCAGCCCAGTCCCCGGTCCCGGGTGGACGGGATGGGGGCGAAGATCGAGAGCCTGGACATCGCCGCTGTCTGCAAGGCGATGTCGGTGAAGTGCCTCAAGACCGCCAGCGCCTACAACCTGGACGAGGCCGCCGCCGTCATCCAGGAGGCGGTCGACTTTCCCGGGTTCGCGGTGGTGATCCTGACCGGTGAGTGTATGCTCCAGGTGATCCGGCGGGAGGGGGCGAAGGAGCCGAAGACCCACGTGGTCACCGAGACCTGCATCGGCTGCCAGGCCTGCGTCCGGGTCGGCTGTCCGGCCACCCTCTTCGACCCCAAGGCAAAGAAGGCCGGGATCGATCCCCTGCTCTGCGTCGACTGCGGGATCTGTTCCCAGGTCTGCCCGGTCAACGCGATCGTGACGGAGTGAATGACGTGAGAATGGCTGGTAGCGCAGCCCTTCAGGGCTGCCAATTCGGGCAGGGCTGAAGCCCTGCGCTACGAGCTGATGAGGCGGCCCTGAAGGGCTGCGTTACGTAACATATATTGAAAATATACCAGCAGGAGAAGAGAAAATGGAACTAAACGTAATGATCTGCGGAGTTGGCGGCCAGGGCTCGGTGCGAGCCTCTCACATCCTGGCCGAGGCGGCGATCAACGCCGGCGAGCGGGCCCGGGTCGGCGAGACTTTCGGGGCGGCGATGCGGGGGGGAAAAGTCAGTTCCCACGTCCGGATCGGCGACGTCTACGGTCCCCTGATCCGGGAGCGGTCGGCCGACATCGTCGTCGCCCAGGAACCCCTGGAAGGCCTGCGGATCGGCCAGAAGTTTGCCTCCCCTCAAGGGGTGGTGGTTCTCAACCCGGCCCCGGTCTACCCGGTCGACGTCTCCACCGGGAACGCCGAATATCCCCCCATCGGGGAGATCGAGGAAATCCTCAGAGGCCTGGCGGGGAAAGTGGCGGTGGTCGAGGGAACGAAGATCGCCGGGGAGATCGGCAACCCCCGGTCGATGAACATCGTGATGCTGGGTGCGGCCTACGGCACCGGCCTGATTACTTTCGATCGCCAGATCCTCCTCGACGTGATCGCCGGCTCCTTCAAGCCGAAGTTCAAGGAGCTGAACGAGAAGGCCTTCCTGGCCGGGGAAGAGGCCTGCCGAGCCGCGCTGCGATGAAGGCCCGGGAGATCATAGCCTCCGCCCGCCGCGCTCGCCGGTCGCTCCTGGAGCCGGAGGCTTACGCCGTTCTGACCGAGTACGGGATCCCGGTTCTGGAACACCGGCTGGCCCGGTCCGCCGAGGAGGCCGGGAAAATGGCGGCTGAGGTCGGTTTTCCGGTGGCCCTGAAGGTGGTCTCCCCGGACGTGATTCACAAGTCGGATTCCGGCGGCGTCAAACTGGGGATAGGTTCCCCCGCCGCGGCCGCTGAGGCCTTTGCCGCTATTAACGCCTCCGTAACCCGGGCGGTCGCCGGCGCGCGGATCGAGGGTATGCTGATTACGCCGATGGCGACGGAGGGGGTTGAGGTGATCGCCGGAATGGTCCGGGATCCCCAGTTCGGTCCGGCGGTGATGTTCGGGCTGGGCGGCATCTTTGTCGAGATTCTCAAGGATGTCGCCTTCGAGATCGCCCCGGTCTCTCGGGAGGACGCCCGGCGTCTGGTCGGTTCGATCAAGGGCTATCCCCTCCTGGCTGGGGCCCGGGGGGCGAAACCCTGTGACCTGGATTCGCTCATTGCGATTATCACCGGTCTCTCCCGCCTGTCCGTCGAACTGGAGGAAGTGAAGGAGATCGATCTCAACCCCGTTCTGGCCGGCCCCGACGGGGCCCGGGCCCTGGATGCGAGGATCCTGCTCTGAGGAAGACTCCGAATAGCCAATATCCAACAAGGAATATCCAATGAAGAAGGCAGGCGGGGTTACCGGCCCGGACCTTGGAAATTGAAAATTCCTTGTTGGCTATTGGATATTCAATAAGGGGGAGAGTGGGGGAACGGTTATAGCATCGCCATTCAGAACCAACTGTACTGCCAGGTCATTGCGAGCGGAGCGAAGCAATCTCAACTTGTTTCTGGAGAAGAGATTGCTTCGCCCCGATAAATTGGGGCTCGCAATGACAATGACTTTCTACATTACCGGTATTGCGCGTATTCCATCGCTGCGGAAGTGTAAACTAACCTATGGCCAGGGTAGTAACTTGAGATTATCGGGAAATCAATCGGGTTGAATCCAAGCGGGAAGTCTCGAAGAAACCAGCAACCGGGAGAAAAGTTATGTCCATCAATTACACCGGAATCAAGATTGTCGCCGATCCCCCGGGTCCAAAGGCCCGGCAATGGATCGAGCGGGACAACACGGCGCTGAGCACCAGCCTCAGCCGAACCTCGGATCTGGTGGCCCGGCGAGCCCACGGCCCCTATGTGGAGGACGTGGACGGCAATGTCTTCCTCGATTTCGGGTCCGGGATCGCCGTCTCGGTGATGGGCCATACCGAGGACTCCGTGGTCAAGGCGGTTCAGGACCAGGCGGCCGAACTGATCCACGCCAATTCCTGCGATTACCTCACCCTTCCCCAGGTCGAGTACGCCGAGCGGTTCGTCAAACTCTGCCCGGGTGACTTTCCCAAGCGGGCCTTCTTTTCTAACAGCGGGGCCGAGAGCATCGAGTGCGGGATCAAGGTGGCGAAGTACAACACCGGCCGGGCGGGTGCGATCGCCTTTCTCGGGGCCTTCCACGGCCGGTTTATGGGGTCGCTGGCCCTGACCACCAACTCCCCGGTCTCCCGGCGGCATTACCTCGCCTCGATGATGCCCGCCGTGGCCTTCGCCCCCTACGCTTACTGTTACCGTTGCCCCTTTAAACAGCAGTACCCCGGCTGCAATCTGGAGTGTCTCCAATATCTGAAGGATAATGTCCTCGACCGGGTCGTCCCCAAGGAGGACTGCGCCTTCATAATCGTCGAGCCGCTCCAGGGAGCTGGCGGCTTCATCATCCCGCCGAAGGAATTTCTCCAGGGGGTCCAGGAGGTCTGCCGGGAGAACGGTATCCTGCTGATGGTGGACGAGGTCCAGACCGCCTTCGGCAAGACCGGATACTTCCTGGCCAGCGAGTATTTCGGGCTTGAGCCGGATATCCTCTGCGTCTCCAAGGCGATTGCCGCTGGTCTGCCGATGGGGATCACCGTTACCCGGTCCGAGCTGATGGAGTGGGATCTGAACACCCACGAGAATACCCTGGGCGGCAACCCGGTGGTTTTGGCCGGGGCCCTG
Source organism: uncultured bacterium (assembly GCA_964587835.1). Lineage (GTDB taxonomy): Bacteria > Auribacterota > Erginobacteria > Erginobacterales > Erginobacteraceae > Erginobacter. Next base: position 100,110 of record CAZPMN010000008.1, read on the forward strand.
GCGGTCCTCGACCTCTACGAGAATCAGGGTTTCACGGAAAAAGCCCGGCAGGTCGGACAGTGGCTCCAGGCCGGGATGCACGAACTCCAGGAGAAGCACGAGCTGATCGGGGACTTGCGGATGCTGGGGACGATGATCGGGATCGAGCTGGTGGAGTCGCGCGAGACCAAAGAGCCGGCCACCGCCCGGCGCAACCGGCTGATCGAGCTGGCCTTCAAGAAGGGTCTGCTGATCCTTGGGGCCGGAAAGAGCTCCATCCGCCTCGCCCCGGTCCATACGATGACCGAGGACGAGGTCAGGGCCGGGATCGCTATCCTCGACCAGGCCCTGACCGAGGCCACCCGGTAGTCTCCCCTCTCTCGCCCGGCTTTAGATCGCTGCCCCGCCGCGGAATCCGCGCGGCGGGACTAAAACTGGAAGTAGATGTAGGGGGCCTGGTGGTTGACGGCCAGCAGGTAGGTGGCGACCGCCAGCAACCCCCATCCGGCCGCCCTTAGGGGCCAGGGCAGGCGCGCCCACTTCTCGTTGAGCCCGCCGTATTCCTGGGCGCTCTCGACAACCAGCCAGACCAGGATAATCAGCCCGTATCCCCACAGGGTCCAGTTGGCGGGGATCACCTCCCCCCGTTGCTGCCCGGCACAGGCTCGAAATATCCTGCCGATGGTGACGGCGTCGGCGCTGCGGAAGAAGACCAGTCCGACGATGTTGAAGAAGAAGGTCACGGCAACGGAGAGAGCGATCTTCCAGGTAAAGGACCCCCGCCGGGGCCGTCGCCTCCCCCGCCGTCTCCGCCGGTGGAACTTCCAGACGTAATAGAGCGAGAGCAGCACTGCGTTGTAGATCCCCCAGAAGACGAAGTTCCAGCGCGCCCCGTGCCAGAGGCCGCAGAGTCCGAGTACGATGGCGGCGTTGAGGATAGCGCGTCCGCCGCCCTTGCGGAAACCGCCCAGGGGGCCGAAGACGTAGTCGTGGAACCAGCGGGTCAGGGTCATATGCCAGCGGTTCCAGAACTCGGCGATCGAGACTGAGACCAGCGGCCGGTTGAAGTTCTCCGAAAGGCGCACCCCGAAGAGCCGGGCCGTCCCGATGGCGATGGTGGCGTAGCTGGCGAAGTCGAAGTAGATCTGTCCGCCGAAGGCGACGATCGACATCCAGGTGGCCAGGGTGGAATGCCGGCCCGGGGCGGCGAAGACCGAATCGACCAGGATGCCCAGGCGATCCGCCACCACCAGTTTCAGAAACAGTCCGGTTAGGATGCGTTTTCCCCCCGCCACCAGGTTGCTGAGCAGGACGGGGTGCCGGGTCTTCAGCTGGGGCAGGAGATGGTAGGCGCGCTCGATGGGGCCGGCCACCAGTTGAGGGAAGAAACAGACGTAAAGCGCGAAGACTCCGAGGTCGCGCTCGGCCTTGAACTGACGCCGGTAGACATCGATAGCGTAACTCATCGTCTGGAAGGTATAGAAGGAGATCCCCACCGGGAGGAGGAACCCCAGCGGTTCCCAGCTGCCCTGGAAACCCAGGATTCGGCCGAGCCCGACGAAATTATCCGCCAGGAAGTCGCCGTACTTGAAGAACCCGAGCAGTCCGAGGTTGCCCGCCAGGCTGCAGAGAAGCAGTCCTTTTCTTCCCCGCGGATTCTCCACCCGTTCCAGCGCCCGGCCCACCACGTAGTCGAGGATGGTGGAGGTGGCGATCAACAGGCCGTAGAAGGGGGTCTCCCAACAGTAGAAGACGTAACTGGCCGCCAGAAGCAGCAGCTGCCGGCCCCGCTGGGGCAGCCAGAGGTGGAGAATCCAGACCACGGCCAGGAAGACGGCGAAGGTGTAAGTGGCGAAGAGCATCCCTTATTTCTCCATCGCCGCCGCGATGCGGTCCGCCAGCAACTGGGCCATTCGCCAATGTCCCCGGCTGCTCAGGTGGTTGCTGGAGACGAAGTCTTCCGGCGGCAGGGCGTCCGTCATATCCCAGGACTCGAGTCCGTGTTTCCGGGAAAGCTTCCGCAGGTCCCGCCGGAACCGCGTGATCCACCGTCCGGCCTCCTGCCCGGCGAAATCATCCCTCAGCGGGCAGGCCGCCACCAGGTGGTGCCGGGCGGGGATTCGCGCCAGCTGGGCGATGAACTCCTCCAGCATGATCGTGGAACGCTGGTCATAGGTCAGGTCCAGGCCGTCTTCGCCGGCGGCCGGCAGCGGATCGGGGATTTTCTCCGTCCGGGGTTTGCCGGTCAGTTCCCAGTACCGGTAGGTCGTCAGCGGCGCGTAAAAGACCTTCTGGATTCCGGGATACCGCTCGTCCAGCCAGGACCAGAGAAAATCGCGAAACGGCAACAGGGGCCAGCGGTCCGCCACCGCCGCCGTCAGGGTGTCTTCCACCCGCCCGTGGCGTTTCCAGAAGGAGAGGGGCAGGCGCCGGGCTCGGCGCCATTCGGTGAGCAGGTTGGGCAGATCGCTACGGGAGAAGGAAAATCCCCGGGTGAAATTGTCCCCGTGGTAGTCGGCGCTTCCCGAGATGGAGATTACCCAGGTTGGGGATTCCTCCCGCAGCCGGCTGGCCAGCGCCATATATTCCATTGGGGTGACACCGTCGATGGAAAAATTCACCACCTCCCAGCGCTTGTGCCCGCCGGTCTGGCGTTCATTGAGCAGGTGTTCCAGCCGGGCGGGGTAGCTCCGCCAGGAGAGGTGTTCCCCCGCGTAGCCCTGGGAATCCGAGATCACCGCCACCACCCCGGCCTCCCCGGAATCCCCGATGGCGTCCAGGTAATTCTTCCAGTCGCGGAATCGGTAGGGGTTCCGGGCGTCCCGCAGGCAATTCGCCGGCGGCGGGAGCAGTGCTTTCGCCGCCACCACGGCGAGGACCACCATAACCAGGGCGATGGCCAGGGCGCCGGTTACCTTGAGTCTGTAAGAGGGCGAGGACATTGATTCAGGCTGCGGATATCCGCTGTGGTCGTGCGTCGCTTAATCCAGGCCGCAAATTCCGGGAAAGATCCCGTCTCCGGGGCGTCCCGTCGGATCCCGGTCCCGCCCCGCCGGCCGGTCAGGAGGAAGGCGGGTACTTGCGGAAGAAGGATTGGGCGGCCAGCCCGTCCATCACCCGCAGCCGGCGGCTGATCTCCCGGGCCAGGTTCATGATGATCAAAGTAAAGGTTTTCGGAGCGGACTTTCCCAGCCGGTAAAGGTCCATATTGTTCAGGAGCAGGATAACGGATTCTTCCCGGGCCCTGACCGTGGCCACGGCGGGTTGGGCGTCGATCAATTCCATCTCCCCGAAACTGTCTCCCTCCCGGAGCAGGGCCAGGCGGTACGGAGCCCGCCGGGAATTATTGGGATCCTTCTTCCAGACCTCGGCCGAACCCTGCCAGATCAAGTAGAGGTTGCCTCCGCCGTCGCCTTCCCGGACGATGTCGGCTCCCTTCGGATACCGTCGCGTTTGCAAAAGCTTGCGCACCCCGGTTAGTGCCCGATCGCTGAGTCCCCCGAAGAGGGGATGTGTCCGGAGAAATTCCAGGCTGACTTCAGACGGTTTCCCTTGCCGCTTCTTGTTCATATTCCGGTTCCTCCATCAGGGGGGTGAGTATAGAATCATCCCCGTGGGGAAGCCAAATAATTTTACCGGCCGGACCATCCGGCGGCGGGATATGAAGAAGATCAACCTGTTAATTGACGGTTTTCATCCGGGTCCGGTCAACATGGCGATCGACCAGATCCTGGGGGAGGAATCGTCCGCGAGAACGGACGAGTGTCTTCTCCGATTCTACGGTTGGGAACCGCCCACCATCACCATCGGCTACCACCAGCCGGTCTCCGACCTCGATCTTCCCGCCCTCGCCCGCGACGGGGTCGGCTGGGTACGACGGATGACCGGGGGAGGAGGGGTGCTCCACTGGAACGAGGTCACTTACTGTATCGCTCTGCCTCACCGGTCCGCCGGCGGGGTTTCCCGTGCGGAGCTCTTCACTTTCTGCTCCGATCTCCTCTCGCTCCTCTACCGCTCGCTGGGGATCGAGACCGCCGCCCGCTCCCCCGGCCCCTACACCCCCTTCGCTGACTGCTTCGCCGCCCCCGGTGCCTACGAGCTGGTCGAGGTTACCACCGGCCTCAAGATCGCCGGCTCCGCCTCCGCCCTCAAGCGCGGCTACTTTCTCCAGCACGGCTCTCTCCCCCTCGATGACACCCGGCTGAAGATCGGGCGTTACCTGACTACCCCCACCCCGCCCGGCGGGTCCAGCGTGGCGATCGGCGACTTCGTTGCCCTGACCCGGGATGAGGTCCTGGAACGCTTCCGGGACTGCCTGGAGGAAAATTTCCCGGTCTCCCCTTTTGGCCTTTCGCCGGAGATGACCGCCTCAGTCCGCCGCCTGGCGGAGGAGAGGTACGCCTCTTCCTCCTGGTCCCGCCGCCGGTAATCCGGGCATTGATTGTTCCTGCGCCGGGCGGTCACGGCCCACCGGCGGCACCGCCCGGGGAGAGTATTCCTGGATCAGGAATATGATGGTATTCAGCCGGTTTGTAGATTAGCATTGCCCTAACCATCGGCCGGGTTTGAATCGCCCGGCACTCAATCCAGGAGGTGGATTATGGCCTACCGGCTGTAAGCGTTCGCGCCTCCGGGAGCAGCTTCATTTTGTCTCCCAATCCAGAGAGCAGGGAAAAGGCCCCAACCCCGGAGTGGCAGCCGATCCCCGGGGTCCCTTCCGCGGAGCTCTACGCCTATCTCCGCAAGCCGCACGTACTGTCCTGCAACTCCTACCTGATCCGCACGGACCGAAGCATCGCGGTAATCGACCCGGGAGGTTCGCCGGAACAGACGGGGGCATTGTTCCCCCTGGTTGAGGACCTGCTCCGGGAGAAGCCGCGGCCGGTGTACGTTCTGCTCACCCACTGCCACGCCGACCACGCGCTGGAGGTGATCAGGGACGGTCCCTGGAGGAAGCTGCCCGGACTGAAGGTAGCCATCCACTCGGCGGGAGCGGCCTCCCTCCGGGCGGCGGACCATCGCCTGACCCATGCGGAGATTTTGGGCTACACCCTGCTTCCCTTCTCGGCCGACCTCCCCCTCTTTGTTTCGCCGCCGGCACCGGACCCGGCCGGCCCGGCGCTCCTCTCCGAGACGATCCCCCTGAACCCGCCGGACGCCGTAAAAGCTTACGCCGTCCCCGGGCACAGTCCGGACTCTGTCTGCTACCGCCTCGGCTCCGCCCTCTTCATCGGGGATGTCCTGGCGGCGGTCTCCCCCCTGATCGCCGGAGCGCCGGGGTGGAACCGGGATGACCTGGTCAGGTCGGTGCAGGGGCTGCTCGCCCTGATAGCCGGCGGCGGGATCCAGGTCTGTTTCCCGGGCCACGGGCGGCCGGTTTCCGGGGAGCAAGTCACGGTGATCCTGCGGCGGATCCTGGAAGAAGCCGGCGCTCTCCCGGAGATCGAGATTGCCGACCACGGCCGGGTGAAGTACATATCCGCTTATGCCCGGGAACTCTTTGAGGAACTGGGGGACGCTTTCCGGCTGATCCACGGCCGGCTCGAAGACCTGGCCGGGCGGCTCGACCGGCTCGAGGAGGCGGCCGCCGCGGAGGCGATCGCCCGCATCCTGGACTCGGAACGGGTCTCCCAGCTTATGCTTGACTTCCGGAATTTCCAGGAAAGTTTCCGGTCCGGGGAGGTCATCGAGGTCGAGATCGCCCACAAGTCGATCCAGCTCATCCGCCGGATCGCCCTCCTGCTCGAATCCGAGGGGCTGGCCAAGGTGCTCGACCCTTCGCTCCTGCGGCTGACCCGGACGCTGCTGAATGATTTCATCAATGCCTCCCGGGGTCTCCGGCCGGCGGAGGAGAGGACGGAAGCCGACCTCAACGAACTGGCGGCGGCACTGGCCGCCGGGATGCGGCGGGTCCTCGGCTCGGGATTGTCGCTAGAGGAGATCCCCGATGATCCTGACGGGTTTCTGGATTATCTCATCGGCTCGCTCTCCCTGGTCCCGGTCTTCCGGGGGGTGGAGATCGGAGTCAGGCTGGAGGCCGACGCGGTCCCGGTCCAAATCGCGCGGTGGCGGTTCCTCGATGCCCTGAAACGTCTTCTGGAAGAACTGGCCGAAGAAGGAGCGGCGTCGATCGGCTTGACGGTTCGGGCCGGCGGGGGCGGGCCGGCCCTCCTCGTGCGAGTGGAATTCACCCGTCCGATCTACCGGCTGGGGGAACGGTTCCTCAGTCCCCACCGCCGGCGGCTGGAACTCTCCGGTGCCCGGCTGGCCGTGCGTTACTCGAGCCGGGCTTTGGATTTTACCCTGGAGTTTTAACCCTCTTCAGGCGGGGCGCAACTGTTGCCTTTTGGTCTTCGACCACCCGGTGTGTGAGGTCGAACTTGGGAAAGGCCCCGGCGGTCCGTCGCGCGGAATTTAAATGTGGATCGCGCGGCCGAGCGCCGCGGCGGCGGCTTCGGCCAGGACTTCCGAGAGGGTGGGGTGTCCGTGGATGTTGGCGGCGATATCTTCCAGGGTCAGCCCGGCCCTCTGGGCCAGGGTCAGCTCGCCGAGGAGTTCGGTGACCTCGGCGCCCACCAGGTTCGCCCCGAGGATCTTCCCGGTCTCCTCCTCGGCGATGATCTTGACGAAACCCTCCCGCTCGCCCAGGCCGAGGGCCTTGCCGTTGGCGAGGAAGGGGAATTTTCCAATCTTCACCGCTCGCCCGTTCTTTCGGGCCTCCTCTTCGGTCAGTCCGAAGGAGGCCGCCTGGGGGCGGGAATAGACGCCGCGGGGGACCATCCGGTAGTCAATCGGCTTCGGTTGGTCGCCGGATGCGGCCTCGGCGGCGGCGACCCCCATCGCGGTGGCGGCGTGGGCCAGCATCAGCTTTCCGGTCACGTCCCCGGCGGCGTAAACGCCTTTGACTGAGGTCTCCATCCGCCCATTGACCTCGATGGATCCGTCTTTCCCCGAGAGCTTTACCCCGGCCTTCTCCAGCCCCAGCCCCTCCGTGTTGGGCTGAAAGCCCGCCGCCGCCAGCAGGCGCCCGGCTTCGAGATCCAGTTCGCCCGCGGGGGTGGCGAGAACGACCCGGACCCCTCCGCCGGACCTCTCCGCCCGCACCACCCGGCTGGAGGTATGGACTGATACTCCCTCCTTCTTCAGGGCCCGCTCGATCACGGTCGAGACCTCCGGGTCCTCGCCGGGGAGGACCCGGTCGAGGATCTCGACGAGCGTCACCTCGACCCCGTAGCTGCTCCAGATGGTGGCGAACTCGACACCGACCGGACCGGCGCCGACGATGACCGTCGCCTCCGGCAGAGCGGGGGAGAGGATGGCCTCGACATAGCTGATGATCCTCTCTCCGTCGGTCTCCAGGCCGGGGAGGGTTCGGGGCCGGGCACCGGTGGCGACGATGACCTTCTCCGTCTCCAGGACCGTTGTCTCCCCATCCTCCGATACGATTCTGATCCGGCGGGGCGACTCCAGGGCGGCCCGGCCCCGGTAAACCTCGGCCCCGCTCTTCTTCAGCAGGAGGTTGACCCCTTTGACCAGCCGCTCGGAGACCTGGCGGCTCCTTTTGAAGGCGGCGCTGTAATCCAGGGTCGGGTTTCCGATCCCGAGGCCGAACTCCTCCGCCCTCCGGGAGACGATCGCGGCCAGCTCGGCGTTGCGCAGCAGCGACTTGGTCGGGATGCAGCCGACGTTGAGGCAGACCCCGCCCAGGTACTCCCTCTCGACGATGGCCGTCTTCAGGCCGAGCCGGGAGGCCCGGATGGCCGCCGGGTACCCCCCCGGCCCCGCCCCGATCACCACCAAATCATATCTTCGGTTCATTGCCGGGTGTCTATCAAGAAGATGCGGCACCCTGTTGGGGTGCTAATTGATGTTTGCTTTGGCCGCGGCGACTGATTCTCGCGGCATACTGCAGGTTTTTCCGGTTGCGGTCATTGCGATCCGGCTTCAGACGGAGAAGCAATCTCTACCAGGGGCCGTAACCTGTCACTGTTTGGTCTTGGGAGATTGCCTCGTCCCCCTCACTCCGTTCGGGGGTCTCGCAATGACACTGGGCGTCGGGTCTCAGGCAGCCTAAAATTGAGCGCCCGGTTAAGGATGACCAATAGCGATTTTCAGACAACTAAGTCGCCTTCCCATCTTCGCCCGGTTCTTCGGGTTCTTCCCCTTCTCCTTCCGGTTCCTCTTCTGGGGCGAGTCCGGCCGGGATCTCCTTCTTTACCTTGGCGCCGAGGTGGCGGAGCTTCTCCACCCGGCCGAGGAGGTTGCCCCGTCCCTCCCGGAGCCGGTTGAGGGCCAGGTCGAAGGAGTCCCCCACGGCGGCCAGGCGTTTCTTCGCCTCGGCCATCGCCTCGGCGACCAACGCGACCTGGTCGTAGAGCCGTCCGGCGTGGTCGGCGATGGCCTCGGCGTTGCGGTTCTCCTTCTCCCTCCGCCAGATCTGGCCGATCACCTTCAGGGTGATCATCAGTGTGGCCGGGCCGGTGATGACGACGTTGGTCCGGGCCAGGTCGTAGAGGAGGTTGGGATCATTTCCGGCGGCGGCCTGGAAGGCCGGTTCCAGAGGAATACACATCACCACGAAGTCGAGGGTTCGGTTTCCGAGCAGCGCGGTGTAGTCCTTGGCGCGGAGTTCTTCGATGTGGGCTCGGACCGAAGCGAGGTGGGCCTTGAGCTCGATCTTTTGCTCCTCGGGGTCATCGGCCCCGCACCACCGCTCGTAGGCGGTCAGCGAAACCTTGGAATCGACGATCACCGCCTTCTCCCCGGGGAGAAAGACCACGAAGTCCGGCCGTTTCAGGTTGCCGTTCTCGTCTCGGAAGGCGGGCTGGGAGTCGTACTCCCGGCCCTTGACCAGCCCGGAGGCTTCGAAGATCCGCTCCACGATCAGCTCCCCCCAGTCGCCTTGGGCCTTGGCGTCGCCCTTGATCGCCCGGGCCAGGCTGTTGGCCTCCTCGCTGACCCGGTTGCTCAGCTCGCTCAGGTTTCGGACCTGCTCGATCAGCCGCGCGGTGCGGTCGGTCTCGTCCCGGTGAACTTCGTCGACGCGGTTGCGGAAGGCGGTCAGCTGTTCCCGGAAGGGGGCCAGCAGCGCGCCGATCCGCTCGCGGTTCTGTTCGCCCAGTTCCCGACCCCGATCCTCGAAAATCCGGTGGGCGAGGTTCTCGAACTCGGTTTTCAGGCGGGCTTCGGCGGACTCCAGCAGGGCGATCTTTTCGGCGGCCGCCTTTCTCTCGTTCTCCAGGCCGGCTTCCAGCCGCGCCTTTTCGACCCGGAGATCCTCCACGGCGGCGGTCTTTTCTCTCAGCCCGAGGGCGAGGAGGACAAGAAAGACCAGGGTGGCCAGCAGGGCCGCTGCCAGGATGATCAGAATTATTTCCATTGCAATCACTATAAACGATTACCGGACTTTTGCAAGTCCGCTAGCTGCTCCCGGGCCCGGTGGGAACTACGGACGAAGACACCGGAACGGACGCTGAGAAAGCCCCGGTCCAGTGCTTGGCGGCGGTATTCCTCGAACTTATCCGGCGGCCGGGGATTGGACAGGGGAAGATGCCCGGTGGACGGGGGAAGATAGTGGCCGATCGTCAGCATTCGCGCCCCGGCGACATAGATGTCATCCATCAGTTCCTCGATCTCCGCCTCGGTCTCGCCCAGACCAACCATAAATCCCGACTTGACCGGCAGGCGGCCGCCCCCGGAGGCCCGTCCAAGCAGGCGCAGGCTGCGGTCGTAGTCGCTTCCCCGGCGCGCTTCCGGATAGAGGCGGCGGACGGTCTCCAGGTTATGGCCGAGGACGTCCGGTCCGGCGGCCAGGACCGTCTCCAGGGCGGCTGCGTCGCCGCCGAAGTCGGGGATTAGGATCTCCACCCCGGCCGCCGGCAGTTCCGCCTTCACCCGCTGGATGACGGCGGCCAGGTGGGCGGCTCCGCCGTCAGGGAGGTCGTCGCGGGTGACCGAGGTAATGACAACGAAATTCAGGCGCAGTTGGCGGGCGGCGTCGGCGATCCTCTCCGGTTCCTTCGGGTCGAGGGGGAGGGGTTTGCCCTTCCGGACCCCGCAAAAGCGGCAGGCGCGGGTGCAGATCTCGCCCATCGCCATAAAGGTCAGCGCGCCGGCGGAAAAGCACTCCGAGATATTGGGACAGAGGGCCTGCTCGCAGACCGTGGCCACCCCAAGCGCGCGGAGGCGCCGTTTCAGGCGGAAGGTCTCTCCGCCGAAGCGGATCTTCTTCAGGAGATAAGGAGGGCAGCGAGTCATCGGAGATGAAATAGACTGTAAATTTATCGGAGCATACCATAGACTTGACCGGTGGGGAAAGCAGCAAAGGGGGAGTATGATGTGGCTCCCCGTTCAGGAGCAAATTATGGGCTGTCGGCGTATTTCCCCGGGGCTGCGCCCCGGGCTATGACGTGGGACCCCGTTGGGGTCCGTTTTGGCTGTGAGCAACGTGGTTCTGTCCCGGGGCAGTGCCCCGGGCTATGACGTTGGACCCCTTTGGGGTCCTGGGTTGGGGGACCGGTTGGGGTTTGGTCTTTCACCCCGAAGGGGTGACAGATCTCGATCATGATGGCGGAAAAGACAGCTAAAGAAGGGAAGACAGCTCCAACGGCGGGGTTCTTCGCCGAGGAGGGAGCGCTCTCCAGAGTTCATCCCCGCTACGACCATCGCCCCCAGCAGGAGGCGATGGCGGCGGCGGTGGAGGAGGCGATCGGGGATAAGTCCACTCTGCTGGTGGAGGCCGGGACCGGGGTGGGGAAGAGCCTGGCCTACCTCTACCCGTTTGCCCGGCGAGGCCAAGAGGGGGGAAGAGTGGCGGTCTCCACCGGGACCAAGACTCTCCAGACCCAGCTGATCGAGAAGGACATCCCCTTTCTGGCCGGGGTGCTCCAGACCCCGATCCGGGCCGAACTCTGTCTGGGGGCGGCCAACTACCTCTGCCTCTACCGGCTGGGAAAGGCCTCCGAGCGGGGGATGTTCACCAGCCGGGCGGCGGCGAAACAGTTTGGGGAGATCGAGGAGTGGTCGCTGACCACCCCGACCGGCTCCCGCCTCGACCTCGGCTTTCTCCCCCGGCCCGAGGTCTGGTCGGCGGTGGAGGTGGAACACGACTTCTGCCTGAGACGGCTCTGCCCCTGCTTCGAAGAGTGTTTTTACTTCCGGGCCCGGGCCCGGAGGGAGAAGGCAGATATCCTGGTGATGAACCACCACCTCTTCTTTGCCAACCTGGGGGCCGGGAACTCGATCCTCCCCCAGTTCCGGTCCGTGGTCTTCGACGAGGCCCACCTGATCGAGGAGATCGCCACCGATTTCCTCGGATATGAGATCTCCAACTACCGGCTTCCCAACCTGCTCGGTTACCTTTACAGTCCCCGCTCGGGCAAGGGCTTCATCCCCTCCCGGATCGAGGACGAGGAAAGCCGGGAAAAATGGCGGAACCTGATTGAGCGTCTCGGCGACCTCAACCGGGAGTTTTTCTCCTCCCTGGAGGAACGCTGGCCGGACGCGTTGCGCACCGTCCGCCTGAAAGAACCGGGCTTTGTCGAGGATATCCTCTCCGGGCCCCTGGCCGATCTGGAGGACCGCCTGGCCGGCCTGGAGGATACTATCACCGACGAGGAAGGGGAGGCGGAGCTGAAGACCTATCTCTCCCGGACCCGGGATCTGCGGGAGGAACTGTCCGCCATCACACAGATGGGGGATCCGGGCTACGTTTACTGGTACGGCCGGGAAGGTTCCGGACGCCGGGTGCGCCAGACCCTCCAGATGGCCCCGGTCGAGGTCGGGGAATTTCTCGGGAAATCGCTCTGGGAGAAGTACGGCCCGATCATCCTCACTTCGGCCACCCTCAGCGTCGGGGGGGATTTCGCCTATCTCCGCCGGCGTTGCGGCATCGGGGACTGCCGGGAACTGATTCTCACCTCGCCCTTCGACTATCCCGGCCGGGTGATGATCTACGCCGACGGGAAAATCCCCGATCCCGGGCGACGGCGGGAAGAGTACGAGGAGCGGGTGATCCAGGATACCGGGAGGTTGATCATCCTCTCCGGGGGCGGGGTCTTCGCCCTCTTCACCAGTTACCGGATGCTGGAGAAGGCTTACTCCCGGCTCTCCGGCCCGCTGGCCGAATACGGCTGCTTGAAGCAGGGGGAGATGGAACGCTTCGGGCTCCTGGAGGAGTTCCGTTCCCGCCCGAGCTCGGTCCTCTTCGGGACCACCAGCTTCTGGCAGGGGGTGGATGTCCCCGGAGAGACCCTCAAATGCGTGATCATCACCAAGCTCCCCTTCGCCGTCCCCGACGATCCGGTCACCGAGGCCCGGATCGATTTCATCCGGGACGCCGGCGGCGATCCCTTCCGGGATTACCAGGTTCCCCGGGCGGCGATTATGCTCCGGCAAGGTTTCGGCCGGTTGATGCGCCATCGGGACGACTACGGGATCGTCGCCATTCTCGATCCCCGGTTGAAGACCCGCTCTTACGGAAGGACCTTTTTCGCCGCTCTCCCCCGCTGTCCGGTGACCTCGAAACTGGCCGACCTCGACCGATTCCTGAAGAATATCCGGGGGGAGGGGGGGAATTAGTAAGCAGTAAGCAGTGAGCAGTAAGCAGTAAGCGGTAAGCGGTAAGCGGTAAGCGGTAAGCAGTAAGCAGATTGGAGTATGGCCCTTCGGGCTTGCAGGATCGGAATGCCGGCGGCATTCCTGGTAGGAATTGCAGTATCGCTTCGTTTGAAAGCAGAGCGCATAGCGACGGGAACTAATC